>JBEKPY010000005.1:0-127357 GCA_049520275.1 Bryobacteraceae bacterium
GCCGCGTTTCCACGCGGCGCCAAGCCGGCTTGAAAGCCGGCTGCGGGCAGGATTGCCCGCCCCACAAACTCAGAGAATCAACCACTTGCCAGACAGGCTCAAAAGTTAAGTGCCATTGGGCCAGAGGCCTGCTCCACAAGGACTGCAGACCGCTCGCATGCCGTTGCACTACTACACCTTGATTTCTTCTCGTCGCGAGACGATTCGAAGTGGGCGGGATGCTGGGCGAGGGTTGGGGTGGCGTTCGTCTGATCCCCGATCTGGCCGGAATCCCGCGCGTGCTATTTATGCGACTGTTCAGATGAACAGATCGGCCGGAACGTGAAAGAACTCCGCGAGCCGCTTCGCCTGGGCCTTGCTGATGCCGCGGCGGCCGCTTACCAGATCGGACACCTGTGCCCGTGAGCCAATCGCCTGGACAAGATCGGCTTGCCGCAATCGCCGCTGTTCCATCAGCATCCTCACCGCCTGATTGGGTGGAACGGCGGGCAATGGATGGTGCGTGTCGTCATAATCCTGAATGAGCCGCTCGATCAGCTTCGCGAGCACGTTTTCCTCGGTGGTCGCGTTCCGCTTGAACGTCAGCCGCTCCAGCTCTTCCGTCATGCGGTCGAATTCGCGATCGTTCTCGATCACCTTGGGGATCACGGCCGCGCAAAGTCTGCCGTAGCGCAGTGCGTTCAGGGTCGCGGTGACGCGCGCGGGCGCCGTTCCGGGTCTCCGGACAGTGCGCTTTGCGGTTAGGGTTTTGTCCATTTCATCCACTCCTTGCGGTCATATTCCTTGTGGGTGAGCAGCGCTTTTACGAAGAGCCGTTTCGTCGGATAGTCCACCGTCACGATCAGGCGAAAGGCATTCCAGCGGACGTTAAACACCAGAACCCGGCCGACCTGATCGGCGGAGGGGAAGTCCGCGCGCACGTCCTCCAGCCGGGACCATTCTGCTCTGCGGGCAATGCCGTACCAGATGGCCAGCTCGCCGGCCGTGGCCGGGTGTTTCCTCGCCCGCTCCATCAGCCCGCGCTTGCTGATGACGTTCACTACTGCATGTTAGCATAATGCGTACGTCTGGCCGGGGATTTGCGCTTGCCATCGAAACCTGTTTCCTCTACGCTTACAGCATGGCTGGCAGGGGCTGCTTGTGGTGCAACGGAAGGCGTTGAGAGCAAATGGCTGGTTCAAAGTGCGGCAGACTGGCAGTCATGAGATCTACCGGCACCCCACCAGAAGCGGTATCGTGGTGGTTGCAGGCCGGGATGCTGAAGCGATTGCGAGCGGGACGCTGAGCAGCATCCTGAGACAATCCGGGCTGAAAAAGGAGGATCTGTGAGATACGCCATCGTTATCGAGCAGACAGAAACGGGCTACAGCGCATACGCTCCGGACCTTCCTGGGCTCGGCGTTACCGGGGCGACCATCGAGGAAGTGCGCGAACTGATTTCCCGCGGCGTGGCGATTTACGTCCACGAGTTGCAATCGCACGGCGAGACCGTGCCGAGGCCGAGCGCCGTTACTGAGTACGCCGAGATTGAACTTGTCGCGTAGTTTCAGGCCGCGGACAGTTTCTCCACGCGGAGCAACCTCCGGTTCTTCTCCGCGTGCCAGAGGTCGTACTGAAGCTGCTGGTTAAGCCAGCTTTCAGCGCTGGTGTTGAAGGCTATGGAGAGCCGAACCGCCATCTCCGGGCTGATGCCGGCACGCCCGTTGAGGATGCTGGACAGCGCCTTCCGGCTCACGCCCAGCGACCGCGCGGCGTCCGTGACGGTCAGGTTCAGGGGTCCCAGGCACAGTTGCCTGAGCACTTCACCGGGGTGCGGCGGATTATGCATCTTCATGGTCACCTCAATGGTAATCCTCGTAGTCTACGCGATCCGCGTCCTTCCCGGCGTACGCGAAGGTCACGCGCCAGTTGCCGCTCACCGTCACGGCCCACGTGCCCTTTCGGGGGCCGTGGAGTTCATGAAGATCCAGGCCGGGCAGGTTCATATCGCGCGCGCCGGTTGAGGCGTTCAAACGGCCGAGGATCAGGCGGAGCCGGTCGGCGTGTTTCGCTTGAATACCCGACTTCGTTCCTGTGGCGAAGAACCGTTCGATTCCTTTGTGTCGAAAACCTTTGATCGCCACGTCACAAGTGTAACCTGTATGGTTACAGGCTGCAAGTTGCCGCGCTAGACCGGCTACGCGATGTGGTGCCGGATTGGATTTGTCGCGGAGTCTTGATCTTGACGATGGGACGGCCCAGGGAATGGAAATGTCTATTCAGGAATCCAAACGGCATCTCGCCACGCAGGAGCTTTATCATAAGCACACTTCTTAGGGTTGAACTTCGAGCCGACTGGCGGCAGCAAAAACCGAATCTCAATTCTAGACGGAGAAAACACAGAGGCCTCGGCAGGGTACTCCAATCTGCACCCGCCTGCTATTACCACGCGCACCTTGCCGCTGTACCCATTGCTCGCCTTATGCAGCTCGACGCTCGTGAAAGTGCCATTCTGTCTTACAGCATCCGACAGGACTCCCTCCACATATACGACATCTGGCTCCGTCCGAATCTTGAACTTCATTCCAGTCGTAATTGAAATCCAGTTGGTCGGAAAAGACTCAGCAGTGTTAAACACGTCCACGGGAGTTGCACTCACTGCTGCACGAAAGTCGGCAAGGGTCATCGGCTTACCAAGCACATTCCTCAGACCACGCACATAGTTGATCGGCACTGCGAAGTTCAGACCCTGCGAAGCTTGGAGCCTCGATGTGATAACGCCGATGACTTGTCCCTTGTTGTTGAGGAGTGGCCCTCCACTGTTTCCTGGGTTGGACGCGGCATCAGTCTGGATCACTTTGTACCCACCTGAAAACGGGTCTTCTCTGATCGCGCTGACCACACCTGCCGTAATCGTCCCCTGCAGCCCATCGGGGCTACCAATTGCCATGACAGGCTCACCCGGCTGTACTTCGTTAGAATTGCCCAATTCTATAGCGGGGAGATCAAATCCGGCGATCTTTACAATCGCCAAGTCTTTGCGGTCATCGAACGCAAGCACCATCAGGTTGTCGTAGACCTCACCTGAGGCAAGTCGAACACTGCCCGACTTCATCTCACGAACTACGTGAAGATTCGTTGCGATCTGGCCGTCAGACGAAATCAAAAACCCGCTACCAAGAACCGTTCCGCTATCGGTGACGCCTTTCAGCAGAACGACGGACTTAGACGCCGCCGCCACCATATCCGCGGAGAAAGCACGGTTCTGCCCGAAGGCTGGCGCTGTCAGGACAGCGATCAAAACGGCCGAGTATAACGCTCTCCATGGCATCAACCGCCCTGCAACGTAGGCGATACACGCTCGAACACGCGGCTTCATTTTATCCACGATGCGGCGCATGGCGACGTGTCCACACTGCCCGCTCACTCCTTTCGCTGTCGATCCATCAAACGTTGTACTGGGGAACGGCGATCGCATCGCGCCAGCTCCGTTTCAAGTGCTGCCAATCGGTCACCGACGAACACCCGGCGAATCAACCCTCCCTCAGCGCCCCACCGCTCGTCGAAAGCCCCTCGGAACAGGTCACGGCTCAGCGGAATTCGAGCGTAGGGATTCTCATACACCACCACACGGAGAACGGCATCTTCGTCGGTCGTCGGAACGGTCTTGGCTGCCGCCCACGACTCTTCGTACGTCAACTTCCGACCAGCCTCTCGCGCACGTTTGTCGAGTGCAATCTGCATTCGTTTTCGCCGCAGCGGGTAAGGCATCAAGCTGATGACGGAACTGATCGTAGTGTTCTGCGCCGTTCCATGCTTGTAGTTCACCATCTTGCCGCCGCTGACGAATACCTGCGTCGGGGCGGCGTCGGGATCGGCTGATTCAGCAAACGGGATTACGAAACCGATATTGCCCAACATCGTGCCGATTGCGATCTCGGGTGTGTCGATGTCGACGCAAGTCGCATTCGGATCAGACAACACGAGGGCGCATGGGAACTCCTTGTAGCGCTTGAACTGCCGTGCTGCCTGATTCACCTTCTCCCGCAACGGACGATGCGGATCATAACCCCTGCCCTCACCGGCGCGCGTGGGCTCTTGAACGAGACAATCGCCTTCAAACTCTTTGACCTCGAAGTACAGGTCCGCATCGCCGAACCGGATACGATAATCCGGCGTAGTGGGCTTGCCGAGCGTCCGGTGTTCGTGAGTCCAGTCGGTGTACCCGTTCGCGATCAGGTAGGTCTCAAACAACTGCTCAGATGCTGTGATCGGATTTCCTAGCTGTGATGCCATTGCAGTTCCCATCGGGCGTTTCAGATTCAGTTTTTATCGCCGTTATA
The DNA here is from genome assembly GCA_049520275.1 of Bryobacteraceae bacterium. Taxonomy (GTDB): domain Bacteria; phylum Acidobacteriota; class Terriglobia; order Bryobacterales; family Bryobacteraceae; genus CAWACP01. Next base: position 4,323 of record JBEKPY010000005.1, read on the forward strand.
CCACATGTATTCTAGTACAGAGCGACGACGAGAAGCCTGTCGTCCATTCAGTACAACTTTCGAGCCGGCATAAAGTGAAGACCTACTTCCACGTCGACATGGACGCGTTCTTCGTGAGCGTGGAGGAGTTGCTTGACCCTTCGCTCAAGGGCAAAGCCGTCGTCGTGGGCGGCAAGCCGGACCAGCGCGGCGTCGTGTCGGCGGCGTCGTACGCGGCGCGCAGGTTCGGCGTGCATTCGGCCATGCCCCTGCGAACGGCCGGCAAGCTCTGCCCCCACGCCATCTTCCTCGACGGGCATCCGGACATGTACCGCGAGTACTCCGGCAAGGCCTTCACCGTGTTCACCATGTTCACGCCGCTGGTGGACATGGCCTCCATCGACGAAGCGTATCTGGACATGACCGGCACCGAGCGCCTGCACGGTCCTCCGCTGGCCGCCGCGCACGCCCTGCACCAGCGGATGAAGGCCGACACCGGGCTGAACTGCTCCATCGGCATTTCGGTGTCGCGCATGGTGGCCAAGGTATCGTCGGATCAGGCCAAGCCCAACGGCGTATTGTGGGTGCTGCCCGGCCAGGAGGCGCGGTTTCTGGCGCCGCTGGAGGTCCGCCGCATCCCCGGCGTGGGCAAGGTGACCGAGCGCAACCTGCACGCCTGCGGGATCCGGCGCGTGGGCGACCTGGCCGCGCTCAGCGAGAAGTTCCTGGCCGAGCGCTTCGGCCAGTGGGGCCTGGCGCTGGCGGGCAAGGCAAAGGGCCTCGACGCGGGCGGCTGGTTCGACACCGAGGTTGGGGCCGGCGGCGATCCCAAGTCCATCAGCCACGAGCACACCTTCGACCAGGACACCGCCGACGGGGAACGGCTGGAAGCCACCCTGGTGCGGCTCTCCGAGATGGTGGCGCGGCGGCTGCGGGAACATCTGCTGTTCGCGCGCACCATCCAGCTCAAGCTCCGTTATTCCGATTTCTCCACCATTACCAGGGCGAAATCGCTGGACCACGCCACCCAGATCGACTCTGAAATCCTGACCGCGATCCGCGACCTTTTCCACGAGAATTTCGACCGGTCCCTCAAGGTGCGCCTGCTGGGCGTTCATGCCTCCGGCCTGGAGCACGCCACCGGGCAGATGCGCCTGCTGGACCAGCAGCTTTCCGAGCGCTGGACCAGCGCGCTTTCGGCGGTGGACCGGCTGCGGGACCGCTACGGGGAGTCGGCGGTGGCGCTGGCCCGTGGCATGAGCAATCGTATTCGCGAACGCGTCCACGAGAACCCGGTGGGACTCCCCGGCCGCCATAAGCCAGGTGACAAATAACCCCCCCCCGTGACTGCAGGCTTGCGCGGAATGAGACGATAAGAAATCAGAACTGCACCAAAGAGAGTTCGATGGCAATAACCGGGAGAATCGTGCCCCGCGCCCGGCCGACCGTTATCAGGTTGGCCGCGGGTGTGGCGTGCGCATTGGTTCTGACGCTGGCCGGGTGCGGTTTCCGCGCCAATCACGGGGTCAGAACCACCGTGCAGCAGGTGCGCGAGCTTTCGCCGGAAGACGTTCGCGCCGGCGTTCCCGTTCGGCTCCGCGGAACGGTCACGTATTTCGATCCCTGGATGGATTTGTTCTTCGTGCAGGATGCCACTGGGGGCATCGCGGTGGATACGCTGGCGGACCGCCGGATGTGGGCCGCCGGGCAGGTGGTTGAAGTCTCCGGGATCGCCGGGGCGGGCGGGGCGGCGCCGCTGGTGATTGAGCCGCACATTCGGGTAATCGGAAACGCAGCGCTGCCCGCGGCAGTCCCTATTGCCGCCGATGGCGCCGATCTGAGCCGCTTCGAATACCGCCGCGCCACCATCAGCGGCATGGTTCACTCGGCGTTCATCGAACCAAAGGGCCAGCTTTCACTGACCATGGATTCCGCGGGGCGGAAGGTGGTGGCGCGGGTCCTGGCCTACCCGACGGGAGATTTTTTCAGTCTGGTGGGGGCGCGGCTTACGGTGCGGGGAATTGCCAGCAGTACGCTCGATGTATGGGGACACACCGTGGATCTGCAGATGAGGGTCGGAGCCACGGACGACGTCACCGTCGATCAGCCTTCGGTTGCGCCGCAACTGCTTCCGGTGGTGAGCGTTCGCGCGTTACAGGCGCTCGCCGGGACGGCGCTGCCCGAGCAGCGCGTGCGCATCCGGGGGCAGCGCATGGACACGGAAATCGGCTCCTCGCACATCGTCGACGACGGCACCGGCAGGATTCGGGTGGTGTTGGCGCCGAACGTTCCCAGCCTGGCGGAACATGAAGTCGATCTCGCGGGTTTCGCGAGGTACGACGGCGGTTCTCTGATCCTCGACGCGGCGAGCCCGGTGGTGGCCGCCGCCGTGGACCGCGAAAACCGCGCTCCGGGGACGTCCACGCCGGCGGTGTTGACCGAGGTCCGGCAGTTTCATCGTCTGAGCGCGCTGGAGGCCCGCCGGGAGTACCCGCTCCACGTGCGGGGCACGGTCACCTATTTCGACCCGCTGACGCACAACACGTTCGTGCAGGACAGGACCGAAGGCACCTACGTATTCACCAACGGCATCGAAGGGCTGCCGGCGATGCGAGCGGGCGACGAGGTGGATATAGCCGGGGTTACGTTCCCGGGCGATTTTGCTCCCACCATCGGGAAGCCGTCGATTCGCATTCTGGGCCGCGGCGTCATGCCGGCGCCTCTGGCGGGGGATGTGGAAGACATATTCCTCGGGAATGCGGACAGCCAGTGGGTGGAGCTGGAAGGCGTGATTCACGGACTGGACACGGTTCTCGGGCACGCGCTGATAACGCTGACGTGGGGCACCCGCAGCTTCAAGGCTCATATCGTTGGACTGCCCATTCTGCCGGAGCAGTACCGTGGCGCCAGGGTGCGCCTGCGCGGCGTGGCCGGTTCGCTTTTCAACCGGCGCAGGCAACTGCTGGGCATTCAACTGTTCGTCCCGAGCATGGATTATCTGACCGTGCTCGAGCCGGCTCCCGCCGATCCATTTGCACTGCCCGTGCGCGGCGTCGATGAGTTGCTGCAGTTCTCTCCCGACGCTCGGACGGACCGCCTGACGCACGTGCGCGGCGTGGTGACGCTCAGCAACCCCCTGGGCCCCACATGGATCCGCGGCTCCGGTGGAGCCCTCATCGTCCGGGATCACACCTTCGCCCAACTGGCCCCCGGAGACCTTGTGGACGTGGTGGGGTTCCCGATGAAGGGACCGTTCTCTCCGGAAATGCGCGACGCAGTTCTAAGAAAGATCGGCGGAGGTCCGCAGCCCGCGCCGGCGCCGGTGACCGCCGACGAAGCCAGGGAGGGCAACTACGATAGCCAACTCGTGCGTATCGATGCCATTCTGACGGACCAGATCAACGACGCCGGCGAACAGGTATTCCACCTGGAATCGGGAAGGACCACCTTCACCGCGCGCATTGCCGACCGGCCCGGCCTGCCGGTGCTCACCAATGGCGCCGTACTCGGGGTGACCGGAATCTGCTCGGTGGAGGTAGACACCTCGCACGACATCGTGGTTCCGCGCACCTTCACCCTGCGCCTGCGCTCGCCCGCCGACATCGTCACGGTCCGGGAGGCCCCATGGTGGACGCCGGAGCGGACGCTGCGGGCGCTGGCGCTGACCATCGGCGTGGTGCTGCTGGCGTTCTCGTGGGTGATGGTGCTGCGGCGGCGCGTGCACCGGCAAACGAGGGTAATTGCCGAGAAACTGGCCGAAGAGGCCCGCCTCAGGGACGAAGCGCAGGCGGCCAGCCGGGCCAAGAGCGAGTTTCTGGCCAACGTCACGCACGAGCTGCGCACGCCTATGAACGGGATTGTCGGATTCACCGCGCTGGCGCTCGAAACCAGTCTCACCGGCGAGCAGCGCGACTACCTGGACACGGTGCGAACCTCGGCCGGCTCTCTTCTGCGGATCATCAATGACATCCTGGATTTCTCCCGCACCGACGCGGGCGGCATGGAACTGGACGAGACGGACTTTTCGCTCGCCGACTGCCTGCGCTCGGCCATGAGAATTGTCGAGACCGACGCGGCCCGCAAGAACCTGCGGATGCGCTGCGAAATCTCGCCATCCATCCCCGCGACGATGCGCGGCGATCCCGAGCGCCTGCGGCAGATCGTGCTGAACCTGCTGAGCAACGCCGTCAAGTTCACGCCCCAGGGCAGCGTCACGCTGGCGGCCTCACTGGAGTCCGAGAGCGACACCACCGTTGGCGTGCGCATCGCGGTGGCGGATACGGGCATCGGCATCCCCGCCGAAAAGCAGGCGGTCGTATTCGAGCCGTTCCGCCAGGCAGATGGATCGGTCACCCGCAAGTACGGAGGAACGGGACTTGGCCTGGCCATCAGCCGGAATCTGGTGCACCTGCTGGGTGGCGCGCTGCAGTTGGAGAGCGCGCCCGGAAAGGGCACCACGTTCGCTTTCACTGCCTGCTTCCGCAGGTCGCAACAACGGAACGCGCCGCCGCCCGCCCGCCGGGCGTGGGAAGAAAGCGCCGTGCGCTCGCTCTCCATCCTGGTGGCGGAGGACAATGCGGTGAACCAGCGCCTGCTCATCACGGTGCTCGAATCGAGGGGGCATCGGGTGCGGGCGGCGTCAAACGGCGGCGAAGCGGTGGATCTCTTCCGGCATGGCGAGTTCGATCTGATCCTCATGGATCTGCAGATGCCGGAGATGGATGGCCTCGAGGCGACAGCGGCGATCCGGCAGAGCGAAAAGGACAACTCTCGCGTGCCCATTTACGCGTTCACGGCCCATGCCATGGCCGGCGACCGCGAGAAATGTCTGGCGGCCGGCATGGATGGGTACCTGTCCAAACCCGTGAAGCTCGACGATCTGGTGGCTTTGGTCAACGAAGTGGCGGCGAGGATCCCGGAAACCGCGCCGGTGGACGGCCGGGGCGCGTAGACTGCCGTTCGTTCTGGAAAGCCGGCCCGCCAGGGCCGCACCTGCCCGCTGCGGCACGCAAAGGAAGGCCCAGTAACCTTACCGTGCAGGCATGGCGTCGGCGGCAAATTCAAATGTCTCGCCGGCGGCGTGCACAATCAGCTTGCCGGCGCCCAGAGGTTTGCCGTTGCTGGGAAAGAACACCGCCCCGTCGGTGGAGTCGCCCGATAACAGACGCGTGCTCACCAGCGCGATGGCCGACGCGGCCGCGGCCGCCTTCAGCCTCGCCGAGCTCACCTCCGCCAGGGCGTTCTGCCGCCGCGCCTCGTATCCATTGGTTAGCTTGAGCCGGGTGTTTCCGTAGAGGGCGTCTTCGTACGCCGTGACCAGATGAATCACATCGCCACGAGAGGCTTTGGTCATCAGGGAGTCGACCACCTCGGCAGCGGGCGCCGCCTGAATCACGACGCCATCGGGCCGATGAAAGCTGAAGTCCTCCGGCTTCACCGTCCAGGAGATGGGCGAGCCATTGGAAACCGCCACCTGCATGACCGCGTAAGCGCGCACGTGCGACGGCAGGCTGGCGAACATGATGGTGAACCCGTTCCGAGTCAGCGTGCGATAGTGCAATCCGCCGGATTCGAAGTCAATCACCTGGGCGCGCGCCATGAGCGCCGCCGATATCAGAACCACGAGCGCCGCACGGCGCCCCCAGGACCCCATAAAATTAAGTACCTGTTCCCATGATAGACTGAGTGCATCCCGGGCTTTATACATATGAATCCAGAAGTCGATTGCACTTATTCCCGAGATCTGGGCGAGCAAGGTATTACCCACCCCGCCGTGGTGCATTGGGATCTTACCTCCGCCGAATTGATCGAAAGAGCCATCCAGAAGCGCGAAGGGATGCTGTCGAAGGGCGGCGCTCTCGTGGTCCGAACCGGCCAGTTTACGGGCCGCTCACCGAAGGACAAGTACATTGTCCGCGATTCCGCTACCGAATCCTCCGTCCACTGGGGATCGGTGAACCAGCCGATGAGCCCAGCGGTGTTCGACAGCATTGAGGAGCGGCTGAGAAGGTTTTTGGACGGTAAAGAACTCTTCGTGCAGGATTGTTTCGGCGGCGCCGACCCGGTGTACACGCTGGGCGTACGGGTGATCACCCAGCGGGCGTGGCACTCCTTCTTCGCCCGGCAACTGCTGCTCAAGCAGCGGAATCTGCCCGGGCGCAACTTTGCGGTGGATTTTACGATCATTTTCGCACCCGAATTCGAAGTGGACCCGGCCACCGACGGCACGCGCTCGAAGACCTGCATCGCCGTCAACCTGACAAAGCGCGTGGTGCTGATCCTGGGCACCGAGTACGCGGGCGAGGCGAAGAAGTCGGTATTCACCATCCTGAACTACCAGTTGCCGGAGCGGGACGTTCTGCCCATGCATTGTTCGGCAACCGTGGGGCCGCGTGGCGACGTGGCGCTTTTCTTCGGGCTGTCCGGCACGGGCAAGACGACGCTTTCCGCCGATCCGAACCGGCGCCTGATCGGCGACGACGAACACGGCTGGAGCAATCACGGCGTCTTCAACTTCGAGGGCGGCTGCTACGCCAAGTGCATCGGCCTCTCGCGCGAGCGCGAGCCGCAGATCCGGGACGCCATCCGCTTCGGCACCGTGCTGGAGAACGTGGTGCTCGACCCGGTGCTGCGCACCCTCGACTTCGATTCGGCCGAATACACCGAGAACACCCGCGCTGCGTATCCCATCGCCTACATCAAGAACGCGCTAAGGCCAGGCATCGCGGGACATCCTTCCTACGTCCTGTTCCTGACCGCGGACGCGTTTGGCGTGCTGCCCCCGATTGCGCGGCTGACGCCGGAACAGTCCATGTACTACTTCCTCAGCGGCTACACCGCCCGGGTGGCGGGCACGGAGCGCGGCCTGGGATCGGAGCCGCAGGCCACCTTCAGCACCTGCTTCGGCGAGCCGTTTCTGCCGCGGCATCCGGAAGAATACGCGCGCATGCTCGGTGAGCGCATGGACGCACATAACGTGAAGTGCTACCTGGTGAATACCGGCTGGGTCGGCGGCCCGTACGGCGTCGGGCACCGCATGGACCTGGGGTACACGCGCGCCATCGTCACCGCGGCCATCGAGGGCAAACTCGACAACGTGGAAGCGCGGAATCATCCCGCGTTTCAGATTGCCGTGCCCACGCACTGCCCCGGCGTGCCGCCGGAGGTGCTGGACGCGCGCGGCCAGTGGAGCGATCCGGCCGCTTACGATCACGCCGCCGAGGATCTGGCCCGCCGCTTCCGCGAGAATTTCAAGCGGTTCGGGACGGGTGTGGCGGAGCGGATTCTGGCGGCCGAGCCGGTGGGGGTATAGCGGGCCGTCAGTAGCGCGGGACCGAGCGGTCCACTTCCTCGCTCCAGCGGTCGATGCCGCCGGTCATGCTCTGGCACGCTGCGACGCCCTGTTCGCGCAACCAGTACGTCACGTTCAAACTGCGCACGCCGTGATGACAGAAGACGATCAGCGTGGTCTCGTCCGCCGCGGCGTCGAGGTGTTGGAGGCGCGAGGGAACCGTGCCCATGGGAATCAGTTCCGCGCCTTCGATGCGGGTGAGGGCGTATTCGGCGGGCTCGCGGACATCGATCAGGCGAATCGGCTCGCCGGCGTCCATGCGTTGCCGCACTTCGCGGGGCGCGATCTCGAGGGGCAGCGGGTGCATGCGAAGATACTCTCTTGAGTGACAGTCTCGCACACGCGCGCGGCCGCGCGCCGCTGAGCGCACGGTTGCTGGTGCTGGCCGCCGCCGCGTTGTTCTCCACGGGTGGCGCGGCCATCAAGGCGCTCAGCTTCAGCAGTTGGCAGGTGGCCAGCTTCCGCTCGGGCGTGGCCGCGCTGGCCATTCTGCTGCTCATTCCCGAAGCGCGCCGCAACTGGAGATGGCGTTATGTGCCGGTGGCCGCCGCCTACGCGCTGACCCTGTTGTTCTTCGTAAACGCGAACAAGCTCACCACGGCGGCCAACGCCATTTTCCTGCAGGCCGCCGCGCCGCTGTTCGTTTTGGCCATCGGGCCGCTGGTGTTGAAGGAGCCCATCCGGCGCTCCGATCTGCTGCTGATGGCCGGCGTGGCCAGTGGCATGGCGCTGTTTTTCTGCGGGCACGAAGCGGCCGTGACCACGGCGCCCAATCCCGCGCGCGGCAACGTGTTCGGGGCGTTGTCGGCGGTGACTTATGCCATCACCATCGCGGGGCTGCGCTGGGCCGAACGCGGGCATGCCAGGGGCACGTCCGCAGGCATGGTGACGGTGCTGATGGGGAATCTGCTGGCCTGCGCGGCCACGCTGCCCATGGCGCTGCCGGTGACGGGGTGGCGATGGCGGGATGCCGCGGTGATCGGGTGGCTGGGCGTGTTCCAGATCGCGCTGGCCTATTTGTGCCTGACGCGGGGAATTCGCCACGTGCCCGCTTTTGAGGCGACCACTTTGCTGCTGCTGGAGCCCACGCTGAACCCGGTGTGGACGTGGCTGGCGCACGGCGAGCGGCCGGCCGCGCTGTCGCTGCTGGGCGGCGCGGTGATTCTCTCCTCCACGCTGCTGAATTCGTGGTGGCAGGGCCGGCGGCCGGAGTGCGGAGATTAAGGGCTCTATTCACCGCATGATGTGCGGAGATTAGCTTGCGGCATGCGGCGATTAGGAGCTATAATCACCGCAGGAGTTGCGGAGATTGAGCGAGTACATCCACGAGCTGCCGGACTGGCCCCGCTTCTACTGGAGCCGGAAACGGCTGTCCGGCCGTCTGGCCGAAGTGCGCCATCGGCAGGGCCGCCTGATCGGCCACATGGAAGGGCTCGGGTTCCGGTTACGCGAGGAGGCCGAGCTCGAAACCCTTACCGAAGACGTGGTACGCACCAGCGAGATCGAGGGTGAGCGCCTGGACGCCGAACAAGTGCGCTCCTCCATCGCCCGGCGCCTGGGTATCGACATCGGCGGCCTGAAACCGGCCGACCGGAATGTGGAGGGCGTCGTCGAAATGATGCTGGACGCCACGCGCCACTACGGCCGGCCGCTCACCAGAGACCGGCTGTTCGGCTGGCACGCGTCGCTATTCCCTGGCGGCCGGAGCGGTCTGAGCCGCATCCGGGTGGGCGCATGGCGCGACGACCGCACCGGCCCGATGCAGGTGGTCTCCGGCCCGCTTGGCCGCGAGAGGGTCCACTACGAGGCCCCGGCGGCGGCGCGCATCGGCCGGGAAATGCGGGTTTTCCTGGCATGGTTCAACCGGCGCACGGAGATCGACGCGGTGCTGAAAGCGGGGCTGGCCCATCTCTGGTTCGTGACCGTTCACCCGTTCGGCGACGGCAACGGCCGCATCGCGCGGGCGATCGCGGACATGACTCTGGCGCGGTCTGAAGAAAGCCCGCAACGCTTCTACAGCATGTCGGCGCAAATCCGGCAGGAACGCACCGCTTACTACGACATCCTGGAGCGGACGCAGAAGGGCACTCTGGACGTCACGCCCTGGATGGAGTGGTTCCTAGCGTGTCTGGACCGGGCCATCGCCGGCGCCCAGACCACGCTCGCCAGGGTGCTCCGCAAAGCGCGCTTCTGGGAGCGAGTGGCGGCTATCCCGCTTAACGAACGTCAGCGCCTCGTGCTCAATCGCCTGCTGGACGGCTTCGAGGGCAAGCTCACGACCTCGAAATGGGCGAAACTTGCAAAATGTTCTCAGGACACCGCACTGCGGGACATTCTGGAACTGGTGGCACACGGAATCCTGGTGCGCAATCCGGGCGGTGGCCGCAGCACCAGCTACGCTCTGGCTCAGTGATTATGGGATACTCTCTGCTGCGATGGATACATCGGACTTTCGCCGGATTGCGCTGAGCCTGCCCGGCGCCGAAGAGGGCTCGCACATGGGCGCGGCCGACTTTCGCGTCGGGGGCAGAATCTTCGCTACGCTGGCCTCGCAAAGCCAGGGGTACGGCAACCTGATGATTACGCCGGAGCTGCAGGCGCAGTTTGTGGAGGAGGCGCCGGAGGTGTTCGTGCCCATTGCGGGCGGATGGGGAAGGGCGGGTGCAACCCATATCCGCCTGAGTGCGGCGACCGAAGACCTGCTGGCGGGCGCCCTGCGTACGGCGTGGAAGCTGCGCGTGGAGAAGAATGCGGCGCCGAAGACTACTCGCCGAAAACGGTGACCGTCACCTCGCGGTCGCGGGGGCAGTCGTCAAAGTCGCAGAGCACGATCTGCTGCCACGTGCCCAGGTAGAGCGACGCGTCGCGTACCGGGTAAGTCTGAGTGGTGCCGATCAGCGCGCTGCGCAGGTGGGCGAAGCCGTTGTGGTCGCCCCAGTGGGCGTTGTGGGCGTAGTTGTCGTTGGCCGGAGCAATCTGCTCCAGCGCGCGGCGGAGATCGGAGACGGCGCCGGGCTCGTACTCGATGGTGGTGACGCCCAGCGTGGAGCCCTTCCCGGCCACGTTGACCATGCCCTCGTGAACGCCGCTTTCGGACACGATGGAGGCCACGCGCGAAGTGATGTCGATGACCTCGCAATTGCCCCGCGTGGACAGACGAACGCTTTTCTGGAAGACGGGCATGGGCGGTCAGGCCTCGAACGGGAACCGGGCCCTGGCGATGGGCACGCCCGCCACCTCGATCCGGTTCAGGTCCGCCGTGCCCACGCCGAGCGATTCGGCCAGCAGCAGAGTGTTATCGCAATCGCGGAAGGGGGCGCTGCCGCGGTGCGCGCGCGGGTTGTAGCCCATCACCGCCGTGGCCACCGTGTCCGTGGAGACGGCGTTGGTTCCCAGTAGCATCACGCCTGGCTTCACCGGCCGCACTTTCGGCCCGATCCACGGCCCCTCACCGCCCGCCACCGTTTCCACGCCGTCGATGAACGCGAGGTGGATGGGACGCGCCGCGGCCAGCTCCGCCGTGATGCGGGGCATGCGAAAGCCCGGGTCGCGTGGCGAAGACGCATCCAGCTCCTGGGGCGCGCTCTTCGACGGTCCGCGCGAGCCGGCATGGCACGAACTTCCACGGCCTGCGGCGGGGTTCTCGTTGGGTCCGTCCACCCCGGCATCGTCGCCGTAGATGGAAGCCGGCGTGATGCCGAAGCAGTTCTTCATGCTGAGCGTGACGCCGCAAGTGGCGTGGTTCTTCAGCTTGGCCATGGACACGAAGACGTCGGTCTCCACGTAGGAGTGATTCAGGTCCCAGGCCGGGAAGATCAAACCGCCGCCGGGAACCTTCACGCGGTGATACTGGCGGCCCTTGCCGAGGACGTTGGTGTTCTCGAACTCGAGGTTCTTCGCGGCGGCGGCGAGGGCGCGAAGATTCCAGCCGGAGTCGAGCAGGAAGTCCTCGAGGGGGCCGCTGGAGGCGAAAGCGCCCTCCACGATGCGGATGCGCCTTGCGCCTGCCCGGTCCAGGAGGTGGCACAGGGCCATCACGGTTTGCGGATGGGTGTAGTGGGTGCGGCCAGGCGCGAGCCCGCCAATGCGGTCCGACGAAGCGCCGGTCAGGTTCACTTTCACTGTTACCGTTTTGTTCGCGACCAGGCGGGGGAGGCCACCGATCCGATCGCACATGGCGGACATGGTGGCAAGCACTTCGGCGGCGTCGTAGGACTGGCATTTCCCGATGGCCACGGTGGCCGTGGGGGTGGAAGCGGACCTCGCCACTCTGGTAAGCAGCGGGGCGGCGGCGAGGGAGGTGAGAAGTTCGCGTCGGGTCATGTCCGTAGTTTCCAGTGTAGATGAGACGTTTGGGCCCGCTGCCGGGTTAGCGCGCGATGATGGAAGCGGAGGCTATCCCTATCGACAACGCTGCCGCCATCTGGAACGATATCCAGCGCATTCGCGCCGACGCTCCGCTGGTGCATAACATCACGAACTATGTGGTGATGAACACGACGGCCAACGCCCTGCTGGCCCTGGGGGCTTCTCCGGTGATGGCCCACGCGGAGGAGGAAGTGGCGGAGATGGCCGGGCTGGCCCGCGCGCTGGTGATCAACATCGGCACGCTGAGCCGCACGTGGGTGCATGCCATGATCGAGGCCGAACGAGCCGCGCATGCCCGGCACATACCGATCGTCCTCGATCCCGTCGGCGCCGGCGCGACGCGCTTTCGCACGGAGACGGCCGAGCGGCTGCTCAACGAGGTCCCGCCCACCATCATTCGCGGGAACGCTTCGGAAATCCGCGCGCTATGCACGGCCGACCATATCACCAGGGGCGTCGACAGCGTTCATGCACCCGAGGACGCGCGGGATGCCGCGCGGGCACTGGCGGTGCGCTACGGTTGCGTGGTGAGCGTGAGCGGGGCGACGGATCTCGTCGTCGGAAGCGAATCCGTCATCGGCATCGGGAACGGCCACCCCATGATGCCGCGCGTGACCGGCCTGGGCTGCACTGCAACCGCCCTCACCGGCGCGTTCGCTGCCGTCAACGCATCTCCCCTGCGGGCGGCCGCGCACGCCATGGCGGTAATGGGCATCGCCGGGGAATTGGCCGCCGTGGATTGCCCCGGTCCGGGCACTTTTCAGGCGCGCTTCCTCGACGCGTTGTACCTGCTGCGCGAATCCGACATTCGCGACCGCTTGAGGATGGAGCAGGCGTGAAGCGCCCTCCCGACTGGAGCCTGTACCTGGTAACGGACCGGCGTCTCGCCGCGCCGCGGGCGATCGAAGAGGTGGTGACGTCGGCCGTGCGTGGCGGTGTCACCGCGGTACAGCTTCGCGAAAAGGAATGCGCCGCCCGCGAGTTTGTCGAGCTTGCCAGAACGCTGAAGGCGATTCTCAATCCTCTCGCCGTCCCGCTGATCGTCAATGACCGCGCCGACGTGGCTCTTGCCGCGGGCGCCGACGGCGTCCACGTTGGGCAATCGGACATGGACTGCCGCGATCTGCGGCGGCTTCTCGGGCCCGGCGCAATCATCGGGCTCTCGGTGGTAACGCTGGAGCAGGCGGAGCGCGCCACCGCGCTGCCGGTCGACTACCTTGGCGTTGGCCCCATCTTCTCCACGTCCACCAAACCTGACGCCGCGCCGGCGTGGGGAATCGAGCGACTCGCCGAGCTGCGCCGCCGGACACGGCAGGTTCTGGTAGCCATCGGCGGCATTCATGCCGGCAACGCCGGGCAGGCGATCGCGGCTGGCGCCGACGGCATCGCGGTAGTCTCGGCGATCTGCGCGGCGGCCGATCCGGAGGCGGCAGCGCGCGAGCTGCGGCGAAGGACACCTTGATTTCTTCGCGGCGCCGCCCTCTACGGCACCGTCCAGGCGCCCATCTCGGTCCACCCGTCGTGCTCCCCGAACCAGTCCTGCACGTACCCCCAGATCTGCTGGCTCCCCGCGAAGCCCCCGGCGAACGTCAGGTTCAGCGTGATGGTCAGGTTGTTGCCCGACCCGCTCACCGTCGAGCCCGTCCCGCTCAAAGTGCACTGGCTGTTCTGCACCGTCCCGCTCCCGCCCTGCGGCACCGATCCCACCCAGCCGCCCCCATTCCCACTATCCGATAGCAGGTACAACAACCCCTGCGACGCCACGTAGTACACCTCGCAACCCTTCACGGTCGACAGCTTCGTGTTAAACAGCATGAGCGCCGACGCGATGTCCCCGCTCCCGTTGGGATCCGAGAACCCGAACTGGAACTGTCCGCCCGTCCCCGATCCTCCGGCCGGCGCTGTCAACGCGCCCACGCTGGGCGGCGCCTCCGCGATGCTGTCCACCATCCACGTGCCCACGCCGGTCCAGCCGGCATGCTCGCCCAGCCAGTCCTGCGCGTACTCCCAGATCTGTTTGCCGCCATCGAAGCCGCCGCTGAAGCTCAGGCTCACCAGCACCGTCAGCGTGTTGCCGCCCGGCGTGACGGTGCTGCTGCCCAGGTTCACCGTGCACTGACTGTTAGTCAGCGTTCCGGCCACCCCGGGCTGCGCCCCCGTCCCCCACGTACTCCCATCGTCGGACAACAGATAGAGCAAGCCCGTGGCCGCGTAGTAGTTCACCTCGCAGCCATCCCGCGCGCTCAGCACCGAATTCCACAGCATATACACGTGCGACAGATCCCCCGCCCCGTTGGGGTCGGAAGCCGTGAATGTGAACGTCTGCGCGGTCCCGAATTCGGACGAGGGCGAAACCGTCCCCACGCTCGGCCCCGCCTCCGCGCTGCCTCCCACCATCCAAGTGCCCACGTCGTTCCAGCCGGCATGCTCCCCAAACCAGTCCTGCGCGTACTCCCAGATCTGTTTGCCGCCATCGAAGCTGGCGCTGAAGCTCAGATCCAGCACCACGGTCAACGTGTTGCCGCCCGGCGTCACCGTGGATGTGCCCAGGCTCACCGTGCACTGGCTGTTGCTCAGCGTTCCCGACACTCCGGGCTGCCCTCCCGACCCCCACGTGCTCCCGTTGTCGGACAGCAGATAGAGCAAACCCGTGGAAGCGTAGTAGTTCACCTCGCAACCGTTCTGCGCGCTCAGCACCTCATTCAACAACATGTACACGTGCAGGAGATCCCCCGCCCCGTTGGGATCGGAGGCCGTGAACGTGAACTGCTGCGTAGTCCCGAACCCGGACGAGGGCGAAACTGTTCCGGTGCTGGGTGGCTGCTCCGCGATGCCCACCATCCACGTGCCAACGTCGATCCAGCCGGTATGCTGGCCGGCACGATCCGACGCATACAGCCAGATCTGTTTGCCGCCGTCGAAGCTGGGAGTGAAGGTGAGATTCAGCACCACGGTCAGCGTGTTGCCACTCGGAGTCACCGTGGATGTGGACGCGTTCAGCGTGCATTGACTGTTGCTCGGCGCCGCCGTCCCTCCCGGCTTTGCTCCGGCGCCCCACGAGCCCCCGTTGTCGGACAGCAGATAGAGCAGGCCCGTGGGAGCGTAATAGCGCACCTCGCAGGCGTTCGTTGTAACCACCTTCGGGTTGAGGAGCATATACACATCATTCAGGTAGGCGGCTCCGTTGGGATCGGTGGCCACGAACGTGAAGGGCTGGGAGGTCCCGGATCCGGACGAGGGCGACACCGAGACTGCGCTCGGCGGCCCGGCCGAAGGGGTGTTGGTCAGCGAGAACGTTGCCTGTGTGGCCACGCCCGCCGCGCTGGCGGTTACGCTATAGGGTCCGCCTGCGGTAGAGTTGGCGGTTGCCGTCACGCTGGCCACGCCGGAAGAGTTGGTGGAGGCGGTGGAACTGGAGAGGTTCGCGCTGGCACCCGAGGTCGGCGCGGCGAAGGTCACCTTCACCCCGCTTATCGGATTGCTGCCGCTGTCGAGCACGGTGGCCTGCAACGGCATCGCGAACGGCGCGTCGATGGTCGCGCTCTGCGGAGTTCCGCCCGTGGGGATGATGGACGGGCTCGCCGTGTTGGTGAGCGAGAACGCCACCGAGTTCACGCCCGTCGCCGAAGCCGTCACCTGATAGCCGCCGGCCGTGCTGTTGGCTGTGAACGTCGCCGCCGTGGCCACGCCGGAAGAATTCGTCACCGCAGTGTTTACTCCGCCGGCGAACGTGCCGCTAGCGCCCGTGGAGGGCGCCGTAAAGGTCACCGTCACGTTCGGAACGGGATTGCTGCTGCTGTCGGTGATGGTCCCCTGCAGGTTCTGCGAGAACGCCGCGCCCAGGATGGTGCTCTGGTTGTCCCCCTGAGTCTTCGTCATCGTCTCCGATGAAATCGTGCCCAGCAGAACCGCGATGTTCGTATCGCCGTAGACGACCGCCACATCGGCGCGCCCATCGCGATTGAAATCTCCCACCACGATCGAAGCGGCCTCTACGGCACCGCCGCTGAAAGTGTAGAGTGCGACACTCCGGAACGTGCCGTCCCCATTTCCGAGCAGCAAGTCGATGTTGCCGAGGTTCGCATCGTCGACCGCCAGGTCGGGTATGCCGTCGCCATTGAAATCCCCGACGGCGAGATCGGATGAACCGCCGGTCTCTATAATGGCTTGCGGTAACAACGTGAATGTTCCATCGCCGTTGCCTTGCGCCACACAGAGGCGATCACCACCGCTGAGCCCAACCAGATCCAGATTGGCGGATGCAGTGAAGTGCCCGCTGGTGATGCCAAAGGGTCCGCAAGCGGAGTAGGAAACACCGGTCTGAAGAGATCCGTCGCCATTGCCCAACAGCACGTAGTAGAGGCCATCGCCACCGCCGGTGGTCGTTGCCACGTCGGGAATCCCGTCGTTGTTGAAGTCGCCCACGGTCAGTGAGTCCGGAATGGTGGCCGGATAAGGACCCAGCGGCGGCTGGAATGTACCGTCGCCGTTGCCGAGCAATACCTCGACACCGCCAATAGGCGAGGCAGTGGCGACGGCCAGATCGGCGATGCCGTCGCCGTTAAAATCGGCCACCGCGACCGCGGTCGCATTGGGAACGGTGTATGTTGCCGAAGCCTGGAACGTGCCGTCGCCGTTGCCCAGGAATACGCTGACACCGGCGCTGTCCGCGATAGCAATATCCGGTTTGCCGTCCCCGTTGAAATCGCCAACCGCCACCCTTATAGGAGTGCCACCAACCACACAGGTGACCGCACTCGCCGGCACCGTGCATTCACTCGACGATGGCGCCGCGGGCGCGCTGCTGGCGAACGTTCCGTCGCCGTTGCCCAGCAGCACGGCAAACGTGTTGGGCGAAAGTGGGGTGAGCGTCTGGTTGATCGTCAACAGATCGGCTATGCCATCGCCGTTGAAGTCCGCGGTAACCACCTGGACGATAGTGCTTCCGATGTTATTCACGCTCGGCCTTCCCATTTCATACAAGACCGGCGTTCCCAGCGACGGACTGGCATACGTCGTCACCGTGGCGTTCTGCACCGTGGACATCACGCCGGGCACGTTCTGCGCACTGCCATCGTGGCGCGCGGTGAGCGCGTTGTTGCTCGAAGGCAGGAATGGCGTGGTCAGCGTGGCCGTGCCGCCCGATAAGGTCGACACACCCAGGATCTTCGTGCCATCGTAGAACGTCACATTACCGGTTGCCGAACTCGGCGTCACATTGGCCGTCAGGGTCACCGGCTGGCTCAGTACTGAGGGGTTGGGCGACGGCGTCCCCAGCAGAATACTGGTGGCAGATCCGTTAATCAGCGTGAACACCGGGCCTGGAGCGCCCTGCGTTGGGGTCACCGTGAACTTGCCGGCGTAGTTGTTGGCGGTGAGAGCGGCCGACGCAACGCCCGAGGCATTTGTGACCGCCTGCACCGACTGCGCTCCCGCGAAGGTGCCCGACGCTCCATCGCTGGCGGTATTCGCTGTGAATGTGACCGTCGCTCCAGAGACTGGATTTCCACCGTTGGTAAGCGTCACCTGCAGGTTGGCGCCAAACGCCGCTCCCAGCGCCGCAGTCTGGTTGTTCCCGCCGCTGATCGCCAGCGTACCCATCGTGTTAGTCAGCAGGAACAAGGCCGGAGTGGAGACGCCGAGGACGCTGGCGGTGACGGTGTAGGAGCCCGGAATGCCGTTGGAGGTAGGCCAGATTGTGGCCACGCCGAAGGAATCGGTCGGCACGGTGTGGGGCTCCGAAAGAATGGCGCTGGCTCCGGAGGCAGGCGGGGTGAAGGTCACCGGCGCGCCCGGCACCGGGTTGCCAAAGCTGTCAGTCACGGTGGCCAGCAGCGGCCACGAGAACCCAATGTTGCCACCCGCGCCCTGCGGGGTCCCGCCCGTGGGCGTGATGGAGGCCGGCACTCCGGGCACATAGTTGGTGAGCGAGAACGCCACCGGGTTCACGTACTGAGCCGCACCCGAACCCGAAGCCGAAGCGATTACCTGATAGGCTCCGGCCGTGGCATTGGCAGTAAACGGCAGCGCCGTGACCACGCCGAAAGGATTCGTCACCATCGTGGTGACTCCGTCGTAGAACGTCCCGCTGGCGCCCACGGAAGGGGCTGTAAAGGTCACCGCCACGTTGGGCGACGCGTTGCCGTTGCCATCCGAGACGGAAACCTGCAGTACCTGCGCGAAGGCCGTGCCCACGATGGTACTCTGGTTGTCCCCCTGGGTCTTCATCATCGCGGGGAAGCCCAGTTTGCTTATGAAAGCGTTGTAGCCTCCCTGGAGTGTCGGCTGGAAGGGGCTCGCTGTGGGAAAGTTGGCCGAACCGGTAAGCCCGGTGACGTACGCGCTTCCAAAGCCGTCCACCGCAATGCCGGCGCCCTGATCGATAGTGTTCCCACCCAGGTAGGTGGAGTAGACCAGCTCGTTGCCCGCCGTCGTCAGCTTCGACACGAAGGCGTTGAAGGACCCTCCCAGGTATGTCGGCTGATATGGCAACTGGGTGGGGAAGTTGGTGGAAGCGGTGGACCCCGTGACGTAGGCCGAGCCCGCTCCGTCCACCGCGATCGCGGTGCCCTGGTCCTGCCCGCTGCCGCCAAGCCAGGTGGAGTAGACCAGGGCCGAGCCCGCCGGGTTGAGCTTGGCCACGAACGCGTCTTCTCCGCCACCGTAGGCCGGCTGCAGGGGATTCACGGTGGGGAAGTTGGTCGAGGCGGTAAGCCCTGTGACATACGCGCTTCCGGAGCTGTCTACCGCGATGCCCGCACCTTCGTCATTAGCGCTCCCCCCAAGATAGGTCGAGTAAACTAAAGCCGATCCCGCGGGATTGAGCTTGGCCACGAAGGCGTCGTACTGGCCGCCACCGTAGGCTGGCTGCAGGGGATTCATGGTGGGGAAGTTGGTCGAGGCGGTGAACCCTGTGACATACGCGCTTCCGGAGCTGTCTACCGCGATGCCGTAGCCCTCATCAGTGCCGCTTCCGCCAAGGTAGGTCGAGTAGAGCAAAGCCGATCCCGTGGGGTTGACCTTCGCCACGAAGGCGTCGTACCCGCCGCCGCCGTAGGCTGGCTGTAAGGGACTCATGGTAGGAAAGTTACTTGAATTGGTAAACCCTGTAACGCTGGCGTTTCCAGAGCTGTCCACGGCGATGCCGTAGCCCTGGTCAAGCCCGCTGCCCCCAAGGTAGGTCGAGTAGACTAAGGCCGATCCCGCAGGGCTGAGCTTGGCCACGAAGGCGTTGTACTGGCCGCCACCGTAGGCTGGCTGCAGGGGATTCATGGTCGGAAAGTTGGTCGAGGCGGTATACCCAGTGACGTACGCGCTTCCAGAGCTGTCCACAGCGATGCCATTGCCTCGGTCCTGCCCACTGCCGCCAAGATAGGTGGAGTAGAACAAAGCAGATCCAGCGCGGTTGAACTTGGTCACGAAGACGTCGCCGCTGCCACCGGCGTTGCTTGGCTGCAGGGGATTCAGGGTGGGGAAGTCGGTTGAGGTGGTATACCCTGTGACGTACGCATTGCCCGAGCTGTCCACAGCGATCCCGTCGCCAAAGGTCGCCGACACGCCACCCAGATAAGTGGAGTAAACCAGCGCCACCGGGTCGATGCGCAACTCTCGCTTCCGGTCGTACTTCGCCAGTGCGAAGCTCACCCGGTTGCGGGCCACGATGGAGTACTGCGCTCGCACTTCCACGCGCTGGCCGGCGATCTCCTGGTACACCTTTGGCTTCTGCTGGCGCATCTCGCCCAGCGCCGTGCGCAGTACCAGGTCACCGTCTGCTTCCACCCGCAGCGACTCAACGCCCTCGTACGCCACCTGAATCTGCTTCGGGTTGGCGCGCGGCGCGACTACGAAGTCGTACTCCAACTGGCGCTGGTTCCCGTACCACACCAGGTCGATGCCCGGGTACACTTCTTCATACTGGATGCGCCCGTAGTGCGGCACGTCCGTGTGCCACTTCGCCGGGTCGTTGCCAATGAAGTAGTTGCTGATGCCCGGCAGCTTGTCCATGCCTGTGACGCGGCGTGGCGCAGCCGCCCCCGCCAGCTTCATCCGCACTACCGTCTGCTCCACGTCGCCCGCCAGAGCCTCCCGCGGGCCCGGCCCGTACGGCGTCTTTGACGGCCGGCCCCTGCTCAGCACCATGTCTGTCTCAGTCTCGGTGAAGAAAGCGGTCATGCCGCCGCCGCGCGCCAGGAAGCGCACCCGCGCGTCAGTCTGGCCCATGTTCGGTTCGAAGGCCAGCGGCAACCTGCCGTAGTCTGCACTCACGCTGACGAGATTGGAATGGTTCGCCGGACTCGCCGGCGCTGGCCGCTTTTTCACGGGCACGGCGGCCTGGTTGATGAAAATCGCAAATAGTACTGCGGACAGAAACCGGCAGGTGATATGCATTACGTGCGCTCCTTGTCCCATTCAGGGCTGTATTTTGCCCATCAGGTGACCCTTCAAACGAACCTCGCGCGGTCGAATCATATCATATTCCATTCGCGCTGGCCGATTTCTTCGGAATCCCGCGGCCTCCCACCGGTCTGCGCCGCATAAGGTCACGTGGGTTTGGGGATCAGGATGGCGGATAATGCGCGACCGCAAGAGATACCGCTAGCTTCTTCCGCATGGAGGTGCCGGGGGCGCGGCGGTAGAAGGAGGTGGCGGCTGGCCGCTTACCAGGACGATGAGGAAGAAGAGAATATCCAAGGCGCGCACGGCCAGGTGGGGGGCCTTTTTTTTCCTGGTTTTGGAATTTCTTTTTGCAACCTCGGCCGAACCGGCAGGATTCTCGCCGGATCTCGTCGCCTTGCCCTCGACAAACGTGGAGTCGTCCGGCCTCCTGGACAATTCCCGTGCCAGGGGACGGCCTCGATCATGGTGAGGCGGAACCTCAGAAATGACAGCCAGTCAACGGCATTGATTGCAGCGTTTCGAGAGTGGGGACGGAGCCTGCCTCAGAAGACCCGCCGCGTCAGCCGCTCCACCGTGAACTTGGCCGTGTCGGCCACCGCCATCACCGTCATGACGCCCGCCTGCACCGGATCGGAAACCACCAGGTCGGCAGCATCGGGAACGCTGCCGGCCATGTTCAGGCTCACCACCAGCAGCCCCTGGGCGCGCACCTCGCGCACCGCCCTCTCGATATCGCCGCCCATCAGCGAACCGGCCAGCACCACCGCCTTCGCGCGCGGGAGACGCGCCACCGCCCGCACCGCACCGGCGATGGGCTGCTCGCCCACCAGCGGAATCGTATCCACGGAGATGTGCTCGCCGCGAATGTTGTGGCGGTCCGCCTCGGAGATGGCGCCGATGGCCACCTGGCCCACCTGCGCGCCGCCGCCGATGATGATGATCCGCTTGCCGTAGATCTGCTGCAGCGTCTCCACCACCTGCGCGCGCAGCACCACCGGCAACGCGCGAAGATCTTCCACCAGTTGCGCCTCGCCGCCTGGAAGGTCGATCTCGAAGTACAGGCGCACCTCCTCGATGATCTCCACCGAGTCGATGTTGCCGTCGTGCCGGGCAATCACGCCGGTGAGCTGGTGCAGAACGCCCGTGCCCGCCACCGTTTCCACTTCCAGACCGATCCGTCGCATCGTCCGCCTTTACGCCGTCACTTCGTACTTCTTCAGCAGCTCTTCCCAGCGGCCCTGCGCCTTCAGCAGCAGTTCGCACACCTCGCGGATGGCCCCGCTTCCACCGCTCGCCACGGTCACATGCTTTGCGCAACCTTTCACTTCGGGACGCGCGTTGGCGGTGGCGATGCTCAGGCCGACGCGTTTCATCACCACCACGTCGGTCAGGTCGTCGCCGACGTAGGCCACCTCGCCGGCCGCGATTCCCGCGTCGGCCAGGATCTCCTCGAGAATAGGGATCTTCTCGATGTGCCCCTGGTACACGTAGGTCATCCGGCACTGGGCGGCGCGGACGGCGGTGGCCGGCGACACGCGTCCGCTGATCACCCCGGTCCTGATGCCCATCCAGCTCATCCACTGCAGGGCGATGCCATCCTGCGAGTCGAACCCTTTGGTCTCCACCATGTTGCCGCCGGCATCCGGGACATTGTACAGCCGGCCATCGGTGAGCACGCCGTCCACGTCCATCAGCAGCAGGCGGACGCGCGCGGCCAGTTCATTTAATGAAGCCATGGTATGAATCGCCCCGGACCGCTATCCTTATGGAAAGACATGCTGGAGCGCATTGCCGGGAACATCTCTCGTTATAACATGTTCCCCGCGGGAGCCCGTGTGGGCGTGGCTGTGTCCGGCGGCGCCGATTCGGTGTGCCTGCTCCACGCGCTGTTCGAGCTGGCCCCGCGTTGGGCCCTGCACCTGACGGTGATCCACGTCGAGCACGGCATCCGCGGGGAGGCGTCGCGCGACGACGCCGGGTTCGTGCGAGACCTGGCGGCCGGGCTTGCCCTGCCCTCTCTGTGCCGGACCGCCGACGTGCCTGCAGCCGCTGACGAAAGCCACGACAATCTGGAACAGGCCGCCCGCCGCATCCGGCACGAGTTCTATCGTGAGCTGGTGTCCGGCGGCACTCTGGACCGGGTGGCCACGGGCCACACCCGCAACGACCAGGCCGAGACGGTCCTCTACCGAATCCTCAGAGGATCAGGAGTTTCGGGTCTCGCGGGCATCCGGGCGGTGACTTCCGAAGGCGTGGTTCGGCCGCTCCTCACCCTCTGGCGGCAGGACGTGGAAGCCTGGCTCCGCGAGCGGCACATCGGGTGGCGCGAGGACGAAACCAATGCCGACCCGTCCTACGCCCGCAACCGCATCCGCCACCAGCTCCTGCCGCTTCTTCGCGCCGAGTACAACCCGCGCGTCGACGAAACCCTCGCGCGCATGGCCACGCTGGCGGCCGACGACGAGCAGTATTGGGAGGGACAGGTTGGGGATCTGCCCCACACCTTCGAGGTCAGCCGCATTTCCGACGCGCCGCCCGCGCTGGCGCGCCGTATCGTCCGCCGGGCCATCGAGCGGGTGAAGGGCGACCTGCGCCAGATCGATTTTGCCCATGTCGAAGCCATCCTGGAGCTGGCCCGTTCCACCGAAGGAAGCGGCCGATTGCAGGCGCCGGGCGTCGACGTTTTTCGCTCCTTCGACTGGATTCGTTTCCGTCCGCTGCGGGAAGGCGGCGAACCGCGCCGGGGCTTCTCGTACCCGATCGTTCCGCCCTGCACCATCGAGTGGCCAGAAGGGGGGTCTATCTCCTTCGAAATAAGGGAGAATGAGTTGGCGCAGGCGGCCTGTGATAAATTGGAAGCTGGGTTGGACTGGCCTGAAATATCGAGCTTGCCCGAGCTTCGCGGAGGGAGCCTGGAGTTGCGCAACTGGATGCCCGGCGATTGCTATCGCCCGGCTGACCGGGGCAGCGAACAGAAAATCAAGCAAATGTTTCAGGAGGCGCGCATTCCCCTGTGGAAACGGCGGGAATGGCCGGTGCTGGCGACCGCGGGCCGGGTGCTCTGGTCGCGGCAGTTCGGGCCGGCCGCCGAATTCGCCGTTACGGCGGCGTCCGCGAGCCGTCTCTCCATTTGCGAGAGGAATGTTCCGGTTGGATGAATCTGGTTCGGGGCAAATGCCGTCTTATAGTGTAGGCGCCTGGCGCGGGTCAGCCGGGGCTCGGGAGAACAAATGAATTCGAATGTGAAGACTCTGGTCCTGTGGCTGGTCATCATCATGGTGGTGGTGATGCTGTGGGCGGTGGTCCGGACAGGCCACAGCCAAAGCCCCAGGGACGTTTCGTTCACCGTGCTGATGAACCAGGCTGACCAGGGGAGAATCCAGTCCGTCGTTATTTCCGGCAACGAGCTGCACGGGAAGTACAAAGACACCGGCGAGGAGCTGCACGCTATTATTCCGTCGCCCGCCTACGAGCCGATGATCGACAAGCTGTCCGCCAAAGGCGTGGAAGTGAAGTTCGAGAAGGAGACCAGCGGGAACTGGGTTTCCATCCTGATCAACGCCATCCCCTTCGTGCTGCTGCTGGGCTTCTGGATCTTCATGATGCGGCAGATGCAGAGCGGCGGAAACAAGGCCCTGAGTTTCGGCAAGAGCCGCGCGCGCCTGCACTCTTCGCAGCAAAAGAAGGTGACGTTCAAGGATGTGGCCGGCGTGGAGGAAGCCAAGGAAGAGCTGACCGAAATCATCGAGTTCCTGCGGGAACCGCAGAAATTCCAGAAGCTGGGCGGGCGCATTCCCAAGGGCGTGCTGCTGGTGGGGCCTCCCGGAACCGGCAAGACCCTGCTGGCGCGGGCCATCGCCGGCGAGGCCAACGTGCCGTTCTTCTCCATCTCCGGTTCGGATTTCGTTGAGATGTTCGTGGGCGTGGGCGCCAGCCGCGTGCGCGATCTGTTCGAGCAGGGCAAGAAGAACGCCCCCTGTATCATCTTTATCGACGAAATCGACGCGGTGGGCCGTCACCGCGGCGCGGGGCTGGGCGGGGGTCATGACGAACGCGAACAGACCCTGAATCAGTTGCTGGTGGAGATGGACGGCTTCGAATCGAACGAGGGCGTCATTCTGGTAGCCGCCACGAACCGTCCCGACGTGCTGGACCCCGCTCTTCTCCGGCCCGGCCGCTTCGACCGCCGCGTGGTGGTGGATCGCCCCGATGTCCGCGGACGCGAGAGCATCCTGAAGGTGCACACCAAGAAGACCCCGCTGGCCGACGACGTGGACCTTTCGGTGATCGCCCGCGGCACGCCCGGTTTCGCCGGCGCCGACCTGGCCAATCTGGTGAACGAGGCCGCTCTGGTGGCCGCCCGCCAGAACCGCAAGGTGGTGACCATGTTCGATTTCGAACTGGCCAAGGACAAGGTGCTGATGGGCGTGGAACGCAAGTCGCTCATCATCAGCGAGAAGGAAAAGCGCATGACCGCGTATCACGAAGCCGGCCACGCGCTGGTGGCGGCCATCCTGCCCAATTCCGACCCGGTGCACAAAGTGACCATCATCCCGCGCGGCATGGCCCTGGGCATCACCATGCAGTTGCCGGAGAACGACAAGCTCTCACACAGCAAGGATTACCTGGAGTCTCGTCTGGCCATCCTGATGGCCGGCCGCATTGCCGAAGAGAAGTTCACACATCAGGTGACCACCGGCGCGGGCAACGACATCGAGCGCGCCACCGAACTGGCGCGCAAAATGGTGTGCGAGTGGGGCATGAGCGATCTGGGCCCGATGAGCTTCGGCAAGAAGGAAGAGCAGATCTTTCTGGGACGCGAGATCGCCCAGCATCGCGATTACAGCGAAGAGACGGCCATCCGCATCGACGAGCAGGTGCGCAAGTTCATCGACGATTCCTACAGCCGCGCGCGGCAGGTGATCGAAGAGCGGGCCGAAGCGCTGGTGCGAATCGCCGAGGCGCTGCTGGAGCGCGAGGTTCTGGACGGCGCCGA
This sequence comes from Bryobacteraceae bacterium, assembly GCA_049520275.1. Lineage (GTDB taxonomy): Bacteria > Acidobacteriota > Terriglobia > Bryobacterales > Bryobacteraceae > CAWACP01. Next base: position 29,414 of record JBEKPY010000005.1, read on the forward strand.
AGTGTTCCTGCTAATCGACGGCAAGGAACTCCCGGCCGTCAATACGAAGCCGCCCGCGGCGCCGGCGGGCGAGGGTGAAAAGGGCGTCGCCATTCGTCCCGAGACAAGGCCGATCACGCCTCCCGGACTACTCGGCGGGAATCCCCAGCCGGCGTGATTCCTCCGTTTCCCGTCTACCTGTTTGACGTGGACGGCACTCTGGTGGACTCGGCCACGGACATCTGCGGCGCGGTGCGGAGTGTACTGGCAGGCACGTCCCGCCAGGACGTCTCGTTCGCGTTTCTGCGCGGTTATATTGGCCGCCACCTGATCGATCTGTTCAGCGACCTGTTCCCCGGCGCCACGCCCGCGGAGCTGGAAGCGTGGATCCAGCAGTACCGCCGCGAATACCCCGCTCGCGACCACGCCAGCACGTCGGCCTTTCCGCACGTGCGCGAGGTACTCAGCGCGCTGCCAGGGCGCAAGTCCACCGCGACGACGAAGGGCACACCCGTCACGCGTCTGGTACTCGACCGCTTCGGCCTGCTCCCATTCTTCGATCACGTACAGGGGACTGATGGCTTCCCCGCCAAACCCGCGCCGGACGTGCTCTTCAAATCGCTGGAGGTGTTTGGCGCGCGCCCCCAGGACTGCCTCTTTGTCGGCGACGCCGCGCCGGACATGGAAGCCGGCCGCCGCGCGGGTGTGAAGACGTGCGCCGTGCTGTACGGCTATGGGAATCGCGACGAGATGGCCCGCTGGCAGCCGGATTACTGGATCGAGGACATCCGCGAGCTGCTGCCGGACGGAATCCCGACGCCCTCTTCCGTTGTCTGAAAGGTGGTGGCGGGCCGCTCACGTTGGTGGCGATTCTCGCATTTCCGAGGCCATTCTCACGAAGGACGCCTGTTTGGGCTTCGATCGTCTGGCGATCCCGGAACGGTGTCCCGTCGGCCGCGGTTCGCCCAGGGGCCGCTCCATCAGCCCGTTCAATCTCTCCCGGCTGGCCTCGATGAAGTTTTTCAGCGAGCGGCCCGCTGAGCTGGAACAGCTCGTAGCTTCCAGGTTTCACCTCGCCGTTCGCCTTGTCCTTCCTGACGCATGCCGGCGATCCCGGCCAGCGGCAGGACCATTTGAATGGTGGGATTGACCCCGGTGGCGAATCTGCGGAACTCCTGCACGGCACGTTGCTTGTCGAGCTGATATCCTCTCTGCATAGCGACTCTCTTTTTTTTGCCAGGAAATCTCCCTCGGGCTACCGGGCCTTGGGGAATTGGAGAGTTGCTACTTTCCAGGATTGCCGGGCGGTCTCCGGTTGGGTATCAGGTTCAAGCTCTCGCTTGAAGGCACGTAACGTCCAGGAATGGATGAAGCGATGAAGGCCGGAGGCGAGATCGAAGGAGTCGCGGGAGGTCTTCTTGCCCGTTTATAAGCTTCCGCTCCGGCCCGAACTCATCGAGCTGCTGCTGGGTCTCCTGGCGGGAGGTATTGTGTGCGCCGCCTCGCGGAGGCGCTCTGGCTGGATCGAAGGTCTTGGACGAGCGATTCGGAGAACTGCCCGGCGCAGGAACTGGTGGATCGCGGCCTCCGCTCTTCTCGGTCCCGGCATCCGGCTTCTGCTCATTCCGTTAGTGCCGCTTCCGGCTCCAGTCGTGCATGACGAGTTCGTCCACCTGCTCGGCGCGGACACCTTACTGCACGGCCGTCTGGCCAACCCGCCGCTCCCGTTCTCCCATCACTTCGAGACGATTTACGTCATCCAGAAGCCGACCTACGCTTCGAGCTATCCCCTGGGCTTGTCCGCGTTCCTCGCCGCCGGCTGGAAGCTGATGGGTCATCCGTGGCTCGGAGTCTGGCTGGCGATGGTCTTGTGCTGCGGCTCCATCGCGTGGATGCTGTACCGTTGGATCCCGCCGCCCGCGGCATGGATCGGAGGTTTGCTGTGCAGCGTTTTCCTGGGATTGTCGTCCTTTTGGATGAACAGCTACTGGGGCGCCGCACCGGCAGCGGCGGGCGGAGCCATGGTATTTGGCGCTCTGCGGCCGCTCATGAAGACGGCCCGGCTCAAATACGGCGGAATTGTCGCCGCTGGCTGGACCCTGATCTGGTTCACCAGGCCTTATGAGTCGCTGATCGTGGGACTCATTGTCGCTGTGGCCGTTGCGTCGTCATTGAGGAAGCTCTGGATGGCGGTGGTGCTCATCTCCGGCGTGGTTGCGCTCGACACCGGAGCCTTCGCATATCACAACGAGAGAGTGACCGGAGACGCACTGCTGACTCCCTATCTGCTCACCCAAAAGACACAAGGCGTCCCGCACGCGTTTCTGTGGCAGAGCGAGATTCCCGAGCCTCCGAACTTAACGCCGCAGCAGGAGCGGATGTACCTCTACCAAAGAGATCACTATCGCCAGGCAAGATCGCTGACGCGGCGCTGGCCCCTGCTGTGGGACAACCTGAAGAAGATCTGGGCGATGTATATCGGCTATCCGTTGACCATCCCCTTCCTGCTTTCTCTCTTCGCGAACGGCCGAAAGGTCCGGGCGCTGCGCATCTTCCTCGGCGCGGGCCTGGCGTGGAGCATGTTGTACCCACGGGTTCTTCCCAATTACCTGGCTCCCTTCGCGGTCGTTTTCATCGCGCTGAACGCGCGCGGGTTGCTGGCACTCACGCGCTGGCGCCGTCCAGTGGGTGTATGTCTGGCTCTGGCGTTCTGTTTGGGAACAGCTCTGACGGGACTGCGCGTGCTGCACGGCTGGTATCTCCACGCAGCGACCGGCGATCCCACCCAGCGCACGCTCGCGGCCGAGCGATTGGAATCCACGCCAGGGCGGCATTTAGTGTTCGTGCGCTACGGCCCCGAGCACAGCGTTCACGACGAATGGGTTTACAACCGAGCGGACATCGGCAACGCTAAGGTGGTGTGGGCGAACGATCTGGGAGAAGAGCGCAATGGCGAGCTGATTCGTTTCCTGGGCGGCAGGCAGGTGTGGCTCGCCCGGCCGGACGAACGTCCGGCGCTGACCCCCTACGCGGCCGGCATCCAGACGCGGTAGCGCGAGGAGGCATCCCACGGGGACCGGGGATGCGCCAGGTGAGGATGTTCTGCAGGGACTCTCCTTCAAGCCGTCTCCACGGTTCTCTCAGTTTTCTGCGCTCGGGCCCGCTGTGGTATCCTGCCGTCAAACCGGGCGGCAATCGTGGAGGGGTAGAAGCCGACGATACGTGCATCGGCGGCAAGCCTTGTTGTTGCTCAAGGCCCGGAGGCCATACGCATGCCGATATCTCCGGGCGCACTGGGTACCCTGAACCAAAGCGATTTGAATCTGTGGGAGTTCATCGTGTTGGCAGGGCTCGGCCTCGGCGCGTGGTATCGCGGAAGGTTTCTGACAAGCCCGGCCACCAAACGCCTGGGACCATTTCATCCGCTCGGTTGCTTCCGGTTGCGCCGCGCCTGGCAGGGGGCCGTCTTCACAGGGCTCGTCACGATCCTGCTTCGGGTGGCACTGTTGCCCGTGCTTCCGATTCCCGACGTGGCCGCACACGACGAGTTCAGCTTCCTGCTGCAAGCGGACACCTTCGCGCACGGGCGCCTGACCAACCCCACCCACCCCATGTGGCAGCATTTCGAGAGCATCCACATTTTGCAGCGGCCGACCTATCAGTCGATGTATCCGCCAATGCAAGGGATGATCCTGGCCGCGGGCCAGTTGGCTGGGGAGCCGTGGGTCGGAGTGCTGCTGGCCACCGGGCTGATGTGCGGCGGTCTTACGTGGATGCTGTACGGCTATCTTCCGCCGGAGTGGGCCTTGCTCGGCGGAATCCTGGGAGTATTGCGGTTTGGTGTCTTCAGCTACTGGATGAACGGCTACTGGGGCGGAGCCGCCGCCGCGCTCGGGGGCGCGCTGCTTCTGGGAGTCCTGCCTTGCCGGCGCCGGCGGTATGTGTGGCTCGGTTGCCTGGGCCTGGCCATCCTTGCCAACTCGCGCCCGTATGAGGGCATGATGCTCGCCGCGGGCGCCGCGATTGTGTTGGGGTGGGAGCGGGCGCGTCGTCTTCCGCTTCAAAAGCATCCAGCTCAGAGGCGTTTCTCCGGCTGGCGCCTGATGGCGCCGGGACTGCTTGTGCTATTGGCGGCCGGCGGATGCATGGCGATCTATTTCCGCGCCGTCACCGGAAGCGCGTTTCGAATACCCTACGACATCAATCGCGCGACGTATGGATGGCCGATGACGCAAGCATGGATGACCCCGGCGATAACGCCCGCAGCGCTCCGCCACAGGTCGATGCGGGATTACTACATGTGGGAGGAGCATTATCACGATCAGTTCCGCCGGCCGTCTTTGTTCGCAAAAGAACTGTCAAAACGCTTCCGGAAGCTGTGGAGTTTCTACATCGGCCCCCTGCTTTCGCTGCCGCTTTTGCTTTTTGGACGCCGCGCATTCCGTTCGCCGCGCCTTCAACTGCTGCTGCTGCCGGGCGGCCTCGTGCTTGCCGGAGTGCTTGCCGGGCAGACCGAGATGCCCCACTATCTGGCTCCGATCACAGGTGTGATTCTCGCATTCATGGTGCAGGCGATGCGCCACTTGTGGGTGTGGCGGCGGGAGAATCACACCGGCGCGCGGCTGGGCGTCGCGATCCTCACGGTGCTGATTCTGCTGCTCGCGGGGCGCGCCACCGGACGACTTCCGATGCGCGTCAGCCCTTTTTCCTGGTGCTGCGTCCAGCAAACCAATAACTCCACGCCCATTCGCGCGGCTGTGCGGGCGGAACTGGCGCGGATGCCCGGTCTGCAGTTGGTGATTGTGCGCTACGGGCCCGACCACAGTTTCTTCGAGGAATGGGTTTATAATGCGGCGGACATCGACGCCGCCAAGGTTGTTTGGGCTAGAGAGTTAACCGAGCCGGAGAACCGGAAACTGCTAGCGTACTTCCACAATCGCACCGCCTTATTGGTGGAGCCCGACAGCCACCCACCACGACTGAGGCCGTATCAACCGCCGGTGGCATGCCGGCAGAGTTCCCATCGGGATACGCAGATTCCGTAGCGGTACAACCAGGGTTTGCGAGAAAGGAGCCGGGACAGGCGCTGCGAAACCGACCGGCTCCGGAGGATTTCGGGGGCCCGGAGCAGCATGCCAAACTGTGGTGGCGGAATGCCGCGCCAGTCCAAATCGTTGTCTTCACCGGTTGCCTGGCCACCGCTCGCAGGTCCGCCCGCTGCCGTTCAAGAGAGCTGCGACATATAGTCTCCTTTCTCGTGCTGGTATTCCCGGGGCGATGGAACTTGCCGATCACCGCATCCGGCGGGATCTCACGAATCTCCGGGATCTTTCCGCGGGCGCGCCCAGCCTATCTATACTGGTCCACAAGAGCGAAGCGGGACCCTGCGGACGGAGTCAGACGGTTCATCGCAGCCAGCCAGCCTCATCGCTTACCGCTTGCTGAGGCTCAGCCCCAGCGGCTTCGGTGAGCCGGGGTGGGACAGGAACAACGTTCCGTCCAGTCGTGATCCCTTAGCGTTCAGAGGCGCCGAAAAACGGTCGCCTGCAGTCCCGCTGTAGGACTCCACCACCCTCGACAACGTGCCTCGAATCAGGTAATCCGTCCGCCAGTTCATGAGCCGGCCGAACCAGCTTCGGTTGCGCATGAACTGGCCATTGGCCACCGTCGCGTTGCCAACCGTGCCCGATACCGATCCATCAGGCGCTATCGTGAACACGACCGGGATTTCATCGGGAAGGGGTTGCTTCGATACCGTGGTGAGATTGGCGGACCAGGTTCCCACCATCTCGGCCGGCAGCCGGCCGGCAGGCGTCATCAGGGGCGGCTGGCCGAACATCTCGTTGGCGCAAAGCAATACGAAAGCCGCCAGGGCTGCCGCCAGAATGGGAAAGAGCTTTCCAACGAAGTGCCTTGTCGCCAAATCCACGGGTTGCGCTGGTGGGGCCAGACCTCGCAGCCGCCACCAACACGCGAGATGGAGCAACCCGATGGCTGCTGGAATTGAAAACGGTAAGTCCCAAGCTGGTTTTCTGGCGAGGATCCCCAGGAATCCCCACCCCGCAATCGAGAGCAGCCCGCCCCATCCTTCCTGGAACCAGGCGACGATCAAGCCCAGGAACAGGCCGCCCATGCCCAGGGCATACAGTTGTTCGCGGACAGTCATTCGCGCCAGCGGCGGTGGACCTTCTCCGAACACGAACGCGAGAAGGAAGAGCACCATCAGAGTGCCCAGTATCCGGGCCGTCCAACGTCCGGCAACGGCAGCGTGCCAAGTGAGTCTTGCGAGTGCAGTCATAGCAGCCCCAGCATCGGTGGCCTCCGCGGGAAAGAACCTTCGGAATCGATTCGGAAACTCTTCGCGAATCCTGAAGCCGCTCCAATCAGCGATTCGAAGTGGCACTCAGGCGCTTCCCGACCTCTGCCGCCACAGCACGCCCCACCGCGTCCTGGGCGCGGCCGGGATCATCCGCGCGCTCATCGTAACTCTCCGACCAGATCACTCTGCCCGTATGCACGTCAACCAGGCGCGCCGTAAACCTGAGCCGTTCGCCCAGCTTCTGCACCGCACCCTCGACCAGAACCTCGAGGCCCAGCAGACGCCCCATCAGTCCCATGGAAACGCCCATGCGCTGGTGCCGCCTGACAGTGCTGGGAGCGACCACCTGCACACCTCTCAGTTTCGATAAATCGGCCACAAGCACTTCGTTGAAACCCTGCGAAAACCCGTTGCCGTCCATACCGGGACAAAGGCACTCGAACGGAACCACTGCCAGGCTCGCGGAGCTGTCGCCTCCGGGCAGATAGCGGGAGGGCACGTAGAACTGGTAATACACGAAGGCGCCGACTATGAGGGCGCACACAGGCGCGATCACCCAGCGCCACCGCGTGCCCGACCGATGCCGCAGTTCCGCAGGGGGCGCGTTGGCCGGCTCAGACGCGGAGATCCGCGCCGCGAACCGGTATCCTCGGCGGGGGATGGTCTCGATGTATGGGCTCTGGCCGGATTCGTCTTCCAGCGCTTTCCGCAGCAACGAAATGTTCCGCGCCAGACCGACATCCTCGACGTTCGTGTCCGGCCAGACCAGCTTCATCAGCTCGGATTTCTCTACCACCCTGCCGCGTCGCTCAAGCAGGACATGGAGCGTCTCGAGCGCCTTGGGCGCCAGGGGCACCAGTTCGCCCCCACGGAACAACAGGCGCTGGTCCGTATCGTAGCGAAAGGGCCCAAACTCGTAGGTCATCCGACAGCCCAATCTTAGCCGAGATCGCGATTGCCGGGACGAGCTTCAGTACGGCGGGCACTGTCGGCGGTGATTCGAACTCAGCAGGTGGGCAATGCGCCGCCGGCCAGGCGATGGATGGCCGCCCGCAGGCTGTTGAGCCGCAGGGCCAGTCCCAGCATGCAGATTGCGCTGAAACCAAAGTAAGAGCCGAGCCAAAGCAAAGTCTGGGCGGGTGACGCTGGATCCAGTCTGATCCAGCGAAGCACGAAAGCGAAAAACGCCAAAGCAAACCCAACCGAGGCCACTCCGGCCGCGCCCAGAAGCCATTCGTCGGCGGGATGACGCCGCAACGTTCGCGCGGTTGCCAATTCATGAATACCGATGCTCATTGCCATCACCACGATCAGCAGCGCGACAGTTCGAAAGGCCAGCCTGCCGGTCCAGAAAGTGAAGATCAGCCCGAGTATGCTACAAGCGAGGCCATTGAGCAGCAGAAGCCAGGGCTTGCCCTTTCTGGAACTCCAGATGCCGGCTGCGATCGTGCACGCTCCTGCCGCCAGCGCGAGCATGCCCATATCCACAACCGTGCCTCTGTGCACAAGTGTACGCAGAGCCAGGGATCCATCCGGGCGCCGCATAAAGAAGTTCATGACGGAATATATCGCGTCAAGAACGCCACACAATGCCAGTAACCACCAGTTCTTAATCAGCGTTTGGATCATGCGCGACCTCCAGATCGCGATCCCGCCCCACCGGCCGTGACGGCTCTCCGGTGATCGTAACACAACGGCGCGTGGTCTTCATGGGCCGACACGAATACTGGCCGCCCGTGGGATAAATGGTTGGCCTGCGACAACTTTTGCCACGGCTGGCCGCCAATTAACGCGGATTCCCTGGTCTCTTCCAGTCCGGATAATCACCGTGTCCGCGTGAACGCCGCCTGGCGGAGCGCGCCATCGCGCTCGTGCAGATCCTGGTCCGAGCGCCCGTTACCGGCCGAACAGGTTACGGGCCAGCCAACAAACGTACGCGGCATTGCGGCGGCGCGTTTCGGCGACAATGCCCGGCGGCAGGCTGTCCAGTGCCTCCTTGAAGAACCCGCCGCGCCGGTCACGGCTGCCCACCATGTTTCCGAGCCAGAACACCAGGAACAGGTTGCCATCCACACGCCCGCGGCTGTCGTCGCCCAGATACGGTCCGGGCGAAGCATGATAGCGCGCGGCCAGTTCACTCTCTTCGCCGAAGGCGCCGGCGCTGGCGAATTCCTCGCAGGCCGCCACCATGGCCTCGAACAAACGGCGCTCGGGCGAACCGGCGGGCTGCTCGGAAAGCACGTCGAACAACTGGAGCTGGAGCTCGCCGGAGATCTTGTAGTTGAGCCGCCCCTCGGTGGCCGCGCCGACGTTTTGCAGCACCTCCGGCTGCTTTCCGCTGCCCGAGTGGATGCTCAGCGTACCGTCGAAGAAGCGGGCCACGTCGGCCAACTCGCCCACTCGGGACTTCAATTCCGCGATGGAGTCGCCGTCGAAATCCCGGTCCACGCGAGGGAGCAGTTCCGGCCACATCTTGTGCGCCGCATACTCGGCCAGGGCCGCGCGGCCGTCCGGATACGCCTGCCGCTTCTTGAAGCCGAGATTAGGAGGCACCAGTTGGGCGGGCCGTCCGCGCTCGCGCAGCCAGTGCATGTAGAAGATCAGTTCGGCGGGCGTGGTCAGCGTGTCGGCTTCGTCGAGCGACGGCTCGAAATCGAAGGGCGCGCCGGATTTCGCCCGCACGATGGCGTCGAACAACTCCTCGTTCAGCTTCAGGCTTGCTCCGAACTTGACGGCCAGGCGGCGGATCTCGGCGGGCTGGAAGCGATACGACGAACGCGACAGTGCGAACGTACCAGAGAAGGCGTCCAGAACCCAGCCGCGCTCGTCGCCGCTCAGCCGCCGCTCGAACAGCTCCTCCACCTGCGCTTCGGTCCAGGGTTGCGGATGGCGCACGTCGGCCCGCAGATCGAACAGCCGGGACGTGTCGGTGGTGAATTTGGTGTACCCGGCGGCGTGGCGAATGGCCTCCTTCACCCACTGAACCGACCGCGCGATGGAAGCGTCGTCGTGCCCGCTCACGATGAAATGATCGGCCTCCGCGCTGTAGCCACTGCGATACCCGGAGCGGATGGCCGACCACAAGCCGGCGTGGTACAGATGGCCGATGCTGACGCGGGTGTGGCCGGGGGCCGTCGGGTTGGAGCCGTCGCGGCGCGCGATCTCATCGCTGGTGGTCATCTCGCGCGTGGCCGAGAGCTGAACGGTGGAAGCCAGGTTTTTGCCGGTGCGCCGCAGAATATCGCCGAAGGCCTCGAAGACCGCGGGCAGACTGATCTCCGGATGGCGGTTCCCGGCGGCGATAGCCGGCATCTGGCGCTGCGGCCTGGGAAGAAACGCGCGGTCGATGTGCTCGGCGAATGCGCGGATGTTGTCGTGATCGGTGGAGCCAAACCGATATAAATACCGCCGCCGCGCCGCGTCCTGCCAGACAAGGCCGGTAAGGCCGTGCGCGCCGGCTTCTCCTCCCGCTTGCAGGAGCAACGAGTCATTCCCGGCATCCAGCGCCAGGTAAGCTGCCTCGCCTGAAACGGACAACGATTGCGGCAGGGCGAGCGCCTCGAGCGGAATCTGTGAAATCAGCGAAGCCGGGGTCATGACGCCGTTCGCTCTATCCCCACGAAATGCTCGAAGTTGTGCCGGAAAAGCCGCGCGACATCGCGCCGGATTTCCCGCGCCGTCACCGGGCGCCCGTCCTCGGTGAGCAGCCGGTAGGAGTTGGCCAGAATCGGCGCCAGGGTCCGGCGCGTATTCCGCCACTTGTAGATCAATTGTTCGAGAACGCGTGCGTCGGAGTGCTGCGGGATGAAGCTGGTTCCCAGCATTTCCAGCCGCTCGCGCGTGATCTCTTCCACAATGGAGGGGTTATTCAGGAACCACCAGCAACCGAATGGCAGCAGGTTCGCGAATTTCCTCGCATATACGCACAGCTCGTGCTGATTTTCGCGGCTCAGGACACTCACCAAGTACCGATTGTCCGGGTAATCCGCACACAATCGCTCGAGTGCCAGCAGATTGGCCGCGCCAGCGCCGTCGCCGGCCAAACGCAACCGTGGATTCACCCGATACCGCACGCCGATCATCAGCGACAGGGGCAGACCGAACTCGCGGCACGCCGGCAGCACCGCGCCGTCCAGCAGCCGGCCGCGTACGGAATCCTCCGGAAATCGGAACGTATCCGGCAGAGAAACGGCCATGTAGACGGGTCGCATCCGTTCGCGCCAGACGGACAGGAAACGCCGCACCTCGGCGAGAGAGCCGCCGGTGGCGTTCTCGTCAACGGCGAAGCCCTGCGCCCGGAGGACGCCCCAATGCTCGTGCCACCTGTTGAGAATGCGGTCGAGCCGCAACACGGGATGGAAACGCGCGTCGCGTTCGGCGCGCTCCCACAGCGGCGCCTCCTCCGGATCCAGCGGATCGTTGGTCATCACCGCTTCGCTGATGCCGGCCAGCTCGAAAACCTGGCTGATGTGACCCTCCAGCCTGCGCGACGCGAAGAAGCGCCTGGCTTCGGTCAGATCCGGGCAGTCCGTTGGCAGGCCGAACGCGCTCAGCACCGCCACCACGCCTCGCGCCGCCTCCGAGACGGGGGTGTTCTCGACAAACAGCGCCCGCCAGATCACGTCGGCTTTCGCGGTCTTCGGCAGCGTCCAGTACTCTTCCGGGGCGATGCCGGAGGAGCGGAACAGTTCCGCCTCCAGATAGTGATACGTCACCAGCTCGTCGATCCCCCACAGCCCCAGCCTGCCCAGCGAGGGCATGAACAGGTGCGTATGAACGTCCACCAGGGGCACGGCCTGCAATTCGCGTTCGACCGCGGCGAGAAGACCATCCGGGGAGAGCGGAGCTGTGTCAGCCATTGAAGAGAGTCTCAACTATTCACACCCGAAGCCAGAAAACCGCCGTCCACGACGATACACTGGCCGGTGATGAAACTGGACGCGTCGGAAGCAAGCAGGATGGCCGCGCCCACCAGTTCCTCGGGCTGGCCAAAGCGGCGCATGGGAGTGCGCATCAGCAGTTCGCGTCCGCGCTCGGTCTCGTCCAGCAACTTCTTGTTCAGGTCGGTTCGAAACACTCCGGGCGCTATGGCGTTGACGTTGATGCCGTCGGGCGCCCATTCCACCGCCAGGCTGCGGGTGAGCGCCAGGACGGCGCCCTTCGAGGCCGCGTAGGACGTCACCCCGATCAGACTCACAAACGAGTTCAGCGAGGCGATGTTGATGATGCGCCCGCGGCCGCTTCGTTTGAGCGGCTCGTAGAAGGACTGGCAGGCGCGCAGCATGCCGCTCACATTGGTGTTCAGGATGCCGTCCCATTCGGTCTCGCTGATCTCGCTGGCGGGCGTTTTCGCGATTCGGCCGGCCGAATTCACCAGAATGTCCACCGCGCCAAAGCGATCCACCACGGCGGCGCGCAGGTTGTCCACCGAAGCACGCGAGTGGACGTCGACGGGCATCCGCAGCGTTGCGTGCCCGATCCTCTCCACCTCGGTGCAGACCGCTTCGAGGAGTTCGGCGCCCCCTCCCGCGGGGAGTCCCGTGGGGACCACGTCGGCGCCCGCCCCCGCCAGGGCGAGGGCCATGGTGCGCCCCAGACCGGATGTCCCGCCGATCACCACGGCGACGCGGTCTTTCAGATCCAGACTAGTCGGCATATAACCAGCACTATAGCAGCCCCTGGCAAGAAGCCACCGTGCGTCCGATTCGGGGACAGGCAACGAGATTACACAGGGCGAACGGTGGATTGTCTTCAGCGGCCTTCCGGTTCGGAATGTCGGCGCCTGTCCCCGAACTGACCGACCGGCCACTTATGCCACGGGCTGCCAGGCATGCTTGCGCGGACGTGTCAAAGCAGTTTCGCGAGGCCAGGCGAGTGGCGCGGCCGCGTGTTGGAGCTATGGCATCGCCCCCACCGGTACGTCTGACGGAAAGCCGGGGCCGTCCGACGGACATGCGGCAGCCGCGTACTCGCCTGGTACCGCAAAAACGCGGCTCGCGCCGCGTGTCCCTTGCAGGAGTCCGGATGGCGAATTGCCGGCAACGTCCACTTTTATGTAGTGCACCCACGCGTTTGGGCCGGGATGTCGCTATAATTCTGTTTCGCGTGTACGGAGAGCAGTTCATGCCCACTGAAAACAACTTGCGGAGAGAGTTTCTACTGTGTGCGGGAGCGGGTCTCGCCGGCACTGCGCTCGCCGGTCAGGCGGGCCCGGGCTCCGCCATGGCCGCCGCGCCGGTGGAGAAAGCCGGGATTCTCAACGTGCGGGCGTTTGGGGCCTCGGGCGACGGCAAGTCGCCCGACACCGAGGCCATCAACAAGGCCATCGCCGCCGCTGCCGCCGCGGGAGGCGGAACCGTATTGTTCTCCGCCGGCAGTTACCTGAGTTACTCCATCCATCTGAGAAGCAACGTCGACCTGTATCTCGATCAGGGCTGCACGATCGTGGCGGCGGACTCGCCGGGTTACGACCCGCCGGAGCCGAACGAGTGGAGCGATTACCAGGACTTTGGCCACAGCCACTGGCGCAATAGTCTGCTTTGGGGAGAGGGAATCGAGAACATGGCCATCCTCGGTCCCGGACGCATCTGGGGAAAAGGCCTCAGCAAGGGATACGGGCCCGGTCCGCGCGCGGAACAACCCGGAGTGGGCAATAAGGCCATCAGTCTCAGGAACTGCCACAATGTGCTGCTGCGCGATTTCTCCATCCTCCACGGTGGGCACTTCGGCATTCTGGCGACCGGAGTCGACAATCTCACTATCGACAATCTCCGCATCGACACCAACCGCGACGGCATGGACGTCGATTGCTGCCGCAACGTGCGCATCTCCAATTGCTGCGTGAACTCTCCCTGGGACGACGGTATCTGCCTGAAGAGTTCCTACGGGCTCGGCTGGGCCAAACCTACCGAGTTTGTCACCATTACTAACTGCTATGTAAGCGGCTGCTTCGAAGAGGGCACGCTGCTCGACGGCACTTACAAGCGCTTTGGCCCGAATGCGCGCGTCCCCCATACCGGGCGAATCAAGTTCGGCACCGAATCCAATGGCGGCTTCCGCAACATCACGGTTTCCAACTGCGTTTTCGAAGGTTGTCAGGGACTGGCGTTGGAGTCGGTGGATGGCGCGCTGCTGGAAGACGTCACCATCACCAACATCTCCATGAGGGACATCACCAGCGCGCCCATCTTCCTGCGCCTGGGCAGCCGCATGCGCGGGCCGGCGGGTACACCCGTGGGGACGTTGAAACGCGTGCTCATCAGCAACCTGGTGTGTTCCAATTCCGTATCGCAATTCGGCTCCATCATTAGCGGAATCCCAGGCCACGACGTCGAGGATGTCACGATCAGCCACGTGCAGGTGTGGCACCAGGGGGGCGGCACGAAAGAGCAGGCGGCGATCGAGCCTGCGGAGAAGGAGACGGTCTATCCCGAGCCGAACATGTTCGGCGCGATTCCGTCCCACGGCTTCTACATCCGCCATGCCCGCGGCATCCGGTTCGACAACGTCGAGATCGGAGCCGCGAAGGCGGACCTGCGTCCGGCGCTCGTGCTGGAGGACGTGCGCGACGCCGACTTCTTCCGCGTCCGCACGCCGAGCCGGCCGGACACGCCCGTCTTTGCGTTGCACAATGTCGCGGATCTCGCGGTCCACATGTGCCGGTCCGTGCCGGACACCCAACTGCCGCACGCGGAGCGGACCACGCTCTGATTACGCGAATCCGGGCGCCATTAACTGCCACGGGCCGCCGACAAGGCTCGCCTCAACGCCCGTGTAGAATGAATGCGAGGGCGCTACCTGAGTTCTCTGAGAGGACACGCGGCGACCATCCGCGTTTCGCGGCGCCGGGCGAATACGCCGCTGCCGCCGCATGTCCATGGAGTCGCGCACCCAATGAAGGTGAGTTGAACGGCGTATGGATCATGGTTTGAGTATTCCCCCGAGTGGAGCGTTCGACTTCGTGTCGCTCGGCGCTCTGGTGCACCGCCTCGACCCGGGCATTGTGCCGTTTCGCAAGGCCACCGAGTACCAGATTCACGTCAGTGGCGGCGAATACAACTGCGCCGCGAACCTGGCGGATTGTTTTGGCCTGGAGACCGCCGTCGTTTCCGCGATGGTCGACTACCCCATCGGCGACCTGATCGCCGCGCGCGTGCGGGCGATGGGCGTGAAGGGCATCTACAAGAGGTTTCGGCACAATGGTGTGAACGGCCCCAACATGGCCGCCGTGTACAGCGACCGTGGACAAGGCGTGCGCGCGCCCGTGGTATTCTACAACCGCTCGAACGAAGCCGCCGCCCAATTGGAGCCGGGCGACTTCGACTGGGACGCCATCTTCGGCGGCGGAGTGCGCTGGTTCCACAGCGGGGGCATCTTCGCTGCTCTGTCGCCGACCACGGGCGAGCTGATTGTGCAGGCCATGCAGGCTGCCAGGCGCGCTGGCGCGGTAGTTTCCTTCGACATGAACTATCGCGAGAAGCTGTGGAACGTCTGGGGCGGCCAGCAGCGCGCCGTGGACACCATGACGCGAATCGTCGAGAACGTGGATGTGCTGGTCGGTAACGAGGAAGATCTGCAGAAAGGACTGGGCATCCCCGGGCCGGAGGTTGCAGGCGATTCGAAACTCGACCCGCGGGCGTTTTTGGCCATGATCGAAGGCGTGGTGGGGCGGCATCCTCGCATCCGGGTGGTGGCCACTACGTTGCGCGAGGTGCACTCGGCCAGCCGGCACACCTGGGGCGCAGTGGCCTGGATCAACGGGGAGAGCCGCGCCACCCCGGTCTGCGAACTGGACGTTCTCGATCGCGTGGGCGGCGGGGACGGCTTCGCGTCGGGCTTCTTCTACGGATTATTGGCGGGGGAATCGAGCGAGCAGGCGCTGCGTCTCGGGTGGGCGCACGGCGCGCTGCTGACCACCACGCCGGGCGACACCACCATGGTCACGCTCGATCAGGTGCGGGCGTTCGCGCAGGGCGGCTCAGGCCGCATTCAGCGATAATCGCCGACACTGGGAGCCCGGTCTGCCGTAAGATCGGCCTTTGCGAACCGCAATGCACAGAGGGGCGCGGAGCCGGTTCTGAAGCCCGGAGCCAGTCTGTGACGGTGCCTGCAAGTGATTGGGAAATCAGCTAGAATGAAGGTTCGGTGAGGTGCGAGAGTGGTTGAATCGGGCGGTCTCGAAAACCGTTGAAGGGGTGACTCTTCCGTGGGTTCGAATCCCACCCTCACCGCCAGAATAGAATCAGTAGTTTGCTGCGAAGAACCGGCGACCTGTCCAAGGTCGCGATGGCTTTCAAGAAGGGCGACAACCGAGGTCCGCGGTGACTCCGGGCCTGCGCAGCGCTGGATGCCCGGTGATGCTGCCATGTGGCGTAACGAGTTCACAGTAAAGGAGTTGGCCGGAGCGGCACCATGAGTTTTGCCTCTCAAGTGAAGGCGGCATTTGAGCCGATCTACTGTCGGTTGCCGAGGCGCATCCTGGCAGGGAAGGTCTACGTGCAGTTCAAGAAGCTGCTCGAAGACTCGCAGTACTGGGACGAGACCAGGCATCGCGAGTTCCAGGGGAAGGCACTGCGCGCGATGCTGGAAACATGCGCACGAAACGTGCCATACTACCGCGACCTGTTCCGCGAGATTGGCTTTGATCCACGGTGCGTCCGCGACGTTTCCGACATGGCTGCGGTGCCGTTCCTCGACAAGGAGACCGTCCGAGCCCAATCCGATCGTTTGCTGGCAGAGCACGTTTCTCCGCGCATGCGGTTGTACCTCACGACCGGGGGTACGATGGGTACGCCGCTCGGGTTTTACTGCCTAATCGAAAGCGGTTGGCGCGAGAAGGCATTCATGGATGCGCAGTGGGCACGCGTTGGCTTCAAGCCTGAGCATACGCGCGCAGTGTTGAAGGGCGCGGTGATTACGAATGATCGGCACTGGAAGTACGACGCTCGCGAACGAGCTTACCTGCTTTCCAGCTTCCATTTGACGCCAGAGAACGCGGCGGAGTATGCGCGCCTCATCCGCAGCCGTAGCATCCGCTACTTGCATACGTATCCTTCCGCGGCGCTTGATTTTGCGAGAAACCTCCAAACCGCTGGTGTGGAGATTCCGCAGTTCAGGGTCGTGTTTGCCGGATCGGAGAATATGTACTCCGGCCAACGTGAGGCGATCGAGAAGTTGTACGGCTGCAGGGTATACACATGGTACGGCCACAGCGAAAACGTGGTGATGGCCGGGGAGTGCGAGGTCAGCACCAGCTACCATGTCTTCCCAGAGTACGGTGCCGTGGAAGTCATCAAGGAAGACGGCACGTGCGCCACGCAGGAGGGCGAGGTCGGCGAACTGGTGGGGACGTCGTTGTTCAATACGGCGATGCCGCTGGTGCGCTACCGGACGGGAGACTGGGCGGTGCTGGGTCCGAAGCGATGTTCGTGTGGCCGTTCCTATCGTCTGCTGAGCGAAACGCGTGGGCGGTGGTTTCAGGAGATGTTCGTCGGCAAGGAAGGCAACTTCATTTCCATCACCGCGGTGAACATGCACAGCGACCTGTTCGATCACGTGCAGCAGTACCAGTTTCATCAGAAAGAGCCGGGCAGGGCCGTGTTACGCATCGTGCGCGGACCTGAATACAGCGAACGCGACTCGCAGAACATCCTCAAGCAACTACTCGCTAAGGTGGGCGATTCGATGGAGTTGCGCCTGGAGTTCTGGGATGAGATCCCGCGGACGGCACAAGGCAAGTTCCGCTTCATCGTGCAGGAGCTTCCAACACCGATCTCGCTGGAGAGGGACGAAGTTTGAAAGACCTACTGGCACGATTCGACGTCGCGATGGTATCGGCGCCGAAAAGGTATCCAGTACACCCACCGTTCGACCCTCCTGCCGCGTACCCTGAGT
Source organism: Bryobacteraceae bacterium (assembly GCA_049520275.1). Classification (GTDB taxonomy): domain Bacteria; phylum Acidobacteriota; class Terriglobia; order Bryobacterales; family Bryobacteraceae; genus CAWACP01. The sequence goes on from JBEKPY010000005.1 coordinate 46,605, forward strand.
TGTCGCGACTCGAACTCGGATGCGATGCTGAGAACGGAGTGTATGCGGCAGTGCGCGAATCGTTCCACCTGCTCGCGTTAGATGACGCGAACTATGGAACAGCGCAGTGGAATCCGCTTGGGGATCTGATCCATTCCGGTGACCGCGTGTTGCTGAAGCCGAATTTCGTTCTGCACCGGAACTTTGGCCAGGGGCCGCTGGAAGCGGTGGTTACGCACGGAGCGGTGATCCGCGCGGTTGCCGACTATGCACTACTGGCACTCGCGGGGAAGGGAATGCTGACCATTGGCGATGCGCCGCAGATGAACTGTGATTTGGATACGCTGTTCCGCGGGATCGGCATGCATGAAGTATGCGCCTACCTGGAGCGGCAGGCGCGGAAGTCAGGTGTCGAGTTCCGGATGGTCGATTTCCGGCAGGAACAGACGCAGTATAAGTTCGGAATCGTGTGGAAACGGCGGAAGCTTAGCGGCGGCGAGGGGACAAGGATCGTCCAGCTCGGCAGAGAGAGCCACATGGAGGGGATCGACGCCGAGCGACTTTATGGCGCGGACTACGCCCGCCAGACGACTATCAAGGCGCACCTGGGACACCGGCACGAGTACTGCATAGCCGTAGAGCTCCTGCAAGCTGATGTCGTGATTTCAATGCCAAAGCTGAAGGTCCACAGTAAGGTCGGAACGACGCTGAACGTCAAGAACATGGTCGGCGTAAACACAGACAAGAACCATCTGGCGCACTATCGTATTGGTCCGCGTGAACGAGGCGGAGACGAATTCTCTAATCCTGCCTGGGATGACGTTGCCGATCGCGTGCTTATGGACAGGCTGCTCGGAAGAAACTGGGCCGTGGGGAAGTATCCGTTCGTTGCATGGCGCGTAGTCCGGAGACTAATCACCAAGGGGAGAAGACCTGCAAACCGGTCGTTTGTGCACGGTAACTGGCACGGTAACGACACGGCATGGCGGATGGCGCTTGACCTGAACGAGGTGGTGCTCGCGGCCGATCGCGACGGCAAACTTCACAAGGCGCCAGTGCGCCGCTACTTTTCGGTGATTGATGGAATCGTGGCCGGGCAGGGAGACGGGCCACTCCACCCGGATGCTTACGCTGCGGGAGCTATCGTCGCAGGCTTCAATCCCCTAGCGGTGGACTGGATTGCAACACTCGCGATGGGATTCGATCCGAAGAAGATCCCCATGTACCAGCGAGGGGCCGAACAGATGCAGAGATGGCATCAGCAGTTCGATCCGTCGCTGTGTCGAGCCCTCTCGAACAATTTGGAGTGGCAGGAGAGGCTCGCGAGTTCGACGCCTATCTTCCGATTTGAGCCAGCGCCCGGATGGAAAGGAATGATAGAAACGGCCCGTGCTTAACTTTGGCGCGGCACAAGCACCTCATTCAACGAAGCGCTCCCCAAGCCGGTTAAGTTTGCGCCGGCAGGCCCGCATCCACTGTTCTACAGTAACTGCTTTCATTAGCGCGAACAGCGGACTCACGAGCTCCGCTCACTGCTGATTTCGCTCGCCGTATTTGGTCCACTTTGATACTGTCCCGGCCCACCCCCTTCCCCTCAGAGCCGCACTGCCGGAACGGCCCCCGCCATTCGTGGCAGGCTGCTGTCAGGCCGGTCTAATAGGCCCCACTGTTTCGATCCTGTGCCCGTGGATGCGTATCCGAATACAGGCCGAGATCGTCTTCTTGTGCACGTCCAAACCCGCACATGACCTCCTCTGCCGCGAGCGAAGGACGCTGGAAAATCGATGACTCTCCTTCACGTGCTCTCTGCCTCGCGGCAGAGGCGACAATCCGTTGTGCCACGCACAACGCAACGCGTCCGGGTCAGATTAACAAGCGGGTTCGTACACGCCAGACGGACACCGACCTCCGGTCACGCTCCCGGCTCAGAGCCAACATAACGCCGCGTCGTGTCCGTTTTCATCCTCCGTTGCGCCCCCCCGCCATGAACGATTAACAACAACCAACTCCCACCCAAACCACCACATTCCACGCCACTTCCACCTCGCCCCCGCCCAAAACCCCGTCCGCCCCGTGCAACCGTCGGTGCGATATGGCTACCCAGGCACAGATTCTTGCAAATAAAAGCAACGGGCAGGCCAGCACCGGCCCACCGCGGAAGGCAAGTCCATTTCCAGCGGCAACGCCACCAAACACGGCCTCTCCGCCGCTTTCCGCGTCCTCCCCAACGAAAATCAGCAGGAATTCGACGAATTAATCGCCGAATACAACCGCACCTTCGCGCCCGCCACCGCGTACGAGCGCTTCCTGGTCGAGGAAATGGTCCAGGCCCGCTGGCGGCTCGCCCGCGCCCGCCGTCTCGAAGCCGCCGCGATCGAGCAGATCGTCGACCCCGCCGGCCCCGCCGATGCCGACTCCCAAATCGCCGCAGCCCTCATCAACAACACCGCCGGCCCCCTGATCACCCTGCAGTGCTACGCCGCGGCCGCCGAGCGAACCGGCTACCGCGCCCTGCAACAGCTCCTGACGCTTCGCAAACAGGAGGCCCAGGCCGCCCGCGACGCCGCACGGTAAACGAAACCGCTCATGAGCCGGGCCGCTCATCCCCGCCCATGAGAATCCCGTTGGGTTGCCTTTGTCGGGGCGGAGGCGGAGCCCCTTGCAACTGCTTGAAAACAGGTTGTGCTTATCGCATTTCCGGAAGAACCCAATCGCCGCCCGCGCCCCGCCAACTCCTTTGCTTCCCTTGTTCCCTTTACTCCCCGTACTCCCCCGGAATCGCCGTTCCTGGCCCCCGACGCCTTCGACCACGCGGTCGCGCAGTTCAAACGCCAACAGGAGCTGCGCTGAGCACCCGGCTCCCCGCCGTCATGGTGCTCACCCGCGGGCCGGGCAGTACAATGCCGGTCAAATTCAGCGGATCGGCGTTGGCAATGCGCAGGTCGTCTTCCGGATGCGACTCGGCGCGGCGCACCGCTCGCAGCAGGTCCAGCGCCTCCGGGGACGCAAACTGCTCGCCGGAAAGCCCGGAAACGAATCGCCCGCCCCGCAGCTCGCCGCGCGCCTCCTTGCGCCGCAGCACCGGCAGCAGATCCCGCCAGAACGGCGCGGTGGTCTCGCGCGTCAGCAGATCGCGAAACAGCACGCCCCAGCGCAGCACAAGCTGGTCCGCGAACGCCTCCACGCGATCGGCCGCCGGCGCCACCGTCAGCGATCTCCTCAGAAGCGCCCACCGCCCCGCCGCATGACGCGGACGCCTGCCACGCGCCCGTCCCTCCCCCCGCCGCCGCTTCGGATCGATCAGCGCGCGCAGATTCTCGAACCCGTCCGCCGTCACCAGTCCCGCGGCCACCAGCTCCCACAGCGCGTCTTCCACCTCGCTGGCCAGCCGCCCGGTGGCCCGCGTGAGATCCGCGAAGAACGACGCGCCGTGTTCCCCCAGCGCGCGGAGAATGTCGTGCGCGGGATGCGACAGCGCCGCGAGCTGCGTCTCCTCCGCAGCGGGCTGCGGATCGGCCAGCCACCCGATGCTCTCCCGCAGGAAAAAGGAGATCGGGGCGATTCGCGTGGCCCGCACGTGCCGGCCGCTCGCGTCCGCCATCGCCGGATGCGCCGACAAGCGCCCCCACATCACCTCGCCGGAGAGACACAGCTCATCCAGATACTCGGGCTTGTATTTGGCCACGCGCCGCGCCAGCGCCTCGGTTTCCCACGCGGAGGCGGCGATCTCGTATCCCTGCAACTGGCGGATAATCTGCAGCGCGCCATCGGGACCGTGAAGCTGGCTGCCCGCCACCAGGTGCTGCCAGCGGCACAGGAAGCGATGAAAATCGAGCGCCGCCACCGGCTCAATCTCGCGCCGCAGGCCGCCCAGCGTGGCCCGATGAATGCGCGCCAGCACGCGCCGGTTGCACCACTCCATCTCGCCTGCGCCTTCGGGAACCGAGAACCGTCCGCGCAGCACCTGTCCTTCGGCTTCCAGCGTGAGCAGAGCCCGCTCCACTTCATCCCGGCCCAGCGCCAGCTTCTCCGCGAGCGCCGCCACGGTCACCGGCCCCAGCGACTCCATCCACCCGCGCACCGCCAGCACGTGATCGTCGACCGCGGCCAGCCTCTCGGTGGCCACCCACAACGTCTGCCCACCGCGCGCGATCTCGGAGGCACGCCCCGTCGCCCTCAGCTCGTCAAAGTGCGCCTGCCATTCCGCCACCGGAGACAGCGTGACCAGCGTGAGCAGGGCATCGTGCAGCTCATCGGCATCGCGCACGTCCGGCCAGGCTTCCGCGGCGATGCGGACAATCACCGCGGGGTCCAGCACGCCCGCGCCGCCCACGAAATCCGTGCGCAGCGAGCTGCGCAACTGCACCGCCCGCGCGCGCCGCTCCTCAATCGGGACATCGTCCAGAAACGCGTACGGGTTCGCGCTGAGAATCTCGTGCGAGAACGGCGAGGGCGCGGCGTTGTCGATGGCCACCGTGCGCACCCGGCCCGCCTGGATGTCTTCCAGCAGCCGAATCAGGCCGGCGGTGTCCATGGCCTCATGCAGGCAGTTGCCGATGGTCTCGTTCACCAGCGGATGGTCGGGGATGCGAATCTCGCCTTCGAGGTTTTCGCCGCAGGCCACCTGGTCCGGGAACACGGAGGCCAGCAGGTCGTCGGAGCGCATGCGCAGAATCGGCGCGGGCACCTTGTTGCCGCCGCGATACCGCAGAATGGCCAGCGCGCGCCCGGCGTTCCAGCGCCATCGGGCCGTGAACATGGGCGCGGCCAGCAGCGCCTGCGTCAGCACGTGCTCCACGGTTTGCGGCTGCAGGAACTCGAACACCAGCTCCAGCGCGAAGGCGTGCAGTTCGCTGAGTGAGATGAGGATTCCGTTATCGGTTGCCGCGGCCTGCAATTCGAAATTGAACGCGCGGCAGAATCGCTTGCGCAGCGCCAGCCCCCACGCGCGGTTGATGCGCGAACCGAATGGCGCGTGGATCACAAGCTGCATTCCGCCGCTTTCGTCGAAGAAGCGCTCGGCCACAACGGTCTCGTGCGAGGGCACCGCGCCCAGCGCATTCACGCCCGCGCACACATACGCCACGGCCTGCTTCGCCCCCGCTTCATCGAGTCCGCATTCGCCGATGAGGAAAGCCTCGGCCCCCGGGACACGCGGCGCCAGCCGCGTTCCGCCCGGCTCGTCCGGCCTGCCACCGCACGCAAGCTCCGAACCGCCGACGCCGGTTTGCACGCCGTTACCGAGCAGCGACGGTGACGGAGCGGTGGCCAGCTCGAAGATCCGCACCCGCGTCTCCGACACGCTCCGCGACAGCTCCGCCGACCGGCCCGGCGCCTCGCCCAGCCAGAACGGCACCGTGGGCGGCGCGCCGCGCGCATCCTCCACCCACACCCGCCCGGTGGCCACGCGCTTGATCCGCCACGATTGCGTGCCCAGCAGAAAGACGTCGCCGGCCATGCTCTCCACCGCGAAGTCTTCATCCACCGTGCCCACGTTGCGCCCGTCCGGCTCGGCGGTAACCGCGAAGTTGCTGTTGTCGGGAATCGCGCCGCCGGAGGTAATGGCGGCCAGGCGCGCGCCCCGCCGGCCCCGAATCACGCCGTTCACCTGGTCGCGATGCAGGAACGCTCCGCTGCGCCCGCGCGAGGTGGCGATGCCATCGGAGAGCATCGCAATCACGGCGTCGAAGTCGCCGCGCGGCAGATTCCTGTACGGCCATGCCGTGCGCACCAGTTGCCACAGGGCTTCTTCCTCCCACGCCTCGCACGCGGCGGCCGCGACAATCTGCTGCGCCAGAATATCGAGGGCGTTTTCGGGAATCCGAATCCTCTCCAGCTCGCCGCCGCTGATGGCGCGCAACAGCGCGGCGCATTCCACCAGTTCGTCGCGCGTGGCGGCTACCAAACGGCCCTTCGGCTTCGCGCCGATCCAGTGCCCGGAGCGGCCGAAGCGCTGCAGCGCGACCGCGATCGAGCGCGTGGAGCCGATCTGCACCACCAGATCAATGGACCCGATGTCGATGCCCAGTTCCAGCGATGCCGTCGCCACCACGGCCCGCAGCTCGCCGTTCTTCAGGCGCGTTTCCGCGTCCAGGCGCAGCGTTCGCGCCAGGCTGCCATGATGCGGCAGGACCATTCCTTGCCCCGAGGGGCCCTCTCCCAGCCGTTCCGACAGCGCGTGCGCCACCTTCTCCGACATGCGCCGCGTGTTGACGAAGACCAGCGTGGTGCGGTGCGCCAGAACCAGCTCGGCCAGGCGATCATACACCTCGGCCCACATCTCGTGCGTGGCGATGGGGCCCAGTTCGTCGCGCGGAACCAGCACCGCCAGATCCATATCGCGCCGATGGCCCACGTTCACCACGCGCGTCTCCGGGCCCAGGAACCGCGCCACCTCTTCAATCGGTTTCACCGTCGCCGAGAGACCGATGCGCTGCGGGCGCGATCCCGTCAGCGCGTCCAGCCGGGCCAGGGTCAGCGCAAGGTGCGAGCCGCGCTTGTCGTCGGCCATGGCGTGAATCTCGTCCACAATGACCGTGCGCGTGGTTCGCAGCGCCGCGCGCGATTTCTCCGCCGTCATCAGGATGAACAGCGATTCCGGTGTGGTCACCAGCACGTGCGGCGGTTGTTTGCCCATCCGCTGCCGCTCCCAGGCGGGGGTGTCGCCCGTGCGCACCGCCGTTCGGATGGGCCCGAGCTTCACGCCACGGCGCTCCGCCAGCTCGCGGATTTCGGCCAGCGGCGCTTCCAGATTCTTATGGACATCGTTGCTGAGGGCCTTGAGCGGCGAAACGTAGACCACGCGGATTTCGTTCGCCAGCGGCCCGCCGCGCGCCTCGCGTATCAGCCCGTCCAGGCAGATGAGAAACGCCGCCAGCGTCTTGCCCGACCCGGTGGGCGCCGAGACCAGCACGTCCGCGCCTTCGCGGATCAGCGGCCAGCCCTGCGACTGCGGTTCGGTGGGCGTGCCGAGGCGTTCCCGAAACCATTCCTGCACCAGCGGATCGAAATGCGACAACATAAGAACAGAGGCTACTTCCATTACATGGTACAGGGCGAGAAAGTCAGTGTATTCGATACCACGCTGCGCGATGGCGAGCAGGCCGCCGGCACCCGGCTGGGAAGCAGGGAGAAGCTGGTGGTGGCGAGGCAACTCGCGCGGCTGAAGATCGATGTCATCGAAGCCGGTTACCCCGCGTCGTCGCCGGAGGATTTCGAGGCGGTGCAGTTGATTGCCCGCGAGATTGAGGGCCCGGCCATCTGCGCGCTCTCCCGTGCCGTGGTCAGCGACATCGAAGCGTGCGGGAAAGCGCTGGCGAAAGCGCGCAGGCCGCGCATCCACACCGGCATCGGCGTTTCCGATATTCACATCGCCGGCAAATTCCGCGACGACAAGTACGGCACCACCCTCGCCGAGAAGAAGGTCCGCATCCTCGAAATGGCCGCGGATTCCGTAAAGCTGGCGAAAGGATTCGCCGACGACGTCGAGTTTTATGCCGAGGACGCCGGCCGTGCCGACCCCTCCTACCTGTTCGAGATGCTGCGGTTGGCCATCGACGCGGGCGCCACCGTGGTCAACATTCCCGACACCACCGGCTACACCGTGCCCGAGCAATACGGCGCGCTGATCCGCTCCATTCGCGAGAACGTGGCGAACATCGGCCGCGCCACCATCAGCGTCCACTGTCACGACGATCTGGGAATGGCCGTGGCCAATACGCTGGCCGGCGTGCACAACGGCGCGCGCCAGGTGGAAGGCACCATCAACGGTATCGGCGAAAGGGCCGGCAATGCAGCGCTGGAAGAGGTGGTGATGGCGCTGCGGACGCGCGGCGATTACTTCGGAGTCGACACCGGCATTGACGCTCGCGAGTTCTACCGGACCAGCCGGCTGGTTTCCGAGATGCTCGGCATGACGGTTTCGCCGAACAAGGCGGTGGTGGGGGAAAACGCGTTCGCGCACAGCTCCGGCATCCACGTGGACGGCTTCCTGAAGCAGCGCGAGACCTACGAGATCATGCGCCCGGAAGACGTTGGCTTCACGGAAAGCCGGGTGGTGCTCACGGCGCGCACCGGACGCCATGGCCTGCGCGATCGCCTCGAAAAGCTCGGATACACGCTGTCGCCGGAAGAGCTGGACCGCACCTACCAGAGGTTCCTGGCGGTAGCCGACAAGAAGCAGGAGGTGTTCGACGAGGACCTGATCGCCATGCTGCACGACGAGAATCGCGTGGCCCCGGAAACGTTCAGCCTCGAGTATCTGCACTTCTACAGCGGGACGTCGGCCATCCCCACGGCAACCGTGCGGTTGCGCATCGGCGGTGATCTGCGGGAAGGCGCGGCCATCGGCGACGGCCCGGTGGACGCCGCTTACAAGGCCATCTCCGCGGTCACGATGCGCTCGGCAAAGCTGGAACGCTACGACATTCGCGCGGTAACCGGCGGCACCGCGGCGATGGGCGAGGTCACCGTGCAACTGGAGGAAGCGGGCCGCCGGGTGAAGGGGCGCGGCGTTTCCACGGATGTGATCGAGGCCAGCGCCAGAGCGTACATTGACGGCCTGAACAAGCTGGGGTGACGGATAATTCGGGGGGCAAGACGGGGACAGGCAGGAAAGAGGGGACACTCTACCTGGTCTCCGGCTCGGTTCAAGTTGCGCTCAGATAGAGTGTCCCCTCTTTCCTGCCTGTCCCCGTCTTGCCGATGGCGGTCAGGCTGCGTGGGCGGAGAAGCTGCGAATCCCCTCCGCCTCGTTGGCGACGATCTCGCACACCGCGTACAGGCTCATCATCTGGAGCATGCTCTCGGCGCGCCGGCCGGGATTCAGCAGCTTCAACGCGCCGCCGTTGCTCTTGCACGCCGCCTGCGCCGCCACCAGCTCGCCGATGCCGCTGCTGTCCAGATGGGACACTTCGTGCAGGTCCAGAAGGATATTCGGCTTGCCGGCGGCGATCAACTCCTCGATGGCATCCCGGAACCGTGTGGTCGCGTCGCCCAGCGTCAGACGCCCGCTGAGATTCAGAACGGTGACACCGTCGATCTCCCAGTTGATGAATTGCAGGCTCATTGCGTTCGCGGATCTCATTCACTTAGACGAAGCAACAAGCGATTTGGACGTAGAGAAACTGAGCCGGGTTCCGGCTTAACTCCAATACTGTCCACTTTGGGCCTCGTTCGCCAATTCGGACACGCGGCGCAAGCCGCGTTTTTGCCCAGTACCGAAGGAACGCGGCTTTGCGCCGCGTGTCCCTCCCACGCAGACTGAACAGTATTGGGTTTAACCCCAGTTCATCAGCAGAACCTGCGGCCCCCACTCGGCCAGCCGCAGCGCGCTGACGGAGGCCGGCCGGATCTCCAGCCGGTGCATGAGATCGATGGGCATGCCCAGAAAGTGCGCCAGAGTCAGGCGAATGGCGTCGGCGTGGCTGAACACGGCCACCGTCTGATCGGGATGCTGCCGCGAGTAGCGGGTGAGCTGTTCCACCATGCGCGTTTGCACCTCCGTGGCCAGCTCGCCGCCGGGTGCGCGCGTGGAACTGCGAAAGGTGTTGAAGAGTCTCCACTCGGGCAACTGGTTCAACTCTTCCAGGGTCCTGCCGGACCACTCGCCGAAATCCACCTCGCTCAGCGCTTCGCTCTTCATGACGTTCAGGCGCAATCGCCGGGCGGTGGGGGCGGCCGTTTCCACCGCGCGCTCGAGCGGGCTGCTGTAGATGGCGTCGATCTTCCAAAGCCGCAGACGGACTGCCAGATCGGCGGCCTGTTTCTGCCCGATCTCGTTGAGATGCACGCCGGGGAAGCGGCCGGTAATGGTCTTCCCCACGGCGTCGGTCATGCCGTGACGGATCAGCAGAAATGTGGTCATCAGCTTCCATTCTGTCCCATTCGCTATCCTGAAGACCTGGACCTGGAGAAGACACTACTGCGCAAGGTGGGCGAGGCCGTTCACCGCTTCCGCATGATCCGCGACGGCGATCGCGTGGCCGTGGCGCTATCGGGCGGGAAGGACTCGCTCACGCTTCTGGAAGCTCTGCTGCGGCTGCAAAAGCGCGCGCCGGTGGCCTTCAGCGTGTGCGCCTTCACCGTGGAGCAGGGCAAGTTTCTGCGCCCCATTGAGCCGCTGGGCGAGTACCTGAAAGAGCGCGGCGTGGACTGGACGTACTTCCACGACCGGCCTTCGCTGCGGCTGCTCGAAGAACAGCCCGATCACGGATGCGACCTGTGCAGCCGCTACCGCCGCCGCGCCGTCTACGAAGTGGTGCGCGGGCTGGGCGCCAATGTGATCGCATTTGGCCACACCGCCGACGATTTCTGCGAATCGTTCCTGCGCAATGCCCTGTTCACGGGCCGCGTCAGCGCGCTGCCGCCGGTCACTTACTCGGGTGCGAAGGACTTCCGCCTGATCCGCCCGCTGGTGTTGGTCAGCGAGAAGATCACCGCGGAGTTCGCCGCATCGCTGGGCGCACCGGTGGTGCCGTGCGGCTGCTCGCAGAAGACCGGAACCGTGCGCCAGTCCCTGCGCGGCGTGTTCGCGGAACTCGAGATCGCGCACCCGCACCTGCAGGAGACGCTGCTGGCGGCCATGGGCAACGTGGAACTCAAGCGGCTGCTGGACACGCGGTATCTGGATCTGGACGGCGCCAGCGCCGGCGACGCGGAGCAGGAGCTGTTGCCGATTCTGGGCGACGACGGCGATTTGCCGGGGTGACCGCACTCGCGATGGCGACACCCTCTACAACCAGCCTGAAGCTCGATAGCGCCTTGAAGGAACGCGTACATCGGCTCGCCGCGGCGCTTCGCCGGTCTCCGCACTGGGTTATGCGCGAAGCCGTCGAGCAGTATGTGGAACGCGACGAGAAACGCCAGCAGCTCCGGCAGGATGCGCTTGCCGCGTGGGCCGACTACCAGACCACCGGCCTGCACGTCACGGCAGAGGAAGCCGACGTCTGGCTGGCCAGGCTCGAAAGCGGCAAGCGCGCTGTTGTTCCCAAGTGCCACATCTAAGGTGGTCCCAAGCGGCCCTGTCGGATGTGGCCCGTCTCCATGCGTTCCTGGCATCGCACAGTGGGGATGCCGCACGGCGCGCCGTCAAGACAGTCCGGCAGGGCGCGAAAGCGCTCGAAGAGTTGCCGCCAGAGTTTCGCGAGTTAGTGATTGAATTCGGGCCGGGCTCCTGCGTCGCCCTGTATCACTACGACGGGGAACAGGTTGTGATTCTGGCGGTGCGCCGCTCCGCGCTACTCGAAGGGCTTCGGGGGGAGCAGGAACTGCATACCGAAATAACCGACAAAATACGGCTGGCCGTTGCGCGCCGGCGCCACGCTCCTTCCGGCCATCAGCAACAAGATGAATGGCGGGCGCAATTTGTAGCGCGCTCCCGCGTCCAGCGTTTGTTGGTTATTCGAATTATTAAACGTTCCAATCCCGTAGAATTCGGCGTCCAACTCGAGTTTCTTCGATACGTCGCGTCCCACCACAAATCCCGCGATCCAGCCATCGGGCCCCAGATGAACCGCGTTGTAGCCTAGCTCCCAGTTCACGTCAATCGGTCCCAATTTCTTTGTAAATTCCACGGGCAGGATCAAGCTGGCGCCAGCGGGAGTAATTCCCCGTTGCACCGAACGATCGGGATTGTTGATTGAAAGCTGGGGGAAGACGGATATTCCGAGACTGGTCTTTTCGTTGTCGTAAAATCGCCATTTCACGCCGAGCTGATCCTGCCCCAGGCCGTATTTCGCGGCGCCGGCGCCGTTCTTCACGCGCAGCCACGCATTCTCGTAGGTCAACTGGACCCGGTCGCCCACGCCGTAGTTGATATCGACGTCCGGCGTGTGCGTGGCCGACTGGCCGTCGTACAGAAACGGCATGTATCCGAGATTGATCTCCCAGTTCCGATTGCCGGGTGTTCCGGGATCGTTCGTGTAATACGGCGGCCCGCCTTGCGCCTTCAACGTGGAGGGACAACAGAGCTGAAGAACGAAAGCCCCGAAAAGTAATAAAATCGCTCGCTCAACAAGTTTCATTCAATAATGCGCGCTCCAGCGTGTGCGAGCTGAGCGGAGCGTCCGCGGGCCGGCTATCGCTCCACGCCGCTCCCGGCCTGCAGCGTGCGCACCAGCCAGGGAACGATCACCTCTTTGAATATAACCGGATCGGGCCACACCTTGACTTGCCGTCCGAGATGGCCCCCCTGCGGATTGATCCACGCCGTCTTCGGGACGTCGCCCCTGCTGAGGAGCAGATAAACGTCGGAGATGGGAACCTGGGTGTCCAGCACTCCGGCAAGCACCAGCATGGGCGCCATGGGCTTTCCCAGAAGACCCTGTTTGAGCAGCGACATTTTCGGGAACACCGCCTCCAGTTCGTCAACCGTGTGAACACCGTCGAAGATGGCCATGAGCGCGGGCACCTGATCGAAGAGGTACTCGCGGTTTCCCAGCAGAGAATTCCTGAGAAACTCCGGCTGGAAGAACTCGTCCACCGGCGGCGACTGGGCGCTGGCTCCTCTCAGCCGCGCACGCTCCAGAATGGCCATGCGGGTGGCCCAGTAGGCGCCCCAACTGACGCCATGCATGGCCACCCTGGTTTTATCCACTTCCGGCCGGGTGGCCACGTAGTCGAGCACGCCCGACAGCATGCGATCGGCGTCCTGATTGGCCTTGATGGGAGACTGGCCGGTGCCCGGGCCGTCCACCGCGAGAAAGCCGATTCCGTCGGACAAGATCGCGCCAAAGCTCTCGGCGAGATCTTCCTTCCGGCTGTCCAGCCCGTTTACCGCGATTACCAGAGGGACTGGCCCCTTCGCGTTCTTCGGGAGGCGCATGTAGCCGATGATTTCCCTTCCTTCGAAAGGGACGTGGATTACTTCAAGAGGCGGGTCGTCGAAACGCGCGTGGGCGAGGTATGCCTCGATGGCTTTTTCGTACGAACGTTGTTTGCCTGGCGACGCGGGGACCGGCCAGCGCCCGAAGGAGTACAGCCGCCACGCGCGGATGTAGCCGGCATTTGCCCTGGCCGGGTCGGTTTTCTCCAGGGATTTCGCCTCGTTCATGTAACGATCGGCGACGCCCATGAACGCCGCCGCCCACTCATCTTTGTCCCTGGTGTGAATGGAGGCAAAAGCCTCACGCACATCCGCGGGGTCCAGACCGATGAGCGGATACATGCCGTTCTCGGCACGATGGATGGCTTCCACGCGGATCTCGTCGAGCGTCCGCTCCTGGCGCTGCTGAGCGAAGCCGGCGGTGCCGAGGGTCAGGATGAGAAGGGCAAAGGCCGCATGGGCGAGTTTGCGGCGCGGGGCGGCCTGAGAGGCCGCCGCAGGCTGAGAGCCTGCCCCACTTCGAGTGCGGTGGTTCATGCTAACTCTCTCAGAAGCTCAGCTTCAAGCCGAACTGCACCGCCCGGTTGCCGCCCGAGCCGATCACCGGGTTCGAGGCGGCCACGTCGGGCGTGGCGCAGGAGCAGCCGAACGAACCGGTGGACGGATCGTTGTGTGCCCATCCGTTCTGCCCGCCAAACGGGTTGGCGAAGTTGGGATGGTTGAGAATGTTGAAGAATTCAGCCCGGAATTGCGCCTTCCAGCGCTCGCCGATGTTCCAGTTTTTGGCCACCGATAAATCGACGTTTTGCAGGCCGGTGTCGCGGAAAATGTTGCGGCCCATGGTCCCGAAAGTTCCAAAAGCCGGCGGGATCATCACCGAGCTGCCGTTGGCGTAGCAGCCGAATGCATTCAGGCTGGCAGTGGCGCCGATGGCCGCCGCATGGGTTATGCACGCCTGCGGCATGCCCGGATCGCCGGGCGCGAAATACGGAATGCCGGTGGGCGTGGAGCGGAAATCGGATGGATTTCCGAAAAAGTCCCAGCGATCGTTGAGCTCGCCGGTGAGGCTGACGTCGGTCCCCGCGTCCATCACGCCGAACGGCTGTGCGCCGAACACACTGACGATGGAGTTAATCTGCCAGCCCTCCATCATCTGCGCGAAGCCTTTTCTGCCCGGGAACAGGTACGTCCAGGAGATGGTTAAGCGCTGGCGCATGTCATAGTCGCTGCTGGCGTATTCGTTGTTGGGATGGTTGCTGTCACTGGGCAGGCCGAGGCCCGCGCCGAAGTCCCAGTTGGCGCCGACATCGTCCAGAGCGTGGGAGTACGTGTAACCCAGAACCATGCTCAACCCGTGATAGTCGCGCGAGGTGAGCGTAGCCTGCAGACCGTTATAGTTCGAGCGATAGATATTGCCCATCTGGTAAATGTTGCTCAGGTACGGGAACTGGTTGTAGAAGGGGCGACCGTTTTGCTCGCAATGGCCGCAGGCGATCTCCGCCGGTGAGTTAGGGTCCACCTGATTGATGTCGCGGATGCCGACCAGCTTCGATCCATGATCGCCGACGTACGCGACCTCGAGGGACAGATTGGGGGTGAAGGCGTGCTGCACGTCCACCGTCCAGTTGTAGACGTAGGGAGCCCGGAGCTTCGGGTCCACGGCCATGATGCTGCACGGATTGGCGAAGCAGTTGATGAGCGTGGTGGGGAAGACCGTGCCGGGAACTCCGGTCACGGCCGGATCCCAGTTGAGGCCGCCGGCGGCGGGATTGCTGCCGGAGAAGTTCACCGTGCCCACGGCGATGGAACCACCCGCCGTTTGGCCATTGGCGTCGATAATCGCGCCGGTGGGGATGGTGGCCAGCCCCAGAGAGTTATTGAAAGCGAGGAAGGATTCCCAGTTGAGCGTCTCGTACATCAGGCCGCCGCCGCCGCGCACAACGGTGCGGCCCTTGCCCGAAACATCCCATGCGAAGCCCAGCCGCGGCGCGAAATCCCGGTGGTCGCCGTTGTAGGGCGAACTGATGCCGTGGCCCACCTGAACCAGGCCCATGGTGGGGTCGAAGTTGCCCAGCAGGTCGTGGCTCTCCTGGATGACGGTGTTCAGCTCGTAGCGCAAGCCGAGATTCACGGTGAAAGTCCTGGTGAGGCGCCAGTCATCCTGGACAAAACCGGCCAGACCCCAGTTGTGAATATTCCGCGTTGGATCGCCATCCAGCAGGCTGCCCGAGGTGGGCACGCCGGCGAAGAAATCTTCGATGCCCGTGGCGCCGGAAAAGGCGTCGTTGCCGAAGCCAAATTTGATGCGGCCGCGCGCGCCGCCGTACGCGCCCCCGGTGAACGCATCGCGATGCAGCTCGCCGCCGAACTCGATGGTGTGGTTGCCAAGCGTCCGGGACACGTGGTCGACGAACTGGTTACGCGTATCGGGGCCCTGCACTTTGGGCCAGTTAAAGCCGCCCAGCTCCTGAGGAAAGATGTAGAACGGCGCGATGTTAATGCGCGGCAGCCCGCCGTAGAGCGTATTGGTCACGCCGGTGTCGAGGCCGTATTGCGATGCCGGAATGTTATGGTCTTCCGTGAAGGTGGGCTGGTAGAGGCGGTTGTAGCCGAAGCGCGCCTCGTTCACCCACCTGGCGTTGGGGATCCACGTCCAGTTCTCACCGGCAACCTGGGCGCGCGTGTGGATATCGGTCAGCCAGTTGGCCTGCAGTTGGCTGGCATCGGACACCGAACCCGTATTGTTGCCGAAGAAGTACATGGTGCTCAGGACGTTGCTGTCGGTGGGGTGATAGTCGACCTTGCCCACGGCGTTGTCGGAGCTGACCGAGTTGCGGAGTCCGTAGTTGATGACATTGGCGCCCGCCGGATTGGCGCCGTTGTTGGTGGGGAAGCCCGTACCGTTGCAGGTGGCCGAGGAGCCGTTGAAGCTGCAGCCGGCGATCTTCAAACTGACGGCGCTGACATCCGTCGGGATGGCCCCGGCCAGAAATGCGTCGTGCACGTCCAGAATGGCGTCCGGGATGCTGTTGGCGCAATCTCCCTGATGGCTGAATTGGCAGTTACCGGCGTTGGGAAGGGGCACGGTGGCCCAGGTCTGGACCTGGCTGGTGTTGCCCACGGTGTAGCGCTGCCCTTCATAACCGCCGAAATAGAAGAGCTTCCCCTTGATGATGGCCCCTCCCGCGGTGCCGCCGAACTGCTCGAGATTGCGCGGGTTCTTCGGTCCGGACTCCACGGTGTTGAAGAAGTTGCGGGCGTCGAAGGGGGTGTCGCGGCCGAACGCATAGGCGGTGCCATGAATCTCGTTGGCGCCCGATTTCAAGGCGACGTTGATGATGGCGCCCGGCTTCCAGCCGTACTCCGCGCGGGGATTCTGCTGGACGTTGAATTCCTGAATGGCGTCCACGGGCAGGATGGTGGCCGAGTCTCCGGCGATGCCGGCGCCATTGATGATGCTCTGTCCCGAGAACGGCTCGCTGTTGAACAGGCCGTCGACGAGGTAGACGTTGTCCTCGGCGCGCAGTCCGTTCGTGCTGGTGGTGGAGAATCCCCCGCCGGGATAGCGCACCACGCCCGGACGCAACTGCAGCAGGTTCTCATAGTTGCGGCCGTTCAGAGGCAAATCGTTGATTTCCTCATTGTCCAGAGTGCCGCCGAGCGTGGCGGAGGTCACGTTCAGCAGGGGGACGTCCGCGGTAACCACGATGGTCTCCTTTACCTCGCCGGGCGGAAGAGAGAGGTCGATGGTGAGGTCGCTGGCCACTTCAACGTGGATGTTGGGCTGCTCCACCGTCTTGAAACCCGCGGCTTCCGCGCGGACCGTATAGGTGCCGGGAACGAGGTTGGGAACGGCATAGGCGCCGGAGTCGTCGCTAATGGCGGTTCGGGTGGTGTCGCGGTGCACATCCGTCACGGTCACGGTGGCGCCCGCGAGAGAGGCGCCCGACTGATCCCGAATGCTGCCGAGGATGCGGCCCGTGGTAGTTTGGGCCGTGAGGGAAAGGGACAAAATGAGCGCCAGGAGAACGAGCTTCAGAATCCGGGTGCTTTTCGACGGGGAACGCATTTACTGACCTCCAGGGTAAACTTCAGCCTATGGTCTGACATCTATACCACTACATCGGAACGGCTGTCAAGTGATATAAACTTTCTGACTGTGGTATTGACATAGACCATTGGCCTGATGGTATAGTGGTTGGACCAGATTTCATGGCGATAGCGACCATCAATCCGGCGACAGGCGAACTGCTGCGGACGTTCGAGCCGCTGTCAGAAGCCCAGCTTGCGCGGAAGCTGGCAATGGCGGCGGCGGGTTTCGAGGCGTCTCGCCGGAGCACGTTTGCGACGCGGGCCGGCCTGCTGCTGCGGGCCTCCGGGATCCTGGAGAGCGAGAAGGACGAGTGCGCCCGCCTGATGACCCTGGAGATGGGGAAACCGCTCCGGGCCGCGGTTGCCGAAGCCGCCAAGTGCGCCACCGCCTGCCGCTACTACGCCGGGAATGCGGAGCGTTTTCTGGCCGACGAAGTTGTGGAAACCGGGGCCGGGCGCAACTTCATCCGCTATCTGCCGCTGGGGCCCATTCTCGCGGTGATGCCGTGGAACTTCCCGTTCTGGCAGGTCTTCCGCTTCGCCGCGCCGGCGGTGATGGCAGGGAACGTGGTGCTGCTGAAACATGCTTCGAACGTGCCGCAATGCGCGCTGCAGATCGAGAGGATCTTTCGCCGCGCGGGCTTTCCGGAAGGAGTGTTTCAGACGCTGCTGGTGGGGTCGTCACAGGTGGAGGCCATTCTGAGCGATCCGCGCGTGGTTGCCGCGACGTTGACGGGCAGCGAGCAGGCGGGCATCGCGGTGGGCGTGGCGGCGGCAAGACGAATCAAGAAAGTGGTTCTGGAACTGGGGGGCAGCGATCCTTTCATCGTAATGCCCAGCGCCAACATGGAGGCTGCAGTGGCCACGGCGGTGGAGGCCAGGATTCAGAACAACGGCCAGTCCTGCATTGCCGCGAAGCGGTTCATCGTCGCCGAATCGGTTGCCGAGGAGTTCGAGCGGAAGTTCGTGAGCCGGATGGATGCCCTGCGCGTGGGCGATCCCTTCGAGGAGGCCACGCAACTGGGGCCGCTGGCGTCGGCCGAGGCAGTGACGGCTCTCGATTCCGCGGTGAGAGAAACGGTCGCCGCCGGCGCGCGTCTGCTGACCGGCGGCCACAGGATCGACCGGCCTGGCAACTTCTACGCCCCCACGGTGCTGGCGGACGTGCCCGCGGGATCGCCCGCGTATCGCGAGGAGTTCTTCGGTCCGGTGGCTTCCATCTTCCGGGCGCGGGACGCCGGCGAGGCGATCCGCATTGCCAACGACAGCCGCTTTGGCCTCGGGGCCAGCGTGTGGACCGGTGACGCCGGGGAAGCCGAGCGTTTCATCAATGAGATAGAAGCCGGCATGGTTTTCGTGAACAGCATGGTGGCGTCGGACCCGCGGATTCCCTTCGGCGGCGTGAAACGGTCCGGGCACGGGCGTGAACTCGGAGCGCATGGCATTCGCGAGTTCGTGAATATAAAGACGGTATGCATCAGATGAGGGACAGGCTGCGGCCGGAGCCGGGCGGCCTGAGAGGCCGCCGCAGGCCGAGGGCCCGCCCCACAAGTCCAAGACTGTGGCATAGTGGTTGGACCACTGGTCCACTGGAGTGATTTATGGTAAGTGAAGCGCTCTACAAACCGATCAAAGCGGCCCGCCTCTATGAACAGATCGTGCAGCAGATGGAGGATTCCATCCTCAAAGGGCAATTGAAGGCCGGGGACCAGTTGCCGGCGGAACGGGAGCTGGCGCAGAATTTCGGGGTCAGCCGGACGGCGGTCCGGGAGGCAATCCGAGCGCTGCGCGAAAAGGGTCTGGTGGAAGCGTACTCCGGCCGGGGGACGTTCGTCACGTATGGGACCTCGCAGTCGGTCCGGCAGTCGCTGGACCTGCTGGTGCGGGTGGGCCAGCACGAAGGGGCCGAGCACCTGGCGGAGTTGCGGCAGATTCTGGAGCCGGAGATTGCCGCACTGGCGGCCGCGCGAATCGAGGAGCAGTTGCTGGCCAGCATGCACGAAGCGGTGGCCACCATGGACCACAATCTGCACGACCCGGACGCGTACGTGGAGGCGGATCTCGATTTTCACCTGGCGCTGGCGGAAGCCGTCGGGAACCCGCTGGTGCTCTCTCTGCTCGATTCGATCGTGGGTCTTCTGCGCGAGCAGCGCAGCCGGATCTTCACCGTGGAGGGGGGGCCGGAGCGCGGCCAGTTCCATCACAAACGTATCCTGCAGGCGATCGAGCGGCGCGATTCGGAAGCGGCGCGGGAAGCGATGCGGGCTCACTTACTGCAGGTCCGCGACGATTCATCCGCCGCCGTGACCGGCCAGGGGAAAGGATCTCATTAAATGGCGAAACTCGGCTTTGCCGGTCTGGGCACCATGGGCGGAAACATGGTAAACCGCCTGCTGGACAAGGGACACACGGTCACCGGATACAACCGCACGCGGGGGAAGGCGCAGTGGCTGCTGGAGCGTGGAATGCTCTGGGCGGACTCACCGCGAGAGCTGGCCGAGGCGTCGGACGTGACCTTCACGATGGTGACCAATGGGGCGGCTTTGGCCGCGGTTACCGAAGGACCCGATGGACTGCTGGCGGGGTTGTCGGCGGGCAAATTCCATATCGACATGAGCACGGTAAGCCCCGCCGTCAGCCGGGCGCTGGCCGCGAAGGTCCGCGAGAGGGGCGCGGACATGGTGGACGCGCCGGTTTCCGGCAGCGTGATCACTTTGCAGGACGGCAAGCTGTCGGTGATGGTGGGCGGCCGCAAGGAAACGTTCGAACGGTTGAAACCGCTGCTGCTGGACATCGGGCCGAAGGTAACGCACGTGGGCGACAACGGCCTTGCCCTGGCCATGAAGATCGCGGTGAACCTGAATCTGGCGATCCAGATGCAGGGTTTCTGCGAAGGGGTGCTGCTGGCGGAAAAGAGCGGGATTCCGCGCGAGGTGGCGGTGGATGTGATGATCCACAGCGCGGTGGCTTCGCCGATGGTGGTGTATCGCGGCCCCTTCGTGCTCGAGCAGCCGGCCGAAGCGTGGTTCGACGTCAACATGATGCAGAAAGACATGCTGCTGGCCATGGAGATGGGCCGCCAGTTGAACGTTCCCGTCCCGGCCACCGCGGTGAGCAACGAGTTTCTGACCGCGGCGCGCGGCATGGGCTGGGAGAAACTGGATTTCGCCGTCGTCTTCGACGTGCTGGCGCGCATGTCGGGAATCGCCAAATGACCACCGCCACCGAGCCGCGCGAGAGTGCGGCGCAAAACGCGGAGCTGTGGCTGCGGATGTACCGGCAGATGCTGGCCATCCGTTTGTTCGAAGCGCAGGTGAACGAGCTTTACACGCGCGCGCTGATGCCCGGTCTGGCGCACTTGTACATTGGCCAGGAGGCGGTGGCGGTGGGCGTTTGCGAGGCGCTGGAGAGGACCGACTACATTACCAGCACGCATCGCGGCCACGGCCATTGTCTGGCCAAGGGCGCGTCGCCGGATGGAATGTTCGCCGAACTGCTGGGCAAGGCCAGCGGGTACTGCAAGGGCAAGGGCGGCTCCATGCACATTGCCGACCCGGCTACCGGCAACCTGGGAGCGAACGCCATCGTCTGCGGAAGCGCCGGGATTGCCACCGGCGCGGCGTTTGCGGCGAAACGTCTGGGCAACGGCCGGGTGGCTGCGTGCTTCTTCGGCGAAGGCGCTCTTGGGCAGGGCATCCTCTACGAGGAGATGAACCTGGCGCAGCTCTTCCTGTTGCCGGTGATTTACGTTTGCGAAAACAACCTGTACACCGAGTACACGCACTACACGGAAACCACCGCCGGCGACGTGCTCGCGCGCGCCACCGCCTTTGGTCTGGAGGCGGTCAGCGTGGACGGCCAGGACGTGCGCGCGGTGTACGACGCGGCCCGCCGGCTGGTGGAGCGCGCCCGCCGTGGTGGCGGCCCGGCGTTTCTGCTGTGCGACACGTATCGCTATCACGGCCATCACGTTGGGGACGTGAGCCGTGAATACTACCGCTCAAAGCAGGAAGAGCAGACATGGAAGACGCAGCGGGACCCGATCGCGAATCTGGGCGCGTGGCTGGTGGGGCAGGAGCTGGCCGACGCGGCGATGCTGGATCGCTGGCGGGTGGAACTCGAGGCGGAGATGAAGACGGCCGTGGAACACGCCGTGGCGGCGCCCTATCCGAGTGTCGACGAGGTGGCAGAGGATGTCTATGCCTGACCGGGCCGCCTGTGAACGGGGATTGACCCCGATGGAAGGCAATTGGATATCTGCGGCTGATGGCCGGTGGCGAGAATCGCCGCAGGCCCGGGGCCTGCCCCGCAGAGCAGCAAGCCGCAAATGGGGGCAGGGCGGCCTTGACCACAAGCGAAAGACCAATGCCGGCCTTATCCGGGATAAGGAGACCCATGCGGCTTCGTCCCTGATCAAGGCCGCCGCAGGCCGAGAGCCTGCCCCGCATTGCGGCAAGACCGCAAACCAAGAGCAGGGCGGCCTGAGAGGCCGCCGCAGGCCGAGGGCCTGCTCCACTTCGAATCGTCGCGCGACGCGAAGAAATCAGGGGCATCGAGCAGGAGGCCTCCGTGCGTGAGCTGACCTACGCGCAGGCGGTGCGCGAGGCGCTGGCCGAGGAGATGCGCCGCGACCCCACCGTGTGCATCCTTGGCGAGGACGTGGCCGAAGCGGGCACGCCTTTCAAGGTGCTGTCCGGCCTGGTGGAGGAATTCGGCAGGGACCGCGTGCTGGACACTCCCATCTCCGAAGCCGGCTTCACCGGACTGGCGGTGGGCGCGGCGATGACCGGCTTGCGGCCCGTGGTGGACATCATGTTCGGGGACTTCATCACGCTCACGATGGACCAGATGGTAAACCAGGCGGCCAAGGTTCACTACATGTCCGGCGGGAAATGGAAAGTGCCCATGGTGATGCGCACCACCCTGGGGGCCACGCGCCGCTCGGCCGCGCAGCACTCGCAATCGCTGCACGCCTGGTTCTGTCACGTTCCCGGCCTGAAGGTTGTTCTGCCATCCACGCCGTATGACGCCAAGGGTCTGCTCAAGGCCGCTATTCGCGACGACAACCCGGTGGTCTCCTTCGAAGACAAGATGATGTACAAGCTGAAGGGTCCGGTCCCGGAGGACGATTACGTGATCCCGCTGGGCGTGGCGGACGTGAAGAGGGAGGGCGAAGACATCACGCTGGTGGCCACCAGCAGCATGGTGCAGGTGGCGCTGGGCGCGGCGGTGCTGCTGGAGAAGAGCGGCATCAGCGCCGAGGTGGTGGATCCCCGGACATTATGGCCGCTGGACGAGAAGACGCTGATCGAATCGGCCCGGAAGACCTCGCGCGCGATCGTGCTCGACGAAGGTTACGAACGCTACGGGGTGACGGCGGAGATTGCCGCGGTGATTGCCGCGGGCGCGTTTTACGACCTCGACAAGCCGGTGCGGCGGATGGGGGCGATGCATGTCCCGATTCCGTTCTCTCCGCCGCTGGAAGACGCGACCGTGCCCACCGAACAATCCGTTTTTGAAGCCGCCCGCGCTCTTTGCGGCCGGTCCTGAGAAAGGAGACGCTATGGCTTTACCCACGTACGGAACAATGGCCGTGGATTGGGAGAATCGTGTGGATTTCGACCGGCTGCGCCGCGAACGGCTGGCCCGCGCCCGCGATCTTCTGGCCAGGTCGGAGATGGGGGCACTGCTCTGCTTCGACATGAACAACGTGCGCTACCTGACGGCGACGCACATCGGGACCTGGGCGCAGGACAAGGCCAATCGCTTCACTCTTCTGCCGCAAAACGACGAGCCGATCCTGTGGGACTTCGGCTCGGCCGCGCGGCATCATCAACTGCATTGCCCGTGGCTGGGCGAACGCTCGCGCGCCGGGATTTCGATGTTGCGCGGCGCGATGACCCCGGAGATGGGCCGCGCCGAGGACGTGGCGAAGAAGATTCGCTCGGAACTCGAGATGCGCGGCCTGCACAAGGAACCCGTGGGCGTGGACATCGCCGAACTTCCCGTGCTTTTCGCGCTGCAGAAGGAAGGGATCAGGGTGGTGGACGGCCAGGCGCTCATGTCCGAGGCCCGCGTCATCAAGACCCAGGACGAGATCACGCTGCTGAACATGTCGGCCTCGATGGTGGATGCCGCCTACGACGAGCTGTATCGCGCCATGAGGCCGGGCCTGCGCGAGAACGAAGCCGTGGGGCTGGTGAGCAAGGTGCTGTATGATCTGGGCTCGGAGTACGTGGAAGCGGTGAACGCCATCTCCGGGGAGCGTTGCAATCCGCATCCGCACGTGTTTTCCGATCGCATCCTTCGTCCCGGCGACCCCGTGTACTACGACATCCTGCACTCTTACATGGGATATCGCACCTGTTATTACCGGTGCTTTACCATCGGGTACGCCTCGCGAGCCATGAACGACGCCTACAAGCGTTGCCGCGAATATCTGGATGCCGCGATCGAGCTGGTGCGTCCGGGCCGCACCACGGCGGAAATCGCGGCGGTCTGGCCGAAAGCGCAGGAATTCGGCTTCCCCAACGAAGAGGCCTGCTTCGCGCTGCAATATGGACACGGCATTGGGCTGGCAATCTGGGAGAAGCCGGTGATCAGCCGCCTGGTTTCTCTGGACCATCCGTGCGAGATCAAGCCCGGCATGGTGTTCGCGCTGGAGACCTTCTGGCCTTCCACCGACGGCTGGAGCGCCGCCCGCATTGAAGAGGAGATTGTGGTGACGGAGACGGGCCACGAGGTGATCACCCGCTTCCCTGCGGAGGAGTTGCTGGTGGCCGGGAGGCACTACCACACGGTGGATGGCCCGTTGCCCGCGTTGCGCGAGACGACGCCGGAGGCCAGCGCGCGGGTACGGGAGATGATCGAGGCCAGTTCCCGGCAGGAACGCGTCGGAGTTTGAGCCCCGGCCGCCGTTTTTCAGGATATTGGCCAGTTTGAGGAAATGAATGGCGATTAGCGTGATCATGCCCGCGCTGGAAATGGCCCAGGAGACCGGCAAGCTGGTGGCCTGGCGGAAAAAGGAAGGCGAGAGTGTAGTCAAGGGCGAGCCTCTGCTGGACATCGAGACGGACAAGGTGATCCTGGAGTTGGAGGCGCCGGGGGACGGGATCCTTGCCGGTGTGCGGGTTCAGGACGGGGCGGAGGTGCCGGTTGGACAGACCATCGCCTGGATTGTGAGTCCGGGCGAGGCGCCGCCCGAAGACGCCCCGGTGGTGGAATCGGGCCGCCGTACGACGTCCGAAACAAAGGCCGGGGCAGCTTCGCCCGCGGCGGCGAGCCCGGCTCTCGCGGACTTGAAGGTATCTCCAAAGGCCCGCCGTCTGGCGCGCGAACGGGGCGTGGACCTCGGCACGCTGCGCGGTTCGGGTCCGGGCGGTGAGATTCTGGCTTGCGATGTTCTGGCCGCGCAGACGGCGGTTGCGGAGGCGCCGCCCGCCGTGGAAACGTTGAGCGCAATTGGACGCCTGATGGCGGAGCGAACCACGCAGAGCTGGACCAGCGTGCCGCATTTCTTTGTGGTCCGGGAAATCGAGGCCGGGGCTCTGGTGCGAGAACGCGAGGCGCACGCCCCGGCGGTGACGCATACGGACATTCTGATCGCGCTGGTGGCGCGGGTGCTGCCGCGGCATCCACGCTTGAACGCGAGCTGGACCGCGGAAGGCATTCGGCGGAACGAGGCGGTGAACATCGCAGTGGCCGTGGCGGTTTCCGAAGGAGTGGTGGCGCCGGTGATCCGCGATGCGGACCGGACGGCGTTAAGCGACATCGCGGCCCGGCGGCGCGACCTGACCGAGCGGGCCCGAGCCGGGCGCCTGCATCCCGCGGACCTTACCGATGGCACGTTCACGATCAGCAATCTGGGGATGTACGGAGTGGATACCTTCAGCGCGATCGTGACCCCGCCGCAGGCGGCGATTCTGGCGGTTGGCGCGATCGCGGATCGTGTTGTGGCGGTCGACGGCTCGCCCGCGGTGCGGCCGACGATCACGCTCACCTTGTCGAGCGACCACCGCGTGGTGGATGGCGCCAAGGCGGCGGCGTTTCTGCGGGATCTGGCGGAAGCGATTCGGCAACCGGCCTCGGTTCTGCCCGCAGGGGCCGGAGAATAGCCGCTCGCGGCCGACTATTGGCGTTGCCGCGAATCAGAAGCGGTGGGCCATCAGGCGCGGCGTTCCGAACGCCAGGTGATGAGGTAGGCGAGGCCGACCCCGATGGGGATCAGACCGATGAGGGCGATGCCCGGATTGGGCCCATCCGAGTGCCGGTCGTTCAGGATCTCAATAATCTCTGCCTGGCTCGCACCCCTGCTTCGTGCGTCGTTGGCCTGCTGTACGCGCAACCACGCCGGGTACTGGTGCTCCTGCAGCATGGTCACGCCCGCCAGCATGATGGTGATGGCAATGCCCGTGAACAGCCAGAGAAGCCCGCGCAGCAGCAGCGTGCGGGGATTGAAAGGACCGGGCTGTGGAGCGGGCTCGCTCAGCGGGGGCAGCGCTATACCCTTTTCCAGAGCCGCCATGCGTTCCCGATGTTGCAGTTCACGTTGCTTGAACCGGGAAGCCATCGTGGCCATAACGAGAACGGTCGCGAGGAGAGCCAGCATAGCAACGAGGATGGGCAAAAGGAATTCGGGCTTCATGGCGATTGAGACTCGTGCGAAACATCTCCGGGTTTCAACGCGCGCCTGAAACTTTGCGGCGCGTCGCGAAGGTCATAATCGAAAGCGGGTGCCCGGCGACCAACAGTTCGAGTCCGTGCTTGCTACATATCAGGACAAAGTCTTCCGGCTGTGCTACGCGATGCTGGGAGACCGGGCGGCGGCCGAGGAGACGGCGCAGGAAGTGTTCCTGCGAATCTGGAAGGCGCTTTCCGGCTATCGCGGCGAAGCGGCGCTTTCCACGTGGATCTACGCCATCGCCCGTAATGCCTGCCTCACCGCGCGCAAGGCGAAGGCCGGGCGGCGCGGCCTTTCGCTGGAGGACCCGGGCGTGCGTGCGGCCGCCGAACGAGCCGCCAGCGGCCCGCGGGGGCCCGACCGCCAACCTGATATTCTGCGTTTTGTGAGCGAGTTGCCCGCGAACTATCGCCAGGTGGTGTTGCTGTTTTATCTGGAAGAGCGATCCTATGAAGAGGTGGCGGTGATGCTGGATCTTCCGCTGGGGACGATCAAGACGTGGCTGCATCGCGCTCGCCGGCAGCTCGCGGCGGCACTGGTGGAGAAGGGCTCGTGATGGACGAAGAGCAGGCTCTGCGCATCATCGACGAAGAACTGGAAGCGGCGCTCGGGGGAATCACCGCGCCGCCTCATTTCGCCGACGCCGTTCGCCGGCGTGCGCGGGAGACGCGCATCTCGCCCCTGCCCGAGATTCTGGATTCCATAGGGTGGGCCGCCGTGCTGGCCATTGTGTTCGTTCTGCTGTTTTCGCTCGCGCCCCTGGCGCAGAATCCGTGGTGGCTGGTTGCTCTGGGGAGTGCTGTGCTCATTCCCGCGCTGTACGTCGGGTGGCGGTGGGGAGGGGAACTGGCGGAGTAGGGGTGCCAGCAGGGGATCGCAATCTCGTCGGCGAGCATTACTGAAGACCCGACGACGAGCCACTTCTTCAAGCTCCTGATGAACTCGCCGGTGACGGGTTCCATGATGGAGGAGCCAAACCAGGAGGAAAGGCCTGTGCGATCGGGAGCATCAGAAAACCGGTGAACCCGGTGTCGATCATTGCGTCCACGCCGGTGAATGCACTTGTGTGAGTGCCAGTGATGCGAGTGGTCACCCTCGGATGGCCGTTACTGTCCAGGTAGCCGATCCGGGTGAACGTGCCGATGTGCGAAGCCGACTTCGAATGCGCCGGGATGCCCGATCCGAATCAGGTGGAAGAGCCCGTTCCGATTGCCGGCTCTGGCGCTGGCGAACGCTTCTCCGGCAGTTGCTCCCAGCGTCGTGGATTCGCTGGTGATGTCGATGGCGACGAACTTTGTCGGGTGGTTCTGTTCGTACTCGGTTTTGTACCGGCTGCTGTAGATTTTCTCTCCGGCGCCGGAGATTGCCTTCGGATTGGTGAGATTGGTGAACAACGTCCCCATCATGACACACTGCTTTTGGCGCTTGCTCAATGAGCTGCGTACTTCTGTTCAAACAGGGTGCCACGCCTCAGCACATCCAGGAACTCATCCCACGTGGTGGCGAGAAGCGTTGCCACGCCCCACTCCATTCCAATCGAGGGCAATAATACGAAAGCGCGTGTTGGAGAGCGTGAATCGTAGCCGTACCGTTCCCCGCCACCATCACTGGCGAATGGAACGAAACCAACCGCAGTTTGTTGTGCCTGGCGCCAGCATGCCGCCAGATCAGTCGCGCTGAAGAACGCTATATAGGATTCGCCAAAGAAGCCTTCAGGGCCGCCACTGGTCTGTAGAATCTGGCGGAGCGGCTCTGGCAGGCGATGGCCGATCTCGTCCTCGACTTCCTTCAGTTCTTGTTCCGTGGCGGGAGCGTGATGCCGCGACACCGTGTCGGACCCGATCCAGTCTTGTAGCGAAACAGACACAACCGCCAATTGTAGCGCCCAATTCTGGCGGTAGGGGGAGAAGCGGCGGAGCAGGGGGACTTTGGGTGCGCGACACAGATGGGCCGGTTGGGCCACTTTCTTTTGGGAAAATATGGCATGCACTTCGTCAGCTCAGGCCCAGGCGCTCCGCCACGGCTTTCTGGCTGGCGGCATTGAGCCAGTCGATCACCAGGCTCTCAAACAACGCTGTGAAGCGGCTGGATGGTTCGGCCCACGGGAGCTTCACTGCGCGGACGCCGTGCTCGGCGCAGTTGCTCCGCGGAGGTTCAGGATGCAGGATGGTCTGGCATTGACAGGTGTCCAGATGACGCCAGCGTCGCTCCGGCTGATGGTCGTAGAGAGGGCAGGGCTCGCCACATTCCGGACACAGCCACTGGGCTGCGGATTCATGGGCGAGATGGATGTGCACTTCTCCACTGTCCAACTTCAGCTCAACGCGATCCACGCGCCACGGCGATCGAATCCCCGGAATCTGCGCATACAGTTCCTTGTCCTGCATCCGCCCATTTTTGCTCTACCCACGATGAGCCTTAATTGCAGAGCGGCGCCGATACATTGCCGCGCCCAGTAAAGCCAATACTCCTACGAGCATCGCGGAAGCTGTGCTGGGTTCTGGCGCCATCACCAGGTCTCCCGACACCAGCGAGTAGGTATCGACGACGGGAAACCCGGCGCTCGTGAAAGTGAACGAGGCGAGCGGGACGGTGGTCAAAGCAGTCGTGCCGAGGCCTTGCGAAGTAATGAAGTCAACGAAGGCGTCTGCAAAACTACCAGTCCCTTCGTCAAGCTGCAGGCTCGACCCCGTATCCGTGAAGCTGCCAAACGGTCCCGTGAGTATTATGTCGACGGGAAGGTCGAAATTCGCGGTTACGCCCGTGCCGGCGACTGAGATGTATCCGTTGACCGTTGCGTCGCCGCTGAAAGTGCCTGCCAGGACGGTATCTTGAAAGTACCATGTGCTTGCGTCGAGCCGCGCACCGAACAGAGCGGCAAGTCCGACTGCGAACGCAATCCGTAAAACTGATCTGTTAACCATTGGTCCCTCCGCGGACTCAGGTCAGTTTAGCACCTTTCGGATGGAACAGGTTGCGGGGAGGGGACTTTGGGAGCAGGGGCCACGAATGTCCACGAATCCGAACGCCCTAATTCGTGTGTATTCGTGGCCCGGTTACTTCACGCGTGTACGGGCGCTTGGGCGTTCACTTCCTTCACGATCTCGGAAAGGAAGCTCTTGGCGTCGCCGAACAGCATCAGCGTTTTGGGGCCGTAGTACAGCTCGTTCTCGATGCCGGCGAAACCTGGATTCATGCTGCGCTTGATCACCATCACGTTGCGCGCCTTGTCCACGTCCAGAATGGGCATCCCGTAAATGGGGCTGGTTTTGTCGTGCCGCGCCGCCGGGTTCACCACGTCGTTGGCGCCGATCACGAGCGCCACGTCGGTCTCGGAGAACTCGTTGTTGATGTCCTCCATTTCATGCAGGCGGTCGTAGGGGATGTCCGCCTCGGCCAGCAGCACGTTCATGTGACCGGGCATGCGTCCGGCCACCGGATGAATGGCGAACTGCACGTCCACGCCGCGCTTGACGAGTTGGTCGGTCAGCTCGCGGACCTTGTGCTGCGCCTGGGCCACGGCCATGCCGTAACCGGGCACAATGATCACCTTCTGCGAGTTCACCAGCAGCATGGCCGCGTCTTCGGCCGTGGCGCTGCGAACGGGCCGCGAAGCCGCCTTCCCGCCGGCCTTTTCCTGGACCTGGCCGAACGCTCCAAACAGCACGTTGGTGAAGGACCGGTTCATGGCCTTGCACATGATCACCGAAAGAATGAAGCCCGAGGCCGCGTTCAACGCGCCGGCGATGATCAGCAGCCGGTTTTGCATGGCGAAGCCCATGGCGCAGGCCGCCGCGCCCGCGAACGAGTTCAACAGCGCGATCACGGTGGGCATGTCGCCGCCGCCGATGGGCAGTATGAACATCACGCCGAAAACGAGCGAGATCAGCACGAACACCGGGTACACCCACACCGGGGCCGCGGTCACGATGGGCCAGACGCCACACACGACACCGACGGCAAGAAATGCCAGGTTCACGAAATTCTGGCCCTTATAGGTGATGGGCGGCGAGGGCACCAGTCCCTGCAGCTTGCCGAAGGCCATGAGGCTGGCGGTGAAGGTGAGGAAGCCGAGCAGCACCTCGATGGTGAGGGCCACCATCTTGAAGCCGGAGGGGGCCGCGGGGAAATCGTAATAGTATTCGGCGGTGCCCACCAGAGCCGCGGCCAGCGCGCCGAACGCGTGCGACAGGGCGGTGAACTGCGGAACCGCGGTCATGGGCATCAGCCGCGCCATGGGTGCGCCGATCATCGCGCCGATTACGATGGCGATCAGGATGCCCGTGTAATTCACCACTTCATAGCGCAGCAGCGTGCCGATGATGGCCAGGGCGAACCCGATTTCGCCGATGATGACGCCGCGCCGCGCCGTGGAGGGGTGGTTCAGCCACTTGATGGAGAATACCGTCGCGAAAGCCGCGAGCAGGTAGGCGTATTGCCAGAAGCTGTGCAGGAAGGTATCCATTACTGCTTACCTCCCTTGCCGGGTTCGCGCTTGAACATCTTGAGCATGCGGTCGGTAATCATGAAGCCGGCCACGATGTTGAGCATGGCGGCGGTCACCGCCACCAGACCCAGAATCTTCGGCAATGTCCTGACGTCGGCGGCGCCGGCGATCAGAATGCCGCCGACCACCGAAATCGCCGAGATCGCGTTGGTCAGCGACATCAGCGGCGTGTGCAACAGCGGCGAAACCCGCCGCACCAGCTCGAGGCCGAGTATCACGGCCAGCAGGAATACGTAGACGCTCAGAATTCCCAGCTCGAAAACATCCGATGGATTATGCCCGTTCATGCCTTCACCCCCAGCAACGCTTCCACGCGCGGATTGGCCACGCCGCCGTCGCGCGCCACCAGCGTCTCCTTCGTGATTTCGTCGGAAAGATCGATATTGATCCGGCCTTCCTTGTCGATCATGTTCTTCAGGAACGTCGAAATATTGCGAGCGTACATCTGACTGGCGTGATAGGGAATGGTCGCGGGGAGGTTTACCGGCCCCAGAATGGTGACGCCGCTGTCCACAACCGTTTCGCCGGGTCTGGTCAACTCGCAGTTGCCGCCGCGCTCGGCCGCCAGGTCCACAATCACGGAACCGGGCGCCATGCAGCGCGCCATATCGGCGGTAATCAGCAGCGGGGCTTTCCTGCCGGGGACGGCCGCGGTGGTCACCACCACGTCCATTTCCCGCATCACGTTGCCCAGGGCGTCGCGCTGCCGCTGGATGGCCTCCGCGCTCATCTGTTTCGCGTACCCGCCGGCGCCTTCGCCGCTCTCGCCCACGTCGATCACCACGAACTTCGCGCCCAGGCTTTCGATCTGCTCCTTCACCGCGGCGCGCACGTCGTAGCCGCTCACCACCGCGCCCAGACGTCGGGCCGTGGAAATGGCCTGCAATCCGGCCACGCCCGCCCCCAGCACCAGAACGCGAGCCGCCGGAATTGTTCCGGCCGCGGTCATCATCAGCGGGAACATGCGCGGCTGTTCCACGGCGGCCAGCAGCACGGCCTTGTAGCCGGCCACGGTGGCCATGGAGGACAACACGTCCATGCTCTGCGCGCGGGTGATGCGCGGGATCAGCTCCATGGAGAACAGCGCGATGCCGCGTTTCGCGATCTCCGCGATGAACTGCGGCTCGCTCAGCGGATCGCACATGCCAATGACGATCTGGCCGTTCTGCAGCGCCGGAGAGTCCTCCACGCGAACCTGCAGGAGCACCTGCGCGTTCTGGCGCACTTCATCCGCGGTTGCGGCCATCCGCGCGCCTTTTGCCTCATATTCCTTGTCGGGAAACCCGGCATCCGTTCCCGCGCCGCGTTCGACAATGAACTGCGCGCCAACTTTGGCGAGCACGTCCATCACTCGTGGCGCCATGGCCACGCGCCGTTCGCCCGGGAACGTTTCTTTAACAACGCCCACAGTGATACTCAATCGTTACCTCCTAGGTGTGGAACAAGACTCAGTTTACGCTCTCCGCGGGGGACGCGGGGGCGGCGGCCGCGCTCTCGCCGCACCCGCACAAACGCGGCTCTCGCCGCATGTTGGACATGGCCGGGGCGGCCACGGAAGTGGGTGAAGGCGACTTGCGGGGCTGAGAGCCCCGCGCAGGCCGAGGGCCTGCCCCACAGAGCCGCACGAGGGTGTCCATCTTCACGTCGCTCTTTCGGCGAGGAGCGCGTTGACCCGGTCCATTACCGCAAAAGCGTCCGCCACGTACACAACATCCGCCTTGCCGCGCGCCCATCCGCAATTGGCATCCAGGTTGACGGCGCGGCGTTCGCGGACAAAACGCCAGCCTACCACGTGGGGCTCCTCGCCATGGCAGCAGGTGGCCAGTCCTTTGGGATGACGCGGCGTCGAGCCGGTCTGTCCCACCTGATTCATGTGCGAGAGGAATGGCAGGACGGCCTGGCCTTCGCCGCTCAGGTCCACCAGCGACTTGCTGCTGCCGAGCGAAGCCTCGCTGCGCTGGAGGAAGCCGAGAATGAGGCGCGCGGCATCGTCGATGTGCGGCTTGCCGTCGGCCTGCTTGCGGGTCCAGCCCGCGCCGGCCACGAAGAGCAGCTTCGCGTCGGGACGGATGGTCTGCTGTTCGGCCTGCGGCGACTGACGGCCGATGACGCGGGTTCTGCTGGAGACGTCGACGGCGATGGGCTCGACGGTGGCTGTGCCCGCCGGGCCTTCCCATGCCGGGGCGGCGCCGCCGTCGACAAGAATAATCCAGGGCCGTTGGGCACGCTCCAGCACGGCCTCCATGCGCTGGCGGTAATACCAGCGCGTGATGCGAGGCCCGTCGGCGAGGCCGGTGACGTGCGTGTCGATTCGGCCACCGATGCGCTGCGCAACTCCCGCCAGACACCGTGCGAAACGCGACGTCTGCGGCGCTACCACGATGGTGGCCTGCGCGGCCTTGATGATGGCCTCGGCCGCTGCCGCGTCGCTCGCATAGCGCGATTCGGCAAACGCCTCGCCGGCCACGCCCAGAATCCGCGACGCGCCGCAGTTGGCGATGCCGTCCGCCGCGGATTGCACGCCGCCGCCGATCAGGCCGACAAGGAACGTTCCGCCGAGCGATTTCGCCGCGGCCAGAGCTTCCAGCGCCAGACGGCCCAGCGTGCCGTCGGCCTCCGTGTGTGTGAGAAAGAGAACTGTTTCCGGCATGTCTATTCCGCGGTGACCCACTCCACAATCTCGCGCGCGATGTCTTCCACCGGCGTGTCTTTCACCACGCGGGTTTGGCGCTGCTGTTTGGGCAGCGCGACGCTGGCGAACGTGCATCCGGCGCCGATGGGCGCGGCCTTTGCCTTCTGCAGCGCGGGCAGGATGAGGCGCATGTTCTGCATGCCGATTTGCGGGCTGTTGGGGGGTTCGGGCAAATTGCCGGTGGCCCAGCCGAGCACCGCCGGCGCGCCCGCGCACACGGACACCTGATGCTGGCCTCCCTCCACTCGCTCGAGAATGCGCAGCGAGCCATCGTCGGCAACGGTCAGCTCGTCGACGCCCTGGAACTGCTCGGTGACGCCCAGCCGCTCGCCCACCATCTGCAGGGTGACGCCGGCGGCACGCGAGGCCGATTCCCAGCCGCCAAACAGGAGCAGACGCGCGCAGTCGAGCCCGGGAATCGCTTCGATGGCGGCGGCCAGCGCGGCGGCGACTTCGGCCGCATCGGTGAATCCGCCGGAGGGGCCGTCGACGGCCACCAGTTCCAGCAGGACGCGTTGCGCCACGGTCATCATCACCTGCTGCAGCTTGGCCTTTGGCGCGAGACTCACCAGCCAGACCCTGCTGCCGGGGTGCTTCTTCGCCAGATGCGCGGCCTCGTAGAGGGCATGCCCGGCCCACGGGTCGAGCACGTGCGGGAGCAGCAGCTCGTTCTTCAACGCCGGAGGGTTGGGGCCGCTGATCGGCTCCAGAGTCTGCAGCGGGTCCGGCACAATGCCGCCACAGACCACGATATGGAAAGTATCACTCATGTAAATATTGTTGGGGCCAGTTCTAATTCTCCGCCGAGTGCAGGCCGCCGCCGCCCGCCGCGAACTCGATGTTGTCGCAGTTCCACAGACACGCCCCGCAGTGCACGCACTTTTCGCGATCGAATACCGGCGCTCCGCCTTCCTTGTCCGCCGCGATCGCCTCACCCGAACACATCTCGAGACATATACGCCGGTGGCACAACACGCACAGCTCGCGATCGAGGAAGGAGACGTGATCGGTGAATCCGGGAGCGCTCTGCACCTTGCCGCCCACCAGCAGCGCGTCCTGGTGCGACATCAACAGCTCGCCATCGTAGGGGATGGAGGGCCAGCCCATGCGATCCATCAGGCGGTCGTGCAGCGGCACGCCGTCGGACCGGCACTGCGCATCGATTTGTTCGATCTCGGCCAGCGGGATGCGCCCGCCAAAATACTTCTCCATCGGTTGGACGCGATCCGACGACGGCCGCGACCGCGCGTGCACGGTGACCTTTCCGCGCGTCAGGCCGGCCAGCCCCATGCCCACCAGTCCCGTCAGGAAGCCTCTCTGAAAACCATTTCGGGCGTTCTCGGCGACGCGGCTTTCCTGGTCGAGCCAGCTCGCGCGCCGCCTGCGCACGTAAGAGCGCTGCAGATTCTCGCTGGAGTACGGCGCTTTCTCGCGCATCAACTCAAGCACGCCCTCGCCGAGCTGGATGCCCGTGGTCCAGGCCTCGTCGACGCCGGAGCCGGTGAGCACATTGGTGGTCCCGGAGCCCTCCCCGATGCGCGCGTAGCCGTTGCCCACCAGCCACGGCTCGCCGCGCCGGCCCGATTCCTGCAGGCTCTTGGCGCCCCACGACCGCAGCTTCCCGCCCTTCAGATACTGCCACAGGAACGGGTGCATTACGTAGTGCTGCAGATAGCGGTACGATGTGCGCGCCGGGTTGTCGAACCAGGACGGCACGAAGATGCCCACCGAGGCGAGATTGCCCGGATGCACGTAGAGAAAACCGAAAATGTCCGGCTCGGGGAAGCCGATGGTATGGAATGCGGTGCCGGGGTCGAGCGCGCAGTCGGGGGGCAACTCCACCACCATCTTGGAACCCAGCGCCCAGTCGTTGCGTTCGAAGCCGGGCGGGATTCCGAAATGCTCGTCCAGCCGGCGTCCGACGGGACCCACGGGACCGTCCGCCACCACCGTGAGCGCCGCGCGAATGTCCATGCCCGGTTCGCCGCCCTGGTCGGCCAGGCGCACGCCCACCACAGCGTCGCGCTCGATCAGCGGCTGGGACACCGGCATGCCCGGCCACACCTGCACCGTGCCGGTCATCATCAACTGCTCGCCCACCCACTGGTTGAACTGGCCGATGGAGAGCACCAATCCGCCCTCCTTGTGGAGGAAATCGGGCGTCCAGGGAAGCTCGACGGCGTGCTTCCCGCCCGCGCCGGCGAGCCTGGCCATGCCGTCCAGCGCGCGCACGGTGAAGGAGCGGCGGCTGGCGCCGTGGGGATCCAGCAGGTAGAGGACCTTCTCCTCGCGCACGGGCGCGGCCATGGGGATCTGGGAGGGGTCGAGGTCCGGGAAAGAGGCGCGAATGCCTCGCGCTCTGGTGACCACGCCGGACACGCCGAAAGCAAGGCCGTCGGCGCGCTCGTAGCAGATCACCTGCGGCGGCGTTTCCATTTCCGCCAGCCTGGGCGCGATGGTGTGGAGGAAGCCGCCCATCGCCGGCCCGAAGCCGACGCAAACGATGTCCACTTCCATGGAGGGGCGGTCACTCATGTGGTTGTACCTGCACACGGGGGCAAGACGGGGCTAACAGGGAAATAAGGGGACACTCTACCTGAGCTTAGATTGAACCGATGAGAAGACCAGATAGAGTGTCCCCTTATTTCCCTGTTAGCCCCGTCTTGCGTCATCTTCATGCCGGGTAATCCAGAGCCGCGGGGATCATCACTTTCGTGAGCGCCTCGGCGGCCCGGTCCTTCGCCAGACCGGAACCGGTCAGGCAGCCATCCAGCTTTGTCCGCAGGCGCTGGAACGGCTCGAGCCCGGGCGCCTTCGCGCACGGACCGGCCTTGAGCGGATGCCCGCCATCCTCGTCCACCACGTCGGTGGGGATGCTGGCGATGCCCGGGATCACCGACTCCAGCGCGATCAACTCGTCGGTCTTGTAGCACGCCTCCGCGTCGTCCCATGCCGGATGGCGGTTGTACCCGAAGACGAGTTCCGCGCAGATGCGGCCTACTTCGCCGGCGGTTCGCGCGGTCTGCGCATGGCACAGGTCGCGATAGAAGTTCAGGGTTCCCTCCAGACCCTCGGCCACCACCGGGTTGTCGGGCCCGCGCGTTTCCAACTCGATGACGGCGCGAATGAGCGAGTGCGCGGACAGCAGCCAGCAGAGCGCATCGGCCAGCGGGAAGGTGACGCCCTGCCGGGTGCTGTGATAGAGCCCCGCGCCATCGGCATCCTTGGCCACCTGTAAATGCCCCACCGCCCACAGCCACATCTGCATGGCCGTGGCCAGGGTGCAGGCCCCCGTTCCCGGACGGCGCGCGGCGACGGCGCGAAGTTCCGCCACCATGCCGCGCAACTGCGCGAGGAACAGCGGATTGACCATGGTGAGGGAGAGCTGCCGGCGCTGCACCGCCTCGGGCCCTTCATAGGTGGCCTCGAGTTGCGCGTCCATCCACTTGTGGCCGAGGAAGCCGGGGCAGTCCTCGGTGATGCCGTAGCCGCCCATGAGGCTCACCGCCTCGCGCATCACGTTGGCGCCGTGCCCGGTGTCCCAGAGCTTGGTGGCGGGGCAGTAGACGCTGGCGAGGGAATCGAGCAGCGCATAGCGTACCAGCGGGTCGGTGTTCAGATCCTCCCAGCGCGCGGCGTCGCGGCCGGATTCGGGCTGGCGCTGCAGGTCCAGATACTCCAACGCCCTTTTCTCCACCGCGCGCATCGCCTTGAACGCGGACATGCCGCCAGAGATGCCGCGGGAGGCGAGGACGGCGTCCTTTTCCTTTTCGAGCGGATCCAACTGGTCGAACATGCGGGCGGTTGCGAAGCCCAGCGCGGCGGCCGCTTCTCCGGTGGCCCACACGTCCACCAGGCGATACAGCGCGTCCTGTTTCTGCTGGAGTCCGAGTTCATAGCGGGGCGTGCCCGGGCTCACCGCGTCGCTGCCGCGGAAGCGGTCGCGCTGATAGCGGATCAGCGGTTCGACGGCGGAGAGCAGCTTGGCGGCGGTCATCAGTCCCACGGTGACACGGGTGCGCTTGAACACCGCCTCGATGATCTCGCCATGCCCGTAACGCGGGATGATGATTCCGTTCTTCACGCTGTAGCCGCCCACGATGCGGCTGGCGGGAATGCGCAGGCGGAACACCGGATCGCTGGTGGAGGAGAGCTGGTGGACCATCTTCCGCGAGGGCACGCCGCGGTCGAACAGGCCGGGATCGCCCTCTTCGAGGATCACGAAGCAACTGCCCTTGATGCGCGGGTCGCCGGAGTCCACCGCGGCGGTGACGAAGTTGGCGAAGCCCATGTTGGTGATGAACCGGCCGCGCTTCTCTACGTTGAGGATGGGCTCTTTGCCCTCCTCCCACTCGGCAATTGTGATCCGCCCGTTCAGCAGACCGGTCTCCACGCCGACAAACGGCAGCGGCTCGGTGAGCGCGAAGGCGCCCCGCCACTGTTGCCGGTCTTCGCCGGGCGCGGGGGGGACGCAGCGCGCTATGTACTCGGCGTACTGTTCCGGGGTGCCGCGCTCGTGGATGGGACCCAGCGCCAGGCACGTCGCCAGGCTGCCGGTTGCGGCCCCTCCGTCCACCCAGGCCAGCTCGAAGGCGATCAGCGCCAGTGCGAGATTCTTGGGACCTTCGATGAAGCCGCCCTGCTCGGGGTCCGCGAAAGCGGAGGTCAGCCCGGCGTCGTCGAACTCCTTCAGCATGGCGGCCTTCTCCGCGGTCCACTCGTGGGTGTTGCGCGCGCCGCCGGCCACCAGCCGGGCCACTGTTCCACGTGCCACGGAGCGGGCCGACTGCACCACCATATGCAGGTCGAGCCGGTCCGAAAAACCCCACATGATCTGGCGAACGTCATCAGTGGGGAGCGTGCGCAGGAACTCGGTCCTTTTGTCGGCAGCCACTGTAGCCATGGGAAACTCCTTTTGACTGTGGAACTTCACCACATAAACGGTGCGCGCGCGCTCCCGCGTTCGCAGTGTGGTGGACTGAGGGAGTGCAATCGTTCTGCCAGCGGGAACTAAAGGCAATCAGGGGACTTGCGTGGGCTCGTGGGGCGGCTTCCTGGGGCATTTGAACCAGCTTGCCGAGACGACGCTGCCGAGCGGTGGGTGAAATCACTCCGACAGGCTCGGGTTGCCCTGCAAGAACGCGGCTCCGCCGCGTGCCCCCTAACCCCTAAGCGGCCTCACGCTTTCGGCCGAAGCGGGCCTGGATGGCATGGACGATCAGGGGCAATAGCGAAACAAAGATGACCAGCAGGACGAACTTCTCGAAATGGCGCCGGACGATGGGAACGCCGCCGAGGAAGTAGCCCAGCAGGGTCATGGAAATCACCCATCCGGTTCCGCCGACGATGTCAAAGGGCAGAAAGCGCCGGTAGGGCATCTTCGCGATGCCCGCGACGAACGGGGCGAAGGTCCGGATGATGGGCACGAACTTGGCGTAGATGATGGTTTTACCGCCGTGCTTCTCATAGAAGGCGTGGGTGCGCTGCAGGTACTCCTGTTTGAAGAACCGGGAATCGGGCCGGCTGAAGATGACCGGTCCGGTGCGCCGGCCCAGCAGGTAACCGGACCAGTCGCCAATCATGCAGGAGCAGATCAGCAGCGCGATCATGACCGTCATGTCGAGGCGCCCGGCGCCGCAGACCACGCCAATGGTGAACAGGAGGGAATCGCCGGGGAGCACGAACCCGACCAGCAGACCGGTTTCCGAGAACACGATGGCGGCCAGCAGGGCGTAGCTGTACCAGCCCGTCACCACCGTGGAAAGGAAGTGAATGAGCTTGTCGGGATCGGTGAGCGTGCGCAGGAATTCGACGAAGGAGTGGATCATTGGGCCAGCGCCAGGATCGCCCGATGGGGACGGCCTGCGAGGCCGCCACAGGCCATGGGCCCCATGTCACTTAACTTTTCCATTAACGGACGCTTATACAGAATTCGTGGGGCAGCCCCGCGGGCTGCGGCCGGCCCTCGGCCGGCTTGTTTCTTTGAACAGACGCCTGATTCTGCAGCGAAGAGCGGGTCTGGGGACCCACGCAGACCCGGGGGTCTGCCCCGCAGAGCAGCAAGCCGCAAATGGGGGCGGGGCGGCCTGAGAGGCCGCCGCAGGCCGAGGG
Source organism: Bryobacteraceae bacterium (assembly GCA_049520275.1). Taxonomy (GTDB): domain Bacteria; phylum Acidobacteriota; class Terriglobia; order Bryobacterales; family Bryobacteraceae; genus CAWACP01. Next base: position 85,489 of record JBEKPY010000005.1, read on the forward strand.
CCTGCCCCACAACGAATCGTCGCGGCGCGGGAAGAAACAAAGGGGCAGTAGTACAACGTGCCGCACTGCATTGGGCCACGGGCCTGCCCCACTTCGAATCGTCGCGGGCCACGAAGATCGTCAGAGCGGTCTTTGCCACGGCGTCAGCTCTTCTGCCGCTCCACGATACGATCCATCACGTCCTTGTGGTACCTGAGCTTGCCCTCGTTGATGAGCTTCGTCATCACGCTGTCTTCAAAGAGCTGTTGCTGCTCGCTCGAGTGCTGCTGTTTCAGCTCCTGGATGATCTTCTCCTGCTGCGCGGCGAACTGAGACGGGTCCGCGGGAGTTTTTGCGATCACCTTCACCACCACCCGTCCGTCGGGCGTTTCTATGGGGCCAAGGATGGCGCCAACCGGACTGGTGAAGGCTGCTCGCAGGTAAGCGGCGGGACCGAGTCCCTCGGCCGCGCCGGTGCGGGTGAAATCGTCGGTGGTTTTCGCGGTGGCGCCGGTGGCCTTCGCCGCCGCCTCGAGATCGCCGGTGCTCTTAGCCACGTCGGCAGCCTTCTGGGAATTGGCGCGCATCAGCTCGCTGGAGCGCACGGCGACGAAGGAACCGCGCATTGAGTCCTTGACATCGGCGTATTCCGCCTGACCGCTCGGGATCGTCTTGCGCAGGGAAACCACTACCAGCCGTTCGCTCCCCACCGGAAGCACCTGGCTGACCTCGCCCTCCTTGAGCGCGGCGATGGCGGCGGTGACGTCCTTGTCGTTTCCGATGCCGGGAACGGCGGCGCCCTTGACCACGCCGTGGAGACTCGTACAGGCGATGCCCAGTTGGGCGGCGATGGTCGCGCAACCCTGCGGGGCTTTGGCCAGTTCGGCGCGCGCCTGATCGGCGAGAGACTGCATGCGGTCGGCCACCATTTCGCTCTTCAGCCCGCTGGCGATTTCGCCTCGCACCTCGTCAAACGGCCGCAGGCGAGCCTGCTCGTGCGCCAGCACCTGGAGGATGTGGAAGCCGTACTCGGTGGTGACCAGACCGCTGATTTCGTTCGGTTTGAGAGAGAAGGCCGCCGATTCGAAGTTGGGAACGGTCTGGCCGCGAACGATCCAGCCCACATCGCCGCCTTTGACCGCCGTACCCTTGTCTTCCGAATTCGCCGTGGCGAGCTGCGCGAAGTCCGCGCCGGACCGGACCTGCTTCAGGAGCGCTTCCGCTTTGGCTTTGATTTTGGCCACTTCGTCCGGGGACTTGCCCGTGGTCATCAACAGAATGTGCCGCACATGGACGCGCTCCGGGGTGCGGAACTGATCGAGGTGCGAGCCGTACCAGTTGCGAAGCTGGGCGTCGGAGAGCTGGATGCTCTCGGTGACCTTCGACTCATCGACGATCAGCGCGTCCAGGTCCCTCTTCTCCGGTGTCTTATAGAAGTTCCGGTTGCGGTTGAAGTAATCGAGCAGGTCGGCGGGGGTGGGGTTGACCTTGTCCTTCAGGTCCGCGGCGGTGAAAGCGATGAACTGGAGCCGGACCTTCTCGTTCTCCTCGTTGTAGTGCTGGCGGGCCTCCTCGGGCGTCACCACAATGCCCGCCGTGGCCATGGCTTGCAATCGCGAGGCCAGTTCCGACTGGCGGACCTGATCCTCGAACTGGGGAATGGTCATGCCCTGCTCGCCCACGAACCTTTCGTAGGTGGTGCGGTTGCTGAACTGCCCGCCGCCCATCGCCTGAATCACGTTGGCGAGGTCGGCATCGCTGACCTCGATGCCCAGCCTCCGCGCTTCCCAGGCCATGGCCCGCTCGCGAATGAAGCTGTCCACGATCCGGGGCACGTACACGTAGAGGAGGTTTTCGGGGACGTGCTGGTTGCGCAGAGCGCTCTGGAGACGGGCCTGCACTTCCTGCGCGGTGATCGCTTCACCGCCGATCTCGGCGGCGATCTGATCGCCGGTATTGTTGCGCGTTCCGGCCGATGGCCCGCCGGGAACAAGGTACAGCAGCATGGAGGCGGCTACCAGCAGCAGCAGTGCGCCGAGAACAATCCGGACGGCCTTATCCCGGCTGCGGAACAGATCAAACATGCGTTGGAACTCCTGAAGAAGAGGGGAAGTCTAACCGACCAGTATAACAATCCGGCCCGCGATTCGAGGGAGCAGCAAAACGTGAAACGCGACGGGCGCCGCGTAACCCCTGGCAAGGGGTCCGGTGGCGTTCATGTTTTGCCGCACGTCCGCCGATTACCATGAGAGGGGATGCCCGGAGTTCTGAGGCTTGTTCCGATGCTGGGGGTGTGCGCCACCCTGGCCCCGGCCGCCACCGTGAGCCGGGCAATTATCAGCACCACGGTGGACCAGTTCTCCTGCACCGCGCCCGCCGCCACCAGCCGCGTGGAAGCCTCAAAGCGTCAGGTTTTTCTTTGGTTTATGGCCGAGCGCGTGCACGCAGGCGACCAGCTTCGGGTGGAGTGGCTGAACCCGTCAGGGCAGGTTGCCGACTCCGCCGTTTATCCCGAGCTGCCCGATGCTCCATCCTTGTGCTTCACCACCCAGTTGCCGGTGGCGGGGTTCGCTCCGGCCTCCAGCCCCGGCCAGTGGCAGGCGCGGGTGCTGGTGAACGGGACCGTCGCCGTCACGCGCGACTTTCAGGTGACCGGCGGCGCCGAGCCGGGCGGGCTGAAGGTCTCCGAGGTGCGGCCGACAGCGGAGGCCAACGGCCTTGAACCGGGGGGCTTCGCTCTGGAGATTGCCGGCGCGGGTTTCTCGCCGCTTTCCACAGTGCATCTGGCCCGCTACACGGCAACGGGCGGATGGACGTACCTGAGCGCAGCCCAGCCGTCGGCCGCCAGCGCCACATCGTTGGTCTCGCACCACCAAGCGCTCTCGCCCGGCGAGTACTGGGTGATTGTGCAGAATCCCGACAAGACCGTCAGCCCGCCCATGCCCTTCGTCATCGCCAGCCGCGGCGGCTACAAACTGCCCACGCCGGCGGGCCAGCCGTGGGTGCTGACGCAGGGACCCTACGGCTCGTTTTCGCACTGGGGCAACAGCCTGCACGCGTACGACATCGCGCCGCTGGGGGGCCGGTGCGTGGTGGCCATGCGCGCCGGAATCGTGCACGCACACGACCTCGGCATGGGTCAGGATCACTCGCGGCGCACCTTCGGGAACTACATCACCATAGACCACGGCGACGGCGAGTACAGCCACTACGCGCATCTCGCGAGCGGCTCCTTCGTGGTGCGCGAAGGCCAGAGGGTGGAACAGGGCGAGGCGCTGGCGCTGGTGGGCAACAGCGGATACACGCTGGGCGAGGGCGGCGGGTATCACGTGCACGTGCACGTCACGCACGCGCTGTCCATTTCGTCGGGGAGCGTGCCGTTCCGCTTCGACGACCTGAAGGACGGTGTCCGGAGCGGCGTGGTGGTGTCGTCAAACCGTTCGGCGTTGTGCAATTGCTCGCGGCCGGCGGAGGAGGCGGCGGTGGCGGCCAGCGAGCCCGTTCGGGAATCGCCGCCACCGGCTGCACGCGAGCCGCAGTTTCGCGGGAGCGTCGCGGTGGCGCAGTGGTGGAGCGAGTTCGTTACGGTTCGCAAAGGGGCCAGAACGCTGGAGGCGACGCTTGCCTGGGCCGCCGCCGATGCGGGCGCGGACCTTCATCTGATGAGTCCCTCGGGCGAGCATTACGGATGGTATGGGAACACCACGGGATACTCGGGCCGGCAGACGCGTCCGCAGCAGTTTCGAATTCCCCACCCGCAGGCCGGAATCTGGCGCATTTCCGTAGAGGGGATGCGGGGCGGGCCGGGGCCGGTGGAGTTCAGCGTGGACACCAACGCGCCACGGTATAGGACCGTCGCGCAGCTCAACGCGGGCGATTGAGCATTGGGTACCCGGCGGGCCGGCCTGTCGTAGAATCCAGAGGATGCCCTTCGTCTGGCCTTCCCGTGTTCGCTTTGTAGATACCGACGCCTCCCGGCGGATTCACTTTACCGCCATGCTGCGGCATTTTGAAGCGGCGGAGATTGAGTTTCTCCGCTCGCTGGGGCTCGCCCACAAGGACACGGCCGCCGCCACGGTCAACTTTCCCCGAGTGCAGGTGGAATGCACCTACACCGCCATGGTGAATTACGACGATCTGCTGGAGATCGCGGTGCGGGTGGAGCGCGTGGGCAACGCGTCGTACAAGCTGGCGTTCGAGGCGAGCGTGGAAGAGCGGCTGGTGGCGCGCGGATTTGTCACCGCGGTTTGCGTGGACGTGACCACCGGGCGCTCGCGCGCGCTGCCGCCGGAGCTGGCCGAGGCGCTGGCGCGATCGCGGGAGGGGTAGGACGGGCGGGGCGCGTGTGTCAGCTCTTGAGGGATCTGCGAAAATGAGTCCGATGGAGAAGTTCGATCGGATCACCTGGAACCCGAACCAGATCAATGGGCAGCCTTGCATCCGCGGCATGCGCCTGACGGTCCGCCGCGTGGTGGAAGCGCTGTCCATCTATCCGAATCGTGAGGATCTTTTCCGTAACTACCCTGAGCTGGAACCCGAGGACGTGCGCCAGGCGCTTGCGTTCGCGGCCGCGAACCTCGAAGACAGCGCGGCGGAAACGCCGGCGGCCTGATGGAAATCGCGCGAGTGCACCTTCTACTGGATCAGGGCCTGCCTCGTGACGCGGCGGAACAACTGCGCGCCCAGGACGTGGGTTGTACCCATGTTGGTGAGATTGGAATGTCCGCTGCGGCGGATACCGAGATCCTCGAATGGGCACGGGTTCGCAACTCGGTGGTGGTCACCCTCGATGCCGATTTCCACGCGATGCTCGCGGTCCGGAACGCCTCGAAGCCGTCGGTCATTCGTATTCGCCTTCAGGGACTGAACGGAACGGCAATCGCGGCGTTGATGCATCGGGTCCTTCAGCAGTATGCAGTGGAACTCGGGCAGGGATGCATGATCACGGTCAAGCAGCGCAAGACGACTTGCCACCTGTTGGCCTGATCTGGGTATTCGGTGGACGATGGTCGCATAGCATCGGGCGCCTCGTCTCAGACTGTCCGTCTATCGGTTAGATGCACGCGCTTCACGAAACCTACGGCGAATAAGCGCATGCTTAACCATCGTGCCAACGTCTTGTGACTCGCAGACTACTGCCACTCCGTTCGGGGCACGGGGCCCCTTAACAATTCCGTTATAAGGCCCAACGGGAAGATCCTTATACTCGGGAGGCAGTGTTGCGCCAATGGGGAGGTGTTTCCGCTGCGATCCCTAACAATACTGGCCATCTTCCCCTTTTTGTTTTCATCCGCTGCCACGAACTCAACCGTCGGATAACGGTCCACCAATTCCATCCATCATTGGGGTTGGCGCAGAAGGGTGCGGTCTGGACCGTGAAGGGGACCGTTGAAGGCGAAGGGCCGGCCGCGCCCCGTGGTTCTGGTGACACGCAACGCCGGAGACTGCCAGGACCTGGGCATTACGATCTTCAATCCGTGGGAGGCCGTGTGAGCCTCTACTGGAACATCTCGCTCAAAATCCGCCCGATGGACCCGCTCGGCTCCTCCACCCGCAGGATGGTGGCCAGCGTCGGCGCGATGTCGTTCTCCGCGATCTTCTCGTGGTACTCGCCCGCGCGGATGCCCTCGCCCATGAAGATCACCGGCACGTGCGAGTCGTAATTGAACGGCGTGCTGTGCGACGTACCGCTCGCACCGAACAGATAATACGGCTCCTGCACCACAATCACGTCGCCCGAGCGCTGCTCGTAAAACCCCCTGAGCACGGCCTTGTCGACGTAGTCGCCGGCCACCGCGCCGCGCACCAGTTGGCTGCGGGTGTACACGCGGAAAACGTGCGGCACGCCCCGCAACGCCGCCGCCACGGTTTCTTCCACCTCCGCCGGGTCCAGCTTCTTGTCGCGAATGAGCGGGCGGTTGAGATAGAGCCCGCCTTCCGAAGCGCTGGCAATCCACCTGGCCTCGCCGTATTTCGCCGCGAGCGCTCCGGTCACCGCGCGCAGCATCGCCGCCTCCGACAGCCGGCCGCCGGGCATTTTGCGCGCCTGGTTCACCTCGGGCACCGGCGCGACGCCATGATCGGCAGTCAGCACTACCAGCGTATTGCCCACGCCCACGTGCTGGTCGATGAAATCGAACAGGCGGCCCAGCAGGCGATCCGTGCGGATGGAAATGTCGCGCACCTCGGGCGCGTCCGGCCCCACCGCGTGGCCCACGTAGTCGTTCGAGGAAAAACTCACCGCCAGGATGTCGGTGTCCTCATGCTGGCCCAGCTTCTCCTCCACCAGCGCGCGCTCGGTGAACTCCTCGATCATCTCGTTGCCCCACGGCGTGGCTTCAATCGCCCCGCAAAAGCGCACGTTCTCGACGCCGGCAACCATGCTGCAAAACGGCGCGGCCGAGCTCGCGTCGAGCGGAAGCCAGTTCGCCCCCAGGTATTTCAGGAACGGCCGCTGCCGGTTGACGTCCTTCACCCAGGCCGGCAGATCGGCCATGAAGAAGCTGCTGGTGACCCAGTTGTTCGAATCGGAATCGTACCAGTAGGCGGCGTCGGCGGCGTGGCCCGCGGGAAGGATGGCCGCGCGGTCCTTGATGGAGATGCCGATCACCTTCCCTTTGCGGCCCGCCATCTTGAGCTCGTCGCCGACGGTGCTGACCAGCATGCGGTGCGGCGACGAACCGATTGCGCCCGGCACGCCGCCGATCAGTTTCGTTTCCGGGTCCGAGACGCTGGTGACGGATTGGCCGCTCTCGCGGTCGAACCACTCGTTGGCGACGATGCCGCTGGACGACGGTGTGGCCCCGCTCAGGAACGTGGAGTGTCCCACCGCCGTCACCGTTGGATAGTGGATGTGGTGCGCGTCGGTGAAGACCGCGCCGTGTTCCAGCAGCCGCGCCAGACCGGCGTTGTAATCCTTGCGGAAGCGGAGCAGATAATCGTAGCGGAACTGGTCGATCACCACCGCCAGGACGAGCTTCGGCGGCTTGGGAGCGGGCGCGGCAACGGCGCAAACAGCCAGCAGAACTGCGGCGAGGAGTTTTCGCATGGGCGTCTCCCTATTATGAGAGCCGCGTGTGACGATTCTATGAAGCCACCGCGCGCACGGCCGCCACAAACTCGGCCTCGTCTTCGGGCAGCACGGTGCGCAGGTCGAACACCAGACGGCCGTCCTCAATGCGCCCGATCACCGGCGGGTCATGCGCCCGGCAGCGCCGCTCGGCTTCACTGACATTCGAGCACGCCAGCGCGATGAGCCACGTGGGGATGCTCTGGTCCGGCGTGGAGCCGCCGCCGATCACCGAATGGCCGGCGATGAGCGCGGCGCCCTCAATCTTCGCCAGCAGCTTGTCCGCACGCGCGCGAATTTCGTCGGCGCTCTGCGCGATCATGCGCAACGCGGGAATCTGGTCCCAGCGCTCCAGCACCACGTTGCGCAGCGTGGTTTCGAGCGCCGCGTGGACCAGCTTGTCCACCCGCAGCGCGCGAAACAGCGGGTTGCGCCGGATGCGCTGGACCAGCGCGGCCTCTCCCGCGATGATGCCCGCCTGCGGCCCGCCCAGCAGCTTGTCCCCGCTGAAGCTGACCACGCTGGCGCCGGCGCGAATGCTGGCCCCCACCAGCGGCTCCTCCACGCCGAAGCGCTTCAGATCGGCCACGCAGCCGCTGCCCAGGTCTTCGTAGACGGGGATGCCGCGCTCGCGCCCGAGGGCGACCAGGTCGCCGAGCTCGGGCCTGGCGGTGAACCCGGAGATGCGGAAATTGCTGGGGTGCACGCGCAGCAGCAGGCGGGTGCGATCGCCGATGGCCGCGGCGTAATCCTCGATGCGTGTGCGGTTCGTGGTGCCCACTTCGCGCAGCACGGCCCCGGAGCGCTGCATGATGTCGGGGATGCGGAAGCCGTCGCCGATCTCGATCAGCTCGCCGCGGGAGACGATCACCTCGTAGCCGGCCGCCAGCTCGTTCAGCACCAGGAAGACCGCCGCGGCGTTGTTGTTCACCACGATGCCGGGCGCGCCGGTGACGCGCTCGATGAGCGAGGCGACATGCACGTCGCGCTTGCCGCGGCGCCCGATGGCGAGGTCGTATTCGAGATTCAGGTAATGGGGCAGCGGGGCGCGACCCAGGTTCGTGTGCAGCACAACGCCGGTGGCATTGATCACGCGCCGCAGGGAGGGCCGCTGGAGGTTTGCGAGTAATTGGGTGACGTACACCTCAATTCCGAATTTCGGCTCGCCCCCGGCCAGGATTTCGCGGCGCGCCTCGGCGATGGCCGCGCGCACTTCGGCAACCACCAGCGCGCGCGGAAGGTGCGGGTGCAGCCCGGCCGTGCGGAGGGAGATCTCCTCCACCGAGGGCAGCTCGCGCAGCCGGGCGTCCGGGCTCAAGTCTGCATTGTAGTTTGATAGACTGGCGGACGCAATTCCATGGCGCGAGCTCCCCTGCTCCTCCTCTTCGCCACCACCGCGTTCGCCCGCGTCACCATCTTCCCGCTCCCGCCCGAAATCCAATCCGGCCACTTCATCGTCACCGTCAACGGCCAGCCCGCGCCCGTCGCCCACGCCGCGTCCAACTACTACTTCGTCAGCTTCGAGCTCGCCGGCGCGGCCACCGTCGCCATCACCGCGCCCACCGCCGACTACTGGGCGAAGGGCGTGGAAGTGCAGCCCTGGCGGCACAACATCCGCCCCATCCGCGCCGGCCGCACCATCGCCTTCCGCATCGGGGAACCCATCAAGCTCTCCATCACCCGCCCCGGCGACTACTCCGCCACCTCCGAAATGCTGTTCCTCTTCGCCAACGCGCCTGAGGTGAACCCGCCGCGCGAGGGCGACGCCGGCGTGCGCTACTACGGCCCCGGCCTCCATCGCGAGAACATCGACGCGAAAAGCGGCGACACCATCTATCTCGCCGGCGGCGCCGTCATCTTCGGCAGCCTGAACCTGTGGGGCGTCCAGAACGTGAAGGTCCTCGGCCGCGGCATCGTCGTCTACGACGGCCCGCAGAACGCCGACAGCGACGACGGCTGGATGCACCGCCCCAACTGGCACGCCATCGTCATGGACAACGCGCGCAACATCGAAGTGAGCGGGATTATCTGCGTGGTGCGCAGCCGCACCTGGATGATCCAGATGCAGGATTCGCACGGCATCCGCTTCGACAACGTCAAGGAGATTGGCGGCTGCCCCGGCAACGCCAACCAGGATGGCATGGATTTTCTCGGCTCGGGTGACGCCGTGGTGCGCGATTGCTTCATCCGCGCTTCCGACGACGACTTCGCGCTGGAGGGCAACTGGCTCGGCTACAACGAGGCGAACTGGACCACGCCCGGCCACGACACCGGCAACATCACGGTGGAGGACTCCGTTCTCTCCACCAGCATCTCCAACACGGTGCGAGTGAACTGGCCGCGCAAGGAGTTCAACAGCGGCCATTTCACCATGCGCAATTCCGACGTGATCCACATGGGCATGGGCGGGTGCGTGGTTCCTTTCGCGCTGCTGGAGATCTGGGCCGACCCCGACGGCCACGGCAATCACACCGGTTATCTGTTCGACAACATTCGTCTCGAGGACTGGTATTCGCTGGTCCAGCTTCGCCAGCCCAACCCGGGCATCCACGACGTGACGCTGCGCGACATATGGGCACTCGACGGGTCGTCGCTGGTGCCCTCCGTTCTCGCCGGGGCCGTGGATGGCGTGACCTTCGAGAACGTGAAGGTCGGGGATCTCCCGCTGGTGGTGAAGTCTGGCGCGACGCCTCCCACGCGCACCACTGGCGACGGGCCGCAGGCCTCCTTCACCCTCAGGCCGAGCGTGATCCGCCCCCATCGGAAGGTCCGTTTCGCCGCCCCTGCCGCGAAGAACGTCACGTACGCGTGGCTGTTTGGCGATGGCACATCGGCAAGGGGACGAACGGTGTACCACGCTTTCCCCGATGCCGAGGGTACGCTGCTCGACGAGTCGGGCCGCTTCCGCGTGTTGCTGAGAGTGACCGACGCACACGGCCGGTCCGACTGGGCCTCGCACCCGGTCATCGTGACCACGTCGTTGCAGCATGCCGACGCCGTTGCCGCCGCCGAGCCCGGCCTCCATTACCGCTACTACGAGGGCTCCTGGAGCCGCCCGCCGAAGTTCGAGGAGCTGACCACGGTGGCCAGCGGCATCGCCCCGAAACTCGACCTCGCGCTGCGCCTGCGCGACGAGGACTACGCGCTGGTCTTCGAGGGATTCATCGCGATCCCGGCCGACGGCGGTTACAGCTTCACGCTGCTATCGAAGGACGGCGGCGAACTGGCCATCGGCGGGGCCGTTGTTGCCACCAGCCCCACGCCCGTGGCCCAGGTGTGCGGATCCGTGGGCAACATGGTACAGGCGGCGCGCGGCAGTATCGGGCTGAAGGCCGGCCTGCACGCCGTCCGCATCGCCATCACCGAGACCGAAGGCCCCTACGGCTTCGACCTGCGATGGGAGGGCCCCGGCCTCACTCTCTCCGACGTTCCAGCCGCAGCCCTATTCCACGATGCAAAACGCGCAATTCGGTGACGTACACCTCATTTCCGAATTACACCCAGCCACCGAAATTCGGAAATGAGGTGTACGTCACCGAATTAGCCGCAAGTAGCAGTACAGCGGCCACGCGTGCGCGTGAGCGCAGTACACCGGATTCTCCGACAGGCCTTCCGTGGGCAGCAACGACGAATCCAGGCTGTCGGAGGCGGACCATCGCCCGGTCCAATACTGCGGAAACCGCCGCGCGAAGTTGGCGAACGTCATGCGCGTGAGCAGATCCATCGCGGCCGCACGGTCAAACGTGGCCACGCCCAGAATCAGCGGTCCATTTAACGCGTACCAGAATCCGCCGTTCTCGCGCGAGCCGGCCCCGGTCCCCGGTTTCGCCACCGGCTTTTCCATCTGCCTCGCACCCAGCGCTTCCCCGGCCAGCAGACGCCGCTGCACTTCGCCGAACAACGCACGTTTCCTCGCCTCGTTGTACTCGGGCATCAGCATCGCGAAGCCCACCGGCTCCAGCCACAGGTCGTTCTCGCCATACACTTCGCCCTGCCGGATCCACGCGCGCCGAGGGAACGTCCGCGTCCCCTGGTCGAGCAGGAAGGCTCGCGCCAATCCTATCCGGTACTCGGTCATGGCGCCCCAAAGCTCGGCCGAGTCGGGACCCAGCGGCTCCAGCATGTCGCACACGTTTGCCAGAATCGCCACGGCCATCGCCGTGTTCATGTGCGACTCCGCCGACGTGAACATGAGGTTGTACGGCATGGCATTGGGCCAGAAATAGAACATGTCGTTCCAGTCGGAATTCCACAACTTCACCAGCCCGTGTGCGCCCACCCCGATGCGATCGCGCAGAAACAGGAACGCCTCGCGCACGCGGTCGAGGCCCGTGCCGCTCGCCGACCGCTCCAGCGGGTAGTAGCCGACCTGTTCCGTCAGAATCGACGCGTCTTTGGTGACGCGCAGATACTCGGCCATCAACATAAGGAACCAGAGCTGCTGGTCGCTGGTGAGCATCGCACCGTGCGCCGCCCAGCCGAAACCCTCGTCCGAGAGCTTGACCTCGCCATCGGGCAGCATGCGCTTCATGATGAACCGCAACACAGACCGCGCCAGCGCCGGGTTGGTGTGGCAGAGCGGCAGGGCGTGCTGCGCCAGGTCCCGGCTGCTGAGCATCTGGCCCCACGCGTAGTCGTAGACGGTCCCCTGCGGCACGACGGTCTCGTCGTAATATTCGCGCCAGGTGGCCATGGCCTCCAGTGTGCCCGCGTTCCAGCGCATCTCCCGGCGAAGCTGTTGGTCCGGTTCGCCGGCAAAGGCCGGGACCACGCGAAGCCACTCCGCCCGCGAGTCCGCCAGAGCCCGCGCGGCCAGCGCCTCAATGGCGGGAACATCGCGAGAATACCCCACCACGAAGCGGAGTTCCTTTTCGCCTCCCGGGACGAGTTGCACGTCGCCATGGACGCCCAGCCATTCTCCGTCCGGCGCCGGGCGAAGCGCCGGCGTGACCGCCTTCACGAACAGCGACGGCGGTGCGTCGTCGAACCTGGACATCTGTCCGGCAGGCGCGAATCCGAGGAGGCGTTTCGCGTCTGCATGAACGTCGTAGCGAAGAATGCCATGCGCTTCGTCGTTCACCACTTCCTGCGTGTATTTGACCAGGCCGCGTTGCTCCGCCCAGGGCGCCAGAATCGGCTCGTAGTGAGCGCGCACTCGCTCCGAGTAAGTCAGGTTGAGCGTGCCCCCGCCGATGTTGCGCAGCCGCACCGTAACCGCGAAAGCCGAAGTACCCTCGCCCGGCTTCATCGACGGACGAACCGAAAGCGTGCGGGTCACCGTCAGCTCGGGCGTCACCAGGTGTTCGTAGCGAGCGAAGCCGAGTCCGAACACCCTGCCGGCGTCACTCGCGCCGATCAATTCATGCCGCTGGCCGGCGATTTCCACCGCGGCCTCGTTCGCGCCATTCAAGCGCGCCCACGCGCGCTCGCCGGTGAGAATCTCGTATCGCCCGCTGGCATGAACGAACAGTGTCAGCCGGTAGTTCCCCAGCAGGAAAAAGGGATCGTCGGGAACGCTCGCCGTGTGAAACGACAAAGGCCCGGTGTACCGGTAGCACGGCAGACCCTGCTCGTCGTCTTCCCACTCGCCCAGCGAGGGCGCAACCGGCGCGCCGCCCAACATGGCCATGGCCCCCGCGCAACCCAGGAAACTCCGCCGGTCCATCAGGACACCTCCACCAGTGTGACCACCGCGTGGGCCTCGGCCGAGCGGCCTTCGCCCACCGGCCCCATCTTCTCCGCAGTCTTGAACTTCACCGACACGCGTTCCAGTTCAAGCTTCAGCGCCTCGGCCAGCTTCTGCCGGATCGCCAGGCGGTAATCTTTCAGCTTCGGGCGCTCCAGAATCACCGTGGAATCGACGTTGACCGGCGCGAATCCGCGCTGGCGCGCCAGCTCGCGCGCGTGCCGCAGGAACACCAGCGAATCGCAGCCCTTCCAGCGCGGGTCGGAATCGGGAAAGTGCATGCCGATATCGCCCAGAGCGAGGGCGCCCAGAATGGCATCGGTGATGGCGTGCGCCAGAACGTCGGCGTCGCTGTGGCCTTCCAGACCGAACTCGCAGGGCACGATGACGCCGCCCAGAATCAGCGGCCGGCCCGGGGCGATGCGGTGCACGTCCCAGCCCTGGCCAAAGCGGTATTCGGCCATCAGGCCTGGCTCGCCACTTTCGCCGTCTCCTCGTGGAGGAACAGGCGCGCCAGCTCCATGTCGGAAGGCCGGGTGATCTTGATGTTGCGGTCGCTGCCGGGCACCACGTGCACGTCCACGTCCAGCCGCTCCACCAGGCTCGATTCGTCGGTGCCGATAAAGCCGTCCTCGCGCGCCTTGTCGAAGCCGCTGCGCAGCAGGTCGTAGCGGAACACCTGTGGCGTCTGCGCCAGCATCAGCCGCTCGCGCGGGATGGTGGCCCGGACCTTATTCAGATGCACCTGCTTCACCGTGTCCACCGGCACGATGCCCACAATGGCCGCGCCGGTGGCGGCCGCTTCGGCAATCGCCTTCTCGATGGTCTCGATCTCGATGAAGGGGCGCACGGCGTCGTGGACGGCCACCAGATCGGTGTCCGGCGGAATGGCCGCCAGAGCGTTCTCCACCGATTGCTGCCGCGAGTCGCCGCCCTCCACCAGACGCACCGGCTTGGAAAAGCCTTCGTGGCGCAGCAGCTCCGCCGCCCACTCGGAGTCCTCCGGCCGCAGCGCCACCACGATCTCGGTGACCGAAGGCGATGCGACAAACCGCCGAATAGTGTGAAGAAGGATGGGTGAACCCTCCAGCAGCATGAACTGCTTGCGGCTGGTGCCGAACTTTTCGGGCGAGGAGCGGCCCATCCTGGTACCGAGGCCGGCGGCCGGCAGAATGACGGAAACTCTCATATATCGAAGGTCAACCCGCAGTGCTCACGCCCGACCCGCGCTCGGCAGGAGCGCCCGGCGCGTTGTCGCGCGACCGATCGTGACGCTCCGCCGCCTGCGACTTGTCGTGAATCGCGTGGACGCGCTCGTCGAAGCGGCCGAAGATCATTTTACCCGCTGTGGTCTGTAACACGCTGGTGACGGAAATGTCCACGGTGCGCGAGATCATCTTGCGGGCGTTGTCCACCACCACCATGGTGCCGTCGTCGAGATACGCCACGCCCTGGTTGTATTCCTTGCCTTCCTTCAAAATGAAGACGCGCATGATCTCGCCCGGCAGCACGATGGGTTTCAGCGCGTTGGCCAGCTCGTTGATGTTGAGCACCTCGACGCCGTGCAGTTGCGCCACCTTGTTGAGGTTGAAGTCGTTGGTGACGATCTTGCAATTGTAGAGCCGACCCAGCTCGATCAATTTCATGTCGACTTCGCGGATGTTCGGAAAGTCGTCCTCGATGATCTGGACGTGCAGGTGCGGAACCTTTTGAATGCGCTGCAGAATGTCCAGGCCCCGCCGGCCGCGATTGCGCTTCAGCGAATCGGCCGAATCGGCCACCAGTTGCAGTTCCCGCAGCACGAACTGCGGAATCACCAGAGATCCGTCCAGGAAGCCGGTTTCGACAATGTCCGCGATACGGCCGTCGATGATGACGCTGGTGTCCAGAATCTTGAACGAGGTCCGGGAGTTCTCTTCGCCCCCGAACAGGCCGCCGAGCGCGGCGAGATTCAGCATGTCGCCCTTGCTGGCGCCCACGATCAGACCGACGTAGGACATCCACAGCAGGAGCAACACCTGGAGAAATGAGACGGTCTGGTGATGGTCGGGGTTGGGAAAGGCGCTTCCGAGAATGAGGGTCGCCAGATAGGCGCCCACGATGCCCAGAATGGACCCGGCAGCGGCCCCGATGAGGCGCTTGAGGCTGACCTTCCTCACCTGCAGTTCGAAAAAGACGATTCCTACGCCCAGGAGGACGCCCGCAGCTCCGGTCGCGTAAGGACTATAGCGGTCCAAACCGAATGGTCGCAGGAAGAAAGCGGCACAGCCCAGTAATAGTACAAAAAGACCACGAAAGAACAATAAGTTGTCCACAGAACCACCCCCCGATGGGCGGATAAGAAACTGGTAGTTAGCATGGAACCGGAATTCCAGTGTCTGGATTATACCACCGAACCGGGCTGGCTCCCCGGTTAGTTAGTATGACGTGTGACACAAAAGTGCCTGACGCGGGCGCCGCGTCGAGGGAAGGCCCGCCAACGCCGCGCCAGCCGCAGTCCCGATACCGCAAAGGACAGCGGTTGTCGCCCGTCCTCCCCGACAACGTCCGGGGACTGCGTCAAAGTGAACCCCTGGTCACGCCGAACTGACGTTGGCGCTGGTGCGGATACTACCTGCCCTTACGAAGAATGAATGATTTACGGGAGGCTCCGGGAGAACCGGTGCTGGAGAGGATGACGAACCGGCAGCCGTCAGAGAGCTTTGGCAAGTTCCTCGGCGAAGGCGCTGTGGCCCCCCTGCGCCTGATTGGGGCGTTTGTGTTTGCGCCCGCCGCGCTCGCGGCGTGGGCGCTCGAAGGTGGCTGCCGCTCCGGCGGGGGGCGCGCCCGTTGGGCTGATGGCGCCGGCTGTAGTCCTCATTGCTGGTGGCGGCTGACCTTTTTGACGGGGCGGCTGAGCCGGGTTCGCACGCAGGAGGCGATCTTCCAGCGGGGCCCGGTCAAAGCGGCGGATGATGGACTGCATCTCTTCGGAGTTCGGGGCATCGATGAATGCGAAGCCCTTGGACTCCTGCGTTTCGGGGTTGCGGATGACTTTGATGGAGTCGGCGACCAGGCTCTCGGCGCTGAGCCAGGACCTGATGTCGTCGGCGGTTACCCAGACAGGCAGATTTCCAAGGAAAACGGTATAACTCATTCTGAAGTGTTATTAGCTCCGTTGCGGATTCGGGGGACTCGCTTCCCGGTTGGGGCCCATGAAAGCTATCTTCACAATAACACAGGCCGCCCGCGGCGGTAAACGCCAAACTGCACCTATGTCGCTGTT
Organism: Bryobacteraceae bacterium; assembly: GCA_049520275.1. Lineage (GTDB taxonomy): Bacteria > Acidobacteriota > Terriglobia > Bryobacterales > Bryobacteraceae > CAWACP01. The sequence continues at coordinate 101,488 of JBEKPY010000005.1, forward strand.
TTCATTGGCAAAAAGTTTCGTGACCGCCGCTGTCACCGAACCCACTGCGTCATTCACCTGGTCAACTGGCGGCGCATGTTATCGAGCGACACCTGCATGGACGTCAACGCCGGCAGATCCTGGGCCCGCACGTCCCCCACGATGTCGAGGAACAGCGAGACCAGCTCCGGATCGCGCCAGCCCTTTTCGACCTCCTGCATCATCACCATCGCGGCTTCCTCGTGCGTCAGCGCCGCCTTGTAAGATCGCGAGGTGGTGAGCGCGTCGTAGATATCGGCAATCTGCAGGACGCGGGCAAGCAGAGGCACGTCCTCGCCGCTGCGCCCATCCGGGTATCCGCTCCCATCCCAGCGTTCGTGATGGCTGCGAATGATCGGCAGCACCGGCGCCAGGCTCTTCATCGGACGGCAAATCTCTTCCCCTTTGGTGGTGTGGCTGCGCATCACCACCCATTCGTCATCGGTCAGCGCGCCCCTCTTGAACAGGATCGCGTCGGGGACCCCGATCTTCCCGATGTCGTGCATGTAGCCGCCCCGATACAGCGCGCGCATCTCGGTGCGCGACAGGCCCAGGGCCTCGCCCAGCGCGACGCTGTAGGTGGCCAGCCGCTGGCAATGCAGCCCGGTATACTGGTCGCGCTGTTCCACCGCCTGCGCCAGCGCGAACAGGATGCTCTCGGCTTCCTCGAGCGAATCGATGAGCGCCTTGTTACGCAGCATGGAGCGGATTCGCGCCCGCAGCACGGCCGGATGCAGCGGCTTGGTGAGGAATTCGTCGGCGCCCGAAGTGATGCCCACCACCTCGTTCTCAAAACCCTGCACGCTGGTCATCATCAACACGGGAATGAACCGGGTCCGGCGGTCCGCTTTCAGGCGGCGGCAGAATTCCGGCCCGCCCATCTCCGGCAACATCAGGTCCAGGATCACCAGATCAACTTTGTCCGAAAGCAGAATCTTCAGCGCTTCCACCGCCTTGTGGCATTCCACGATGTGATAGGAGGTGGTCTTCAACATGGCCCGGATGAGACGCCGGTTGATTTCGTTGTCGTCGACGATCAGAATCGCGGGCGGGCCGCTGGTGGAATCCTCCCACTCGGCAGTGGCCACTTCGACGCCCGTGATTAACTGTTCCGGCATGTCCTTCCGCTCGTTTCTCGCACTTACCCGGCACAGGTACTATCGGTATTCCTCCACACAAATTCAGGGACCTGTGGCTGCCGGCGGTTCGCTAATCGTCTTCGCCGCGGCTGCGTCCTTTGACAGCCGGCTCAGGATGGCTGAAACGTAATCCTGTGTTTCCGGTATGCCGGGGACGCCGCCGTTCTGGTCCACCCGTTCGCTGCCGGCGTTGTAAGCGCCCAGGGCCAGCCTGGTATCGCCGCCGTACTTGTCCAGCAACATCTTCAGCAACTTCGCCCCGGCGGTCACGTTCTGGGCGGGATCGAATGGATCGGCCACGTGAAATTCGTCCGCCGTGGAAGGCATGAGCTGCATCAACCCCTCTGCGCCTTTGGACGACAGCGCGCAGGGCTTGAAGGCCGACTCCTCCTCCATCACCGCGTGAATCAGCTCGGCCTTCACTCCCTCTTGTTTTGCAACGGTGTCCACCAACGCGTTTACATCCTTTGCGGGCAACGGATCGCAGTCCGGCGGGGCCGCTGCGGCAAGGGAAGCAAAATCGGGCGGCGCCGGCCATTCCACCGTGAAGAAGGACGCCGCGGTACCGCCTGGCGAGGGGGCGGCCGGGCTTGCTCCCGTTGCGCTTGCGCCGGTACCCGCGGCAGAGGCGGCCCCGGCAGCCGGCCTGCCCGCCTGCCGTCTGACCGACTCCTTCTGCTTCTCGATGGAGGGCTGCATGGCAGCCCGAATGGCATCCGGATTCTGCGCCTGCGCCTCGACACACGCCAGCAAACCGAACGCCGCACAGAGCAATCGCACACTCTTCCATCGGCTCTGCCGTGCCCAGGCTGCATACCACCAATGAGGGGGAGGAACGGATAGTACCCGGAATGTTCCGGCACCCGCAGATGTTACAGTGGACGTAACATCGCAAGTGCAGCAACTTGTCCCTGTCATTTTCATCTTTGGTCTCGGCCTGACCGGCGCCCTGCTCGGCATGTGGCTGGAGCAGATCCCCCGCGTCTCCCGAATCATGCTCCTGCTAAGCGGCGGTTTGCTGGTGACCATCCCGCTGGTTCTGGTTGCTCCGGAGCTGGCCGAACGCTACGGGTGGGCCGGCGGCCTGGTATGGATGGCCCTCGGGTTCACCGCGCTGTGGCTCATTAACCGCTACGTGTACCCGCTCTGCCCGTCGTGCGCGCACAACCACAACCATGACGCCTGCGCCGTTCCTCTACACGGGTTCGCGGCGCCGCTGGTGCTGGCTTCCGGCCTGCACAGCTTCATGGATGGCTGGAGCCTGGCGGCCAGCCGGCAGGATCCCTCGCAGGCGCTCCAGCTCGCCTTTCTGGTGGGCATCACTCTGCACAAGCTGCCGGAGGGTCTGGCGCTCGGGGCCATTCTGCGAGCCTCGCTCCGCTCCCGGTGGCGGGTGGCCGGAGGGGGCGCTCTGGCTCAGTTCATGACCGTGGTGGGGGGCGTCGTTGCGCTGTGGCTGGCGCCGTGGGCGGGCGCCCGATGGTCCGGCGCATTCCTCGGGCTCGCCGGGGGCACCTTCCTCTACCTCGGCTACCACACCCTGGAGGCTGAGTGGGGGCGGCGCGCCGCGGCCCATTGAGTCACGTTCCCTCAGGAGGTGTGAAATACTCGCCGGACCGCTCCGAGACCGTCGCGGCTCGGTTCCGATGTCCCAAGCTTGCAGGATGTTGCCGAGCCACGAGGGCAACCGAGTGGTCAGGGTGCGGTCACGAACACCGGCGTGACCGAAACAGACAAGCGGACGCGGCCGTCCCGCACCGTGGTGGCCACCGTCTCACCCAGGGCGTCGGTGGCGGACGCTTCCCGGAGAGCCCACGGCCAGTCAAACACGATCGCGGGTTGATCCTCCCCGGAGAAGACATCCCGCCTCTCCCAAACCACGAACAGCGGCGCCCGCTGCGCTCGCCTGACTTCAAAGAGGTAGATGGACGGCCTGTCGGGAACTTCAATGCGCTCCACCGACTCCACGCCCGCCAGCTCCTTCGCCATGCGTTCGAACGCGTCGGCGAGCGGGTAGCGTTTCGTCAGCGCGCCGCCCTCCCGCTCCAGCAGTTTGCACTTCGCGTACATGAGGTGCATCATGTCGTCGCGCCGTCCTGGACTTGTCCCGCTGGTGTCGTGCCAGAGGTCCCAGTACATGGTCTTGCGCACTCCGGCGGAAAGCGCCAGCAGATTCCTCATCACCAGATCGCGAGCCTGCAGCCGTTCCAGTTTCCTCTGCAGTTCGGCGGGACAACCTTCCATGAACATCTGCGTCTGTTTCGCCAGCGTGCTCATTTTCGCGTACAGGGCCGCCACCTCGTTCGCGCCTCCCCGGCCATCCCCGTCCGCGACGGATTGCGCCCACTTGATAACGGCGGGCACGTAGGCGAGGTTCGGCGCGAACTCGAAGAAGCCCGGCCCGTTGTACTCGGTGCACAGGATCGGCTTTTCGTGGCCGTGGGCGCGCATCATCTGCCGGATGTGCTCCACCCGCCAGGGGATGGTGTACGGGTCGGCGTACAACCGCAGGTCGAAAACATCGAACGCGTCCGATCCTTCGGCGATTACGTAGTCGAAGAAATCGAGGCCGTACTTCTGGGCCGGGTACTGAAACATGCCCGGCGGATTGAACAGGCCATCGTAGCCGCCGGCCACCATGATCGCGTCCGGGTCCGCGTCTTTGACGGCCTTGTGGAACACGCGCAGCTCGTCCACGAACTCCTGTTTCGTCCCGCTCCAGTAAATCGGGTTGTTCGGTTCGGAATCATTCTGCCAGTAGCGAACCCGCCCCTTCGAATGCAGCACCAGCGCGTGAACAAACCGGTAATAGTCGTCCGGGTTTTTCGCCGGCGACGGCGGCAGCACGGCGCTGGCTCGGCGCGTGGCCCACAGCGACGACGAGAAGATCGAAATCAAGCCTTCGTTGGGCGAGTGCAACTGGCCGACGAACTGGTCGACGGCGGACCAGTCGAACCGCCCCTTCTCCGGCTCGATCTGATTCCAGAATAGATACACCTTGGTGATGCCCGCGCCAAGCTGGCGCAGTTGCGGCATGAACACCTCGGCTTTGGTTCCTGCGTACCCGTACAAAAAGCCCCAGGCGATGCCCAGCGGCGCTCCCGGAAGGCGAGGGGCATCGTTCTGGGTTGGGACGGCTCCCGATACTGACACGGCACACAGCACAAACGTGGACGACAGCAGGCGTTTCATCGCATCCCCAATTTCGTCGAACCGCGCCTCCCCGGCAAGAGACTACCGGCGAGCGCCGGGCCGCTACCGGCGGGTCAGGCTCTCCGCCAATGCCACGCGACTTTTCGGGGAGACGCGGGCATCGCGCTGCCCGCCGGCGCGCCATTGCAATACACTGGTTGGCGACATGCCACGTCAGCACTCGAAACTCGCATTCATACTGCTGCTAGCCGCCCTGCCTCTGCCGGCGCAGCCAACGGAATCGCTCGCGCCCACCCCGCCCATGGGCTGGAACAGTTGGGATGCCTGGGGCATGACCATCGACGAAGCCGGCGTCCGCGCCACCGCCGACTACATGGCGCAGCATCTGAAAAGCTACGGTTGGCAGTACGTGGTGGTGGATGAGGGATGGTTCATCCCGAAGCAGGCCGGGGCGCCCTTCACCCTGACCGCCGATGGCCGCTACACACCCGCACCCGATCGCTATCCCTCGGCCGCGAACGGCGGCGGGTTCAAGCCTCTCGCCGATTACGTGCACTCGCTGGGTCTGAAGTTCGGCATTCACCTGGTCCGCGGGATTCCCCGGGAGGCGGTGGCCAACAATGTGCCGATCGCCGACTCCGCCTGGCGCGCCGCCGACGTGGCCGACACCTCCGACACCTGCCCATGGAACGCGGATAACTTCGGCATTCGCCCGGGCCCCGCCGGCCAGGCTTACTACGATTCGGTCGCCCGGCTCTTCGCAGGCTGGGGCATCGACTTCCTCAAGGTCGATTGCATCTCCGACCATCCCTATAAGGCGGACGACATCCGCATGATCAGCCTGGCGCTGCAAAAGACCGGCCGGCCCATCGTGCTGAGTCTCTCGCCCGGCCCCACCGCGCTCGACAAAGCCGGCGAAGTGCGCGAGCACGCGCAGATGTGGCGCATCTCCGACGATTTCTGGGACCACTGGGGACCGTGGCCCAACCACGACTGGTCCCAGGGCCTGCTGGCCCAGTTCGCGAGCGCCGCGAAATGGGCGCCGCACGGCGGGCCGGGCCATTGGCCCGATGCGGACATGATGCCCATCGGCTATCTGGGGCCGCACCCCGGCGAAGGCGAGCCCCGCCCCTCGAAGTTCACCCACGACGAGGAGCGCACGCTGGTGACCCTTTGGTCCATCGCCCGGTCGCCGCTTATGATGGGCGGCAACCTGACATCGATGGACGCCTTTACTCTCTCCCTGCTGACCAACCCCGAGGTACTCGCGGTCAATCAACACTCGGTGGAGAATCGCGCGCTGGCCACCACGGAAAAGGCCGCCATCTGGCACGCCCGGCCCTCTTCCGGGCCCGGACGCTATATGGCCCTGTTCAACCTGAGCGACCAGGCGCAGCCGTTTCAGGTCCCTCTGTCCGGCCCGAATAACATTCGCGACCTGTGGGAGCGCAAGGATCTCGCGCCCTCCGACGCCATCAAGGTAACGCTGGCGCCGCACGCTTCCGCGCTTTATCTGGTGACCGGCGTACCATCGCTTCCCCGCATCGAGAGCAAAGACGGACGCCACGCCCTATTCGTCGATGGCGCGCCGTACCTGATGCTGGGCGCGCAGGTGAACAACTCCAGCGCGTGGACCGTCGAGCTGCCGAAGGTATGGCCGGCCATCGAAGTCCTGCACGCGAACACCGTGGAGATGCCCATTTATTGGGAGCAGTTCGAACCGCAGCCGGGGCAGTTCGACTACAGCGTGATGGACACCTTGCTGGCCGGGGCGCGTGAGCACAAGCTACATCTGGTTCTGCTCTGGTTTGGCACGTGGAAGAACGGAAGCTCGCACTATTTGCCCGAGTGGATGAAGCTCCAGCCGGAGCGCTATCCGCTCATGATCGACGCGAAAGGGCGCCCGGTGGATTCTCCTTCGCCCTTCGCGGAGGCGACGCTACAGGCGGACATCCGTGCCTTCACCGCGCTCATGAGCCACCTGAAGGAGGCCGATCCGCGGCACACCGTGCTGATGGTTCAGGTGGAGAACGAAGCGGGCACGTGGCAGTGCGTCCGCGACTACTCGCCGGCCGCGCAGAAGGCCTTCGAAGGCCCCGTGCCGGCCGCGTTGCTCAGTGCCCTGCACAAGCCGGGCGGCGCCTGGCAGCAGGTGTTCGGCGACGACGCCGAGGAGTTCTTCCACGCCTGGTCTGTCGCCCACTACATCGAGCAGGTGGCTGCGGCCGGCAACGCGGTGTATCCGTTACCGCTCTACGCCAACGCCGCTTTGCGCGACCCGCTCGAGCCTGGCCGCCCCCCGCGCTACGAAAGCGGCGGGCCCACCGATAACGTGATCGCCATCTGGAAAGCCGCAGCCCCGTCGCTGAACCTCGTCGCGCCGGACATATACATGAGCGAGAGCGCGAAGGTCCTGAAGGTGTTGGACCTGTATCATCGGCCGGACAACGCCCTGTTGGTGCCGGAGATCGGCAACAGCGCCGTGTACGCACATTACTTCTTTGCGGCGCTGGGCCACCAGGCCATCGGCTTCTCTCCGTTCGGCATGGACTACACCGGGTACGTCAACGCCCCTCTTGGTGCGACGCGAATCAATGATGAGGCGCTCGCGCCGTTTGCGCTGAATTATAGTCTGGCCGGCCCAATGCAGCGCGAAATCGCCCGGCTCAACTTCGAGGGCAAGCTGCAGGCGGTTTCGGAGGAGAAAGGGAAACCTGTGCAGACGCTGGACTTCGGCCCGTGGCAGGCGGTCGTAAAATATGGTCTCCCGCAGTTCGGCCCTGGCGACCATCCGCAGGGGAATCCCGAGCCGGTTGGGGGCGCGCTGATCGCGGAACTCGGCGGCGGCGAGTTTCTGGTGTCCGGCATCCACTGCCGCGTCGACTTCGAGGTGCGCGATGCGGCCTCCGGCAAAAGGCGGCAGTTCGTTCGCGTTGAAGAAGGGACGTACGAGGAAGGCGTCTTCCAACCCATCCGCATCTGGAACGGCGACCAGACCGACTGGGGCCTGAACCTCACCTCAGGACCGCAGGTGCTGCGGGTGCGGCTGGGGACGTACTGACGGCAACAGGAGCGCCGCGATCTGGAAGCAGCAGTGTGTGGCGGACTCTACGTCGGCGCATTCCACGAGGGTCGCTACCTGGCGGGCTCGGCAACCGCCGCGCGAGCGATGGCCATAAGACGGGGCACCCCGCCTGCCAGCCTCCTCCTTGCCAGCATCCCGAAGCGCGCCTTCGCCCGCCACTTCAACAGACGGAACTGTTCCTCCGTCAAGCCCATGTCGCCGCAGATCTGCCGTACCGGTTGTTCATCCAAATAGAAACGGCGCAGGACCTCGCGGGCCTGGGGAGTCATCTCGCTCAGTACGCTCCGCATCAGATCGAGGGTCTCACTGCGTTGCCGCTCCTGTTCCGGATTGCGGGATCGGTCCCACAGGGGCACCCCGTCCGACGACAGTTCGCGGGAACGAGCCACGCTGATCTTCCGAATGGTCCGCGCCACCATGCGGCGCGCGATGATGGCCACATAGCCCATCAGCCGCTCCGCATCGCGCATCCTTCCGGCGCGGACCGATTGCAGCACCGTCATGAACAAATCGGGGACGAGCTCGTCCGCTTGTTGCGATCCGAGCTGCAGCAGGAAGAAGGGTCTGGCCGTCCTGTTCAGAACCTGATAGAGCGCATGCTCCGCCGACGTCCGGCCCGCGACGATGCCTTCGACGATCTCGCACCATTGCGCGTAGTGGCTGTATCCGGGAGCCGCGCACTCGCGCGCCGTTTGCGTGCACACCGTCCGCATATACAAACAACCGCGGGGCATCGGTTCGGCCCGGTCCGCGATGGTTCCTTTCGCAACAAACAGATAACGATGACCAATGTATCGTGAGTCATCGTACGGCAGAACGTGTAGAACGGCTAGTAGTACTTATACGCAGGAAGCAGGCGCAAATGGGGGTATGCGCGTGGCAAAAATGAGGGTATTGTCACACTTGCGATATATTTTCCGCTCCTGGCGGATTTCTGCGGCTTGCCGGACGCGTGCCGCTCAAATCCGGACCTGGACAGTACGAATCTGAACGCGCTTCGCCGCCTTCGCAACCAGCCCAGCTTCGCATCGAATCACCGGCATGCTAGCCGAAGCTCCACCGGTCTGGTCAGGCCCGTGTATTGGATTCTACGGCGCCCAAACGCTGGGTAAATGAGGGAGGGGCGTCGCCAAAATGACGGTGACTTTCAGCGTTGCAATATTATTTCCGGTCCCGGCGGAATACGCACGCCGAAACGCCTGGTTCAGTTCCGCCGCAAGTTGGGAGAACGCGCGAGAGTACCGCCCTACTGGAGCCCGGGCGGGTACTAAGACAAAAATCCTAAGAAACTCTAAACTGAACTGCCTGGATCGTCGATAGGTATGTCATGCGTGATTCTCAACGTCAGGATTGCAACGTTCACTGCCCCGGGGTGGACCGTGAACATGACATCATCGCTCGTATGATGTCCGCCCTGCAGCATGCCGTGTCGGAAGGCCGAAGCGCCGAGGTGATTGGTCCTCTTGCGGACCTGCTCACTCGTTTCTGTGTCGAACACTTTCAGCATGAAGAGAGGCTGATGCGCGAGTGCGGTTATCTGGGAACAGACCGCCACGCGGCGGCTCATCGGCGGCTGATGGCTGTCCTCATGAAGTTGCAGGAAAAACTGCGCAGGGGGCAATCCATCACGGATGAGACCATGGGGCTCCTGCACCGCCTGGCAGAGCACACGAACAGATGGGATCGAGCCGCATCCATCGCGATCCAGAAGGGAATGACAGCGGAGCGCGCCAAAGCCGCAGCCGCGGCGTCCCTTGGAGCCGGTCAATTGGCGTGCTGAGCCGGGCTGTCGCACCCGGCCCGTCCGGGCCTGACGGAGGAGCGATGACAGCCCTCTGAAAGGCGAGCACGACAACGCATTCGTGTTCACCCCTGGCCGATCAGGCCGATCTGCTCCAGCACCACCCCCGCGGCCTCCGCCACCGCCCGTTCCATCTCCGGCGCCGGCTCCGCCCCCGGTTCGAACCCGGCCGCTTCGATGCCCACCACCCGCACAATCGCCGGCAGGGTGCCGAGCGCTTCTCCCAGACCGATGACGTCGCGCACTGAGAGGCCGTGCGTCGACACGAGGCCGGCGCGCACCGTGGACGGCAACTGCCGCCCGTCGAACACCTGCACCGTGCCGGCGGGAGATCCGGAGCGCACCGCGTCCACCAGAATCGCGGCGTCGAACTTCTCCCACTGTTCCAGGATGGAAAGCGGGTCCCCGTCCTCCAGCAATGCAACGCCGGTGGGCGCACGCCCGCCCAGAGCGCGCACTACCAGGATGCCCACGGCATCGTCGCCGCGATCGGGATTGCCCAGTCCGAAGACCCCGATGCGGCGGGGCACGCCGTCACTCCCGTTCCACGGTGACCTGCAGGAAATGCGTCGCGCAGGAGATGCATGGGTCGTAGTTGCGGATGGCCTGCTCGCAGCGGTGGGTCAGCTCGGGCGTCGGCAGCGACGACATTTTCCCCACCAGAAAGTAAAGATCCTCCTCCATCCGTTTGAGGCTCTGCGCCGTCGGCGGGATGATGCGCGCGCTGCGAATGGTTCCGCTCTCGTCCAGCTCGTAGCGGTGGAACAGCAGGCCGCGCGGCGCTTCCGTGCACGCCTGGCCAATGCCCGCGCGCGGACGAACCTCGGCGCAGGCGGCTGGCGGCGGCTCGTACTCATCCACAAGGCGGAGAGCCTCCTCGCAGGCAAACACCGTCTCCAGAGCGCGGACCACAATGCCCCGGAACGGGTTACGGCACGGCGGCGTCACCCCCAGCTCTCGCGCCAGCTCGCGCACGGATACGGGCAACCGCTCGAAATTCAGGTTGAAGCGCGCCAGCGGCCCCACCAGATAGGACCCCCGTCCGCGAATGGCCGAGTGCAACGCGTGCGAGTGGGAGACCTGCCGCTCCACGAAGTGATCCAGATACTGGTCCACCGCGATGTCCAGCCCCCCGCTCGAAACCACTCGCCCTTCGTTGATGGCGTACTCGCTCTCATGCGCGAGAGCCACGAACTCGTAATTCTGCTCGAAATCCGGGAATTCGAAACCGGCCACGAAATGCGCGGTCTCCACGGCCAGCTCGCGCGCTTCCGCCAGCGCCCCGCGGATCTTGCGCAGCTCGGCAACCGGCGGCACGCGATAGAATCCGCCCACGCAGACGGACACCGGATGAATCTCGCGGCCACCCAGCAGGGCCATCAGATCGTTCCCGATCTTCTTCAGCTTCAGCCCGGCTTCCACGCGCGGCTTGTGGTCGCGCGCCAGCTCGATGACGTCCGCATAGCCGAGGTAATCCGGCGCGTGCAGCAGATAGATGTGCAGCGCGTGGCTTTCGATCCACTCGCCGCAGTAGAACAGGCGGCGCAGCGCGCGAATGGAGGGGTGCACGGCGATGCCGAACGCCTGCTCCACGGCATGAATAGCGCTCATCTGGTGGGCGATCGGGCAGATGCCGCAGATGCGCGCCACAATGTCCGGCAGCTCCTCATAGCCGCGGCCTTCGAGGATGCCCTCGAACAGGCGCGGCGGCTCGGGGATCTTCAGCTTCACGTCGGAGACGTGCGAACCGGAAAAGCGCACGTAGAGCGAGCCCTCGCCTTCCACGCGCGCCAGAACGTCGAGTTTGATGGTCCGCGTCTGGCTCATGTTCGTACCTCCCCGGCGCTTCGTTCGGCCTTCTCGCTGATCTCGCGGAACGGCCACGTCCAGGCGTTGAAGCGGCGGAACGTACGGGTGATTTCCGCGTTGCTCTGTCCCAGCGCCACCAGGCGGTCGCGCAATGCCGCCGTATTGGCGGATTCCATCGGCCCGAAGCATCCGTAACAGCCGCGGCCCCACGCCGGGCAGATGCCGCCGCACCCGGCCTGCGTCGCCGGACCGATACACGGCGTGCCTTTCGCCACCAGCACGCAGGTGTTCCCGCGCCGCTTGCAATCCATGCACACCGAGCCGGTGGGGATGTTCGGCTGGCGGCCAGTAAGGATGGCGCTCAGCACCTCCAGAAGCTGCGCCTTGCTGATGGGGCAGCCGCGCAGCTCGAAATCCACCGGCACGTGGTCGGCGATGGGCGTGGACATCTTGAGGGCGCTGATGGAGGCCGGCGTGGCGTATACCTTGCGCAGCGTGGCCCCCAGCTCCTGAAAGTTCCGCAGAGCCTGAATGCCGCCGGAGGTGGCGCAGGCGCCCATGGCGATCAGGATGCGGCACTGCCGGCGCACCTGATGAATAAACTCGGCGTCGTGGTGCGTGGTGATGCTGCCCTCCACCAGGCCGATATCGTAGGGCGGCTTCAGCACCCGCGGGGTCGCCTCCGGGAACCAGCCGATGTCCACGGCCTCCACCACGCTGAGCAACTCCTCCTCGGCGTCGAGCAGGGTCAACTGGCAGCCGTCGCAGGAGGCCAGCTTGAAGATCGCGATCCGGGGCTTGATTCCGTTTTCAGATTTCATGCCGGTTGATCCAGGGTTCTATCTTTGTGTACGGGAAGACAGGGCCGTCCCTGCAGACGAAGTACGGCCCGAACTGACAGTGGCCGCAGTGACCCACGGCGCACTTCATGTTGCGCTCCATGGAGACGTAAATCCGCTCCCGCGGGATGCCGCGGTTCTCCAGTTCCATGGCCGCGAAACGCATCATGATCTCGGGACCGCAGATGAGCGCGATGGTGTGCGGCGGATCCAGCCGGACCCTCGTCAGCAGGGTGGTCACCACGCCCACGTTCCCCCGCCAGCGCAACCCGCCGTAGTCCACCGTGGACAGCACCTGGGTGCGCGGTTCCTTCTTCCACTGGGCCAGCTCGTTCCGGTAAATCATGTCGCTCGGGCTGCGCGCGCCATAGGCGAGGATGATGCGGCCGTACTCGGACCGATAGCGGAACATTTGATAGAGCGCCGGCCGCAGCGGGGCCAGACCGATGCCGCCGGCAATCAGCAGGACGTCGCTGCCCTTGGCCTTGTCCATGGGCCAGCCAACGCCGAAGGGCCCGCGCACGCCGATCCAGTCGCCAATCGAGCTGGTCACCAGTTTGTTGGTGGCTTTGCCGACCGAGCGGACCGTGTAGGTCAGCGAGAACCGCGCTTCCGGGTCGCCGCTGACGGAAATGGGCAGCTCGCCGGTCCCGTAGACGTACAGCATGTCGAACTGGCCCGGCTGGAACGGCGGCAGCGTGGCGCCCGGCGCCGCCACATGCAGGGTGAAGGTGTCCTGATTCTCCCGGTCGAGCTTCTGGACCTGCGCCGGGATGGGCGCCATGGGATCGAGAGCCGTCATCGGGCGGGGACCCCGTACACGTCCAGCAGTTGCAGCCGCGTCGCCTCCAGGCGATCTTCAATCAGCGTGGAAAACCGTTTCAGCAACTGGTAGCCCAGCTCATGATCCTGCTCGCACTTGTTGCGCAGGCAGCGGCCGTCGAGCGCGATGGCCCGTACCGGCTCCACGGCCCGCGCGTCGAAATGCCAGCGGTGCGGCGGCACCAGCCACGACCAGCCCAGCACATCCCCCTCGCCCAGGGTGTTCAGAGTGATACCTCCGCTTTCCGGGCGGTGCATCTGCAGCGCCACGGTCCCGGAACGGAGCAGGTAGAAGGAATCGGCTTCGGTCCCTTCCCGGGCGACGAGGTCGCCCGTCGCAAACCTCTGGTTGCTGGCGCACGAAATGAGCGTCTGAATGTGCTCCGGGCTCAAATCCGAAAGGAATGGATGATTCCTGAGCACCACTTCGAGCGATTGTGTGAACACCGACCACCTCCAAATCCAGCGCTTCCCAACCGCCGCAGCCCGGCCAAGCTGTTCCGAGCCGCGCACGTGAGCGAGCGGTTTCCGGGCTGGCAGCGTTATTCACCGGCCACCCCGCAAGCGCGGCGACGCGCGCTCATTGTAACCGCGCGCGGAGTTTTTCCACCTCGCGCGTGAAATCGATACCCGCCGGGCACCAGGTGGTGCAGCGCCCGCAGCCCACGCACCCGGAGCTTCCGAATTGATCGTGCCACCACACCAGCTTGTGCAGGATGCGCTGGCGGAACCGCGCCGCCAGCGACGAGCGCACGCTGCCGCCGTGGATGTAAGAGAAACTCAGGCTGAAACACGAATCCCATTTGCGCCGGCGCTCGGCTGTCCGGCCCGTCAGATCGCTGGAATCCTCGAAGGTGCAGCAGAAACATGTGGGGCACACCATGGTGCAGTTGCCGCAGGCGAGGCAGGGCGTCGCGGCCGTTTGCCAGGTGCCGTTCTCCGTGCCGCGGGTGAGCAGGTCATGCAGGCCCGCGGTGTCCAGCGTCCGCTTGATGGCGGCCGTCGTGCTCTCCCATACGTGGCGGGCGGCTTCCTCGTCGGCGGGTTCGGCGGCGCGGTGTTTCACGGCGGAGAGAATACTGCCTCCCGCGGCGCTCCCCACCTCGACGAAAAACCGGTGCCCGGCGCCCACGATCTCGGTCAGCGCCAGATCGAAGCCGGAGGTGGCGCGCGGCCCGGATTTCATGGAGGAGCAGAAGCAACTGGCGGCGGCGCGTCCGCACTGCACGGCCACGATGAACGCATGCGAACGGCGCGCCACATAGTCCGGATCCGCCGCCGCGCCCTCCGCCAGAACCCGGTCCAGCTTCGCGATCCCGGCCAGATCGCAGGGGCGCACCCCGAACAGCGCGTACTTTGCCGGCGGGGCGGCACGTTCCGGCACCGCGAACGACCTGCCGTCCGTCTGGATGCGATATAGCCGCGCCTCCGGCGGGTTCAAAAGACGTTTCCAGGAATTGGCGCTCACGGTGTGCGCGAAAACCGCGCCATCGCCCGTTGGGGTCAGACGATAACGTCCCGGATCCTGTTCCTCGGCCCAGCCCGCCGGCAGCTCACCGGCGTTCTCAATGGTGTCGATGGTGATCGCGCCATCGCGAGCCACCGGGCCGGCAACGGTGAATCCCTTGGTGCGCAACGCCTGCACCAGTTCATCCAGATCCGCGCGGAGAATGACGCTCTGCGAACCGGCACACTCCCGTTGTCGCTTCACGCATCTGCGTAAAGCAACCCAGCACCCAAAGCGTCAGCAGCCTGTTGAAAAACGCGCCCTGCTATCTCCACCTGACCCGCGCGGCTGCGTAAGTCGTGCATTATGAAGGGACTGCTTCCGAACGACAATCCTCTGGCGCGATCACCATTGTTTATTGATAAGCTCCCGCGTGTGAGTCTTCGAGGCCGATGAGGGCGGTTCTCCTGCGCGCTGGGTGAAGGCGCGCAGACTTGCTGGGCGAGGTGGCTCGGCCCTATGTAAGTTACCGGCCGACGAGCACGTTACAAGCCGGTTTCCCGGGTCGGGGCGGTCAGAAGCTCCTCAGCCCGGAGCCAGTCTTCCTCGGGAGATCCAATTGGGCATCCTCGCTCCTGCCACAGCCGGTATGCGAGGGCGGCGATGTCGTTTGCCGACAGCACCTGGGTTTCCGCATCGGGAGCGGCCGGCGCTTCCATAGCGGGAGCAACGGCTAGTGCATCCTGCATGTCTGGCACTCCTTTCGCCCCGATTGTAAGTCCGGTCCGATTTGAATGCCAGAGAAAAATCGGTTCAAATAAAGTTACTTACGATTACAGCCTGCCCCAGCGAGATACCTCCGTCGTTGGCTGGAACGTGGGCGTGTAAGTACACTTCAAACCCATTTACGTTGAGTAATTGAAGGCACCTTTCCGTGAGCCGCCGGTTCTGAAACGTGCCGCCGCTGAGGCAGACTCGGTTCAGGTGCTCGGCGGTCCGAATGCCCGTACAAGTCTCGACGACGACAGCCGCCACCGTGCTGTGGAAACGCGCCGAAATAACGTTTGGCGCGACCCCCTGTTTCATTTCGGCAACAATTTGTTTGATGGTCGGCCGGAAGTCGATTGCCGTCCCCTCCGTCTCAAACGGGTAGGGCTCCTCAATGCCGGGTGCGGCGATGCATTCCAGCTCCATCGCCGCCTGGCCCTCGAAGTTCGTTTCCAGCCGCAGTCCCAGGATGGCGGCAACAGCGTCGAACAGCCTCCCACAGGAAGAAGTCGCTACCGTCTGAACGCCGCGCGCCAGCATTGCATTCACGACGGCCCGTTTTCGATCCGGGATTGAGGCGAGGAACGGCAACTCCGGCAGCGCCGCGCCAAAGGCTTCCCGAAGCCAGGCGACCGCCATGCGCCACGGCTCGCGGATGGCCATATCGCCACCCGCCATGGGCACGTAGCGGAAATGGGCCCGCCGCTCGAAACCCGCGTAGTCGCACACCAGGAACTCGCCGCCCCACATCTGACCGTCTGTCCCGTAGCCGGTCCCATCGAAAGCCACGCCGATCACCTTGTCGCGCAGACCGTTCTCGGCCATGCAGGCGGCAATGTGGGCGTGGTGATGCTGGACGCCGACGCGCACCAGATCGCTCATGCCCTGGGCGATGCGGGTGCTCAGATAGCCCGGGTGCAGATCGTGCGCCACCGCCACCGGCTGCACCCGGAAGAAGCGGCGCATGTGCGCCAGCGTCTCCTCGAAAAACTCCAGCGTTTCGAAGTTCTCCAGGTCGCCGATGTGCTGGCTGAGGATGGCGTAGTGGTCCTTCGTCAGGCAGAACGTGTTTTTCAGCTCGGCCCCGGTAGCCAGCACCTGCGGCACCCTCATGCCCAGCTCGATGGAAAGCGGAGCGAAGCCGCGCGAACGGCGCAGCACGCGCTCCCCGCCCGCATACACGCGCACCACCGAATCGTCCACCCGGGTGCGGATGGCGCGGTTGTGCAGCAGGTACGAATCGGCGAGGTCCCCGAGCCGCGGACGCACCTCCTCGTTGCGGCTCACGATGGGCTCTTCGCTGATGTTGCCGCTGGTCATCACCAAAACGTTGAGAGCGCCGTCAAAAAGCAAATGATGCAGCGGCGTATACGGCAGCATGACGCCCACGGTGTTGTTGCCGGGGGCCACCGCGGCTGAGATGGCCGCTTCCGGCCGCCGGTCCAGAATCACGATGGGCCGCCGCGGACCCAGCAGCGCGGTGCGCTCGGGGCCGGATACCCGGCAGAAACGTTCCACCTGCTCCATGTCGCGGGCCATCAGCGCGAACGGCTTGTCGCTGCGGCGCTTGCGTTGGCGCAGACGGCGAACGGCGCCGTCGTTTTCGGCGTCGCAGGCCAGGTGGAACCCTCCCAGGCCCTTGATTGCCACAATCCGGCCGTCCCGCAGCAGCGCACGCACCTGCTCCAGCGCGTCCCGCCGCCCGGCCACCAGCGAATCCCCGTCCCACAACTCCAGCCAGGGCCCGCAAGCCGGGCAGGCGTTCGGCTGCGCGTGAAAGCGCCGGTCCGCGGGGTTTTCGTACTCGCTGCGGCAGGCCTCGCACATCGGAAACACGGACATGGTGGTCGCGGGCCGGTCGTAGGGGATGTCCTCGATGATGGTATAGCGCGGTCCGCAGTTGGTGCAGTTGGTGAATGGGTACTGGTAGCGCCGATTCGCCAGATCGGTGAAATCGCGCCGGCAGTCCTCGCAGGTGGCGATGTCCGGCGGGACTAATACGAACTGCCCGGATTCCTCGCCGCTCTGCCGAATGGCGAACCCGCTGTCCCCGGCAGGCGCGAGGTCCGCCACCGACACCTCGTCGATCTGCGAAAGAACCGGCGCCTGCTCGCGGAATTCGTCCAGGAACCGCTCCACCTCGGCCGCTTCGCCCTCCACCTCCACGGTCACGCCGGCCGAGGAATTGGCGACGTAGCCGGCAAGCCCATGCGCCCGCGCCAGCCGATACACGAAGGGCCGGAACCCGACGCCCTGCACAATCCCGCGCGCCTTGATGAGCTTCCGCACCATCGCTGCGCTATTATCCTACCCTCTGGTGCAACCGAGAGCGGCGGTGCCCCCTCGCTACGGCTTCGCGGCGGCCGCGGACTGCGTCACCAGGTCCTTCAAGCCGTTCTCAATCACGCCCATCGCCAGGTCCAGGTTCTTGTCGCGATTCCCTTTCATAATGGCCACCTGCACGTACTGGCTGAGCGACCAAAGCAGAACGTTGCTCCGAGGGTCGCGGATTTCCAGGCGAAGTCGCCCCATTTCGGGCGCCCGCACGCCGTTGTCGGCGAAGGTAAACCCGATTTGGAAAACCAGGTCCGCGTCGGCGGGAGCGGACACCAGGTCATACCGCCCCCAGTCCTTCATTAACGCGTAGAACTGGTTGTAAACCCGGTCGGATCTTCCACTGAATATCAACACGAGCGGGGTCTGCAGGTTCTCTCCGCCCGCATAAGCAACGAAGACTCTCTTGCCGCTGAGAATCTGTGCGGGCAGCGGAGCCGGGGCTGCGGCGGCTATTTGCGGCCGCTGTCCCGCGAACGCCGGGGCCGCCGCCAACGTCATCCCAACTGTCACGGACAGAATACGCCCACTGCGACGAATCATTGCAGTCATAGCTCCTCGGAACGCGCATCCGCGCAAAGCATGAGAGCAGACAACAACGTTCTCAAGCTGACAGGTACGACGCGGGGGTTAGTGGACCAGTTACACCGGAGAACGCCGGCCGGATGCGACGCATGGCTATCAACTGGCTGTTGCCGACCGGCTCCTGCCGGCCTTATCATTTCCTGTGAGGCCCCGGCACGGTGCGCCGTCGTCGCCTGCCAAATGGAGCCTCGGACGTCAGCGCCCCCGTGAAGCGTGCACACTATGGATAAGATCGTCAAACAAGGCCGGATTCTGTTCGCCATGGCACTCGTGGCGTTCGGTGTTGAAAACCTGATCTGGGTTCGTTTTGACCCGGCCATTGCCCCGGTCATCCCGTGGGTGCCCGGACCATTCCTGACTTGCCTCACCGGCCTGGCCCTCCTGGCGGCCGGTCTGAGCATCGCAGCCGGTATAAAAGCGCGGCTGGCGGCAATACTGTCGGGGATTCTATTCCTGCTGTGTGTGCTGCTTCTGCAAGTATCCAAAGTGGCGGCGCTCCCATTAGATGTCGGCGTTCGTACCTGCGCGTTTGAGACCCTGGCAATGTGCGGTTCGGCTTTTACCCTGGCCGGAACCCTGCCCGCGCGAGGCTCCTTCTCGCCGCGCTGGGAAAATGCCGTAAAGTTCCTGATCGATTCGGGCCGTTTCCTCTTCGCGGCTTCCTCGGTGGTCTTCGGCGTCGATCATTTTCTCGTTCTCGGCTTGATCGTCAGCCTTGTGCCGGTCTGGATTCCCGGGAGCGGTTTGTTCTGGGCGTATTTTACGGGCCTGGCCTTCATCGCGGCAGGTTTGAGTATCGCGACAAAATGGATGGCCCGTTGGGCGGGGGCGCTGCTGGGAACAATGTTCCTGCTCTGGTTCCTGCTCCTCCATGCGCCCAGGATCGTGAGTTTCCCGCGCTCGCACGATCCCGACGAATGGTCCAGCGCGTTTATCGCTCTGGGTATGTGCGGGGGTTCGTGGATTTGCGCGTGGGCTTTCTCTCGAAAGGCGCCGCCAGGAACGGACGCTGCGCGGGAATCCGGCGGAGAGCCTGCATCGATTCCCGCCTGATTGGACGCAGGAGGCGAGCCCTCGCGCCGATCCCGAATGGCTAGCGCTCGTGCTTCTGCCAGTGAAGCATGTGGTGGTCGTCCACGGTGATCTTCGCCGGCAGCGTCAAACCGCAAGTCTTACAGATGATGACGTCCCTTCCGATTTCCCAATGAGTGCAGGACTTGCATTTGCAAACCAGCAGCTCGATCTCGCTTTTCTTATCCATTAAAGTCTCCTGAATTCCTCTTTCACTTCACGGACGAAGTCGGTGAATTTCGCTGTCGTGATAATGCCCGGCTGCCAGCACAGATCGCGCTCGATCAGGTTGTACTCGTGCACGATGCGGGAGCCGGGAAGCACGGTTCCATTACTGTCGGAATCGCGCCCCATCAGCCAGAGATGGTCGGCCACCGAGCATGCGGCGGTGACGTCGTGGGTCACCACGATGATCGTGTTCAGGTCGTCCATATCGGCAACCTTGGTGATCAGCTCGCAGGTTCTCTCCAGCATGAGCAGGTCGAGGCCGGAAAACGGCTCATCCATGAGCAGGAAGTGCTCGCTGCACAGGATCTGCTGGATAATGGCGCATCTTTGGCGCTGGCCGCCCGACAACTGAGCGGGGTAAAGACTGAACTTGTCTTCCAGTCCGAACTCTTTCAGGAACGCCATCACCTTGTCATGGGCGACCCTGGAGTCCTTTTCCTTTTGCATCGCCGCCAATATAAGATTTCCCAGCACCGTGCGATGGTCGAAGAGCGGGTAGCTCTGGGAGACCACGCCAACTTCACCCGCCCTGACCGGGCGCTCGAAGCCGTTCACGGACACCCGGCCCGAAGTGGGCGGGTTCAACCCCGCGATGATCCGGAACAAACTGGTCTTGCCGCAGCCGGAAGGGCCGAGGATCCCCACCACCTGACCCTGTACCCTGCCCGGCACGATGATGTCACGCACCTCCGCGTTGACGTCCCGGAGCACCGGGCGGCCATCATACTCGAGAGATACGTTGTCGATCTTCAACAGCGTTTTGCCGAGGCTGTACGATGTGTTTGCCACTATTTCCGCTCCAGTGTCAGCGCGGCGTACGGACAAAACAGGTTCTTGGCCATGCCGATGCCGTAATCCTGGAACAAGCCAAGCATGAGGATGGTCAATTGGATGGCGAAGACCGCGGCCAGCCGGAAGTGGTGGTTCTGGTCCAGCAGAACGGTTCCCACGCCGCCTTCGGACCGGACAATGCCTTCCACCATGGTCAGCATCATCCAGCCGATCGCCGCGTTCTGACGGAGGACGTCGAAAGCCTTGTCAGTCTGGCCAAGGACGATTACTTCCCACACCACCCGCCACTCGCCCATACGCAGCGTGCGCGCCAGGTCGAACTCCTCCTTCGGGATGGCGCCGATAACGTCGGCCATTCCGGTGACGAAGAATACCGAAACCGAAAAGACCAGCAGAGACAGTTTCAGTTGATGGCCGCTCCTGGCCATCAGCGTAAAAAAGAACGTCAATCCAACCAATGATAGAAAACGTAGCTTGCTGAGCAAGGCGACGATGGGGCGGAAGAAGGGCATGACCGTCGCATAAGCCAGCAGCAGCGAAACCACGGTGGCCAGGGCAACCGCTTCGAGGTTCAGATAGAAGCTGGTGATCAGCTCCGTTCCCAGCCCCTCCTGCCAGAGGTCTCCCAGCGCGCCCAATACTTCGATCGGTTTGGGAAACAGCACCCATGGACTGAATGCCCACAACAAGAGGACGATGGCAACTTGTGTGGCAACCAGAATCCGGACGGTGTTCCTGCTCAGAACCGCATTGGGTGCAAATACCGTCACAGCATGAGTCATGCACGGTTTCCGCGGAACTACTGGCCGATCTGCGTAATCTCCACGCGGCGGTTCAGCGCCTTGCCTCCGGCGGTTGTGTTCGGGGCAAGCGGATCCTGCGAGCCGTGGCCAGCCACGGACTTGAAGCGGGTTTCCGGAAAGCTGAGCGGAGCCGCCTGCTGGAAGTAGCGTTTCACGGCTAAAGCGCGTTTTTCGCTTAACGGGACGTTTGCGGTGTCGCTGCCAACGTTGTCGGTGTAGCCGTCAATCTGAATCGCCAACTGCGAGTTGATGGCCAGGGCATCCTTGAGTTCACTCAGGGTGGGCAGACTATTCGGCGCGGGCTGGTCGGAACCGCTCGCAAAGTTGATGTACACGGCCTTATGGCCGACCACCGTGCCGCTGGCCGCTTCTTTTGCATAGTCCACCGTCTCCGCGCTGGCCCCCTGCACCCCGCTGGTGTTCAGCAGCGCCTGAGCGCCAAAGATGAACGAAGCGTCAACCGCTTCCTTGTACGGCGGAATGGGATTGTCCTTGAACAATTGCGGATAGTTCTGCGTGGCAATCCTGCCAAACGTCTCGTAGCTGGCACGCATATTGTTATTGTGCTTGCCGTCCAGCCCGAAATAATTGACGTCGTCCTCCAGATTGAAGACCGCCGAGCCCCCCAGGCTCTGGCCCGTCTTCGGGTCGCGGACACCCATGTAATAGCTATACCAATACTCGCCGTTCTGGTCGTTGTAGATCTTCGCGGAGATTTCGCCGGCCTTGCGGCGGGCGGCATCGAAGGCTTTCAACTGGTCGGCAGCCTGGAAACTCGCCGCCAGCAGGCCATGAACTTCGTCCCGGTTGTCATTGAAGAACTTCTTGATGCCCATGATGACCGCCGGCATTTGCGAAGCGTATTCGTGCGAGGACACGATCTTTGTCGTGCCTGGACGGCCGTGCACCGCCTGTTCGTCTCCAGGCGTCCAGGTCACCACGCCGTCCGGACAGACCTTCTCGGTCTCGCCCGTCGGGCGGCCGTCTTTCACAACTTTGCGGTCTTCACAACGATTGGGCACGTACACCTCGGTTACGGCCTTGATGTAATCCTCGTCCGGGGCCGAAATCCAGTTGACCGCATCCGGGTCCCAGGTCTTCAGGTCCGGGTTGTTCTTCAGACCGTTTGAGCCCAGATAGTTCAGGGCGATATTCCAGTCGCCATCGCGAATGACGCCCACCACCGTCTTGCCCTTCATACTCTGCGGATTCGACTTCCACTCGGCCGGGCCCAGCAGCGCATCTTCTCCGTTGGAACGGCCCACGGCGCCGATGATGACCGCCTGGTATTCCGGCCCCAGTTTCTTCAGTTGCGGATTCAGATCGGCCAGCCACTGGCCTCCTCCGTCGCCCATTACCACGAGGGCCGCGGCGCCCGACGAGCAGGTCTTCTCGCCGTCGTGGAGCTGCTTGGCGCAGGTCAGCAGGTCGGCCTTCATTTGCGAGTTCGAATCCTCGCGGTGCAGTGCGAGGTTCACGCCGTACTTCTCCATGAGCGAACCTTTGGTAGTGTCCTTGCCGCCGTTGGCATAGAGCAGGGCGAACATGGCGTTCCACTCCCAGATGTCGAACGGCATGCGCGTCGCCGAAACGTTGGCCGGTACCGTGGATGGGTACGGCAAAGCCTGCACGTTGGACACCTGCGCCTCCGTTTGCGGCGGCAGGTCCACGCGGCTGGCGACGATGGACTTTATGATGCCGGGGGTTGGAATCAGACCGTGTTGCATGGCGGAACGCAGTCCGAAAACCACACCCGCGGCCGCGACCACAATCAGGAATACCTTTGCTTGCGGCTTCAAACGCGCCATATGCTTTTTCCTCTCAATGAAACTCGTAGATTGACTATTTAAAAAGGTTGTCGTAATCGCCCGCACCCTTCGTGCCGACCGCGGGCTGGGGCATTTTCGCCAGTTCCGGTGTCGCCATCCCGGGGATCTGAATCATGTCTGCCCCGGCGGACTGGTTGCCGGACGTAAGCAGCTTCTGGTTGAACTCTGCAAACTTGGCAGCCGCTTCGTCAGCCGCCGCGCCGGATTCGATTTGCTCGTCCGTAAGCAGCTTGTCGGTGTAGCGGGAAAACTCCCGGATCTCTCCCAAGGTGCGAGCTGTGTCCTCTTCCAGGTAGTCGAGGGCCATGTCAACCATCTTCAGTTGTTCCGGATTGCCGCGCAGCAGCCGCTGGCCGACGCCAAGAGTCGCCTTGGCGTCCAGAATCATCTTGCGCTGTTCGGCGAGGAAGCTGACCTTGTTCTCGGTCCGCTGGATCTTGCTGTCGGCGATTTGCGACCAGTGCCGGAAAGTGTTCAGCATCTTCGAGGTCTGGTCCTCGAGAGCCTGAAGTTGCTTCACGCCCTGCATCAACATCCCGGCCTTCTCGAGGAAAGTCTGGCGTTCGAGAGCCAGGCGTTCGCGCTCCATCGGGTCTTTAGCGGCCGCCGCCATTTGCTCGGCGACGGCGGCCTTGTGACCGAGGGCGTTAATCTCATCGTTCTTCGCGGCAATGCTTCTCTGAAGCCGTTCCTCGCTCCCCGCAAATCGCTGCAGCGTCTGGTCCAGGTTGGACTTCTCCTTCTTCATGTCATCCAGGTTGTTGCGAAGAATGCCGATCGGATCGGTCTCCACCACCCACGAGGCGAACCAGCGTATCGTGTATTGGAATACGTTCCTTACTGCCGCGCGGAAGGCCGGATTGAACGCCAGCCAGAGGACCGCAATGAGCGCCGCGGTCAGAGCGCCGGCGTAAAGCACGTTCGTCAACAGCGTGATCAGGAACGGCAGGATGACGTACAGGCCGACGCCTCCGCCGACGATCAGGGCCACCAGCACGAACATGCCGAATGGGCCCTCCGGACGCTTCCAGAACGACTTCGGCGTGTAGCCCTGCAGGTTCTGTGTGAAGTTGGGAACACCGGGCACAATGCTCATGACTTCCTCTTATCCTTTCAGCAGAGCTGTGTAGTGTGCCTTCTGCTGTTCGATTTCATTTCTTCTGCGTTGTACGGCCGCCACAAACTGGCTTTGCGCATGCGTGCTCTTACCTTGTGCCTCCACCAGTTCGCCGGATAATTGAGCGAGCTCCTGCTGGAACTGGGTGATTTGCGCGGTGATCTGGCCGATACGGTCCTGCCTGCCCTTGACCTCGCGCGCCGCAAACTGCTGCGCCTTCTGGTTGAAAGCGTCTTCTTCCTGCTGCAGGCTGGCTTTCAGTGTGTCAAAGGTGGCCAGGATGCTGTCTTCCGTCAGCCCGGCTTGTGCCTTGGCCTGGACCACGGCCGTTTGGAACTTCACGCTCGGAGGCATCACGGTGTCCGAGATGGCCTTGAGCGGATCCAGGAACTTGCGTATGGTTGCGGCCGCGTCGGTGCCCTCGAAATCGGTCCTCGACAGGATCCTTTGGTAGACTTCGTCGTTGTCCGACGCCACTCCCGTGTCGATCGGCAGCGGATAACCGGCCGGTGGAGTTATTGCCGTCATCGCCGGCGCCACCGCCGGGGCGGCGGCTGGCGTGGTTTCTGGTGCTGCCTTCGTCGGTTCTTCTTCGAAGGCCAGGTGCTTTATGGTGTCAAGCAAACCGTGTTTGTCGCTCATAGCTCTCCCCCAACAAATCGAGTCTTCGAAGCTGCTATGTTATCAGTTTCGCCCCACAATGCGCAGGGCTGGGCGGCGCTGGACAGGTCGCCACGCTGGGGTCTTGTCGGCCTCGCAGGTTTGTCCCCCAAAAACCATGACAGATGAGAACGCCCCGCGTCCTTTCTCCGCGTCCCGATGAGTGGCGGTCATGTGGAGTTCGGCGCGAGTGGTGATTGTGCGCAGCCTGCTTTTGCTTCAAACTCGAATCAGTGGTCGCAGGGCCTGTTCGGCTCGGGGCCAGGTTCGTCCTTTTGAGGAGGATCACGATCCGATGAAAGGCTTCTGCCGCCTTCGATGGCACTACTCAAATGATGTTCCCACGCGGCGCAGGTTCGAAAGCCGGCAGACCGCTCTCCCAACAGGGTGGGAGTTGCCCGCCGTCGTTCTGCTGAGTTGCCTCCTGGCCGGCTGGATGGAGGCTGGCCAGCGGCCCAATGTGAGCGAGAAACAGACGCCCGTACTGGTTGAACTGTTCACCTCAGAGGGCTGCTCCTCCTGCCCCCCGGCGGATCGCTTCCTTGAGAATCTCGACAAGCTGCAGCCTCTGGCCGGCGTGCGGGTCCTGGTGATGAGCGAACACGTGGACTATTGGAATCACGACGGTTGGGTCGACCCGTTTTCCTCAGCGGAGTTCACCGCACGCCAGCAGGCCTATGACCTCCGGCTCAAGTCGCAACCGTACACACCACAGATGGTGGTGGACGGCAGCCGGCAGTGCGTGGGGAGCGCCGTGAATGAGGCCGAGGAGGCCATTCGCGAGGCGGCGCGCCAGCCGAAGCTGGCCATGCGAATCGTCGCCAGTCCCAGTCCGGGATCCGTCTCCATCGAGGTGGACGGGTCCGGAGCCCCCGCCCATCGCGCAGACGTGTTTGCGGCTTTCGCGTACGACGACGGGCAGAGCGACGTGCTCGCCGGAGAGAACCGCGGACTCAGACTGCACCACGTGGCCATCATCCGGAAGCTGCGCAAGCTTGGCAAGCTCGACAAACAATCGAGTTTCCGCGAGGACCTTTCCGTCACTTCCTTCGCCGGCGGGCGTCTGATCGGCTTCGTGCAGGAACCCGGCACGGGCATTGTTCTCGGAGCGGCCATGTACAGGATTCCCAAATGAAGCCCGGGGGATCGCTGGCGCCATCGCGCCGGAACCCGAGCGCGTATCGGCAGCGGGAAGGAATCCGCGCGATAATCCCCGCGGTGTCAAGCCTCAGACCACCGATATAGCCGTTCTGTCACGGCCGGAGTGAATACGCCGCACGCGAATTTCCTTTTCGCGCTCACGGGTCCGCGCGATACCGTAAGCGGACTGGATCCGCATCAGCGTATCCATCTTCACCCCAAAGGCTTTCTCGATGCGTAGCGCCATCATGCCGGACAGTTCAGCCCTGCCGTTCAGCAAGCTGGACAGTGCAGGGCGGGAGACCTTAAGAGCCCGTCAGTAAATAACATTTCCATTCAGGAATGTTTTAACGTATTCTGGTGAAGATGGATGACCGCACCGGAATCAACCGACGATTCATGGTCTTGCGGGACACTCTGGATGAGCGAT
>JBEKPY010000006.1:0-143419 GCA_049520275.1 Bryobacteraceae bacterium
GCCGGCGATTGGCTATCCGGTGACGGCGGTGCGGGAAGCGGTGAAGGACGGTGTGACCGGGCGTCTGACGGCGGGAGTGGGGCCGGCGCATCTGGCGGCGGCGATTCTGGAACTGTACCGCGAGCGGGATTTGCGGGAGGCCATGGGGTGCTGGGGCCGGCTGTATGTGGAGAACGAGTGGTCGCCGTTTCTGGCATGGCATGACCTGTCCGTCGCCCTGCGCAGGCTGGGCCTGATGGACAAGCTGCGCTACCCGCCGAAGATCTCGTTTCTGGCCCAGCAGCCGGCGGCGCCCGTGGTGGAGGCGTTGTGCCGGATACGTGTTCCTCGCGCTACTCTCCTGGACCTGACGAGGAACGCCATTCGGAGGCTGGCTGCACCGAGCGGCTCGCGAGTTGGCGAGGTCGCGGCTCTCGCGCGGGAGACCCTGCTGCTCATCAACAGGCATTTGCCTGCGTGGTTGCGCCGGCGCAACGGGTCCTAATCCTGGCCGCGCTCGCGCTTTCCTTCGAGGAAGCGCTCCACTCCCTGCCGGCACTCCTCGGTGGTGCGCGCGAGAGCGTTCGCGTAGACGCCCGCTTCGATGGCCGCCTCGAAGCTGAGGCCGTCGCCGTGGTAGAGCAGGCTCTTGGTCATGCTGACGGCCGCCGCCGGCTTGCGCGCCAGCCGGCCCACCCAGGCGTCGACGTCGTCGTCGAACGAGTTGTCCGCGAACACCGCGTTGACCAGGCCAATCGACATGGCCTCGCGCGCGCCGATGACGCCGCCGAGCGCCAGCAGCTCGAAGGCCCGCCTCTCGGCCACCTGCCGCCGCAACAGCGCCATCACCATGGCGGGGACGAATCCGATGTTCACCTCGGGGTAGCCGAATTGAGCCGATTCGGCGGCCAGCAGCACATCGCAGGCGGTGGCCAGCCCGCAGCCGCCAGCCAGTGCGCGCCCGCGCACCGCCGCGATCACCGGACAGCGATGGCGACGAATGGCGAGGAAGATCTCGCCGATGGCGCGCGCGGCGGCCATGTTCTCCAGAGGGCCGTTTTCGGCCATCGCGCGCAGCTCGCCGAGGTCCGCGCCGGAGCAGAAATCGGGGCCCG
Source organism: Bryobacteraceae bacterium (assembly GCA_049520275.1). Lineage (GTDB taxonomy): Bacteria > Acidobacteriota > Terriglobia > Bryobacterales > Bryobacteraceae > CAWACP01. Next base: position 1,095 of record JBEKPY010000006.1, read on the forward strand.
CGCCGGTCAGAACCACGACGCGAACGCGGGAGTCGGCCGCCGCGTCGGCCAGCGCCGCCTTGATCTCACCCACCAGCGCCCCATCCAGTGCGTTGCGCTTTTCGGGGCGATTGAGAACGATACGCGCAATGTCCTCGCTCATGCTCAGTCTCTGACTGTACTATAGTGCTTTGTTGAGCGTGATTCTCGATCCCGGCGACGTGCACGTCTGGAAGATCGCGCTGGATCGGCCCGACGGCGTGACCGGAAGCTTGCGCGGCCTGCTTTCCCCCGATGAGCTGGCGCGCGCGGACCGGTTTCGCGTGGAGCGCGGCCGGGAGCGATACATCGTGGGACGCGGCGTCCTGCGGACGTTGCTGAGCCGCTACACCGGCGTCCCCGCGCAGACTCTGGAGTTCGCCTATAACGAATTTGGCAAGCCCGAGCTGGCCGGTTCCGATGTTTGTTTCAACCTGTCGCATTCGCACGGCATCGCGCTGGCGGCGGTGACGAGGGGGCGCGCCATCGGCGTGGACATCGAACGCATTCGGGAAGAGGTGATGCGGGAACGGATCGCCGAGCGGTTCTTCTCGCCGGCGGAGGCGCGGGCGCTCGCCGCGTTGCCACCGGGCCAGCAGGCGCAGGCGTTCTTCAACTGCTGGACGCGCAAGGAGGCGTGGATCAAGGCGCGCGGCCAGGGGCTTTCCATCGCGCTGGACAGCTTCGAGGTGACGCTGGCGCCGGGCGAGCCGGCGCGGCTGGTGGCCACTCGCCCGGATGCGGACGAGGCAGGCCGCTGGTCTCTGCGGGCGCTGGAGTGCGAGCCGGGATTCGCCGCCGCGCTGGCCGTCGCCGGCCAATTCGGTGACGTTCACCTCGGCCAATTCGGTGACGTTCACCTCTGTCCCCAATTATCACAGAGTCCAGGGACACTCCAGCCGGATGCAAGTTTAAAACTAAATCAGGCCGCCAAGGCCATTGAGATTGAGGACATCGGAGCGCGCGTGACGGAACTGGAAGCGGCGGCCGAGAGTGCGGCGCAGCGCCGATGAAAGGCGTGGGAGCGTCTTCGTGAAGACCGTCGTCAGACGACCCGCCCGGCTGGAGGACCAGTTTGCTCCTGCGGACCGAAAGCCGTGGAGGTACTATCGCATCGTCGTGTGCAAGTGGGGCACCAGGACGGGTCTGGAGAATGCCACGTGCAAAAGGACGAGGACGCTGTGCCCGGACGGCACTGTGGCTGAACTGGTGGAGCCTTTTCGCCAGCCTCTAGCAGATCTTACAGGTTGTGAGCGTCACGATTTTCGAGCGGGTGCCCATTCTACCGGTACTTCAGCTACCGAACGACCACAATAAACACGACCAGTTTTCTAACCAACCGAGTCTCTTCGACTTATAGCCGAACTGCAGTGTCTGCTGTCTTACGATTTACGGTACCTTTTCAGCGGTCGATTCTTGCTTTCGCCATTGCATCCACGCAACCGGGCTGTTACTATCATTTTTCCTTCCTAAAAGGAGACCAATGGTGCGCCACATTCCGCAGCCCGAACCGGTCGGCCTGCCAACGCCGTTTTGTTTTAACCTGTTCCCCCATCTTTTGACCGTTGCTCAAACGGTAACCTCCAGGGTTTTCGGTGCGTCGCGCACGCCGCTGACACGCGCGCGGCGGAGAGCGGCCAAGCGGGTCCCTGATCTACTTTCGGCTCTGCCAATGGCATTCATCGCCGCTTGTGCGCTCGCTGTTTTTCCGGTGAATGCGTCCGCCCAAGTGTTCGCCGTAAGCGGAACCGGCGTCTGGGGGGCCGGCGTGCCCACCACCACATGGACCGCCCCCAACGCCACGTGGCAGTTCTCGGTCACCGTCTCCCTGACGCCCCTGCCGCCGCCCAGTTCGGGCTCGAGGTTACAGAGCTCGGCTGGATTCGACGTGTACTTCAGCGGTTTTACATACTCGTTAAACGGCGCCACCGTCGACACGAGCCCATCGGCTATTGCGTATTTCACGTCCAGCGATGGCGAAGGCTTGCTGCTCGATGACTTTGACGGGATCGACAACGCGTTCATCCTTGCGCCCGGAACGCAATTGTTCACGGGCTCCACATCCAACCCGACATTCCTTACCGGGACGTTCCCTGCCCAGAATTCATACTTCACCCCATCCGGCGGAGCTCAATATAACGTCTCATCCGGAACGATCACCATTAATTCGAGTTGCCAGACAAACCCGGGTTCGTGCACCCCGAGTCCGGGCCTTTACACTTTTACGAATATAGACTATCCCGGGGCCACTTTCACTCAGGCATTCGGCATTAATGACACCGGCCAGATCGTCGGGTTTTACATCAATGGTTCTCCCGGTTCCCATGGGTTTCTACTGAACCATGGGACATACACGAGTATCGACTATCCTGGCGCGGGCCAGACCCAGGTTTGGGGCATAAGTGGGAACGGAGCGATTGTCGGTACCTACGACGACACGGCCACCTGCGGGAACTGCTATGGCCAAACCCATTCCTTCCTGTTAAGCGGAGGTGTGTACACGACGTTGCCCGAAGCTCCGGGATCGATGGCGGGCACCACCGCGGCCAAGGCGATTAACAGCAGCGGCCAGATCGTAGGGTCCTACACCGACCCGTGCTACTGCAAGGCGCATGGGTTCCTGCTGAGCGGCGGTGTTTTCACCACGATCGACTTTCCGGGCTTCTTCTCTTCAGGGGCGGCGGGAATCAACGATTCCGGCGAGATTGTTGGCACCGGCGAACCAGGGTGGGGCACGGGGAGTGCGCACGGCTTTCTTCTGCGCGGCGGTGTCTTCACCACCCTTGACGATCCAGTCGTTCCCCAGCCCGAGTCCGGTTACGTTGGCACGATCCCGATGGGCATCAACAACCGGGGAGACGTGGCCGGGGAGTTTGAGTACCCTCAACCCAGTGCGCACGGGTTTATCCTGAGCGGCGGAACATGGACGAACTTCGACGTTCCCAATGCGCAGCCCGGCTCCACCTTTGTCGAGGGGCCGGGCGTAAACTCCACTCGGGAAATAGTTGGAGACTACGTCGACTCGAACGGCGTCAACCGTGGCTTCTTGGCCACTGCCCCCTCCGCACTGCTCGTTGAAGACTACACCGATTACAGCATTAAGCGCTATGACGGAAACACGGGGGCTTTCATTGACGTTTTCGTGGCTCCCGGCGCGGGCGGTTTGAGTGGCCCCACGCATCCCACCTTTGGGCCTGACGGAAACTTGTATGTCGGCAGCATCTACACCCACAGCGTGAAGCGCTATAACGGCACGACTGGGGCATACATCGACGACTTCCTGCCTCCTGGCAGCGGCGGCGGCATCTCCCCCTACGATGTGACGTTTGGACCTGACGGCAATCTTTACGTGGCAAGCGGTTGGGATAACTCGCCAGGCAGCGGCCACGTCAAACGGTTCAACGGCACCACGGGGGCGTACATTGACGACTTCGTCCCAAGTGGTAGCGGAGGCCTTGACTACGCCCAGGGACTGGTCTTTGGGCCGGACGGCAACCTGTACGTTGCCGATAACTCTGCCTCCGCCATCCTTCGCTACGATGGAACGACCGGTGCATTCATCGGCGTTTTTGCGCCGGCTAACGGCGGCGACCCGACTTCTCTGACGTTCGGGCCCGATGGCAACTTGTATGTGAGCATGTGGAATGCCCACCAGGTCGAGCGTTATAACGGCGCAACCGGTGCAGACATGGGAGCATTTGTTCCGACCGGAAGTGGGGACCTTGACTGGGACTACGCTATAGCCTTCGGTCCGGACGGCAACCTCTATGAAACAGAAAGGTACTCCCACAGCGTCAAGAGTTTTGACGGCAATACGGGTGCGTACATTGGCGACTTCGTGAGTTCTGGAAGCGGCGGTCTGGGAGAAGCACTCTGGATTCTGTGGGCACCCGGCCCAGGCACGGCGGCGCCTCCAGCCAGTCAGACCATCACTTTTGCCGGTACGCCGTCTGCCGCCGTCTATAACCAGAGCTTTACAGTTTCCGCTACGGCCAGTTCCGGGCTGCCGGTCACAATCACCGCTTCCGGAGTCTGCACGCTGGCGGGCAGTACCGTAACGATGACCAGCGGCACGGGCGCCTGTGTGCTGACTGCTTCCCAGGCCGGCAATGCTGGTTATAGCCCAGCGCCCAACGTGGTGAATACCGTCACGGCGCAACAGGCCACACCCACCGTGAGCTTCATCGGCGCACCGGCCAGCGCAGCCTACGGCGCCACATTTACCGTCGCCGCTACAACCAACGCCAGCACTAGCGCGACGATCATCGCAAGTGGCGCCTGCTCCATCACGGGCAATACCGTCACCATGACCAGTGGCACGGGCACTTGCAACCTCACAACTGACTGGGCTGCGGACGCCAACTACACTGCTGCTTCGCTCAGCCAGTCCACCACCGCAACGAAGATCGCGCCCACGGTGAGCTTCACTGGCGCACCGGCCAGCGCAGCCTACCGCGCCACGTTCACCGTGGCCGCCATCACCAACGCCAGCACCACGGCAGTCATCACCGCCGGTGGCGCCTGCTCGATCACCGGCACGACGGTCACCATGACCAGCGGCACCGGAGCCTGTAGTCTCACGGCCAACTGGACCGCCGACGCCAACTACACTGCGGCCTCGGCCACGCAATCCACCCTGGCAAGCAAAGCTGTGCCCGTTGTCGCCTGGGCTACTCCCGCGGCCATCACCTATGGCGCCGCGCTCAGCGGTACCCAACTGAATGCCACGGCGAACGTGGCCGGGACGTTCACGTACAGCCCGCTGGCAGGAACAGTCCTTGGCGCCGGCCCGCACATTCTCTCGACCACCCTCACGCCAACCGATGCGACCGATTACAGCACGGCGTCGGCGCAGGTGGCGCTCCAGGTCAACAAAGCGGCCCCGGTCATCGCCTGGACGCCAGCATCTATCCAACTCGGCTATTCGCTGGGTACGGCGCAGTTGGACGCCACCGCCAGTGTTCCGGGGACGTTCGCATACACGCCAACCTCCGGAACGGCGATCACCACCTCCAGCCAGACCCTTTCCGTACTCTTTACTCCTACCGACACAACCAACTACACCACTGCCAGCAGGTCGGTTTCGCTGACGGTGACGCCCGGGCCGCTGGCCAGCGTCTCGCCATCGAGCCTTGCTTTCGGCACGGTCTATTTAGGCACGATTACCGTCAAGAACGTGACGGTGACCAACCAGGGGACCGGGCCAATGACGATCACCGATCCTCTTCTTTCGATTGCGTCCGGAGGAGATTCCAACGAGTTTCTCATCGTCAGCCTCTGCCAGGTGCCCCTAGCGCCAGGGAAGAGTTGCTCGATTGTCGTGACCTTCGTCGCGGGTCCTTACTACAATCCGCAGACCGCCACCCTGAGCGTCAAGGATAATGCGCCGGGCAGCCCGCAGACGGTCAGCCTGACCGCGACGGTGATCAATCCTCAGGCTGATCTCGATCCTGGGAGCCTGAGCTTTGGGACCCATTCGGTGAACAGCAGCACCACGAAGACCGTGACACTGACCAACAGCGGCGCCACGGCGTTGAGTATTACGAACATCGCAGTCACCGGCTCGAGTGCGGCAGACTTCATGCAAACCAGCAGGTGCCCGAGTTCCCTCGCGGCCATGGCAAGTTGCACGGTTTCCGTCACGTTCAAGCCGGTATCCAAGAACACGTTTTCTGCCGGCTTGACGATCACCGACAACGCACTCTCAGGCACACAGACAGTACTTCTCACAGGCGCGGGCAAATGAGCGAATAGTTGGCGGCGCGGCTAGAAACACGGCCTGATGGACCTTTGCGGCTCTGCTGGGCTCTACAGGGACGGCGTGCGACCACGGTGTCGCATCGCCGTCCAGATCCAGATACCGCGTGTCCAGCAGCCTCTTCAGTTCCACGTTTCCCATGGCCGCCAGCAGCGTCTCCTGCAGGTGCGGCTGCGTGGCCTCCAGCCCGGCCAACTGAGCCGCTCCAGACACTTGCATGGAGTGTCCCCGAAATCCGCCAGCGATAACCGGGGCGGTAATTGGGGATTGAGGTGAACGTCACCGAATTAGGATGCTATCGCAGGCGGATCTTTGTTTCCACCGACATGCCCGGCCGCAGCCGTTCATCGGGGGAAACGCGGCCATGGAAGCGGATGCGCACACCCAGCCGCTGCACCACCTTCACATAGTTGCCCGTGGCATTCTCCGGCGGCAGCAGGCTGAACTCCGCTCCCGTCGCGGCGGGCATACTCTCCACGTAGCCGTCGTAATCGGCGTCGAACGTGTCCACGTGAATGGTCACCGGCTGGCCCGGCCGCACGCGCCGCAGTTGCGTCTCCTTGTAGTTCGCCGTGACCCAGATATCGCGCAACTCCACCACCGCCATCAGCGCCTGGCCGGCTTGCACGCGCATGCCGATCTCCGCGTTCTTCTGGCCCACCACGCCATCGGCCGGGGCGTTGATCTTCGTATAGGAAAGATCCAGGCGGGCCTGATCGAGCTGCGCCTTCGCCTCCGCCGCCTTGCCGTTCTTCTGCTGCACGGTGGCGCTCTGGATGGCCACTTGTTGCCCGGCATTGCTTGTCGCCTGGGCCGCCGTACTCTCGGCCTGCTGAAGCCTTGCTTCTGCCTCGGTCACCTGCTGCGCGGCGGCGGCGACGGCGGCGCGATTGCCCGCCACGGCCTCTTCGGCCGACTTCGCCACGTCCACCTGCCGGTCGTACTGCTGTCGCGACACCTCCTCCTTCTGGACCAGCGCCGCGTAGCGGGCCAGATCGGCCTGGGCGACGGTGTCGTCCGCTTCCGCCTGGCGCAGGCGCGCCACCGCCGCTTCCCGATTCTGCCGGGCCGCTGCCAGCGCCGCCTGTGCCGCCGTTACACCCTCCGCGGAGGTGGCGATAGTGGTGGACGTGGTGGTCTCGGTGATGGGAACGTTGGGGCTGGCGGCGTCCGCTTCGCCCACGAATTCCGCCACCGACGCCTCGGCATGCGCCAGAGCGGTCTGGTAATCGGCCGGATCGATCTCGGCCAGCAACTGCCCGGCTTTCACGTGCTGGTTCTCCTCCACGTAGACCGCCTTAAGGGTGCCGGCGATCCTTGCGCTCACCGGGTACACATGGCCGTCGATCTGGGCGTCATCGGTGGATTCATACGAGCTGAGGTATTGCCACAGGAACCACCCACCGATTGCCAGAACCACCAGCAGAACGGCGCCGACGATGATGCGTACCGCGTTTCGTTTAAGCATGAGTACTGGACGAGCTTTTCATTTCTCCGGAAACAACTGCTTCATGGATTCTTCCGCCACGCCCATGGCTCGGGCGAGCGTAACTTTGGCGAGATTGTACGAATACAGACTGGAAATGAAATCTTCATTGGAGGCGGCGACGGACTCCTCCGCCTGCACGGTTTCGATGGTATCGGCCACGCCCGCGGAAAAGCGGTCGCGCGCCTGGGTCAGGGTTTCCGCCGCCAGGTCCACGCTGCTGCGGGAGACGCGCACCTGGTCGACGGCAGCCTGCAAATCCACGAACGCCGAGCGGACTTCGTAGTCGATGTGCCCGCGCAGGTCGGCCAGCTCGGCCTTGCGCTGGTCGAGCGCGGCGCTGGCCTGATCGACGTCGGCCTGAATCCTTCCGCCGGTGAAGATGGGCACGTGCAGGTTGGCGGTGAGGGTAACCGTGCCGTGCGCGTTGTCCGGGGCGACGCCGATCACACCATAATCCGCGGCGACGCCAACGGAGGGCAGACGTTCCGCCGCCGCTGCCTGACGCGCATGCTCGGCCGCCTCCACCTGCGCCTGGGCGGCCTGCAGGTCGGCACGGTTCTTATAGGCGCGCTGCAGCGCCTGAGGGAGGTCGAGCCCTTCCAGCGGAGCGTACGGCGCGGCGTCGGTCATCCTGAACTCCTGGCCGGGAGGAAGACCGATCAGCCGGCCGAGGTTCAGCTTCTGCTTCTCGAGATCCGCTTCGAGCGAGCGCAAACGCTGCTGCTGCACCTGCAGCTCCACCTGCGACCGAAGCACGTCGATGCGCGCATTCGTGCCCGCCTTGTTGCGGTCCACGGCCTGCTGGTAAACGGCATCGGCGGCGTTCACCTGCGCTTTGGCCGAGTCCACCCGCGACCCGGCGGCGATCGCCTGCAGGTAGGTGCCGCTCACCGCCAGCACGATCAGGTCGCGCGCGTCCTTTGCCGCCAGCCGCGTGGCTTTCAGATTCGCCGCCGCGGCGCGGTTGTTGTTCAGAGAGGTGAAGTCGAGCGCGTTCATGGCCACGCCCGCGCGCAGGTCGAAAAAGTGAAATGGGCCCACCACTGCCGGGAAGCCCGGGAAACTGCTGAATCCGAAGGCCGCCAGATCGCTCTGCTGTTCGTCGCCCAGAAGATGCATGGAGGCGGTGGGCAGCAGCGCGCTGCGCGCGAGCATCTTCTGCGCTTCGGCCACGCGCATGGCATTGGTGTAGCTGGTGGTGGCCAGGTTGTATTGCAGACCTCGGTGAATGGCGTCGGAAAGAGCGAGCGCGAGAGGCTCCGCGGTGGCCGTCCCCTGGGGCACGCTGCCCGAGTACGCGCCCTGCACCTGCACGGTGTTGATGCTGGTGTTGGCGCTGGTGGGCAGGCCGCCCGGGTTGGTGGTGCGCGCGGTGCCCACTCCGCCCAACTGCGCGCCCCGGCCGGACAGCGGAAGGGGAGTGGCGGTGGCGGTTCGGTCGGCGGTCGGCGGCGGCGCCTGGGCCAGCGCCATTAGCGGTATAAAAGACACAAGGATCAGGGTTCGCAATGAGTTGTACTCCGATACGGTGAGCTGGCGAACACTCCCCGCAAACCCACACCTATCGGGATGCCGCGGATGGGATTTCGGATGCAGGCGCCGTCGCTCTCTTCCATCGTACAAGCGGCGGCGGGATGGAGTAGCATGGCTGCGGAGGGATCTGAAATGTTGTTGCGATTCGCACTCCTCGCGTTTCTGGCCGCGGGCGCTTTCGGGCAGGAGCTGACCGGCGTCGTCGGAAGTCTCAGCGCCGACGAGCTCCAGGTGGGCAACGAAAACGGCTCGGTGACCATCCACGCCGGCGACAAAACCACCGTTTGCACGGGTAAGGAATTTCACGATCTGTTGGCTCTCCGGGTTGGCGATGAGGTCAGGATTCGGTTCCATGAGGACGTCTCCCACCGCCGGATTGCCGACGCCATCTCGACGCGTGTGACGCTGTCGGGCATGGTGACGGAATCGTCCACCGACGCGCTCAGGGTTCGCTCGTCCCCGAATCGAATCCGGCTTGTGCGCCTCGACGCGAGCACGGAATTCGGCATCGGCCCGCGTCCGCCCAGAACGGGGCAGGAGATCCACATTGTCGGGTGGAATGTTGACGACGGGCAAATCGACGCCGAGCGGGTGGCGATATACAACACGGATTTACCCATGACGCAGGACTTCAGAAAATAATGCGAGTCCGATGCGCAGTAGCCCTGCTGGCGGGCTGGAGTCTCTGGGCGGCCGATCCCCCACTGACGCGACTGGTGGACCCGTTTGTGGGCGCCGACGCGGGAGGGAATACGGTTCCCGGCGCCGCCGTCCCCTTCGGCTTCGTCGAGCTCAGCCCGGACACCACCAACGCCGATACCAGCGGCTACGCGTCGGCCGGCCAGGTGATCGGCTTCAGCCACACGCACGTCAGCGGAACCGGCGGCGACAGCAAGTACGGGAACTTTCGCGTGACGCCCACCGCCGGCCCGCTGCGCGTGGGGAATCTGCGGTTTTCCAAATCGGACGAAAGCGCTTCGCCAGGCTACTACGCCGTGACCCTCGCCGGCGACGGCGGCCCAATTCGCTGCGAGCTGACGGCAACGCGGCTCGCGGGCCTCGAGCGCTTCACGTTTCCCGCGGCCGCCGATGGCAACGTCATTCTGGACGCCAGCGCGCGCGTGAAGCTGGCCCAGCGAGCCACGCACGTGGAAGTCAACATTGTGGACGACACGCACCTCTCCGGCGTCGCGACCTTCACCGGCGGCTGGAATCCCGGCGCGTACACGCTCTATTTCTTCGCGGAATTCAACCGGCCCATGAAGAGCTGGGGCACGTGGACCGCGGACCTCACCAGCACGCTGACCATTCCGAACCGGCGCCGCCAGGTGGGCGATCAGACGCACAACTACGCCAACCAGACCGGGGCCTTCGCCGTCTTCGACACCACGAAGGATCGCGTGGTGGAGATGAAGCTGGGCGTTTCGTTCGTCAGTGTGGAGCAGGCGCGGAGCAACCTCGAGCGGGAAGCGCCCGGGTGGGATTTCGAAGCGGTGCGCCGGCAGGCGGAGGAGGCGTGGGAGCGGGTACTTTCGAAGATCGAGGTGACCGGCGGCACGGAAGCCGAACGGCGCATCTTCTACACCGCTCTCTATCGCGCGCATTACATGCCGCACGACCTCAGCGGCGAGAACGTCTGGTGGCAGTCCTCCGAGCCGCACTATGAGGACTTCTACACGCTGTGGGACACGTTTCGCACGCTGCACCCGCTGTTGACGCTGATCCAGCCGGAGCGCCAGCGGGACATGGTGCGGTCGCTCATCGACACGTATCGGCACACCGGCTGGCTGCCCGATGCGCGCATCGCCGGTTTGAACGGCCTCACCCAGGGCGGCTCGAATGGCGACGTGCTCATCGCCGATGCGATGGTGAAGGGGCTGGCGGGAATCGACTACCAGACGGCGTATCAGGCGCTGGTGAAGGATGCCGAGGTGGAATCGGCGCGCCCGCTGAATGAAGGCCGGCAGCTTGTGGGGTACAAGCGCCTCGGGTACATGTCGCTCACTTACAACCGTTCGGCCTCGCGCACGCTCGAGTACGCTTACGACGACTTCGCCATTTCCGAGGTGGCGCGCGCGCTGGGGAAAACGGAGGACGCGGAGAAGTATCTGGCGCGATCCGCCAACTGGGCCAATCTGTGGGATTCGCGTACGCGCTGCATTCGCCCGCGCTATGCGGACGGAACGTGGCTGGAGAATTACGACTGCGAGCACGAATACCCGGACGCGACGACGGAATGGTGGGACGCGCCGTTTTACGAGGGCCGCCCGATGCAGTATTCCACTTACGTGCCGCACGACGTGCAGGGGCTCATCCAGCGTGTGGGTGGCGACGCCGCGTTCACCTCATGGCTGGACGTTCTCTTCGACCGCAAGCTGTACACGCAGGGCAACGAACCGGATCTGCTGGCCCCCTGGCTCTACATCCACGCGGGCCGGCCGGACCGCACCGCCGAGCGCGTGCGTGCGATTCTGGCCGGCGAGTATCGTGAAGGGCGCGAGGGGCTGCCCGGCAACGACGATGCGGGGACCATGTCGTCGTGGTACGTATGGGGCGCGATGGGCCTTTACCCGAACGCGGGTCAGCCGTTCTATTACATCGGCAGTCCGCTATTTGCGCGAGTGGCGATCGACCTGGGCGGCGGGCGGAAGTTCGTGATCGAGGCGCCGGGAACTTCGGCGAGCAACCGGTATGTGCAGAGCGCGGAGTTGAACGGGGAGAAGCTGGACCGCGCGTGGCTCACGCACGCCGAGATCGCGGCCGGCGGGAAGCTGGTGCTGGTGATGGGAGCGAAGCCGTCGGAGTGGGGGCGGGCGGAGAGGCCGCCGTCGGTGTCGGCGCGCCCCGCTTAGCGGACGGATGTGAACACACTACCGCATCGGGTGGGGATGGAAGTTCGTTGAAGCCGGGCGGACGAAGAATGAACTCCGCCGCGCCCGGCCGATGTGGACGGCGCACAGCACCGTGCGCGATTCGTCTTTTTGTGGATACCGGTATCCTATCCACCGCCTTACGCGATGGAAACACCCGTCCGCACCCGCCGCACAAAGGCGGGCGCGTTCAACGTGAATCTGGCCAGATTCGATTTGAGTTGTACCAGACTTGTGTGGCGGGCGTGGCGGAAGGTGTTGAAACGACGGGGAAGATAGGTGTGAACCCGGTAAACTCGTGGTGTAGGGGCCATGGAGAGTCCTCAGGCCGTTCGGGGAATGTTCGAGGATGCCGTGCGGCGCCATCAGGCTGGCCGGCTGGCTGAGGCCGAGGAGCTGTACCGGGCCATCCTGACGGCCGAGCCCCGGCACGCCGACAGCCTGCATTTGCTCGGGCTCATAGCCTATGAAGACGGCCGTTACGACATGGCCGTCGAATTCATCGGCCAGGCGGTCCTGCTTCAGGAAGGCAATTTCTTCTATCACTACAATCTGGGTAACGCCTTCAGGGCTCAGCGCAGGGCGGATGATGCGGTGGCGCAATACGAACGCGCCCTCGCCCTCAAGCCGGATTGCGCCGAGGCTCACAACAACCTGGGCGTCATTCTCAATGAGCAAGGCAAGCGCGACGATGCGGTGGCGCATTACGAACGCGCCCTCGCCCTCAATCCGGATTCCGCGGATGCCCACAACAATCTGGGCAACGGGCTGGCGGCGCAAGGCCGGACTGCGGACGCGATGGCCCACTACGAACGCGCCCTCGTCCTGAACCCCGGCCATGCGAATGCCCACAACAATCTGGGCATCGCGCTGGCGGCGCAGGGCAGGATCGCGGACGCGATAACCCACTACGAACGCGCTCTCGTCCTGAACCCGGAATATGCCGATGCCCACAACAATCTGGGCGTGGTCCTCGCCGATAAGGGCAAGTTCAGTGACGCGATGACGCATTACGGGCGAGTGCTCGCCATTAACCCCGATCACGCCGCGGTTCATAACAACCTGGGCAACCTCTTCAAGGAGCAGGGTAAGTTCGACGACGCGATGGCGCACTATGGACGGGCGATCGCGATCAGGCCGGACTACGCGGAGGCTCATCTCAATCGCGCGGAAATCAAGACCTTCCATACAGGCGACAGCGAACTCGCAGCGCTGGAAGCACTGGCCGGCAGAGAGGATCTGCCCGAAAACAAGGCGCTGCAGATTCACTTCGCTTTGGCTAAAGCTCTCGACGACAGCGGAGATTACGTCCGCGCTTTTGAGCATTTGCGCGAAGGCAATGCTCTGAAACGCCGGCAAATCAATTACGATGAAGCGGACGTGCTTGGACTATTCCGGCGCATTTCCACTGTATTCGACGCCGGCCTGTTCGACCGCTTTCGGGGAGAGGGCGATCCCTCCCCGGTTCCCGTTTTCGTGCTGGGCATGCCGCGCTCCGGCAGCACGCTGATCGAGCAGATACTGGCCAGCCATCCACAGATTCATGGCGCCGGCGAACTGACGGATCTGGAGACAGTGGCCGGCAGCGTGGCTGATGGCGGTGACCAGGCGGTTCCCTATCCGGAGTGTGTTCCCGCTCTGGATGGCGCTGCCCTGCGGCAGCTTGGCCAGTCCTATCTTGCCCGCCTGCCGGCTCCTGCAAATGGTAAGGTGCGGATTGTCGATAAGTTGCCTCTGAATTTCCTGAGGGTCGGCCTGATACGCCTGATTCTGCCAAACGCCAGAATCATCCACACTGTACGCCACCCCGTCGATACCTGCGTGTCCTGCTATTCCAGGCTATTCGCATCCGGTCTGGATTTTACTTACGATCTCGCGGAGTTGGGCCGCTATTACCGCTGTTACATTGAATTGATGGCGCACTGGCGATCCGTTCTGCCGCCAGGCGCCATGCTCGACGTGTCTTACGAAGACGTGGTGGACGATCTGGAAGGCCAGGCCCGGCGGTTGATCGATTATTGCGGCCTGAGCTGGGACGATTGCTGCATCAGCTTCCACAAAACCAGCCGGCCGGTGAAAACCGCCAGCGCCGTTCAGGTGCGCCAACCGCTGTTTCGCAGCTCGCTGCAGCGGTGGCGCAAGTACGAAGCCGGTCTCGGCCCATTGCTGCGTGAGCCAGGTTTTTGAACTTCAGGTGGGCGTAGCGGAGCACTCGTTCATACTCGGCAAGTATCGGCTCAGAGACGAACATCCGTACCTTTCGGTTGAAGGCCAGAGCCACAACCAAAGCTCCCAGCCCTTCGGCTTTCAGGTGTGCGCAGACCTTGGACGTATGGCCCGTAGCTCTTTGGGCATCGGCGAAAAGGTCATGACGGCGCTGGGTTCGCCCCGGCGGCCGGCCACGAAACGCTCATCCTGCTGCGTGGCGCGTTTGATGATCTGCCCAAGCCGGGTGCGGGCAGTCAGGGCCGAGACAACATTGGTCGTGAATTGTTTGGCGGATTTCACGGTTGGGCGCCTGACTGAACTAATTAATTGGTCCGGCTTCAGTTCAGGAAGGACCTTACGCAGCGCTGGGCAGCAGCAGGCCGGCCATGCGGTAGCCGGGGACCGAGTTGAGCAGAAAGCGCGCCGCGCGCTCGGTCTTTTCGCTCTCGAACACGCACGTCTGCGACCCGCTGCGGCCCTCCACGCGAACTTTGTCTTCGAGCGGGTGGACGCGGTAGGCGGCGCTGGAACCGTGGTATTGGCGGAGGGATTCGAGCGGCCAGTCTGAATCGGCCACCATGTGAATCCCCCCTTCCGCCGAGATAAGGATGGTTAAGTCGGACGGCGTGGAACCGGCGCTCATCGTGTTCTCCGCTGCGGCGAGAATCTCCACGGCGTTGGCGATAAACCGGCTCACGAGGTACTTATCGCTGCGCCGCGCGCGTTCGCGAGGAAACTTTACCTTAGGAGCGTAAATTGTTGTGTGCGTTAAGGATATGCCTCCCGCACTCGCGCACGGCGAGGCACTGGCAGCGCTGAATCCGCTCCAGAAGCCCCCGCATGGCGGCGATGCGCCCGGCCAGCGCGTCCAGTTCCGCCATCTTGTTCCGGGCCAGCGTGCGCCAGTGCTCGGAGACCGGCCGCTCGTTGCGGAGCCCGCCGAAAAGCCGCCGGGTTTCGGTCAGCGTGAAGCCGCAGGCTTTGGCATGCTCCAGCACGGCGAGCAGTTCCAGAACGCCCCGGTCGTACTGGCGGCGGCCGGAGGCGCGGGCGGGCCGCGGCAGCAATCCCGCCTTCTCGTAGTAGCGGATGGCCGAAGCGCGCAGCCCGGTATGTCTCGCGACCTCGCCGATGGTCATCGTTCCAAGGTAGCGCGTCTTTTGTGCTTGACTTAAACCTGACTTTAAGTGGCATGCTCGCATGCATGATGAAACTGAAGTTTGCCGCCGCCGTCGGGCTGATCGCGGCCTCCCTGTGCCTCGCCGCCAACCAGGCGCCGTTCGCGTGCAACCTGAGAGCGTTCCAGCCGGAGCAGCGGCAGCGCTGGCGCCTCCTGCTCGACAAGCTTTACGCCGCCGTGGCCCAAAGCCGCGAGCTCACCGGCGGCTACGCTCTGCGCATCGACACAAGCCGGGCGTCGCTGGCCGAACTCGCCGAGTGGATCGAGCTGGAGCGCCGCTGCTGCCCCTTCTTCGACTTCGAACTGGCCGTGCACGGCGAAGACGGCGCCGTCTGGCTGAGCCTGAAAGGCCGCCAGGGCGTGAAGCAGTTCATCGAGGCGGACATGCCGCGGCTGCGGGTGCGGTGAAGCGTGAGAGTGTTACTGGACAGGAAGGCGACGCCGTCGAATTCGCTCAGGCTTCTCGCAGCAATGGACGCCGCCGGGCCGGGGCTCATCCTGTTACGCGGAGGAAACTACAGCGAGGCGGAGAGTTTGGACTGTCTTGGGAAAGTCCAGGTCGGCCGTGATGATGACACGGTTGTCGGTGGAGGCGAAACGCAGAAGCTCCGAATCCGGGCTTTGGTGCATCGCGAGATCATTCGCGTGCACAGCGTCATGGCCCTGAACTCGCAGCCACCGGGCAAGTTCCGGCGACAGCGGCATGTCGATGAGGAATCTCATCGACTCAGTTCAATCGTCTCGTCTTCCGACAGGTACGCTTCGTAGGACAGAGCCTCGTCAATGTCGGCGGACTCCAGATAAGGATACGCCTTCAGAATCGACTCCCTGGTTTCTCCCGCGGCAAGCAATCCCAGCAGGCGAGAGACTGGAAACCGCAGATTGCGGATGCACGGCTTCCCGGTGGCCACCGTTGGATCGATCATAATCCGGTCAAAGCGCATGGGAGTGCTCTCCCTGATGATAGCTACGTGTGCCCCCTCTGCCGACCTGGAAGGCCGTGCGACTCGGTGGGTTTGCCCTTGAGATTTCCGGTGAGTCGGCGGGTCCGCGACTTTCTTAACGGGAGCAGCACAGTTCGATGTGTGCCGTTATAATGCAAATGAGGATCACCATGGCCACGCCGGAGTACGTGGAGGAGCGTGAGGGCGGCTACTATGTCGCGGGCAGCCGCGTGTCGCTGGCTTCGGTGATCTTCGCGTTTCGCGAGGGTGCCTCACCGGAGACCATCCGCCAGAACTTCCCTTCTTTGTCGCTGGGCCAGGTTTACGGGGCCATCGCTTTCCATCTGAGCCATCCGGCGGAGTCGGAGGCGTATCTCCAACACCTGGGCGCGCGGTGGAGGGAGCTTGAGCGACAAGGACAGCCACCCTCCGGAGAATTACAGGAAAAGTTGGAACAGGCGAAGTTGCGTCTGTTCGCTGAACAGCCGTGATCGGGCGTTTCCTGGCCGACGCGGACCTCAACGGCGCAATCGTCTCAGGCGTAATCCGGCGCAGCCCGCATGTGGACTTCAAGCGCGCTGAGGAAGTCCCATTGGAAGGCCTGAGCGACGAAGCAGCACTGGCCATTGCGGCCGGCGACCGGAGAGTTCTCGTCAGCCACGACGTGAGCACGATGCCCGACGCCCTCCGCGAGTACGTTCGTCACCGCGTCAGCCCGGGAGTGATCCTGGTTCCGCAGCAATTGAGCATCGGGAAAGCGATCGAGAGCATCCTGCTCATCTCGGAAGCGTGCGACGAGCGCGATCTCGCGAACAGAGTGTGCCTGGTCCCGAGCCTCGTGACGCTTGGATTCTGAGAGTCTCGCCGGACGCCGCCCCGCGCCCCCGCACCTGATACCATGCCTGAGTGCCCCAACTTCAGCGCCCCCCCGAGATGACCTGGAAGGCCGTCGGACTCGGCCTCTTTCTTGCCCTCGTATTCGGTTCCGCCAACGCCTGGCTAGGGATGAAGGCCGGCCAGACCGTGGCCGCCACCATCCCCGCCGCCGTCATCGCCATGGCCCTGTTCCGCCTGCCTTACTTTCGCGGCGGCATCCTTGAACAGAACATCGCGCGCACCGCCGCCTCCGTGGGCGAGGCGCTGGTGGCCGGCGCCATCTTCACCATCCCCGCCTTCCTCATGGTGGACATCAACGGCAAGCGCCTGTGGACCGGCCTCCGCGCGCACTACTGGGAAGCCACGCTCATCCTATTAGTGGGCGGCCTCATCGGCATTCTGTTCATCATCCTGCTGCGCCGGCCGCTGTGCACCGACCCCAGCCTGCCCTTCCCGGAAAGCGTGGCCAGCTACGAGATCGTGAAGGCCGGCCAGGACGCCACCGACGCTCCCCGCTACATCTTCGGCGCCATGGGATTCGGCGCGCTCATCCAGTTCCTCAAAGCTGATAACGGCCTGCAGATCTTCCGCGAATACACCGACGGCTTCATGGCCTTCCCGCGCTCGGTGGTGAAGCACTTCAACTTCGAGAAGCAGCCCATCGGCGACGTCACCCACTACGGCGGCGTGCCCTGGTCGACGCCCAGTCTCTCGCCGGCGCTGGTGGGCATCGGCTACATTATCGGGCCGGAGCTTTCCGCCATCACCATGTCCGGCGGTCTGCTGGCCTGGTGGATTCTCATCCCCCTGCTGATGTTCTTCGACCCGGACCTCCCGCGCCGCATCGGCACCACCGACCCAGCCATCGCGTCATTCAGCCTTTGGTACAACATCGTGCGGCCCATTGCCGTCGGAACCATGCTGGTGGGCGCTGCCAATACCATGTGGTCCATGCGCGATTCGCTCTTCAGCTCGCTGCGGGGCGTCTTCACAGTCACCGAGAAAGCCGCGCACGAGGAACACACCGACGATCCTCGCGAGCGCGACATCCCCGCGCGCTGGGTGGTGATCGGCATCTTTGTGCTGCTCGTCCCCATCACCGGCATCTACTACTACTTCACGCACGGCCTGCTGCCGGCCATTGTCGCGGCGGTGGTGATGGTGATCGCCGGCTTCCTGCTGACCGCCGTGGGCGGGTATCTGATCGGTCTGGTGGGCAGCTCGAATCAGCCGCTCTCCGGTCTCATCCTCTCCGCGCTCATCATTTCCGCGCTGATGATGCTGGTCATCGGCGCTACCGGGGCGGCGGGCGTGGCCGCGGTGCTGGGCGTGGCGGCGGTGGTGGGGGTGGCCTGTTCGGTGTCCGGCTCGCTCATTCAGGATCTGAAAGCCGGCCATCTGCTGGGCGGCACGCCGTGGAAGATGCAGGTGGTGGAGATGATCGCCGTGGTCATGCTGGCGTTCTTCCTCATGTGGCCCATCATGATTCTGCACGAGGCCAATCTGGCCACCGGCGGCATCGGCGGACGCGCCCTTCCGGCCCCCCAGGCGGGGCTCATGGCGCAACTGGCCAAGGGCATCGTGGGCGGACAGATGGCCTGGGGTCTGCTGGGCATCGGCATCGCCTTCGGCATCGCACTCATCATGTGCGGGGCAAAGTCGCCCATGCTCATCGCCGTAGGCATGTACCTGCCCTTCGACACCTCCTCGGCCATCTTCGTGGGCGGCGTGTTCAAGTGGGCCGTGGACCGCTTCACCGCCCGCTACAGCGCCGAAAAGAAGGCCGCGGTGGATGAGCGCGGCACGCTGCTGGCGTCGGGTCTCATCGCCGGCGAGGCCATCCTGGGCATCCTCATCGCCGTGCTGGCGGTGAGCCAGGTCCCCTCCTTCACCCACATGCTCACCGGCGCGAACCAGTTCAGCTTCTTCCCGGCATGGGGAAGCTGGTTGTCGCTGGCGGGTTTCGTGGCCATTGCCTGGGTGCTGATCCGCATCCCGCTCGGGGCGAAGCAGCGATAGTACCGCTACGCCGCGGGCGCCGTCTGAGCTATCCTCGTGTACGAAGCCGTGCGTCTGGGAATCGATTTCGGGACGACCAGGACTGTGGTCGCGGCCGTCGACCGCGGCAACTATCCCGTAGTGTCCTTTGAAACGCCGGATGGCGAACACTTCGACTGGTTCCCGTCCCTGATGGCCGTTTGCCGCGACTGGCGCCTGTACGGCTGGGACGCCTGGGCGCCGCAACTGGAGCCCAACTGGACCATCATCCGCTCCATCAAGCGCGTGCTCGAGAACGCCGGCCCGGACACCGTCATTCATGCGGGCACCCAGAGAATCCCGCTCGCGCAACTGCTGCGGGAGATGGCCGAAGCGCTGAAGTCTTCGCTGCTGGAGCGTTCCAGCCTGCACATCCGGCCAGGCGACAAGCTGGAAGTCATGCTCGGCGTGCCCGCCAATGCCAACAGCAATCAGCGATTCCTGACCACCGAAGCCTTCCGCTCGGCCGGGTTCGAGGTGCTGGGGCTTCTGAATGAGCCATCGGCCGCCAGCCTCGAATATGCGCACAAGTACAAGACCCCGGGCCGCATTCTCGTATACGACCTCGGCGGCGGTACGTTCGACGCGTCTCTGGTGGAGACGGGCGAGCAGATGCACTGCGTGGTAGCGTCCGAAGGCATCTCCACGCTCGGCGGCGACGACTTCGACCAGATTCTGGCGGACCTCGCGCTGGAAGCGGCCGGCATCTCGCCCGGCGAAGCCAACGATCTCACCCAGGGGGAGATGTTCCTTCTGCTGGAGGAGTGTCGCGAGAAGAAGGAGTCGCTGCGTCCCAACACGCGCAAGGTTGTGGTGGATCTGGAGGCGGTGCGTGAGGGATGGGGCGCGGCCACGGTTGCGGTGGCGGATTTCTACGACCGCTGCGGTCCGCCCATGCAGGAAACGGTCCACGTGGTGGAAGACGTGCTGGCGAAGCACGCCAGCCGTCCCATCGACGCGCTGTACATCACCGGCGGCGGCAGCGAGCTTCCGGTGGTGGCGCGGGTGCTGCGCGAGGAGTTCGGCCGCCGGGTGAAAAGGTCGGCATACACGCGCTCGGCGACGGCCATCGGGCTGGCCATCCAGGCCGATGTGCAGGCAGGCTACGTGCTGCGCGAGAAGTTCACGCGGTATTTCGGGGTGTGGCGGGAGAGCGAGGGCGGCAGCCGCATCGTTTTCGATCCGCTGTTCGAGAAGGGAACGCTGCTGCCCGCGCCCCGCACCGCGCCCCTGCGCATCGCCCGCTCCTATGAACCGGTGCACAACGTCGGCCACTTCCGCTATCTGGAGTGCAGCCATCTGGGAGAGGATGGCGAGCCCACCGGCGACATCACGGTGTGGGACGAGATCCTGTTTCCCTTCGACCCGGAACTGCGCGAGAGCGCCGATCTGAGCGACGCCGGCGTCGCCCACTCCGATACCGCCTCCGGCCAGACCGTGGAGGAGCGTTACACCTGCGACGCCAGCGGCACCGTGGAGGTGGCCATTTGCAACCAGACGGCGGGGTATGAGCGCAGCTTCCGCCTGGGACGCTGGTCCTCGCGCGAGCCGGCGACGGTCACGCCGGGGAAGTCGAAACGGACGGGCGGAAAACGATGAG
Organism: Bryobacteraceae bacterium; assembly: GCA_049520275.1. Classification (GTDB taxonomy): domain Bacteria; phylum Acidobacteriota; class Terriglobia; order Bryobacterales; family Bryobacteraceae; genus CAWACP01. Next base: position 21,608 of record JBEKPY010000006.1, read on the forward strand.
GCTCATAGCGCTGGCGGCATTAGCCCTCTCGGCAACGGCCCTGTTTGCGCAGACGGCGACTCCCGATTGGTGCCGTGCGCTTCCGCGGCCGGAATACAAGAATCTCCCGCGCGCGGCGGTGAGCGATCCCTGGTTCGAAGTCTACAAAGTGGCGCCCGCCGTCTTCGCCATTTACGAACCGCATCAGTTCGAAGAGACCATCAGTTATCTCATTGTCGGCAATCGGCGGGCCGTACTTTTCGACACGGGCATGGGAATCGGCGACATCAGGAAAGTTACGGCGGAGCTGACTGGCTTGCCCATCGTCCTGCTGAACTCGCACACCCATAACGATCACGTCGGCGGCAACTGGCAGTTCGACACGATCTACGGGATGGACACCGATTTCACTCGCCGGAATGCCCGAGGCTCGCGCGAGGACGCCCAGGCCGAGCTCGCGCCCGATGCGATTTGTGGCCGGCTGCCGCAGGGATTTGACCGGGCCACTTACGCGACCCGGCCCTGGAAGATCACCGCGTACATACACGACGGCGATCGCATCGATCTGGGCGGCCGATCATTGGAAGTCATGGCCACGCCAGGCCACACGCCCGACTCCATCTCTCTCCTCGATCGCGCCAACGGCCTGCTGTTCACCGGCGACACATTCTATCCCGCGCCCATCTGGCTCTTTCGGCCGGAGACCGATCTTGCGGCGTACGGCGCCTCCATTCGGCGGCTGGCCGCGCTGGCGCCGCAGATCAGGGTGGTTCTCGGCGAGCACAACATTCCGGTCGCGCCCCCGTCGTCGCTTACACGCCTGGTGACCGCCTTCGAGGCCGTGCGCGCCGGCAGGATTCCCGCGACTCCGGCGGAGCCCGGAAAGGTCATATACAAGGTGGGCGACATCTCTTTCCTGATGCGCGCCCCGGAATCCAGGCCTTGAAACCGCGTGCCGTTCTCTTTTGCTGAAGAGCGGAGGTTCAGTGTATGGTGATAGCGCATACTCAGGAAGCTCCATGAGCGACACCTACAACATCTATTGCGACGAAAGCTGCCACCTGGAGCACGATCGCCAAAAAGCGATGGTGCTTGGTGCTCTTTGGTGTCCGGCCGGCAACGTGCGTGAGTTCAATGTCGCTATCCGCGATATTAAGGCCAGGCACGGCCTTAGGAGAGACCTTGAGATCAAATGGACCAAGGTTTCTCCCGCGAAGCTCGCCTTTTATCGGGATCTCATCGACTTTTTCTTTAGCTCCGGAGACCTTCATTTCAGAGCGCTGATCGTGCCGGACAAGACGAAGCTGGAACACGAAGGGCTGAGCCACGACGACTGGTACTACAAGCTGTACTTCGACCTACTGAAGGTCATCCTGGCCCCTACCTCAAACTACCGGATCTTCCTGGATATTAACGACACGCGCTCGGCCGCCAGAGTTGCCAGGCTTCACCAAGTGCTGACGAACAGCATGTATGATTTCTCCCGCAGCATCGTGCGCCACCTGCAAACGGTACGTTCTCACGAGGTGGAACTTCTGCAGCTTTGCGATCTTCTCAGCGGGGCCGTGTCGTACGTGAATCGAGGTCTCGGGGGAAGCCCCGCAAAGCAGGAACTCGTCCGGCGCATCAGAGAACGTTCCGGGTACCAGCTCACCATGACGACGCTCCTCAAGGAGGAAAAGGTCAATCTGTTTCGGTGGGAAGGCGGAAACCCGGAAGAATGATGCCCGATTGGCTTCCAGAGTTTTGCGCAACGGATGGCGAATGGAGCGCCGTTGCCGCAGACCTGTACAACGCATTCGTGCGCGACATCGTGACAGACCCCCCGAGAATTGAGGGTTGCCCGGTTTGGTGGCGACGCCGCATGGTCGATGGTCACGAGGAGACGTTTTGGCATCTGGTGACCCGGGACGACGCGGAGGTGGGGGAGCGCCTTTTCGATCCTCGCCGGGCTGAACGCCTGCGCTGGTGCGGCGCGATCCTGCGTCACTGCGACGACCCGGCGGTGACCCGGTGGCGCTACCGGGAACAGCGAGGTCAGATCCGCCTGTACCTCTGGCTCCACGATCACGATTACGTGGTGGTGCTGGAAGAACGAGAAGTGCGAGGCGGAAAGGTGTATTTCCTCATCAGCGCCCACCACCTCGATGGAGAGTCTCGCCGTCGAAACCTGAGGCGGAAATACGAGAAAAGAGAGCCCTGAAATGCAACCGCCGCCCGGAGGCGGCGATCGATCTCCTTCTACGCATGGTAGATGAGTCTGTAAATAGTATACAGGACACCGGTTCTGGCTTCAACACGTTGCTGCCACCATAACCGGCGGTATCCTAAGTCGTGGTCACGGATCTCGTGCAGATTCGCCAGCTCGCGGCGGCGAAACGGGACGAGAATATCGAGTTCCGCCGTTACCTGACCGCGCATCACCCGGCCCATGACGCGCTGCGCCACGTCGCCGAGCACGTCGCGGAACAGATCGATTGCACGGCGTGCGCCAACTGCTGCCGCGAGACCACCGTCGAGGTCGGCGACGAGGACGTCGAGACCATTGCCCGTTTCCTTGACGCGCGGCCCGACGACGTGAGACAGGTTTACACCACGACAGACCCGGCCGGCGGCGCCCGCATCCTGAAGCAGACCGCCGACGGGTGCATCTTCCTGGCGGGGAACCTGTGCAGCGTCTATGCCGCGCGGCCCCGTCCCTGCCGCGAGTTCCCCTACCTGCTGGCCACCACGACATCGCTGGGAAGCCGCACGCCTTCCATTTTCGGCCGCGCCTGCCTCTGCCCCATCGTCTACAACAGCCTCGAAGAGTTCAAGAAGCTTACCGGCTTTCGTTCGCATCACATCTGAAACCCCTTGCCGCGGGCGGCAAACCAGGGTAAGTTTTTCACATCAGGGAGGCATTGCGTCCGATGAGTACCGGCTTTGGGTCCGACTGGAACGCTTTTGACGCCGCCTTTGTAAGGCAGCGTACGGATCGGTCTTCGAATCGCCCCACGCCCACGTCGCCGGAGGCGAAAAAGCTTGCCGAGATCCTCGCTATCGCGGACATCCGGGTCAATGGTGACCGCGCCTGGGATCTGCAGGTGAACAACGAGCGGTTCTTCGAGCGGGTGCTGGCGGAAGGCAGCATCGGCGCGGGCGAATCGTACATGGATGGTTGGTGGGACGCGGAGGCGCTCGACGAGTTCTTCCTGCGCGTCCATCGTCTGGAGCTGTACCGGCAGGTGATGACGCCCGATTTCCTGTGGCTCGCGCTGAAGGGCAGAATCTTCAACCGGCAGACTAAATGGCAATCGCGCGCGGTGGCCGAGCAACACTACGACCTAGGCAACGATGTCTATGAGGCCATGCTCGACCGGCGCATGCAGTACACCTGCGCCTACTGGCCAGGCGCCACGACGCTGGACCAGGCGCAGGAGAACAAGCTCCATCTGATCTGCCGGAAGCTCGGGCTGCAGCCGGGGATGACGGTGCTGGAGCTGGGCGGAGGATTCGGCGGGCTGGCCCACTTCGCCGCCACCGAGTACGGCTGCGAGGTGGTGAGTTACAACATCTCCCGCGAACAGGTGGCCTATGCGCGCCAGTTGTGCCGGGGGTTGCCCGTGCGCTTCGAGGAAAAGGACTACCGCGAGGCGGCCGGCGAGAAGGAGCGGTTCGACCGCGTGGTGTCCATCGGCCTGTGCGAGCACGTCGGATACAAGAACTACCGGCGGTTCCTTGAGCTGGCGCACCAGCGGCTGAAGAACGGCGGGCTGTTTCTGCTGCACACCATCGGGGCGAACGAGTCGGCCACCAGCACCGATCCCTGGGTGGACAAGTATATCTTTCCGAACGGCATGATTCCCTCCATCACGCAACTGGGCAAAGCGATGGAGCGGCTCTGGGTGGTGGAAGACTGGCACAACTTCGGGCCGGATTACGACCGCACACTGATGGCCTGGTGGGACAACTTCAGACGGGGCTGGGAGGATCTGAGTCAGAAATACGGTGGCCGGTTCTACCGCATGTGGAAGTTCTACGTGCTGGGGTCGGCCGGCGGATTCCGCGCGCGCAAGATGCAGTTGTGGCAGCTCGTGCTCTCGAAGGGGGATGTGCCCGCGTACGCGTGCGTGCGCTAGTGGGGTGTCCACGCCGCCTGAAAGGCGGCGGCAGCCAACATTGGCTGCCCCACTGTGGCAGCCGAGCCGCGGGGCTGAGGGCCCCGCGCAGGCCACGGGCCTGCCCCGGCGGCCGAGGAGACTAATCATGGACCCTCTCGCGGAACACCGGGGCCGGTGCGAGCGTCTGGTGGCGGCGTTCAAGGCGGCGCGCGTGGCCGGCGCGGCTGGCACGCATATCGCGCTGGCCAAATCGACATCGAATCTCTTTCGCCGCCGGGATCGGCGGGACACCACGAGGATCGATGTGCGCGGCTTCGACCACGTGTTGAAGGTAGACCCGGAGAGCATGATGGCGGAGGTGGAGGGCATGACCACGTACGAAGCCTTCGTCGATGCGACGTTGCGCCATGGTCTGCTGCCCACGGTGGCGCCACAACTCAGGACCATCACCGCCGGCGGGGCGGTGAGCGGCGTGGGCATCGAATCGTCGTCGTTCCGCTACGGGTTGGTGCACGAGACGGTGGAGGAGATGGAAATCCTCACCGGCAACGGCCGGACGGTGGTCTGCTCGCGGCATCAGAACCCCGAGCTGTTCTACGGTTTCCCGAATTCCTACGGGACGCTGGGCTATGCGCTACGCCTGCGGATCCGGCTGATTCCCGCCCGGCGATACGTTCATCTCACGCACGAGGCGCATAGCGAGCCGAGCGCGTACTTTGCGCGGATCGCCGATTTCGCGCGCCGCGCTGAGGTCGACTATCTGGATGGAACCATCTTCGGCCGGGACCGGATGTACATCACTACGGGCGAGTTCGCCGACGAGGCCCCGCGCGTGAGCGACTACACGTACATGGGGATCTACTACCGCTCCATTCGCGAGAAACGGGAGGACTGGCTGAGGGCCCGCGACTACATCTGGCGCTGGGACACGGACTGGTTCTGGTGCTCGAAACACTTCGGCGTGCAGAACCCGGTGGTGCGCCTGCTGGCCACTCCGTGGGCGCTGAACTCGCGCACGTACCAGCGGATCATGCGCTTGGCGGGCCGCGTGCTGCCCGATTCGCGCCGAGCCGAATCGGTGATTCAGGACGTCGACATTCCCCTGGAGAAGGCGCCGGAGTTCTTCGACTTCCTCATGGCGGAGATCGGCATCGCGCCCGTGTGGGTGTGCCCATTCCGGGCCCTTGACCCCAGCGTGACCTACCCGCTGTTCGCGCTCAACCCGGACAAGCTCTACATCAACTTCGGATTCTGGGACATGATCCCTACCACGCACGAAGACGGGTTCTTCAACCGGAAAGTGGAGGAGAAGGCCATCGCTCTGGGCGGCCGAAAGGGGCTGTATTCGACGGCGTGGTACGACGAGGAGACCTTCTGGAAGCTCCACGACCGGGAGCGCTACGAGGAGTTAAAGGCCCGGTACGACCCCGGCGGCGTCTTTCGCGATCTGTACGCCAAGTGCGTGGGGCGGAAGTGACGGCTGGTAAATTGGGATTTGCCATTCATCCGCTCCATCCGCAACGGCCTGCGCCAGCTTGACGAGTGGCTGTCGCACATCGACCGCGACCCGGACCCGGAGATCCGCGTTCCTCCGGCGGACCGCACGGACGAGATCAATGCCTTCCTGCGGGGTCTCGATCAGCGCGACGAGGACGCCCGCACCTATCTGGAGATCCACCTGCGGCGCATTGCGCGGACGCTCACGCTGACGCCGCCGCCTTTTCGGACGCGCCGGGCGCTGGAGCTCGGCACCTACATGCACATGGCTCCCGCGCTCGAGTGTGTATTCGGCTATGGCGAGGTGCGCGGGGCGTATTTCGGCCCGCTCGGCAGGAGCGAATCGAAGGCGGTGACGGTGAAGGGCAGAGAAGTCTTCCGCTGCTTCGTGGATCTGTTCGACGCCGAGCGCGACCGCTTCCCCTACGAGGACGAGACCTTCGATCTGGTGCTGGCCTGCGAGATGTTCGAGCACATGCTGCACGACCCCATGCACATGCTGCTGGAGACGAACCGCGTGCTCGCCGACGGCGGCGCGATGATCCTGACGACGCCCAATGTGGCCAGCTACACGGGCGTGGCGCGGGTGCTGGAGCAGAGCGCCAACCCGCAAATTTTCTCCAAGTATGCCGACCCGCGCGGGGAATTCAGCGAGACGGAGATTCCCCACGTGCGCGAATATACGCCGCAGGAACTGGGCGAGGCGGTGGCCTGCGCCGGGTTCGAGGTTGAATCCCTGTTCACCGAGATTATACCCGGCTACAATTGCGATCTGTGGGTGCGGGATTTTCTGACGCGGAATAAATACTCGACGGCGTTGCGCGGCGAGCAAACCTACTGCGTGGCGCGCAAGCGGCGCGGCGCGAAGATCACCCGCTACCCGCACTTTCTGTACGAAGGGTGCTAAGGGCCTCATTGTACGGCACTTCGACCGGAGTTGGGTTCGTTTCGTCACTGGCGTTTCACCGGCCACGGGGTCCGGGCCGCGGCGAAACAAGGCAACTGGCTAATTGACGGTAGCACCGGGTGGACGGGATATCTTTATGTAACGTGGTACGTCGATTGATGTGGGTTGTTGTCATCGCCGGACCGGTGCAATAAAACCCTTAACCTCCGAACCGGTTCGAGGGTTTATATTGGCCAGGAGCGCGAGAATATGCAGGCGGACGGACAGGTGATGCGTTCCGGCGAATTGGCGTCGCGCGCCGGTGTGAGCGCCGACACCTTGCGCTACTACGAGCGCAAGGGTGTGCTGCCGCGGCCGCCGCGTTCGAGCAATGGGTACCGCTGTTACCCGGCAGAGTGGCTGGAGCGCGTGCAACTGGTCCGCAACGCACTGCGCATCGGCTTCGGTATTGACGAGCTCGCGCGGGTGCTGCGCGTCCGGCAGAATGGCGGCGTACCCGGCCGCACGGTGCGCGCGATAGCCGCGGCCAAACTGAACGAACTACGCCAGCGGCAGGTGGAAATCGCGCGGCTTTGCCGGCTGCTGCAAGCGGTGATCCGACGCTGGGATGGCCAGTTGGGCCGCACCGCTGCAGGCGAGCGCGCGCACCTTCTGGATACGCTGGCAGCGGGAGATTCGCCGCTCATGACCGGACTCGGTCCGCCTCCTTCCTCCGGAATGGGGCGAAAACTCAAAAAAGGAACACCCAAATGAAACTCACGAATGTTGTGCTTGCGCTCGCGCTGGCGGGCTTACCTGCCGCGGCCCAGGCCACGATGAACGAGTCGGTGGTATCAGACGAGCAGCGGAGGCAATACCTGAACGGCGAAGGCATGGGGCTGGCGAAGGCTGCCGAACTCAACCACTATCCCGGTCCGCGGCACGTCCTGGACGTGGCCGACAAGCTGGGGCTCTCGCCTGAGCAGATGGCCGCCACGCGCGCGCTGTTCGACGACATGCATGCGAAGGCGCAGGCGCTGGGCAAACAGTTCCTCGCCCGCGAGGACGAACTGGATGCGCTGTTTCGCGAGCAACACGCCGATGCCGATAAAGTGGGGCAACTGACCGCCGAAATCGCCGCCCTGCAGGGGCAGCTACGCGCGGTACACCTGACGGCGCACATCCGCGAGCGTGCGTTGCTTTCCGCGGAGCAGGTGGCTGAATACGACGCACTGCGGGCCCACGTTTCCGGCGAGGGCCCCGCGCCGGTGCACCATCATTGATGGGCTGCGCCTGGTGGGGTGAAGGGCGTGGGCGCCTGCCCCACGGCGGTGGACACGGCGAATTGACGTTAGCACGGGGCGGGCGGGACATGAGCGCAGGAACGCGGCTGGCGCCGCGTGTCCCGGAAGTTGGTGAGGCTGCGCTTGACAGCGATAGTACACTTGGTCCAATGGAAGAACTCCGGATCACCGCTGCGGATGGGCAGAACGGCGCGCGCATTTTGAGCCTGCAGGGCCCGCTTACGCTCCGCACCATCTTCGACTTTCAGGCCATTGCCCGGCAGGAAAGCTCTTCGTCTCTGATTATCGACGTCAGCGGCGTTCCCTACATGGACTCGGCGGGGCTGGGTTCGATTCTGGGGCTGTTCGCCTCGGCGCAGCGGAAGCAGACCGGCTTTGCCATCACCGGCGTGTCGGACCGAATCCGAACCCTGTTCCGGGTGACGCACGTCGAAGACGTCCTGCCTTCGTATCTGACCGTGGCCGACGCGGAAGCGTCGCTGGCAAAGGCGGCCGGAGCCTGAGGGGCTGGATGAAGCTGGCGTGGCGCATGCTGGCTGGTGTGATCCTGGTGCTGTGCCTGGTGTACGTTGGCGACGATCTCTCCGCGCGCTTCCGCATTCCGGGGAATCGCGATCCGTTCGGAACGGTGCACGTGGACCGCTACTACGCCATTCCCGAGAAGAACAATAAAGTACAGTTCCTGCGCGCCGATCCGGAGACGGTGACCTGCGTTCACTCGCTGTTTCCGCACTTCGGCTACAGTCCCTGCTGGTACGCCCGCCGGACAACGCGGAAGCAGATCGATATGTAGGTCACTCCACGCGGACACGCGGGGAGGCCGCGTGTTCCTGTCCATCAAGTCAGCAGCGTGACGCAATCCTCCAGCCGGCTATCGCCGCCGTCGTTGACCGAGAAGCGGGGCTGCACGCGGTTCCACAGCGAAGCCCCGGCGTACTGGCCGTCGCGGCGCAGCGCGTAGAAACGGATGTCGAACTGCGCCAGGCGCGCGCGGTCGTCGCGGAAGTTGTGGGCGATCCGCTGGAGCACGTCGAGGCAGGCGTCGCGGGGGGTCATGCCGCGCCGCATGTTCTCCACGATGGTGTGCGCGCCGGCGACGCGGATGTTCTCCTCGCCGCGGCCGGTGGAGCCGGCGCCGCCCACCTCCTGATCCACGTACAATCCCGCGCCGATAATCGGCGAATCGCCCACGCGCCCGGGAATCTTCCAGGCGAGCCCGCTGGTGGTGGTGACACCGGACATCTCGCCTTTCGAGTTCAGGCCGAGGCAGTTGATGGTGCCCGTGGGCGGATGGAGAGCGACGTGTTCGGCCCACGCGAGGGTGGCCTCGTCGGCTGCGGGAAACGCTTCCCGCAGCCACGCGGACGGTTTGCCCGCCTCCACTTCGCTGGTCCAGTTGCTGTGGCCGGAGGGGTCGCGCAGAGACTTCTTCCAGACCAGCCAGGCGAGGCGGGAGTCCTCGGTGAGCAGGTCTTCCTGGTGGAAACCCATCTCGCGCGCGAAACGCGTGGCCCCCGCGCCCACCAGCATGATGTGATCGGTCTCCTGCATCACCATTCTGGCCACCTTCGAGGGGGTCTTCACATTGCGGATGGCCGCCACGGACCCGCACCGCCGCGTGGGCCCGTGCATCACCGAGGCGTCCAGCTCCACCACGCCTTCCTCGTTGGGCAATCCGCCGTAGCCGACGGAATGGTCCGCCGGATCTTCCTCGTTAATGTTGACGCCGGCGATCACCGCATCCAGCGTATCCGCGCCGGACTTCAGCATGTCCATGGCGCGGGCGCAGGCGCGCAGGCCGTTCTGGCTGGAGATGACGATGTTCTTTGGCGCGGCGCCGGCTTCCGCGGGACCGCGCACAACGGACGCAGCGGCACCAGGTTTCGCGTCTTTCAGGGCGGACGCCGTTGCGTCCTGTGCGCTGGGCTGCGCCAGGGCCATTCCCGCCGTGGCCAGCGCGGCGGTTCTGCCGATGAGTTCCCGTCTGGTAATCATTGAAGCTCCCTTGATGCGGTTCGGTACACTATTGGTTCCATGGTTGAGCATATCTCTCCGGCGCGGTCGCTGAGTGGCGCGGTCGTCCTGCCGGGCGACAAGTCGATCTCGCACCGTTATGCGATGCTGGCTTCGCTGGCCGAAGGCACGTCGAAGATTCGTAATTATTCCACGGGCGCGGATTGCCAGTCCACTTTGGGGTGCATGCGCGCGCTGGGCATCGCCATCGAGGCCGGCGAGGAGACGGCCATTCACGGCAAGGGGCTGGACGGATTGAGCGAGCCGGCGGAACTGCTGGACGCGGGCAACTCCGGCTCCACCATTCGCATGCTCTCGGGCATTCTGGCGGCGCAGCCGTTTGTGAGCCGCATCGGGGGCGACGAATCGCTGTCGCGCCGTCCCATGGAGCGCATCATGAGGCCGCTGGTGGAAATGGGCGCCAGCATCGCGGCGCGCGACGGCCGTTATCCGCCGCTCACCGTCTCGGGAGGTCCGCTGCACGCCATCGAGTACACGCTTCCGGTTCCCAGCGCGCAGGTGAAGACGTGCGTTCTGTTCGCGGGCCTGTTCGCGCCGGGCCGCACCAGCGTGGTGGAGCCGGTGCGCACGCGCGATCACAGCGAGCTGGCCCTGCGCGAGTTTGGCGTGGAGGTGGGCCGCAGCCGCGATATCATCAGCGTGGAGGGCCGCGCGCATCTGAAGCCGCTGGATCTGTACGTGCCAGGCGATCTTTCTTCCGCCGCTTTTTTTCTGGTGGCCGCGCAACTGGTGGGCGAATCGGACCTGACCATCGAGGGCGTGGGGCTCAATCCCACCCGTTCGGCGCTGCTCGACTTTCTGCTGGGCATGGGCGTGGACGTGAAGGTGCTGGACGTGCAGCAGACCAACGGGGAGCTGGTGGGCAGCCTGCGCGTGCGCAAATCGCGCGTTCGCGGGGGCCGCATTGACGGGGCTCTGGCGGCCGCGCTCATCGACGAGATTCCGGTGCTGGCCGTGCTGGGCGCGGCGAGCGAGGAAGGGCTGGCGGTGCGCGACGCGTCCGAGTTGCGCATCAAGGAGACGGACCGCATCGCCACCATCGCGGAGAATTTCCGGCGCATGGGCCTGCGCATGGAGGTGCGGCCGGATGGCTTCGACGTGCCCGGGCGCCAGCAATTCCACGCGGCGGAGGTGAGTTCCTTCGGGGACCACCGCATCGCCATGGCCTTTGCGGTGGCCGCGCTGGCCGCCGACGGACCCTGCGCGATGGAGGACGCGGCGGCGGCGTCCGTATCCTTCCCCGGTTTTTTCGATACACTACATCGCATCGCTGCATAACGGCATGGACAACGAAGACTTCACCATCGAGGGGCTGGTACACGACCTCAACAACGTATTCCAGACCATCGCCGAAACGGCCGAGCTGCTGGAAAGCGATCCGCAATGGAAGAAACTGGCGGGCACGCTGGAGCGCAGCGTGGACCGCGGGCGGCGCATCGTCTGGAGCATCATGGAGACCAGCCGCGCGCAGGCCGAGCTGGGGCCGGTGGTGGAGAGCGCCATTGCGTTCGCGCAGGACTATCTGGAATGCGTGCACGCGCCGAGCGTTGACTTCGTCTGCAGCGTTCCGGCCAGTCTGCCCATCGCCGGGCACGCGGCCGCGTGGGAGCGCGTGCTGGTGAATCTGCTGCTGAACGCCGCGCAGGCCGGCGCGCGGAATGTGGAGATCAGCGCCAGCGCGGGGGAAATGTCCATCCGCGACGACGGCGCCGGGATTCCCGAACAAGTACTGCCGCGCATGTTCGAGCCGCACGTCTCCACCCGATCCGCGCTGCACGGGCTGGGGCTGTCGATTGTCCGCTCGATCGTGGAGCGCAACGGCGGCACGGTGTCGGCCAGCAACCGGCTTTGCGGCGGCGCCGAGTTTGTGATTCGCATGGAAACGGCGCGCGCCGGCGCCATTGCCGCCGTTTAGGTGCGCAACGGACAATAGCAAACAAAACAGACAAAAGGCTTGATTTTTCAGGCATTCCGGCGCATAATCCTTGCGCTATGCCCAAAACAGGACTCAGGATGACGCGATTCCAGCTTGCCTGCTTTTGCCTGATGCTTCCGTTCACGCCGCTGTCCGGTCAGGATTCATGTCCCGGCTGCTCCTGCGGCGTCACTCGGGGCGACCCGTGGACGACACTCCAGGACGGTTTCTACCGGTTCGTCTGTAAGGCGCCCGGCAAATGCGCCGAGCACCCGCACAGCGACAGGTGCGCCCGCTGTTGCGGAATCGAGGGGCAGAAGCCGTTCGCCGCCGTGCTGAGTTGCTCCGATTCCCGCGTGCCCCCGGAGATCCTCTTCGATCAGGGCCTCGGCGATCTCTTCGTCGTGCGCGTTGCCGGCAATGTCGCCAGCGACGAAGCCATCGGCAGCATCGAGTACGCGATCGCGCACCTCAAGACGATCAAAATCATCGTCGTGATGGGTCACCAGAACTGCGGTGCGGTGACCACCGCAATGGACAAGGATCATCCTTCGCACGACATGATCCCCAGCATTCTCAACCGCATTTACCCGGCGGTGGCTAATAGTGGGAACATTGAGGACGGGATCAAGGACAATGTCCGGTATACGGTGAAGCTGCTGCGCCAGTATTCTCCGATTATCAGGGACGGTGTGCCGAGCGCGAAACCGCCCATTCCGCCTCCGGATATTAAAGGAGTGTATTACCCATTCCAGGGGACCGAAATCGAGGTTCTCAGACCGCTCCCTTGACGCGCCCTACAGCGCCGCTTCGCCGTCCAGGCTGCGCCAGAGATACCAGCTCGCCACCGAGCACCACGGGCGCCACGCGCGCGCGATCTTTTCCATGCGCGCGGGCTTCGGCAGTGCGCGCATGCGGTACGCCTTGCGCATGGCCACGCGCACGCCGAGGTCGCCCACCGGCAGAACGTCGGGCCGGCCGAGGGCGAAGATCAGGAACATGTGCGCGGTCCACACGCCCACCCCCTTCACCCGCGTGAGCGTCTCGATCACCTCGTCATCGCTCATGGCCGGCAGCAGCGCGAAATCCACTTCGCGGGCGTTGGTCCTGGCGGCGAGGTCGCGGATGTAAGCGGTTTTCTGGCCGGACAGCCCGGCGGCGCGCATCTGTTCGACGCTCAGCGCCAGCACCGCCGCGGGCGTGAGGCGGCGCTCCGGAATCAGATGGAGCAGCCGCTCGAAGATGCGCAGGGCCACGCGCCCGCTGAGCTGCTGATATACAATGGAGCGCACCAGCGTCTCGAACGCGGGCTCGCGGAACTCCATGCGGTACGGACCTACGCGGTCGATGATGCCGGCCAGCACCGGGTCCGCCTTCTTCAGATGCTGGATCGCCTGACGCATGGAACGAAGCAGTGAGACTGCGCATCTACCAATCTAACCGTATGAACCGCTCCTTCGCCGCGCTCCTGATGCCGCTCCTCTCGTTCCTCCCGGCCATAGCCGCCCAGCAGGCCGCTCCGCCAGATAAGACGCAGCAGGAAGAAGCCCCGTCCATCAAGGTGGAAGTGAACGTAGTGAACGTCTTCTTCACCGTCCGCAACCATCAGGGCGGCCTTGTTGGCAACCTCACCAAAGACGACTTCACCCTGTTCGAAGACGGGAAGCAGCAGGACATTCGCTACTTCACCCGCGAGACGGACCTTCCGTTCACCATGGGGCTGCTGATCGACGTCAGCCCGAGCCAGGAAAACCTGATCGAAATCGAAAGGGAGGCGGCATCGCAGTTCTTTGGCAGCGTCCTGCGGCCGAAGGACCTCGCTTTCCTCATCAGCTTCGGAGGCGACACGGATCTGCTGCAGGACTATACCAGCTCGCCGAAACTGCTGCGCGCCGGGCTGAACGGCCTCCGCGTAAATGCCAGCGTCAGCGGTCTGCATCCGGGCCCGGTGCCCACCATTTACGATCCTAAAGGCACGGTTCTGTACGACGCGGTGTATCTGGCCGCGCACGATGAGCTGCATGGTCAGGTGGGACGCAAGGCGCTGATCCTGATTACCGACGGACAAGATGAAGGCAGCCACTACAAAATCCAGGATGCCATCGAGCAGGCCCAGAAAGCGGACGCCATCATTTACAGCATTCAGTATGTGGACTACCAGCTCTACCGCTCGCACGGGATGTATTATGGCGGAGGCTCGGCGCTGAGCCGCATGTCGCAGGAGACGGGCGGGCGGGTGTTCCCGGTGGACCGCAGGCATCCGCTTACCGAAGTGTTCCAGGAGATTCAGGACGAGATGCGCAGCCAGTATGCCATCGGCTACACGCCCGTCAATACGGCCAGGGACGGTTCATACCGGAAGATCGAGATCCGCACCGGCAATAAAGAATACAAGGTGCAGGCGCGCAAGGGATACTACGCGACGGCCACCGGCGACTCGGAATGAAGTAAGGCGGAACATACGCGCCCGCCGGCCAGCATGACTCCCCAGACCTGATACGATTGGTGCGGTTGTAAGAAGGGAGCAACAATGCGCTGGTATCACAATGTGGCGTACTTCTTCGGGGGCGCGTTCCTCGCGAACACCCTGCCCCATCTCGGCAATGGGATCTCCGGGCATGCCTTCCAGAGCCCTTTCGCATCACCGCCCGGGGAAGGCCTGTCCTCCTCCATGGTCAATGTGCTGTGGGGCCTCTTCAACCTTGCCATCGGCTACCTGCTGGTCTGCCGTGTCGGCAGCTTCGATCTGCGCAGGACCCGGCACGTGCTCGTCCTCGGGGCGGGCATCCTGATCATGTCACTCATGCTCGCCCACGCATTCGGACGGTTCCACGGGGGGCTGTGAGGCTCCCACCACACTCAGTGCCGATGTTTGTTGCGGCGCAAGAGACTTGTCAGCAGCAGCAGCCCCGAGGCGAACAGCGCCAGGCTGGCAGGCTCGGGCACGGTGGTGGAAGCGGGAGTGAAGGTGCCCGGCACGCTGCTGTTGAAGCCGCCCGGGTCGGTTGAAGAGGTGAAGGAGCTGGCGTCTTCCGCCCCTGAGTTGTTGCAGTAATTCGTGTTCTCAGTGCCGCCCGCGGTACAGTTATCGATGATTATCTGGGCTGAAGCTATACCGGGAAGGCAATCCTCGGTGCATGCGCCGGCGGTGTAATCGAGAGTGATCTCCCAATCGATCATGGTTCCGGTGGCGGGGTCATAGTCGAGCTCGATGCAACCGTCACACGAAAGAAAGGAACCGAGGTTATTCTGGTTCAATGTCAACTGGCCGTTGTCGGTGAAGGACAAGCTGGTAAGGCCAAGGTCAACGGACGGCGTGCTGTATGCGTCCCAGCCGGCGTATTCGAAGCTTAATGTTATCGAGCCGGAAACGAAATACGTGGCATTGCAGGGTCCGGGGCTGCTTTGGGTGGCAGCGGGGTTGGTGGAATAGCTCCCATAACACTCCGTAAAGGCCTGGCCCGTATATGTGAAGGTATTGCCAGGGTACTCGGTGAGCGGGGCTGCTTTCGCTGTTCGCGCCGAACAAATCGAGAACAGGGCGCAGATCGGGAGGACCAGGATGGCGCTCCGGTTCCGTGTGAATCCGGTCATAACTCGCTCCCTCTCGCCTACGAAGGCGGGATTTCCATTTTGGTACTCGAGACGCTAAGAATATAACATTAATTACTTCGATTGCGGCCAGATTTCAGGCAGCGTTGTGCCGGAAATTGTACCGGTACGGCTTCGATGGAGTTGTACTAGTACGGCGCCAGCGGGGTTCACATCGCAGCGATTTCCTGCTGGCCGAGTTTGTCGCGGCCGGAAGACGGCACAATGCCTGGGAGGGACACGCGGTGCAAACCGCGTTTTTGTCCAGTATCGAAGGAACGCGGCTGTCGCCGCGTGTCCCTCCCAAGCATTGTGAACTATCCTTCAAATAAACCGTATTCGCCGCATGGCCACCAGCACCATGCGCAGCAGCACCAGGCCGTGACGCCAGCGCTGGATGTTGGTCTCGCCGTATGTGCGCTCGCCGTAGCGCACGGGCATGTCGACGATTTTCAGGTTGTAGCGGGCCGCGCCGAAGATCAGGTCGAAGTCGCCGAACGGATCGAAGTCGCCGAACCAGGCGCGGTTGGCGGCGATGGTCTGGTAATGGCGGCGGCTGAGCACCTTGGTCCCGCACAGCGTGTCCTTGATGCTCTGTCCCAGCAGCCAGCTAAAGGCCAGGCTGAAGAACTTGTTGCCCAGAAGGTTGAAAAAGCGCATGGCGCGCTCTTCCATTGGGTACACCAGGCGGACGCCGTTAATGAAATCGCCGCGGCCGCTTCGCCAGGCTTCGTAAAACCGCGGCAGATCCTCCGGCATCACCGTGAGATCCGCGTCCAGAATCATGAGAAGATCGCCGCGCGCCTCGGCGAACCCCAGCCGGACCGCGTCGCCTTTGCCCTTGCCCGGCTGGCGGAACAACCTGGCGGGATAGCCGGGCCGGCGGGCGAGTTCCCGTTCCGCCGCTTCCCACGTGTGGTCCGTGGAATGTCCTTCGACGAGAATCAGCTCGGTGCCCGCTCCCATTTGCGGGAGGCGGTCGAAGATCCGGGGAATGTTGCCTTCCTCGTTGCGGGCGGCCACAATGACGCTCACGCTGGTCTGGCGCTGCGGGTTCGGCGCCGGCTGCGGACGCGCAATCAGCATGTGCGTAATGCCGAGGTGGCCCAGCGGCCACAGCCGCACCAGATAGCGGTTGGCGAGAGGGCCCAGCAGCGGCAGCCGCACCGGGCACATGATCTCGCGGGAATGGCGAATGGTCTCGCAGCCCGCCAGATACAGCAGGTCGCTGACGTCCTCCACGGTCAGCCAGTTCTGCAGCAGCAGGCGTTTCACCAGGCCAGCCGTTTCCGCCAGCTTTCTCGGTCCCGCCCAGAGCTGGCTGTAGAAGTTCAGCAGAAGGCGCGTATCCGGATGGCAATGGGCGGCAATGCGCTCCAGAACCGTTTGCACGTCCCACAAGTCGTTCATCAGATCCGAGCAGACCACGAAATCGAACTTCTCTCCCAGATCGAAATCGTGCGCGTCGGCCAGCTCGAAGACCAGCTCGGGATGGCGCTGGCGAGCGAGCTTCACCATTTCCGGCGAGAAGTCGATACCGGCTCCGTAGGCCGGCCGGAGCGCCGCCAGCAGGTCGCCCGTCCCGCTGCCCACTTCCAGCACGCGCATACCGGGAGGAACCGAAAACGCGAACAGCCGCGCAAGCCGATCGCGATAATAACGGCGGGCCGGTTGCCAGCGGCCGATCTCCCGCGCGAACTCGTCCCAGAAGGCGATGCGCTCGGCGGTGTACGCGGCGTGCTTCGACGGAACGTCTTTTCCCACCAACGAGGCTGTTTGCACGTCTTCGACGATCATAGAATTTCCACGCGCCCGGGCACAATGATTACGCCATCTTAATGAAACGGCGGAGAGCCGGAACGAGCAAGTTTGGCGGCGCCCGCGCGGCCCGGACAGGGAGGGCGTGCGTACGAATGGACGCTGCCGCGGCAAAGACCAGCAGGACCGGCGCAGCCAACGCGAGTTAGCATTGTTCATAGCGGGATGGCGTTCGTGTGGTGTCGCGCCTGGACGCCGGCCCGGCCCTTCTTCCTCCCATGAATGAACCGATGCTCGAAGCCGAGCCCATTTCAGCAGATCAGCCCACCCATGCGCCACGAAAGCAGAGAGCGTACCTTGTCCTGTGCGGCGTAATGGCGCTGGCCGCCGCCGTGATCGCGATCTACTCGCAGACCAATGCCTGCGCCTTCGACGAAGGATTCCACATGCTGGCCGCGCAGTTGATCAAAGCGGGGAAGCGGCCGTATCTGGATTTCTTCTTCGCGCAGGCCCCATTGAACGCCTGGTGGAATGCGGCGTGGATGTGGGTTTTCGGGGATAGCTGGCGTGCGTTGCATGCAGTGGCGTCGATGGCCACCGTGGGAGCGGCAGTGCTGTCGGCCGACTTTGTTTTCGTCCGCGTGCCCTGGCCGCGCTGGCGGCTGCCGGTATCCCTGGCCGCCGTCCTGCTGGTCGGCTGCAACTGGCTGCTGGTGGAATTCGGGCCCATCGCGCAGGCCTACGCGTTGTGCCTGCTGCTGACGGTTGTGGCGTTTCGTCTGGCGGTTGCCGCAGTGGGACGCAGGGGCGCGCTCCTCACCGCACTGGCGGGTTGCGCGGCCAGCGCCAGCGCGGCGGCCAGCATGTTGACGGTGCCCGCCGCCCCGGTGGTTCTTCTCTGGATACTGGTCTACAACCGCGTGGGCAGCCGGGTGGCCCGCTTTGCCGCGTTTGTGGTGGGCGCGGCCGTGCCGTTCCTGCCGGTCCTGTGGCTGTATCTGAAGGGGCCGTATCAGGTGCGCTTCGGCATTATCGACTTCCACCTCTTTTACCGCCAGGTGGATTGGGACGGCTCGCTGCGCCACAACCTGGAACTCATGGCTGCGTGGATCGACTCGTCGCACGCCCTCTTCCTGGGGCTGCTGGCGGTGGCCGGCTTCCTGTACATCGCCCGCGGGAGCGATTGGGAGCGCGAGCGCCGCGCGGAGTTCTATCTCTGCGGCTGGATGGCGGCCGGTCAGATCGCTTACCTCTGCTATGTCCGGCCCACCTTCGAGCAGTACTTCTCCCTGGTGATTCCGTTTCTCGGCATCCCCGCCGCGGTGGGTCTGTACGCGGTTGGATCGCGCCTGCGTTCTCCCGATCGGCCCTGGGCGCCATTTTCCGTTCTGGCTTTCCTGCTGTGCTTCGGCCTGGCCAAAGGCATTTACGACGACCGCGCGTCGCTTAAGTGGTCGGACTACGAAGAGGTTGCCCGCAAGGTGGACCAGGTGACCCCGCGCCACGGGATGCTTCTGGCCGACGAGTTCTCGTACTTCATGACCCGGCGAACGCCTCCTTCGGGCCTGGAGTACGACGATTCCCACAAGCTCCGGCTGTCGGCCAAAGACTCGGCCGCGCTGCATGTCTTTTCCCGGCCCGAGTTGGTGCGCCGGGTCAAGGCCGGGGTCTACGACACGGTGGAGAGCTGCGACGACGATGACGACCAGGAGTTGCAGGATCTCGGTCTGGACGACGTCTACGCCCAGAAGGCGGTGGTCCATGACTGCAAGGTGTACTGGCAGCGCAAACCGCTCGCCCCGGCCGCCGTCAAGAAATGATTGGTGGCTCGAGCTACTGCACCGCGATGGTCACCCCGTCGGGCGACTTCACGCCGCCGACGATCAGAACAATCGGGACCGCCGGGCCCGGCGTCACATTCGCAGGCACCACCGCGTTCACCTGCAGCAGACCGGCAACCGCGTCCGGCGCCGAGCCGGAGTAATTCAACTGCGCCTTGATCCCGCCGATCATCACCTGCACCGGCAGCACGGGCTTCTTAAGATCCATCTGCGTGATCTCGCCGGTAATGCCCGCAGGAGTTGTCTGGCCCTCGCCGGTGGCGAAGATCTGAATTGCGCCGCCGCGCGCGGCCGGGTTCGCCGCACCGTTCACGCTGTTGTCCGTGTTCAGCACGGCGGCCTGGCCCAGACCTGTTTCCGTCAGCGTGAAGATGCCAGGGGCCGCCGGCACCGCCGGGACCCCCCAGATAGCGGCCTGCTGGCCATTCGCGATCACCTGAACCGTCGCGAATTCACCGGTGGGTATCTCGTAAGGCACGATGAAATTGATCAGGTTCCCGTCGGCATAGAGCAGAGGCGCCGGCACGCTGTTGATCAACACCTGGGTCCCATTAAGGCTGGTGGCCACTTTGCCGCTGGCGTCGATCTGAATGTTGGTGGGCGCCGGTCCGATGCCCATGCCCAGAACCATGGCGATTTCACCGGGCGAAAGTCCGCCGGAGGTGTGGTCCGCCGCGCTGGCGACGGTGGCCATGACCGGCGCCCAGGCCGCGGCTATGCCCGGCCCCGGATTCGCCGTCCCGGCTGTAGTCAGCGTCACGGGCACGGTAACGGAGCCGGTGGGTGAGGCTATCACGATGCTGCCAGCGTGGGTGCCCGGCTCTTGCGCATAGGCAGACACCACTACGGTGGCCGGGGTTAGCACATTCCCGTAGCCGTCGAAGGTTCCGTGGACCGCGAGCTGTATCTCGAAGTCACCGCCCGGAGTCGAAATCTGAACCGTGAACGGGACCGGCGTCGCACCCGAGTCCAGCGTCAGGGTCTGGCTCCCCACCTGATCGCTCAGCGACACTCTGGACGGTGTCACGTTCAACGGCGTTGGCGGTCCGGGAAGAGGAACGACCGTGAGTGTCACGACACTCTGCGCCGTGCCGTTGTTCACCGAAGCAACCGTCACCGTGGCCTGGTAGGTGCCAGGCGCGAGGCCCACGGCGCTTGCCATAAGCTCGGCTTGCGCACCCGGCTGTAGGGTGGCCGTCAGCCAGTTGCCACCGGATTGCGTGGTCACGGAGACTGTGGCCGGGACATTCGGCATCCACCCGAGTTCCTGGGATTGTGTTACCCCCGAGTAAACGGTGAAGGGCAGAGGCGGCGAGACAATCAGGGGACCGGAGTAGAGGGGCGCTGTGGCGGGGCTGACGTACAGTCCCACGGGAATCGACAGCGTGTTGGTGGAGCCCTGAACGGTGATCGTACCGAAATAGTTCGTTGGGCTAAGTCCGGCCGGGTTCGCCGTCACGGAAAGCGTCGCGGGCGCCGTACCGCTGGAGGGTGTCACCGAGAGCCAGTTGCCGCCGGTGCTCGTGCTGGCGCTCGCTGTGAACGGGGCAGGTGGGCCGGGGCCGGCAAGCGGCAGCGTGCCCGTCGCAGCCGGCGCTCCTTGCACCAGGGAGAAGCTGATGGCGGGGGGCCATTCGGAGGCGTTACCCGGCGGCCCCGCGGATACCGTCAGCGAAAACTCAATCGTGCTCGCTTCCACGCTCAGGCTGGCCAGCGGGCCGCTCAGCACCGGCGTAATCGTGAACGTGCCGTTGTACATCCCGGGACTCAGCGACGCTCCCGGTATCACCGCCATCGACAGCGTCCCCGCCAGCGCACTTTGCATGGGGGCGACGCTTAGCCATTTGGCCAGATCGGGGGGCATGGACACTTGAAAGCCCATGGGAATAGCGAGCGTCTGCGCCGGCGGCGCCAGAGATCCCGGTTGCCAGTTCAAAGAAACGAACGCCGGGGCGGCAAGCAGCGTTATCGGTGGCGGGCTGGCTATCGCAGTTGGAATGTCCGCGATTGTGGCATCGAACCAGGGAGGAAACGGATACTCGTATTCGAGCATGCGGAGCGGTGCGGACGCGCTCACGAACAGCTCGCTCTGTTCCCAGGCGAGCCCCAGCGAACCCGTATCGAGGAAATACAGCGTGCCCGCCGGAATGGTGATCGTTTGCAACACACTTGATCCATGGGGTTCAGGATCCGTAAACAAATACTCCAGGAATGCCACATCCACCGGAAGCGGATTCGGGTTCAGCAGCGCGAGTTGCACGCGCGCTCCCAATCCGGTCGACGACAGAGAGTAAACGTTCGTACAACTGGCCAGCGGAACCAGTGGGTAAACGCCCGGCGCGTTGTTCGCCAGGCCGGCCGGTGGCGCGCTCGGGGCGCTGGGGAACGCCGGGAAGTAATCGACTTGTTCGCCGGCCGAGTTGGCGATGTGGAAGTGCTTGCCAGTGAGTTCGGCGGGCGCGTTGAGAGTCACGTTCACCTGTTGCGGGCTGACCAACTCGACAGAGGAAACGCTCACCCCGTCAATCGAAACCGTGGTCCCACGATCGAACCCCGTGCCGTCGATGCGGATCGGGGCGCTCGGGATCAGGGCAGTCGCGGTGACAATTCCGCCTCCGGGAACGGTGTCCTCAACCGACAGAGTGCCGCCCACGGTAAACGTCCCCGGTTGCACAGTCATCGCGTACTCATCGCCCAACGGATCGAACAACTGAGAGCCCGACGGGTTCAGCGTCACCGTTGTCCTCTGGCCCGGCGTCGCACCGGCCAGAACCGGAACCCACACGGCAAAAACAGGCACGTCCGGCAGCGCGCCCAGCCACGTGGAAGGCGAGTAGAAATGCGCATCCACATGCTGGTGGGTCACGTTGGCGTAGCCCATGGCATCGCCGGACGGGCTGAAGACGGCCACGCTTCCGATGTCGCCGAATACCGCCGGGTCCAGATCCATTGAGATGCTGCCGCTGGCAATGTGCGCCGGCGTACTCAGGAAAACCTTAACCTCCGTCCAGCCGCCGGCCGGCGCGGCTTCGCTCGCTATTTGAACCGCCAAAGCGGGATTTGTGGAATCGGCGGCGAAAAGACCACTCGCCAACGCGAGGGAAAGCGCGCAGCGCCGCAGGGTGACACGCCCCATGTGTCGGCCGGAGACGCCGGGGCGGAACAATTTCGGCATAAGCGTGTGCAAAACCATGATTGCGACGCGAATCATAGTGCACGTGCAGTACCAGGGATACGCGGCGAAAGCCGCGTTAGCGCCTTCCGCCGAAAGAACCCGGCTGATGCCGCGCACCCGGGGCCATCGTAGAATAGGGCTTCCCCAATGCCTTCGGCCAGAACCAGAGCGGCAGTAGAACTCCTGCTGGCCTTGTTCGCCCTCGCGCTCTGCTGGGCGGACGTATGCTGGGCGCTCCGGCCCGGCCTGTTTCCGGTTTTCGACGAGATCAACAACCAGACGCTGTTCCTTGCCGGGTCGTATCGTCAGTTCTTTCACTTTTTCCCGGATTCGTTCTACGCCAATCGGCCGCTTGGATGGGCTTTCATACGGCTTCTTTTCGATTTGTTCCGATTTGACTATACCAGGCAAGTAGCGTGTTTGCTCGCCATTCATTTTGGAAATTGCGGTCTGGCCTTTTTGCTTTTCCGGCGTCTCGGCGTAAGCGTTCCGCTTTCCATCGCCGGGGTCGGGCTGTTCGGCAGCCTCTCCACCACGGCCCAGACGGCCACGTATATCGGCGCGTCATTCGACGTAATTTGCCTCTTTTTTCTGCTCGCCAGCACGCTTGCGCTGCTCTGGGAGCGGGGGGGCGAAAGTCGTCCTGGGCGTGAGGCTGACTCCGCAAGGACCGCAGCCCATTCGCCTGAGCTGGGCCAGTGCAGCGACATTTGCCGCGGGCTGCTGAGCGCGGTCCTGTTCCTGGCGGCCCTTCGAACCAAGGAGTTCGCCATTTTCACTCCTCTTCCGCTGACCGTGCTGCTCGCTCTCCGGCTCCCGCGCCTGCCCCTCGGACGCGCGCTGGCCGCACTGGCGCGGCGTCTCTGGATGCATTATCTGATCCTGTTGGCCTTCGGCCTCCGATATCTTTCTTTATTTCCTGGTTATCGGACCGCAATCACGCCCGACAATCCCTACTACATGGACCTTCATGCCGCTACGGCGCTGAAATCGCTCGCCTGGTACACCGCGCTGGTCTTCGGCGCCGACGAATCCCGGTGGCAGCTTCCGCCCCTTCTGCTGGCCCTGCTGCTGGCAGCCCTTCTGTGCTGGGCTATTTTTCGCCGCCGCGCCGGTATTGCGTTTGGCGTTTGCGCGTTCGTGCTCACCCTCCAGCCAGTTTGCCTGATGCCGAACCAGCGGTGGCCATTCTACGCGTACGCGCCGCAACTGTTCCTGATTCTGGTCCTGTGCCTGTTAGCGGGAGAAGCTCTCGCGAGTCTGGGGAAGCGGGAGCGGCTGCGTTGGGTGGTTGCGGTCTGTATCGCCCTCGCCTGCTTTTCGTGGTGCGTTGCGTTCCGGCGAAGGGCATATTTTCGGGACAGGGTGAATTTGACCCTCGCGTTTCGGCGCACCTGCCTGCGTACAGCCCGCGACGTGGATGCGCAGCTTCCGCCGCTGGGACCGGGAACGCACGTGTATGTGAACCACCGCCGCGATACCAGGCCGTGGTTGTTCCTTGTGGGTCCCTGCAGCTACTTGAGGCTGATGAATCGCCAGCGCGGCATCGACTGCGTGTGGGATCTGCCCACCGGCCGGCTCCGCGGGCTGTACGCGGCCGATCGGGGCGAAAAGTATTTCGTCGATTATCACGACGACGGTTCCATCACAGTGACCGCGGGCACGCGCCGCCAGCCGCGTTAGCTCCGGCAGAAGGCCGGGGCCGGGCCGGCCACCCTCACGAACAGGTAGAATTGAGTTTTCGGCCCCGCTAACCCCGTGACAACGACATGAACCACGTATTGTCCACGCACCTTTTCGCCAATCACCGCCTGAGCACGGTGTGGCTGGACCGCATCCAGGATGCCGGGATCTCCGCGGTGGAGATCTTCTGCGCCAAGCAGCATTTCGACTACAACAACCGCGCGCAGACCGGCGAGGTGGCGGCCTGGTTTCGCGATTCCGGGATGCAGCTTCACTCCCTCCACGCGCCCATGTACACGGACGACGTGTGGGGGCGCTCCGGTCCGCACGCGGTGATCACCATCACCGAGGTCACCAAAGCGAAACGCATCACCATGGTGGATGAAATCAAGCGCGCGCTGGAGGTGGCCGAGTCCATTCCGTTTCGCTACATGGTGCAGCATATCGGCGTGGGCGGAGAAGAATACAGCGAGCACAAGGTGGAGGCCGCCTTCAACGCGCTGGACGAGCTGAGCAGTTTCGCGCGCCAGCGGGGCGTGGAGATCCTGCTCGAAAACATCCCCAATGCTCTGTCCAGCGCGCAGCGGCTGGTGGATTTTCTGGCGCAGACGCATCTGACGCTGGGCTTCTGCTTCGACCTTGGGCACGCCAACATGAACGAGGGCGTGGAGACCGCCTGGCGCATCATGGAGAGCCGCATCCGCTCCACCCACCTGCACGACAACGACGGCAAGGCCGACCAGCACCTGTTTCCATTTCTCTCCGAGGGCGGCACCATAAACTGGAAGAAGGCGGTGGACCTGCTGCGCAGCCGGCCCGAGCAGTATCCGCTGCTGCTGGAGCTGAAGGAAGTACCCGCGTTCGGTCCGCACCCATTCGACAAAGCGAAAGAGATTTTCGAGAGACTCGAGAGCCTGTAATGTCTGATACCACAACCAGAATCGCCATCGCCGATGCGGGAAAGCACGCCGGCGAAACGGTGCGCATTTGTGGATGGCTGTACAATCTTCGCCGGTCCGGCAAGATCTGCTTTCCGCTGCTGCGGGACGGCACGGGCATTCTGCAGTGCGTCGCGGTGAAGAACAACCTGCCCGAGGAAACCTTCGAGGCGCTGAAGAACCTCACCCAGGAATCGTCGCTGATCGCCACCGGGAAGCTGCGCGCGGAGCAGCGCGCTCCGGGCGGTTACGAGATGGACGTGGAGAGCGCGGAGATTCTGCAGCGGGTGCCCGAAGCGGACCCGTACCCGATCACCCCCAAGGACCACGGCACCGACTTCCTGATGGACCACCGCCACCTCTGGCTGCGCAGCCGGCGGCAGAACGCCATCATCCGCGTGCGCCACGCTATTATCAAGGCCATCCGCGATTATTTCGACGACAACGGGTTCACGCTGGTGGACACGCCCATCTTCACGCCGTCGGCGTGCGAGGGAACCACCACGCTGTTCGAGGTGAACTACTTCGACGAAGAGAAGGTGTACCTGACGCAGTCCGGCCAGCTTTACAACGAGGCGGACGCCATGGCCTTCGGCAAAGTGTATTGCTTCGGCCCCACGTTCCGCGCGGAGAAATCGAAGACGCGGCGCCACCTGACCGAGTTTTGGATGGTAGAGCCGGAAATGGCCTACGCGACGCTGGAGGACGTGAAGGAGGCGGCCGAGGGGCTGGTGGTGCACGTGGTGCAACGGGTGCTGGAAACGCGCCTGGCCGATTTGCAGGCGCTGGAGCGCGATGTCAGTAAATTAGAGAATATTCGCGCGCCATTTCCGCGAATTACCTACGACGACGCCGTGAAGCGGCTGCGGGAGAAGGGCAGCGAGATCCAGTGGGGCGGCGATTTCGGCGGCGCCGACGAAACCATGATCAGCGAGGATTACGACCGGCCGCTCATGGTGGACCGCTACCCGTCGCAGGTGAAGGCCTTCTACTTCCAGCCCGATCCGGAGCGCCCTGAAGTCGCGCTGGGGGTGGACGTGCTGGCGCCGGAGGGGTACGGCGAGATCATCGGCGGCGGGCAGCGCATTCACGATCTCGATCTGCTGCTGAAGCGGCTGGAAGAGCACAAGCTTCCGCGCGAGGCGTTCGAGTGGTATCTGGATCTGCGCAAGTTCGGATCCGTTCCCCACGGCGGCTTTGGCATGGGCGTGGAGCGCGTGGTGGCGTGGATCTGCGGGCTGGAGCATATTCGCGAGACCATCCCGTTCCCGCGCATGCTGTACAGGACCCGGCCGTGAACGCGATTATCGGCCACCGATTAACACAGATAAACAAGGATGGACACGCGGCGCCAGCCGCGTTCTGCCGGAAATCCGTGTTTATCTGTACTCATCTGCGGCCAATTATTAGCCCCGGATTAAGCCTATGCGACATTCTCCCATAGCCATTATCGGAGCGCCGCTGGACCTCGGCTCGGGCCGGCGCGGCGTGGACATGGGCCCGTCGGCGGTGCGCGTCGCCAACGTGTTCGGGCGCGTGGCCTCGCTCGGCTACGACGTGGTGGACCTCGGCAACGCGCCGGCGGCGCAGGCGGAGATGTTCCCCGAGGGGCCGGCACACGCGAAATACCTGCCGCAGATCGCCGAGACCTGCACGGCGCTGGCGGGCATGGTGGCGGGGGCCATGGAGGCGGGCCGCGCGCCCATCATTCTTGGCGGAGATCACTCGGTGGCCGTCGGAACGGTGTCCGGTGTATCCGCGTATTTCCGGAAAAAAGAACAGAAAATCGGTCTCATCTGGGTAGACGCGCACGCCGATATGAACACGCCGGACACCTCGCCCAGCGGCAACGTACACGGCATGCCGCTGGCGTGCGCGATCGGCATCGGCCCGCGGGAACTGACCCACATCGGCGGTCACGCGCCGCAGGTGGACCCGCACAACGTCGCGCTGGTGGGCATTCGCTCGGTGGATCAGCGGGAACGCGATCACGTCCGGCAGTCCGGCGTGCGCGCCTTCACCATGCGCGATATCGACGAACGCGGGCTGCGCAACGTCATGGAGGAGGTTATCCACATCGCGTCGGCCGGAACCGCCGCGTTCCACGTCTCTTTCGATATGGACGTCGTCGATCCAAAGGAGGCGCCCGGGGTGGGCACGCCGGTAAAGGGCGGGCTGACGTGGCGTGAGGCCCATCTGGCGATGGAGACGCTGTGCGACAGCGGGATGATGTGCTCTTTGGACGTGGTGGAAGTGAATCCGGTGATTGACGAGGTAAACCGAACGGCCGTTCTGGCCGTCGAACTGATTATGTCCGCACTGGGAAATCGGATCTTATGAAACTGCGCGTGGCCGTTCTGTACGGCGGGCGCAGCGGCGAACACGAAGTATCGCTGCGCTCGGCGCGCGCGGTGATCGAGGCGCTCGACCGCGACAAGTACGAGGTGGCCGAGTACGAAATCTCGAAGGAAGGGCGCTGGTCTCCGCGCGCCATTATGCCGGAGCCGGGGGGCAACGCCGGCATCGACGTGGTGATCCCCATGCTGCACGGTACCTTCGGGGAGGACGGCACGCTGCAGGGCCTGCTGGAGATGGCCGGCCTCGCGTATGTAGGCGCCGGGGTGCTGGGCTCGGCGGTGTCCATGGACAAGGACGTGACCAAGCGGCTGTGCCTGCAGCGCGGGTTGCCGGTGGTGGAGTACGCGGTGGTCTGGCGCGACCAGATCGAGGGCGCGTTGCCGGCCTGCGACGCGCTGCCGTTCCCGGTGTTCGTGAAGCCCGCGAATCTGGGCTCGTCGGTGGGGATTTCCAAAGCGCACGATAAATCCGACCTGCGCGAATCGTTACGGCTGGCGGCGCAATTCGACGCGAAAATCATTGTGGAGCGGGGCATTGACGGCCGCGAATTCGAATGCGCCGTACTCGGCAATCAGCACCCCGAAGCGGCCATGCCGTGCGAGATCCTGCCCTCGCGCGAATTCTACGACTACGAGGACAAGTATCTGCTGGACGAGGCGGAAACCGTGCTGCCGGCCGATCTGGATGCGCCCCGGACGGCCGAACTGCGCCGCCTGGCCGTGGAGTGTTATCGCACTTTGGGTTGCGAGGGCATGGCCCGCGTGGACTTTTTGCTGGAACAGGACACCGGGAAACTATTTATCAACGAGATTAACACCGTTCCCGGTTTCACCTCCATCAGCATGTATCCGAAAATGTGGGCGCATTGCGGTTTGCCCATGCCGAAGCTGCTGGACCGGCTCATTGAACTGGCGCTGGAGCGGCAGCGGACGCGAGAGGGGCTCCGCTACTCGCGGTAACCGCATGCTCCTGCCTCTTCTGTTCCTGTGCGCGGCGCCCGCGCCCGCGGCCGCGGATGCCGACGTCGAATCGTCGCTGCGGCGCTTCACCGAAGTGCTGGCCACGGTGGAGAGCCGTGCGGCCGACCCCATCGACAGCGAGCGCGCGGTGTACGGCGGCGCCATTCCTTCCATGCTGCGCGAGCTGGACCCGCATTCGGTGTTCTTCGATCCGGACCAGTTCGAGCAGCTCAAGACCATGGAGCGGTCCGAATCGAAGGGATTCGGCAGCATCGTCTCCGTGCTGCCCGGGCGCGTCATCGTACTGCAGGCGATGCCGGGTACGCCGTCGGCGCGGGCGGGTTTGTCGCCCGGAGACGAGATCGTGGCCATCAATAATGTTCCGCTGGCGGCGCTCAATTTCGATCAACTGGTGCAATTTCTGGGCGAATCTCATCAAAAGCAGGCGGAGCTTCTGGTGCGCCGGCCAGGCAGCGTGCGGCCGCTGAAGTTCACCCTGAATCCCGAATTGATCGACGCTCCCAGCGTCGACCGCGTCTTCCTGCTCAAGCCGGGCATCGGGTATGTTCGCGTGGCCAGCTTCGATCCGAAGACCGCGAAGCTGCTGAAGGACGCCATCGAAAAACTCGGCGGCGGCAACCTGAAGGGGCTGGTGCTGGATCTGCGCAACAACACCGGCGGCGTGGTGCAAACGGCCATGCAAACGGCCAGCTATTTTCTCAAACCGGGCCAGCGGATACTGACAGCGCATGGCCGCTCCGTGCAGGGCAACGACGAAGTGGACGTGCCGAAGAACGCCGACCCGTACAGTTTTCCGCTGGCCGTGCTGGTGAACGAGAAGACCGCGAGCGCCGCCGAAATCGTCACCGGCGCTTTGCAGGATCACGACCGCGCTACTATCGTCGGCGTGCCCACCTATGGCAAGGGCCTGGTGCAGAGCGTCCTGCCGCTTTCGGGCAACACCGCCATGGCGCTGACCACCGCGTTCTACTACACGCCCAGCGGCCGTTCCATTCAGCGGCCCCTGCGGGAAGGGCAACTCGGCGACATCGCCGCGCACCGCGAGTACTCCACCGACGCCGGACGAAAGGTGCCCGGCGGCGGCGGCATTCAACCGGACGTGGTGGTGGCGCCGGAAGAACAGAACCGGCTGAGGGTGGCGCTGGAGGCCAGTGGAGCGCTGACCTCGTTCGCCACCGACTACACCCAGAAACATAAGCTGACCGACCCGTTTGAAGTGACCGGCGCCATTCTGGACGATTTTCAGTTGTACGCGTCGGAGAGAGGCATTCAGCCGGCGGTGGCCGAGTGGCTGCACGAGCGCGACTGGATCCAGGCGCGTCTGCGCACCGAGATCTACAATCAGGCCTTCGGCGTGGCCAAGGGCGACGAAGTGGAGGCGCAGAGCGATCCTCAGGTGAAGGCGGCGGTGGCGGCGCTGGAGCGGTAGGCTTCCCGGTATGGTAACTCAGGCATACCCCAGCTCTCTGAAAACTGCGAGCTCCCTACCTTCTGGGTAGAGCCTTTTGAAGAACTGAGGTGGATGAAACCCGGTAAGCGAGGCACGTACATCGTCAAGAGGTATCGCTCTTTCGAGACGTGAAACCGACTTTAGCACAATAGCGCATCCCGTGCGGCAGCCTGACATGTACCGGTCATAACTCGAACGGCTCAAGGCAAGCTTTGATCCGAACATCGTCCATAACTCGTCCTGCGATCCCTGGTGAACAGAATCAACGATTGCGAAAGCATCAACTCGCGCTCGCGGTCGTTTAGTGTAAATCCAAATGCGAGTGCCAGGTGCGACGCTGACGCGTCGTCTGCGGACCTCAACGGTCTTCCGGCCCGAAAGCACATTCTCGCTGTGGTGCGGTTCAAGTGAGATCAGGATATCAGTACAGCCGTCACACATGAGGTTCGCCTTCCTGAATGAGCATTAAGAGTTGGTCGTACCGGATCGGTCGCGAGGTAACCAGATTGCTGGCGTCAGCGCATCGAAGCAAGCGCAGGCGTGCAAATGGCACGGGTTTTGCGAAGCGGAAGATCGTGTCAAAGGTGGTAACACATGTTCTTCCGCCGCCGCCGAAGCGCTGGATGGTCTCGGCCTCGATCACGTCGCGGCGGGCGGCGGACTGCTCCACGTCACCCGCGAGACTGCTGCTGTTTGCAACCGAGCGGGCGCACGCTATGACCGCGCCGCGCCCTCCATGCTTCCTAGATTCGTAGAAGAAGAGGATCGTCCCCGGAAGAAGGGCAGGCAGGGTTCTCGGATGGCTGAAGTACGTGCGTCGTGGCAACAGAGAAGCTTCGTATCGTGGGAACAGTCCGCCTTGCGGCGCTGGATCAAGCAGTTGGTCTGCGAACGTAGCCCTGATTGGGACAACGGTGCCGCAGCGCTGAGGGAAAAGCAGGAGCGCAGGACCGATCAGATTTTCAAACTCGTGTAGCGTGACCGTTAGAGACTTGCCGTCTGGCCCCGCTATTGCAATTGATGTATCTGGGCCTCTATAGGTCGGGGGCACTGAAGGAAGCGTCAGATCAGCAGCCTGGGCCAGTTGACGGGCGGTTTCGTTCCACCCGGTGACATCGACAATTCGCCCTAAACAGACTTTGCGCCAAATCGTGTGTCGTCCATCCGGGCCGCGGAAACCGGACTCTCCGGCCAAACGGCTGGCCAGACCACCGGGGTGAGCGTTCAGATAGAGCCGGACGACGGCTGGAGCTAACCGACAAGAATCGCGCATCAAGAGGTAAAGAGCGAGTTCAATGGAAGACTCGGCGGTTGAGTGACGCTCGTTAACGAAGAGGTATGAGTCAAGATCCGGAAAGAGACGTTGTGGCGCATCCCACGACGCGAATGCCACTATATCAGCGGTTACAGCAACGACGAGACGTCGACGAGGCGAGTCCTTGTGGCCCGGCGCAAGCGCATTGTTAAGAACCTCAGCCGGAAGCGCGAGGCGCAACAAGAATGCTTCAACCTGACCGCGCTCCCGTTCGCTCATTTCGCGTACTATGAGGTCCTGTTTTGTGGGACTGTGCGTAATGCGGTGTTCGTGTTCCGTCCATTGTGTTGGCGTCACGAATTCGGCCAATTCGGCGACACCGACGACATCTAGGCCGAAGCGTTCCTGCAAGATCCAACGCTTCTTCAGCAGCGCGTTCTCGCTGGTTATGAACCCCGCCGCTTTGTGATGTATCGCGGCGGCGAGATGGCGCAAATCAGATTCATCGCGAGGCCTTAATTTACCCTGCTTCGCCCTCGCTGGGAAAATCAATCCGGCCAACTCCAACCTCAACCGGCTCACCACATCAGCAGCAGGAGCCGGAAACTGAGGGAGAGCTGCAGCAAACGTTAGTAATGGGTCCTCTTCTCCGGCGGCGACTGATCTCTGCAACTCTACCGTAAATTCCGGTGCGACATAAAGTTGCAGGACATTTGTCATTCCCGCCGCGACGACTCTACGGACCGCAGCCGCTCGATCACGATTGCGGATCAAATCCAGAACTACATTGACATCCATGGAGTAGGTCAGACTCCGTGGGTTCAGCTTTTCGGCTAAGCGTAAGTCGTGATCCGGCTCGGTTACGAAACTCTCGTCAAACAGCGTCGGCGTGTTCAGCCGTCGCTCGCGTAGGCAGATCGTCCGTTGGCGGCTGCTCCCGCCTGGAACACACCGGATTACATTGAACGCATGTTTTTGCCAGAAGGCGTTGGCTTCGAGATCGTCTGCCACCCTAGCGGTGATCGTCAGGTAGTTCAACGACTCGGCTTGTCTCACGAGTTCGGAAATCAAAGCGGTTCCGACACCACTCCGACGAGCGTCGTTATCGACGAAGATCTGAAAGACCCGAAAGACCGGAAACACGCCTCCAAAGAGGAGGTGTCCCAGATACGCTGGTTGCGCGGCGTCGGTGGTCGTCGCGACCCACAGTTTTCCCTGAAGTGCCGCTTCCTCGTACACGCTTTCCGGCATGAATCCGAGAGCCAACTTCTCAGCATCGGCTCTTGCAGCGACGGTCGCCACAAACGGAGCGATCTCATGGCGCTTGCTTCTGATCGCGATTCCGCCGTAGTTTTGCATACGACACGTTTGGCAAACGGCTAGGACAATTGTATCGAGGTTTGTTTGGCCAGGGGCTTGCGGCCTCAGAGTAGATCCGGATCAGAGGGCCGGCGCTCGAGCGGTTAGCATGGGCATGACCTCGATGAACGAAACGGTGGAACGGCAGGGACGCCACGCCAGGGAGCGGCGCGACGGATACCGGTCTATGCTGAGTACTGGACTGCGTTGAAGCGCGAAACGATGGCCACGCTGAGAGCCCGCAAGAAAACGCGGTCTCGCGGCGGGGCTGCGGTAGAATAACAGGTGCTATGGACTTCGAGGCTGAAATTCGGAAGATTCACGATACGTTGGTGGTGGTTGGCGAGATTGAAGCCAGGATGGCGGCGGTCCAGGCGCAGCAGGCCGCGGTCCAGAAGCAGCAAGCCGATGGCCTCGCCTCCCACGAACGTCGCATGAATCACATCGACGAACGCCTGTCCGAGATCACGGACAAATTGGACGGCCTTATCGGCTTCATGGACAATTTCATCCGAAACCGGCCAGAATCAGGCGACTGATCAGCAATCCCACCGGGTTCACTCATGTGGCGGGGCAGGGCGCTTGTGGCCGCGCCACTCGTGAAGAGCCGCGAAAAATCTCCGTGAAGCGCCGCGACGTCGGTGATCGGACCGGTTCCCTGCTCGGCCATCAGTTGCTTGATTGACGGGTGTCCGGTCATAAGCTCCTTAACTCGCCAGGATTTCCAGCGCCTCCGGGCCGCAGATGCGCTCCACCTCGGCTTTGAATTCCTTGTCGGGGCGGACGCGCGTGGAAACGTCCAGAATTACCGAGAAATCGCGGGGCTTTTCGAGGCGCAGGCGCACTTCCGTGTCGCCGCGTTTGCGCGCGAACAGCTCGGTGAGGGCCGCCGCGCGGTCATTCCCGTTGCCGCCGATGGGAATGCGGATGGAGATTAGCGTGGGCAGATCCTGGCGCGCCACCTCCAGCGGCGTTATGTTCTGGATGGAAAGCTTGGGCGGGGCGTTGTCTTCCGGCAGTACCGCCGCGCGCACGAACACCGGCTTGTCCTCGATCAGGTTGGCCAGCAGGTTGTCGTACTGCGTGGTGAAGACCATGGCCTCGATGCTGCCGGCACGGTCCTCCAACTGCATCGCCGCCCACAGCTTCTGGTCCTTGTTGCGCTTGCGCTGGATGCCGGTGAGAACGCCGCACAGCCGCACCTCGGTCCCTTTGGCGAGGCCTTCGAGGTCGTCGGTGCTGTGATCGCTCAGCTCGGCGATTTTGGCGGCGAAGGCGTCCAGCGGGTGGCCGCTCACGTAGATGCCGAGCACTTCCTTTTCGCCGGCCAGCTTGGCTTCGGCGGTCCAGTCGGGCAGCGCGGGCAGCGGCTGCTCGCGGTGAGTGGGCTCTTCGAAAGCCATTTCGAACAGGCCGCCCTGACCGCTCTGGCGGTCGCGCATGGCGCGCTGTCCGGCTTCCATGGCCGGATCGATCATGGCCCACCACTGGGCGCGGTTGCCTTCGAGCGAATCCGCGGCGCCGGCCTTAATCAGACTTTCAATGATGCGGCGGTTGACCGAGGTAAGGTCCACGCGCTCGCCGAAATCGAAAATGGTGCGGAATGGGCCGCCCTCCGTGCGCGCCCTGATAATGGACTCGACTGCCGTGCCGCCGACGTTTTTGATGGCCGACAACCCAAACCGAATGGCCTTACCCTCGGCGGCGCTCACCACCGGCGTGAAGTTGCTGTCGCTTGAATTGATGTCCGGCGGCAGGACGGCGATGCCCATTTCGCGGCACTCGTTGATGTACTTCACCACCTTCGCCGTGTTCCCGGTTTCCGAGGTCAGCAGCGCGGACATGAACTCCACCGGGTAATGCGCTTTCAGGTACGCGGTGACGTAGGCGATGAACGCGTAGGCGGCCGAGTGCGACTTATTGAAGCCGTATCCGGCGAACTCCTCCATGAGGTCGAAGATGTGGCCGGCTTTCTTCTCGTGAAAACCGCGTTCCTTCGCGCCGCGGGCGAAGCGGTCGCGGTGCGCGGCCATTTCCCTGGCGTCCTTTTTGCCCATGGCGCGGCGCAGCATGTCCGCTTCGCCGAGCGAATAGCCGGCCAGTTTGTTGGCGATCTGCATCACCTGTTCCTGGTAGACGATGACGCCGTAGGTCTCCTCCAGGATTTCCTTCAACTGGGGAAAATCGTAAACCACCTGGCGTCGGCCGTGCTTGCGCTCGATGAAATCGTCCACCATGCCGCCCTGAAGCGGGCCGGGGCGGTAGAGGGCGTTGAGCGCGCAGAGGTCCTCCAGCCGCGAGGGTTGCGACTTGCGCAGGATGTCGCGCATGCCGCGCGATTCAAACTGGAAGACGCCGCTGGTGAAGCCCTTCGAGAAGATGGCGTAGGTGGCCGCGTCGTCAAGCGGCAGATCGTCGACGGAAACCGTGTCGCCGCGATGCTTCTGGATGAGGGCGAGCGCGTCCTGGACGATGTCCAGCGTGGTGAGGCCGAGGAAATCCATCTTGAGCAGGCCGAGCTTCTCGAGGCCCACCATGTCGTACTGGGTGACAACTTCGTCCTTGTTTGTTTTATAGAGGGGAACCAGATCCTTCAGCGGCAGCGGCGAGATGACCACGCCGGCGGCGTGCACGGAGCAGTTGCGCGCCATGCCCTCCAGCGTCTGGGCCACGTCCAGCACCTCTTCGACGCGCGCGTCCTTTCTGGCCGCCTCGGCGAAGCCGGGCTCCTGGGCGATGGCTTCCTTCAACTTGATGTTGAGCTGATTGGGGACCAGTTTGGTGACGCGATCCACCTCGCCGAAGGTCATGTCCAACGCGCGGCCCACGTCCTTGATGGCCTGGCGCGCGCCCAGCGTGCCGAAGGTGATGATCTGCGCCACCTGCTCGCGCCCGTACTTTTCGGTGACGTACTGGATCACCTCGCCGCGGCGGCGGGTGTGAAAATCGATGTCGATATCGGGCATGCTGATGCGCTCCGGATTCAGGAAGCGCTCGAACAGGAGCCCGTACTGCAGAGGATCGATATCGGTGATTTCCATGGAGTAGCTGACCAGGCTGCCAGCCGCGGAGCCACGGCCCGGCCCCACCGGAATGCCGCTGGATTTGGCGAAGCGGATGAAATCCCAGACGATGAGGAAATAGCCGGAGAATTTCATCTGCTGGATCATGCGAATTTCGCGATCGAGGCGCTCGGCATATTCGGCGAGATCGCACTTCAGCGCGCCCGCAGCGCGCATGGCCTCCAGACGCGGGCGCCGCCGCTCGAAGCCCTGGCGCGCCACGTACTCGAACCACGTATCGGTGGAGTGGCCTTCGGGAACGTCGAACCGGGGGAACGGCTCCTGGACCTTTTCGAGCTTTACCTGGCAGCGCTGGGCGATGTCCCAGGTGCGGTCGAGCGCGTCCTCCATGTCGCCAAACAGCGCGAGCATCTCGGCGCGGCTTTTGAGGTAGAACTCGGGGACGTCGAAGCGCATGCGCTGCGGGTCCTTCATGGTCTTGCCGGTCTGGACGCAGAGCAGGATTTCGTGCGGGCGGGCATCCGTGCGGCGCATGTAGTGGGCGTCGTTGGTGGCCACCATGGGGATGCCGGTGTCGGCGGCCAGGCGGCGCAGACCGGGGACCACCAGCCGGTCTTTGTCGAGGCCGTGGTTCTGAATCTCGAGGAAGAAATTGCCGCGGCCGAACAGATCCTGATATTCGTAGGCGAGGCGGCGGGCCTCTTCGTAACGGTCGGCCAGGATGGTTTCGTTCACGTCCCCGCGCAGGCAGGCGGACATGCAGATGAGCCCCCTGGAGTGCTCGGCGAGCAGATCCTTGTCGATGCGCGGCTTGTAGTAGAAGCCTTCGAGGAAGCCGGTGGAGACCAGGCGGATGAGATTGCGGTAGCCTTCCTGGTTTTCGCAGAGCAGGACGAGGTGGTTGTAGTGGTCCGATTCGCTGCGGCTGCGGCGGCCCTGCTGGGAGACGTAAACCTCGCAGCCGATCACCGGGTGCACGCCGGTTTCGCGCGCCTTGTTGTAGAACTCCACCGCGCCGAACAGGTTGCCGTGGTCGGTCATGGCCACGGCGGGCATGCGCTGCTCGACGGCCAGATCCATGAGCTGGGTGATCTCGCAGGCGCCGTCCAGCAGCGAGTAATCGGTGTGGCAATGGAGATGGACGAATGGCTTGTCAGGATTCATGATTCCTTGCGGGGGGAGGCTCTTTGTATTCTAGAACGGCGGGAGGGAGGCGTGCGGGCAGAGTTGCGCCACAGGCGGAGTTGTGCCACGGGTGAGGCTTGCGTTGAGGGGCCGGACACCCTTGCGGGCGCCCGGCCGGTGCATGAATCCGGCAACGTAGCGGGAGGGTCGGGAGGGGATCCATTTTCAACCGGGGCATCAGCCGCGTACCGTAGTCCGGCGCCCGGTATATTAGTCTGGCCTTCGAGAATCCGCCCGCTGTGACTCGCTGCCTTTCAAAGAGAATGTGGATGCCGGCATCGTATCCTTCGGCCGCCTCTCGTTTCGATCCAGCGGCTATAGCGACGACGAACGGCGCAGTTTCGGGGGAACGCCCCGTCACCACCTCCGCCGGTTCGCACGGAAACACCAACTCGCACCGCTTTGAGGGCGATGCGTCAACGTTCAAGCTGGCCAGCTTGCGATTTGAGGTTGGCACGGGTTGGGCGGGGGTGGGGTGTATGTTGTTGAGGGGGTTGGGGAGATTGTTGGGACTGGGGGATCACTTCTGGCGCGTTTCCCAGTATCTATCTCTCCGCCTCAAGGAAACTGAGTGATTCGGTGTGACTTGAAAGTGACTTGCGCCTGCCCACCTTGCTCCGGCCGCCGAGGCAGACGAATGGCTTAAGCCAGAGCGCTGTGGCGTTGATTGAAGCCCCTTCAAGAATGGCAATCCAGTCTGGCCCATGAACGAAACGCTCTGCTATTCGAGAAGTATGGAAAGCCGCCGATCACTTAGACCAACTGCACGAGCGCAGCGTTTTCGATTTCGAGTGCGTGTTTGAGGCGCAGCAGTGCCGGCAACGTCGGGTTCTGCACTCGCACGGGAAAGCCATCGTGAGTCCGGCCCCGAAGCGTCCTGCCTGCGGCCTTCTTGCGCACGCCGCCCCACTGTTTGAAGAAGAATGGAACGTTGGCAGCTAGGCACTGTTCGCGAATGGAGAGAACCCACTCCTCTTTCATCGGCCGCGCGCCGGGTCCGCTTTCACCGCCGACAATGACCCAGGAGATGCCATCCAGCGGCAGCTTTCCGACGTCTTCCAGAAGCGGCTCCACGGAGAGGAAACGAACTGCAGCAGGCGTTGCTTGAAGGTCGGCGATTCGTGGTAGACCATGCTTGCGGTCCTCGACTGACACACCCCACCATATATAAGCGTCATTTGCGGCTGTCCGAAGCGGCCCGCAAAGCAATTCCCGCAGGCGCTCGGAGCGCTTCGTGAGTACTTGATAGGTGTGCCAGTTCGCGAGCCGCATCGTCGCAGCCACCTTCTCGATATACGCAAGCGGCACGCCTTCGTGGAACAGATCGCTCATCGAGTTGACGAATATCATCTTTGGCTCGCTCCAGCGCAGGGGTTCGCCAAGCTTCTTCGGCGCGAGACGCAGATCGAAGCCCTGCTCGAAGGGATGTCCCTTCACTCCGCGGAAACGCTCGGCGAACCTTTCCGCGTAGCAATGCTTGCAACCGGGACTGATCTTCGTGCAGCCGCGAACCGGGTTCCATGTAGCGTCCGTCCACTCGATTTTTGAGAGCAGCGACATTGAAGTTCAATCCCAAAGGTCCTTTTGATCGGTGCTGTACTTCAGCACATCGTCCCAGAAATCGAAGGCCCTCTCACTCCGAGAGAACAGCGCAAGGTAGTAAAGTGGCAAGTTTTTCTCCACGGACCGGACCAGCTTCATGCGATCCAGGGGCTTCTTGAGGTAACGGAGGGATTCCATGCTTCTGCAGAACTCGCTCGCGAGGAACGGCCTGAAGTCGCTCCTCCTGATACCGACAGCCTTCCAGCGGTCCCGCCATTCCCTATTGCCAAGCGCCTCATCGATCTTCGTGGAATCGCCATCAACGTAATGCTCATAATTACGATTCGCATCCATGCCGATGGCGAGCAGGACGACGAAATCCATGAGGACAGTGGAAAGCCTGCGCAAGGTCTCGAACTTGAGCCCGAAGTCGAACGGGTCCACAAGACAAAGGCTCAACACCTTGTTCGTGGATGACCCCTTCGGTATCTGTTCGTAAATCCTCTCGATTTCGGCGTCGCAGTTCCCGGGGATGCACTTCACATTGGCTTGAGGCCCGATCCGCTCCACACGAGCCTCAAGGGCGTCCAAGAGGTCTTGGCGTTCCTCGCAGAAGATGTACTTGTCAAAAGGGTGAGTAACCGTCAGTGCGATGAGGGGAGAGGCCTTCAGGAATCTGCTGGTTCCCTGAATGCGGCTGTACCCGGCCCCGGCATACAAATCGAGATAGACTCGCTGATCCCACTTGTTCTTCATGCCGGTCGAGAACAACTGGTCGTACAGGGCCAAAAGGCGATACTTCGTCTCCGCCCAGCCGCCGACTTCGGGAGTCGCCAGGCCGTCATCGTCCACGCGGAGATTCTGCGATCCAGAGGCCACCATTACATTTTATAAGACATTTGTGACTGTCAAATGTATCGGATACCCGCTTCCCGCAAGACGGGACCCGGGCCGGGCGGGTACGGTAAATATCCGTACCGGGTCAACTATCGGTTATCGCGGCACAGGGGTCGGGATTCGTCCGCACTCGGAACCGCACGGTCCGAGCGTCGCTACCGCTTCTTCGCCCGCGTCGTGGTGATCACCACCACGCTGATTAAAACAAACGCAGTTCCCAGAATCGTTCGCGGGCCCAGCGCTTCGCCGCCCAGGAAATATCCAATCAGTACGGCCACAACCGGATTCACGTACGCGTAGGTCCCGACTTTTGTCGGCGATTCATGATGAATCAGCCACACATAGGCGGTAAATGCGACGATTGAGCCGGCAACAATCAGGTAGAGCAGCGAGAGCCACGCGGCGCGCGAGACGGTCCACGGATGAAAATCGCGAAACTCGCCCAGCGCGGCTGCCGTGAGAGCCAGAAACACTCCACCGGCCAGCATCTGCGCTCCCGAGCTCATGACTTTGGAAGGCGGCAGGGGCAGCTTGCGCGTAAGCGCCGACGATACCGACCAGCTCATCGCTGCGACGATCAGCGCCATGGCGCCCGCCCTGTCGATGGGCGCCCCGCCGAGGTGCAACGAGCGGCTCATCAGCACGGCCACTCCACCAATTCCGACCAGCAGCGCGAGGGCCAGGCGGACGGTGAGCCGCTGCGTCCGCAGGATAACGATTTCCGACAGCGCCATAAACACGGGGATGGTGGCCATCATGACCGCGGCAATGCCCGAAGGCACACGCTGCTCCGCCCAGAACAACAGGCCGTAGTCGAGGACGAAGATCAGGATGGCGAGTAAGGACGCCGAGGTCCATTGACGCGCGGTGGGTGAGCGCTCGCCGCGCGCGATCATCCAGCCATAAAGGACGAGTCCGGCAACCAGGAAACGCATCGCCGCCAGGAGGAACGGCGGAACTTCGTGGACGCCAACACGAATGGCGAGAAATGTGGATCCCCATACGAAATAGATGGTCGCGAATGCCAGCAGGGTCTTCCACGTGGGGCGATGGGTAGCGGCTTCCATGACAGATTCCTACAACAATCTACCAGTTCGCCCGCCAACCACAGATGTAGCGCCGGCGGCTGGCCGGATGCTTTGCGCGGCCGGAGCGCACGGCGCTGCCCCACGCCGCTGAAACCCGCCGCTATCTACGCCTTTCGAGGCGCCACCAGCTTCACGCCCGGCACTTCCGTGGTGACGCGCACCGGTTTCAGTCCGGCCTTCCCGGACGTTGCGAACGTCACCCGGTACTGCTCGCACAGCCGCGCGTTCAGGTCCTTGAGAAACGGCTGGAGCGAAACCGGGTTCGAGAGCCCTTCAAACCACGACTCGCCGCCCGTCTGGCCGGTGAGGAGCGTGAGATAGCTCTGCGCCATCGAGGTGCTCCACAGCCCCCGGCCGACGCCGCGCGCGTCGCCCCAGTAGATCGTATACACGATCACGCCCGCCCGCTGTGCGTCCGCAATCGCCGAATTGAGGTAAGGGTCGTCCAGGTCCGCCTGCCCGTACTCGAGGTCCACGCCGCTGGAGATCATGAGGACCTCGCGGCGCGCGTTCGATGCCGGCCACTTTTTGCCGATCAGCTCGGAAAGCGACAGGTAAGGACTGGGCGATTCGCCGGGAGCGCTCAGCGGGACGCGAAAAGCGCGAGCTGCGCCATCGTGATCGGCGGTGGGGGCCTGTGCAATCTGAACCGTTCCGAAGTGAAGGTAGCCGACGCCGATTTCCGTCGTAGCGGGCTGGCTGGCGATGAACTGACGCAGGTCGCCGAACTGGTCGCTGAAGGCCGCCGGGAGCGCGTCGTCGATCAGGATATAGAGCTGAAGCGCGGCCTGATCGCCGCGCAGCGGTACCCAGTCCAGAACCTGGCGCCGCTGATTATCCTGCCAGACCATGACGTCGCGCCGGTCGATCTGAGCAGAGGTGGCGCCGTGCTGCGTTTCGGCGGTGACCACCATGCTGACCTGAGCCGCCGCCAGCGATGTGACGAGAGCGGCCCCGATGAGGAGTTTCATCCTGCACCTCCTGTAAGTTGGATGCGCCGGAGAGGAGCGGGTTCCATGGCGTGTTTTCGGCGCCACCTTGATGTGCTGTGATAAGTGACGTGGGGCGCGGCAACGCGAGCCGGTACTCTCGGCTGCTGGGCTGGTGGTACGGCTGCATCGCAGCCGGATTCCTCCTGCTTGCACTCTTCTACGCGGTGCACGGCGCGGGGCCGTCGATGGTCCTTTTGAGGGTGGGGATCGCCGCTGGCTTCGCTGCGCTCGCCTACGCGGAATTACACGGGAAGAGGCGCTAATGGCGGGTTCCGCCTGTCTTTCAGGCGGCCCGGCACGGTCAGATAATGGCTGACCATTATCTTGCAATCCATCGTGTAATCAAACTGTTACGCCGGTTACGGCGAATTCCCCTCATCCTCCGCTCTGAGCCTGCCGATGAATACACTGTATGCCTGACGGATCGTCCGCGCCACTTTGGCGGCGCACGTGGCACATGTGTGTGCGGCCTTTCCAGGTCTTCCCGGACAAGCGACCCGCCAGCCTCCGCACCGCCTGTTTCGGACTGCTCGCCCTGGTCTGTCTGTCCGCGGAAGCGGTCTGGTATCTGAGCAACGCCAGAGGGCAGGCAGAAGCGCTTTATCAGAAGTGCGTCGTCGGTCTCAGCGTCGCCGGGGACCTGCAGTACGCCACGCAGGAGAGCCGGCGCGTATTCCTTTATCTGTTCACAACCACGGACAGAGCGAAACGACTGGAGCGGGTTGGCGCGATCAGGAAAGCCGATCTTACGGTCAGCCTGCTGATTGGGCGTTTCCTCATGCTGAAGTCCGGGCGCCGGGAGGATGACGCCATCCGCTCGTTCGACGAAAGCTGGAACGACTATCTCAATACTCGCGACGACATCGTCGCTTTGACCTTGCAGGGCCGGACGAACGAGGCGATGGCGCTGGAGAATGGCACGGCCCTGCAGACGTTCAAGACCGCCGAGTACTACATCAAGCAACTGGAGTCCAAGCTTACCCGGGCGGCGGCGGAGGAGTCGGAGCACGTCTCGCTCTCGTTCATGCAGGCGATTGTGGCTTTGATCGCTCTCACGCTCACTCTGAGCGCGTTCACCATCATGCTGGCCGTGAACAGCATCCGCTACCGTAGGCTGTTTGAAAGCGAGGTGCGCATCAGGACGCAGATGGCCGAGCAGGAGACGCGCTTCCGCTCGCTCATCGAGAATGCGCTGGACGTGATCGCGATTCTGCGGCCCGATGGCGTAATCCGCTACCTGAGTCCCTCCATCGAGCGAGTGCTCGGCTACGCTCCGGAAGAGATGATCGGCCGCAATGCATTCGATTTCGTACACCCGGAAGAGCGCGACGGCGTCGTGGAGCGGATGAGAAGGGCCAAAAGCGGTCCCGAGCCCCCGTTGAACGTGTCGTTCCGTTTCCTGGACGAGGCGGGCGGTTGGCGAGTGCTGGAGGCTTTCGGCAGGAATCTCGCGGACTCGCCCGAGGTAGGCGGGGTAGTGATCAACTGCCGCGACGTGACGGAACGACACGAGGCCGAGGGGCGTCTGGCGGACACGAATCACTCGCTGGAAAAGGCGC
This sequence comes from Bryobacteraceae bacterium, assembly GCA_049520275.1. Lineage (GTDB taxonomy): Bacteria > Acidobacteriota > Terriglobia > Bryobacterales > Bryobacteraceae > CAWACP01. The sequence continues at coordinate 64,000 of JBEKPY010000006.1, forward strand.
TGTCCGCCGCCCGCGACGCCACCGAGCTGAAGAGCCGGTTTCTGGCCAACATGAGCCATGAGATTCGCACGCCCATGAACGGCATCATCGGGATGTCGGAGCTCCTATTAACGACTGACCTGACCGGCGAGCAGCGCGAGTACGCCCAGGCCGTATACAGGAGCAGCGGAGCCCTGACCGGCATCATCAATGACATCCTCGATATTTCGAAGATCGAATCCGGCAGGCTGGATCTGGAGAATGTTCCCTTCGGCCTGCACGATGTTCTCAGGGACATCGTGGCGCTGATGGGGCCGATGGCCATCGAGAAAGGCCTTGCGTTCGAGTGGCGGATCGAGCCGGGCGTCCCGAACAGGATCTTCGGCGATGCCTGCCGGTTCAGACAGGTGGTGCTGAATCTGCTCAGTAACGCAATCAAGTTCACTCCGGCCGGACGCGTGCATCTGTTGGCGACCGCGGAGCCCGCGGGTCATGAAGCGGTCCGGTTCTCCTGCGCGATTGAGGACACCGGCATCGGCATCGCTCCCGATCAGCTTTGCAATGTCTTCGACAGCTTCCGGCAGGGTGACAGTTCCACAACGCGCCGGTACGGGGGAACCGGTCTGGGCCTGGCCATCTCCCAGGAGTTGGCGCGTAGGTTGAACGGCGACATTACCGTGGTGAGCGAACAAGGACGCGGCAGTGTGTTTCGGTTCGTGGTGACGGCCGCGGTTGCGCCGGATCCCGTCGCTCTGGCGCCCTCAGCCACGCCGGCGCCGCCCACGGCAACCGCGGCTGGACGGGTGCTGGTTGCCGAAGACAATGCCGTGAATGCTCGTCTGGCCAGCAGAATCCTGGCCAAAGCGGGTCATTACGTCGAGGTGGTGAGTGATGGCGCCGCCGCCGAGCGCGAGGTTCGAAACGGGAACTGGGACGTCGTACTGATGGACCTGCAGATGCCCGTGATGGATGGACTCGAAGCCACGCGCCGGATTCGCGCATCGGGACTCGATATTCCGATAATTGCGCTGACCGCGAATGCGATGCGTGGAGACCGCGAGTGCTGCCTCGACGCCGGTATGAGCGACTATCTGGCCAAGCCCCTGGTAGCGGCCGAGGTGCTCACGAAGGTGGACGAGTGTCTGAGACGTTGTGCCGGCGCGCTGACCTGAAGTTCCCAACGGACGGCGGCTTCGCGTTCCGTCCGATCACCTTTCGGGCAAGCCCGGAAGGCCCTCCCGAAGTGGGGGATAATGAACTCAGATGTCGAACACGCACTTCATGCGCGTCCGCGAAGTAGCGAAAGAGAGCGTGAGCGTCGATCGCGTGGCATGCCGGTTTCACCCGGACCAGGCTCTGGTGGTGAAGGAGCGGAACAGATCGAGGAGCGACCCGCCGGAGGAGCGAAGGATCGTGGTTCACTGCCCGGTCTGTATGCAACTAGCCCACTCCCACGAAGAGCGCGAGCGGTGCAGCATGACCCTCGCCACGGAACTGCATCCCAGCGACGGACCCGATCGCATCCTTCGCGCAGCGTCCGGGACACTCGGCTAGCGGAAGAGCCTGAGCACCGGCGTCAAGACAAGGCCATGAAGAACATACTGGCAACGCTGCTGCCAGCCAAAGTCGATAACAACATTCGCGGGATGAGGTTACCGGTCTATGTGTTCATACCGACGGCCATCCTGAGCACGGTTCGAAGCTGCATTCACCTGCTCGCCCCCGACGGCGGAGCAGGCAGTATCGCCGGCATGGATCTGTCGGTGGCCGGTGCGGACGGCATCGTCTTCGCCTTTGCGCTGTAGGGCAGCGCGCAACCGATCTACGCGGTGATCCAGCTATTAGTGGCCTTTTCGATCCTGCGCGAACTGGCCGGCCACATGAAGCCGGTGAAGTTCGCGCACACGCCGCCCGGTGCGATTGCCAACTATGTTTTTCTCCCGCTGGCGACCCTGATGCTGGTCCCCTCCACGTGGAAACGCGGGTCCGCAGGCGCGGATCGCGCCCCCTCTGCCGCCGGTTGAGGAGCGCTGACCGAGGGCGAGCCTGGACACTGCATGGCTGCGAAGTACCCTACCGGCTGCCCAGCAACCTTCCCAGCACGGGCAGCGGCACGGCGCTCTCGTCGAGCGCGCGCTGGTGGAAGCCGGCCAGAGTGAACGTACCGGCGTTGGCCTTCTCGTACTCGTCGCGAACCTGCCACCAGCCCTTCCAACCCACGAAATAGCAGGGCAATTGCGCCGACGATAGCGCCGCCCGCTGCAGTTTCGCGGTGGCCTCTTCTTTCTCCTGGAAGGTCTGGTTCAGCATGAGGTCCATGGCCTGCTGGTCGGTCATGCCCATGGTGTGCAGACGAATGTCGAGGATGGCGTTGCCGATGGCGCGCATAATCTGCTTGTACAGCGTCATGCGGTAGCCGGGCGCGTTGTTCAGGTAGCCCTGGTCGGCCATGAGCTGCTGCGTGTAGAAGGCCCAGCCCTCGACGTAGGGAGTGTTGCCGTAGATGTTGCGCAGGAGCCGGCGCGACTGCGGCTCCACGCGGTTGGCGTACTCGAACTGCACGTAGTGGCCGGGCATGGCCTCATGCACGGTGAGATGCTGGAGGCCGTAGGTGTTGTACTCGCGCAGCTTCGATTCCACGCGCTCCTTCGGCCAGCCCTTCGGAATCGGGGTGACCCAGTAGAACGCGCCCAGTTGCGGCTCCAGCACCGGAGCCGGCGCAAACCCGCCCACGCCATAGATTCCGCGCATGAACTCGGGGGTCTCGATCACTTGCAGGTTCTTCGTGTCCGGCAGCGGCACCAGGTTCTTCGCGCGCACGAAATCGGTGGCCTCGGCGAGATCCTTGCGCGCGTCGGCCAGGTAGTTCTCCGGGGTGGTGTGGTCGCGGGCGATCTTGTCCAGGGCCTCGCGGATGGAGAGCGGCGCGGCCAGCCTGGCCATTTTCTCCCGGGTGGCTTTCAGCTCCGCTTCCGCTTCTGCGAGCACCTGCGCCGGGGTTTTATCCACTTCCAGGGTGTACTTGAATTTCAGATCGTAGTTGGTTTTGCCCAGCCGCCAGTCGCTGAGCCGGTTGGCCAGGTCGGTCTTCAGCCAGTGGTTGAAGGCGCGCAGGGCATCCGTGGCGGGCTTTGCGGCCTTTTCATAATCGGCCCGCAGCGCCGCCGGGGCGTCCGTCTTCAGGAGCCCCTCGATCAGATCGATGTTGCCTTCGTTTTCCTGCTGGGCCACGCGGGTCCACACCTCCGGCGAGGTAACCAGGTTGGCTTTGGCCTGCTCCATCAGGTTGGGTATTCGGGCGAGGCGCGCGATGATCTGCTTGTAGCGCGTCTCCTTCGGAGCGTATTCGAGCACGTAGGGCTCAAACAGGGCGTTCCCGGCCGTTTCCACGTAGAGGGTGGGGTTGTGCCGCCAGTTCTGGATGGAGTCCAGCTCCAGCAGCGCGAGGGCGATCTGATCGCGGATGATCTCGTAGTCGGCGCGGTCTTCCGGCGAGAGCGAGTCGGGGTCGGTCCTGGCCAGCCGATCGCGAAACCTCTCAAAGAACTGGTGCTGGCCGCGCATGCCGGGCTGGCTGAAGTCGTCGATCATCTCGTCAAGCGGAAGCCGCTGGTGAAAGTGGTAGCCCTGCTGGGTCGCCGAGACGGGCGACAGCGCCAGGCTGCCCAAGACGAAATCGCTTCGCACTTGTTCGAAATCCACGTGTTCGCGCCTCTTGCAGGAAACCAGTGCCAGCGCGCACGCCAGCACGGCCACTCCACTCCACTTCAACATGCCGCCACCGCCTTTTTGCAATCTTCCGCTTCGCCGAACTTCACCGTCTGCAGGCTGGGATCGATGCCCCGCAGCAGCCCGCACAGAACGCTGCCCGCTCCCACTTCATAGCATCTGGTCACGCCCTGGCCGGTCAGATAGCGGACGCTTTCGGTCCAGCGCACCGGGTTGGGGATCTGTTCGAAGAGGCCCTGCCGCGCTTCCAGTCCGCTGGTGACCGGTTGCGCCCGCCAGTTGTTGACGAGGGGCACGGCGAGATCCCGGAACTCCGTTTCCTCGAGGTGCGCGGCCATGCGCTCCTGGGCCGGTTTCATCAGCGCGCAATGGAACGGCGCGCTCACCGGCAACAGCACCGCGCGCTTCGCTCCCGCGGCTTTGGCCAGCTCCATGGCGCGGTTCACGGCCCCGGCGTGACCGGCAATGCCCACCTGATCCGGGGAGTTGAAGTTCGCCGCGCTCACCACTTCGCCCTGCGCCGCCTCGGCGAGAATCGCGTCGAGCTTCTCCAGAGGCACCTTGAGCAGGGCGGCCATGGCTCCGACGCCTTTGGGCACCGCCTGCTGCATGTACTGGCCGCGCTTGCGGACCAGGCGCAGCGCGTCGCCAAACTGCAGCGAACCGGCCGCCACCAGCGCCGAGTACTCGCCCAGGCTGTGTCCGGCCACAAAGTCCGGGGCAACGCCCGCCGATTCGAGCACGCGCCAGGCCGCCGTGGAGACGGCCACCAGCGCCGGCTGCGTGTTCTGGGTGAGCCGGAGATCTTCGTCGGGGCCCTCGAAGCAGAGTCTCGAGAGCGCGAAGCCCAGCGCGTCGTCCGCTTCCTCAAACACGGCGCGCGCGACAGGGTATCGCTCCGCGAGACTCTTCCCCATACCGGCGTACTGTGAACCCTGGCCGGGAAACAAAAAAGCGATCTTCATGGATGGGCCGGAAACACCAGTGTAACTTTACCGGGCCGGCGCGCGCTTGCGGCGGAGCAACGGAAAAGTAAAACCCGGCTGCCGCGTGTTGGACATGGCCGAGGCGGCCACCGAACTGGATGAAAACGGCTGGGAGCGGTGAGGGCAGGGCTGAGAGCCCCGCGCAGGCTTGACCGCGGGCGAAAGACAAACGCCGGCCTTATCCGCGGATAAGGAGACCACCGCCGCTTCGCCCCTGGTCCGGCCTGCCCCACGAGGACGACGGGCCGCTTTCATGTCGCGCGCCGGAACAGCGACGCGAGTTTCCAGCCGAGCAAGGCCGTGGCCAGCAGGGCGACGGTGGCCCACGTCAGCTCTCCCAGCAGGGAGTCCAGCGACATGACGCGATCGCTGAAGATCTGCCCCAGGGTGACGTAGATGAGCACGCACAGACACTCGCCCAGCACGTCCCAGAGCACAAATCGTCCCCACGGATAGCGAGAGATGCCGCTGGCAAGGTTCACCCACGGACCCAGCGGCGTGAGCAGCCAGCGTGTAAAGAAGACGCCCGCCCATCCCCAGCTCCGGACTCGGGCTTTCGCCCGGTTCAGACGCTCCTCGCCGCCGAGCAGACGGCTGAACCGCTGGAGCAGCCTGCCGCCACCCCAGCGGCCAACGGCGTAGCCGGTCAGGTCTCCGGCTACCGACCCGGCGCAGGCCAGCCCGATGGCCCACCAGGCATCCATCACGCCCTGCGCGATCAGCGATCCGGTGACAATCAGCAGCAGGGCGACCGGCAGGGGCAGGCCCACGGAGGCCGCGGCGGCAACCACAAACAGCGCCGGAGATCCGTACTGCGAAAGAGCCGCGAGGAGTTCGTCGCGCATCACGGTGACACGGCAGGGGCCTTGGCGCGCTCCTTCGCGATGGCCTTTTCGAGGTCGCGAATGACGTCTTCCACGGGGCGTTTTTGCTGGCGGGCGATAGTGCGCAGCGGGCGGCGGTCGTGCTCGCGCGGCTCGATCCCAATGGCCGCGAATAGAATCTCCCTGGGCACGTGGTGGGTGTGGGCGACAAACGGCACGCTCATCCAGGGGTGAATCGGCTGATCTTCCCAGCGGAGGTAGCGGGCGTGCCGGGCGGCCCTGTAGCCAAAAATGAAGAGGGCCGAAACGGCCGCCAGCAAAGCCAGCCCGAGAGCCAAACCCTGCCACCACGTTCTGGGCACGAATCCACTATAGCCCCGGGCCACGGGCCGGGCTGAAAGCCAGTCGCGAGTTACTGGGCCGGGGTCCTGAGGTAGCGGCTGGCGAAGGTCAGGAACGCGGGCCAGTTCGGGCCGGTAGTGTGCCCGCCGCTATGCTGGCGGAAGGCGATGTCGCCATCTATCAGCGCGGTTTCCATCGGGGGCATTCCGGTGGTCCCGAGATCCTTCCTGCCGAGGAGCCTGTAGACAGGTCCGGCAGCGACAGCGGCCAGGAACATCCCCCGGGCGTCTACCCATCCGCCTTCCACTTTGGGTGAGCCGCAACTGATGAAGACGGGACGCGGGGCGCACAGGGCAATCAGCTCGTGCGCGTCCACGGGCAGATCGCCGGGAGTCAGGGGCCCGGCGTACTTGAGGAAGTTGCCAGCCATCCAGTGGTACTCGCCCGTGCCGGCGACGTTCTCCACCAGCTCGCCGAAACTGCGGCGGTGCAGTTTGGCGCCGCCTTCGCCGGAGGAGCCGACGAAAGCGATAGCGAAGCGCGGGTCGTACGCCATGGTGACGATGGCGGCCTTGCCGTAGCGGGAGAGGCCCTCAATGCCCACCTGCTTCGCGTCCACGGATTTGTCGGCCGCGAAATAGTCCAGGACGCGGCTGGCGCCCCAGGCCCACGCGCGCAACGCCCCCCAGGCGTCCAGCTTCCGGGGCTGGCCCTTGTTCATCAGACCGATGATGCCCTGGGTCAGGCCGGCGCCGTTGTCGGCCTGCACGCTGGTGGGAATCAGAATGGCATAGCCCCAGCCCCTGGCGAGAATCTGCTGTTGCCAGGTGGGGCCGGGGCCGCCCGGTTCGCCGGGACCGGGAGTGGGCGGCTTGATTCCGCGCGCGGCCATTTGCTCGCGAAAGTGGCGCATGAAGGCCGGGTCGAAGCCGAATTCCAGGATCACCGGAACGGGGCCGCCGGCGTTGGCCGGAGTGGTCAGCGTCAACTGGATGTCCACGGCGATGAGCGGGTACGACGAGTTGTCCACGTGGCCCACGATCTGTTTCGCGATCACCGGAACGTCGCCGTTCGTTTCCCTGGTGGCGCCGGTCACTTCCCAGCGCACTGACGGCGCGTCTGCGGGGACGCGGCCGTAAACTTCCCGGTCGAAGTCCTCCACTATTTCAGGGCGGCGCTGGTCCCACCACATCGCTGCCGTGGTCACCTTCTTCCCGTTCTTCAAGGTCAGCGGATCCGGCAGGTTCGGGTACGGGTTGGCTTTGGACTCGTCGTAGTTGACGGCGTTGGGCGCATCCGGGTGATTAGGGTCCGCGCCCGGCCGCAGCGCTGTGATGTGCAGAAGATCCATCATGCGCTGATGGTCCTGCTCGGCGGTCAACTGCACCGGCGCGGGCGGGCCGGCGGCCACGGTCAGCAGTACGAGCGCGGGCAGCCAGCGAATGAAATGCAGGGTTGGAGAGAGTTTGTTCATCGCTCAAACTATCTATCCAATGTAACTTGTTCGGGCGCGGCAAGAAGGACGGGGCGGCAACGTTTCTATTGAAGCTCCTCGAACTGCGTTATTCGCATCTCGCGATCCGGAAAGACCGCGCGGATCTCCAACTTCCCTCCGAGTGCTTCCACATACCCGGCCAGCGTGCTTAGGTATATATCGGTGCGGTGCTCGATCTTGGACACTTCACCCTGATTCACGCCCAACGCGTCGGCGAGCCTGGACTGCGTCATTTGGCGTGCTTTCCGGACTTCTTCCAGCGGCATTGACGCCAGACTCTGGCGCACGCGGCTGGCGATCTTCTTTTGCCGTTCAGCGGGCATTGCGTTGACCAATTCACGAAACTTACGAGTTGGCAATAGAGTTTTCCCTCCTTCTTCAGCTCGCCCAGGTGCCGATCGTAAAGCCGATCCGCCACCGGGATGAACTTCTCATACCAGCGATCATCGCCGGTCTTGTCTCCGCCCAAAAGCAGAGTAGCCGTGCGGAGAGGGTCGAATGCGTACAGCGTCCTCAAGGGCTTTCCCGCGCCCTGGGTCCGCAACTCGCGCATATGAGGGTGACGGGAAGCGTTCATCACGACTTCCCACGCCACATACTATTATGCCATATACAGAATATTCTGCGGGCGGCATTTCCGGTGAGAGGTTTGGTGGAACGCCCGCGGCCCGGCCGACGACGGATTCGAGGGCGGTCAGGTTCGTCTCAATACCCCGTCGCTTTGCTGTCCGCGCCGCGTCCGTCCACTGCGCCCTGCCGCCAGCCATCGGATACGACGATGGCATCCACCAGAGCCGAGTCCCCGTGCGGGTCCACGGTGTGTCCGTACTGCTTGAGAAGGCGAACGGTGTCCGGCGAGACGCCCGGCTCCACTTCAAGCTTGTCGGGACGCCACTGATGATGGACGCGAGGCCAGTCGATGGCGTCCTGCACGTTCATGCCGAAGTCGAGCACGTTCACCATCGCCTGCAGCACGTTGCTGACGATGTGCGCGCCGCCGGGCGCTCCCAGCACCATGAACAGCCGGCCGTCCCGCGTCAGAATGGTGGGCGTCATCGACGAGAGCGGGCGTTTGCCGGGCTGAATGGCATTCGCTTCGCCCTGCACCAGACCGAACATGTTCCCAACGCCGGGCTTTGCCGCGAAGTCGTCCATCTCGTCGTTGAGCAGGAAGCCGGCGCCGGGAACGGTCACGCCGCTGCCGTACGCTCCGTTCAGAGTGTAGGTGACAGCCACCGCGTTTCCCTCGGCATCGACGACGTTGTAATGCGTGGTCTGGCCGCTCTCGAACCAGTGCAGATCGGCGGTCTCCGGCGCCAGGCCGTCGCTGGACGAAGCGTGGCCGGGCTGGATGCCGCTGCGCCGCCAGCCAAGGTAACGAGGGCTCAGGAGCGCCTGCGTGGGCACATCGAAGAAATCCGGATCTCCCAGCCAGACACCGCGGTCCGCGTAGGCGCGGCGCATGCACTCGGCGAGGTAATGGTAAGTTGCCGCCGAGCCCGCGCCGGTCTTCTCGTAGTCCGAGCCTTCCAGCATGCCCAGCATCTGCAGAATGCCGATGCCGCCCGCGCTGGGCGGCGGAGAAGTGAGGACGTCGTAGCCCTTGTAGCGGCCCGCGAGCGGCTTGCGCTCCACGGCCTGGTAACGCTTCAGATCTTCCAGCGTGATCAGCCCGCCATTCCGGTGCATCGCATCGGCAATCCGCTGCGCGGTCTCGCCTTCATAGAATCCGGCTGCCCCGCGATCGCGGATGCGACCGAGAGTCGCGGCGAGATCGGGCTGCATCAGGCGATCGCCCGCCTGGAACATGGCGCCGCCGTTGAGAAAAATGCGCTTCGATTCGGGAAACTGCTCCAACCGCTGGCGGCTCTTCTCCAGCGACCGGGCCATGCGCCAGGAAACGGGGACGCCGTCGCGGGCGAGCCGGACTGCCGGGTCCACCAGAGCATCCCAGCGGGCCCGGCCGAACTTGCGATGCGCATATTCAAAGCCTCGTACCGTGCCCGGCACTCCCCCTGCCCGGTAGCCCAGGATGCTGTCGCGCGTGGGTTTCCCGGTGGAATCGAGGTACATGTCGTGGGTGGCGGCGAGCGGCGCGGTCTCGCGGAAATCAATGAACGCGGTGCGGCCGCCGGCCATGCGGACGAGCATGAATCCACCGCCGCCGATGTTGCCCGCGTAGGGAAAGGTGACCGCGAGAGCGAAGCCGGTGGCGATGGCCGCGTCCACGGCATTGCCGCCCGCCTGGAGCGTGGCGATACCGGCATCGGCGGCAAGAGGCTCCTGGGCCGTCACCATGGCGTGCCGGGCGCGTACCGGCTCACGAGCCAAAGCGTTCAGCGCCAGCAGGGAGGCGAGCAGCACGAAAGACCGGCGTTTCATCGATGCTTTGATCTTACCGCCCGGATTGTGCCGGCTGATTATGGAGGACGCGGCGAAAGCTGGGCGGTCCGATCATGCAGTCGCAGCGTGCTCGCCTGGCGCCGCGTGTTGGACATGGCCGAGGCGGCCACCGAACTGGATGAGAATAGCTGGGAGCGGTGAGTGATGAGGACCGCGGAGCGGGCTGAGAGCCCCGCGCAGGCCGAGGGCCCGCCCCACGAGGCAGAACGACGGGGCTCGGGACGAGCGTCTTCGAAAGTGTTCTTTCCGTTCCACTTTCGCGTTGCGCACCCAGCGGCGCTTCGGCGGCCTGCGCCGGGAGATAAGATAGGAGCATCAGTGTAACCGTCCAACCTGCCGGACTCGCGTTGCCGGGCGGCGCGAGGCAATGGATCGCCGTGCCTGCCGCGTTCACGCACCGGCGGGCTGCGGGCTCTGTCGACAACCGCCAGCTTCCCGCGCTCACCGGCGTGCGCTTCCTGCTGGCCATCTGGGTGGTGTTTCACCATCTCACCGGCAGGCACATGATGCTGGAGAGCTGGGCCGCGTCTCTGCCGGCATCGCTCCATGAGATCATTCGCGGCGGCTATCTGGCCGTGGGCACGTTCTTCGTGTTGTCCGGGTTTGTGCTGGCCCGCAGCTACGGGTCCATCAGGTGGAATCGAAAGAACCTGATCCGCTACGGGGTGGGCCGCTTTGCGCGCATCTACCCCGCATACCTGCTCAGCCTGCTGATCGTCTCGCCTTACATTTTCAAGTTCCTCGCGACTCCCGGGCGGCCGTCCACGGCGGAGAAGGCGTCGGTGCTCGCCAGCTACATTCTGGTGCTGCAGGGCTGGGCGGAGCGCGCCACGGTGCATTGGAATACGCCGGCCTGGTCGTTGTCGTGCGAGTTCTTTTTTTACCTGTGCTTCCCCCTGTTTGCTTTCTGCCTGCGGAAGAGGAGCCGAGCGACCATGGCGGCGGCGCTGGTGGCGACGGTGGCCTTGCCCCTGCTGCTGGCGCGGCTGGGCGTGCCGGATTTCTGGAAGCCGCTCACGCACATGGCCGATTTTCTGCTGGGGATTGGCGCGGCCGGCGTGTACGAGCGAGTGTCGCGGCCGGGGTCCCGGATGGCGCGGCGGGGATGGTGGCTGTACGGGCCGGCGGTGGCGGTCGGGGCGATTCTGGTTGGCTTTCCTAATCTGGTGACCGGGTGGACAACGCTGACCGCCGCGCTTCGGCCCATGAACGCGGCGCTGGTGATCGGACTCGGCCTGGGCGGAGGTCTGCCCGCCCGCATGCTATCCACGCGAATCGCTTCCACGCTGGGGAACGCGAGCTACTCGCTGTACATTCTGCATGTACCGCTGCTATGGTGGTTCAGCCGCTTTTGGTGGCGCCCGATGGGCCCGATGCTGGTGGTTGCGGTGGCGGTCTATCTAATTGGCGTGGTGGTTGTGTCGACGGCGGTATTCAAACTGGTGGAAGGGCCCGCGAATCGCCGGATTCGGGAATGGGTGGGCTCGCGAGTGCACTGAAGATAGAGGTTGAGAAGAAACGACGATGAAACACCACGGAGTGATTCTCGGGGCCGCAATGATGCTGACAATGCCCCTTATTGCCGCCGACCAGGTGCGCACCGATGCGGGCACGGTGGAAGGCACGGCCAGCGCCGATGCGAAGATCCGTGTCTTCAAGGGCATTCCTTACGCCGCGCCGCCCGTGGGCGCGTTGCGCTGGAAGGCGCCCCAGCCGGTGGCGAAATGGACCGATGTCCGGAAAGCGGTGGAGTTCGCGCCGCGCTGCATGCAGGGCCACATTTTCGACGACATGGTTTTCCGCGACAAGGGCGGGAGCGAGGACTGCCTGTATCTCAACGTGTGGACGCCGGCGGCGGACGCGGACGCGCACCTCGCGGTGATGGTGTGGGTCCACGGCGGCGGCTTCGTTGCGGGAGCTTCTTCGGAACCGCGCCAGGACGGCGAGAACCTTGCCCGAAAGGGCGTGGTGGTGGTCTCCATGAACTACCGCCTGGGCGTGTTCGGCTTCCTGGCCCATCAAGAACTCACCCGGGAGTCCGCTCATAACGCATCGGGGAACTATGGACTTCTGGACCAGACGGCGGCGCTCGACTGGGTGCGCCGGAACATCGGCTATTTTGGAGGCGACCCGGAGAAGGTCACGGTTTTCGGCGAGTCGGCCGGCTCGCTGTCGGTGAGCGCGCTCATGGCCTCGCCGCTGGCGCAGGGTCTGTTCGCGCGAGCCATTGGCGAGAGCGGCGCTTTCTTCGGGTCCACGCTTGAAGCGAAGCCGCTTGCCGTGGCCGAGTTTGGCGGCGCCGAGTTTGTGAAGTCTCTGGGCGCGGGGTCCATTCGCGAGCTGCGGGCCAAATCGGCGGACGAGATTCTGCAGGCAACGCTCCCGCCGCATACTGCCCGCTTCTCGCCGGATATCGACGGCTATTTTCTGCCGACGTCGGTTTCCTCCATCTACGAGAGCGGAAGGCAGTGTTCCGTTCCGCTGCTGGCCGGATGGAACGCCGATGAGGGCGGCTACCAGGGAATCTTCGAGAAAGACAAGCCCACGGCGAAGAACTTCGCCCGGCACGTGCGCGCGCTATATGGCAAGAAGGCCGATGCCCTGCTGAACCTGTACCCGGCGGGGACCGACGATGAGGCGAAACGGTCCGCCGGGGATCTCGCCGGAGACCGCTTCATAGCGTTTGGCACGTGGAAGTGGATGGAGATGCACAAGGCCACCGGAGAATCGCCCGTGTTCCGCTACGAATTCGACGAGGCGCCACCTTTGGCCGCGGGAGACAAAGGCGAATCGCGCGGCGCGTACCACTCGGCGGAAATCGAGTTCGTGTTCGGGGCGCTGGCGTCGAAGAACCTTCCCTGGAAGCCGGAGGACACGAAGCTCTCCGATCTGATGGCGACGTATTGGAGCAATTTCGCGAAGACCGGCGATCCCAATGGCGAGGGCCTTCCCAAATGGCCCGCCTACGGCGCCGACAGCCACTTTGCGGTGATGCACCTCAGCGGGAACTCGGCTGCCGAACCGGACGCGCATCGGCAGCGGTACCAATTCCTCGATTCGCTGGGGGCCGGGAAGTAGGTCAGCCGCGCCGGGCGGGCGTGAAAAGCGCGAAGACCGCGCCCTGCGGATCGGCGATCACGGACATCCATCCCACGCCCTCCATGCTCATTGGCGGAAGGAGGGACCGCGCGCCGAGCTCGGTCGCTTTGGCGGTGCTGGCGGCGCAATCGGCAACCTCGAAATAGAGCAACCAGTGCGGCGGGGCGTTGGGGTCGCGATGCTCGGCCGGCGGGATGCCGCCGATGAAGCTGTCGCCGTTCTTGATGTGTAAATAGCCGGAGGGATCCTTCTCGCCCGCCTCCACCTTCCATCCGAACAGGGCGGAGTAGAAGGCCCTGGCCGCGGCCACGCCGGGGGTGTTCAGATCGGCCCAGCAGAAGGCGCCATTGACGTTGGAAATTACGATTCCGCCTTGCTTCCCTTGCTGCCACACCCGGAAGACCGCACCGGTGGGGTCCTGGATGATGGCCATGCGGCCCGCGTCGAAGACGTCAAAAGCGGGGGCGAGCACCTTCCCGCCGAGCTCGGATGCGCGGGCCGCGGCGGCATCGGCGCTCTCGACCGCTATGTACAGGTTCCAGTGCGGCGGCGCGCCGTGTTCCCGCTCCTGTTTGCCCATGGTGTAGCCGGCGCCAACGTCGCGATCCTCCAGCCGGAACATCGTGTAGAATTCGCCCGGAGCCATTGGAGAGTCGCTGGCGGTCCAGCCGAACAGCGACGTGTAGAAAGCTTTGGCGGCGTTCTGATCGGTGGTGGCGAGTTCCATCCAGCAGAAGGAACCCGGGACAATCTTGTCGAGGTAAGCCATTGCGGCAGTATAACACCGGTCTATTTGTCTACCGCTGGCCGAACTCGTCCCGGTGGGTCATGAAGTCCGGATAGGCGCCCGCGCCCAGCTCGAACAGGTCCATGCCCTGGCGCTCGCCCTCGACGGCCACGCGATATGGCATCAGACGATTCAGCAGCCGGTTCAATCCGTAGGTCAGCGGCAGCACGAAGCCCAGCAGCGTGGCCACGCCGATCACCTGCGCCAGCCACTGCGCCGGCGGGATCTTCCACGGAAAGGCGCAACTCCAGAAGTTCTACCGCGAAGATCGCCAGCGCGCCAGGCGATCATCCCGGTCACCGCGGCGGCTACCGGGATCAGAAAGGCACTCCCGGCGCTGCAGGCCACCAGTCCGCCCACCCAGCCGCCTCCGATGTGCGGTTCCTCTTGATGGTGTCGGCACGCTGTTGGTTGCGGCCCGTCAACCTCAGGAGATGCGGTAGACGTAGGCTTCGTCGAGGGGGCGCCTGCCGATGGTCTGCCCACCGAGGCGCATTCCCTCGACGCTCCTGGCTTTCCCGAAGATCCGACGTAACGTGCGAATGAACTCGTCTTCCATTCTGAAAATCATGATGGTCGGCGTCAGCTCGTACTCCATGCCGGCGGCCTCTAGTGCTTCACGCAGCAACCTGTAACCGCCACGTGGCCCGGCCTTGTCAAACTCTTTGGAAGCGAGGAGAAGCCGCCAATCGTTGAACTCGTCGAGGTTCACCCACAGTGCAACCTTGATGTGGAGACCAGCCTCGTCCAGGATCCTCACAATCTCCGCACCCTGCGCAAGGTCTCTCTCTACCAATGCCGTCTTATACATGCAAGAACTCCATGGTTGCGGTCAGTGATCGCACGCAGCAACGCTTCGACCTCGCCCATAGGATGCGTCTCGTAGCGGCTTTGTTCCGACCACAATTGTACGATGTCCCAGTTATCGCTGAAACCTGGATCTTGTCTGGCCTCCTCGAAAAGACCGATCTGAGTCCAGCCTCGTTGACGAGTTGCGCGAGGTTGTGCGAATAGCTGGCCTCGACCCTTTTCTTGTCCGGGAACTCATGCCGCCGTGTTCGCTTCGCGATACATGCCTTCAATGCACACTCGAGCGCGTATCCAGCCAGGTAGTACGCCCCGTCCGGCAGACGGAGCTTCATGAGCGCCGTTGCCTCGCGAACCCGAAGTCTGGCGAGCTCCTGGAAATCCCTGCGATCCATTACGTTTTACCGCTGGCCGAACTCGTCCCGGTGGGTCATGAAGTCCGGATAGGCGCCCGCGCCCAGCTCGAACAGGTCCATGCCCTGGCGCTCGCCCTCGACGGCCACGCGATATGGGATCAGACGATTCAGCAGCCGGTTCAACCCGTAGGTCAGCGGCAGCACGAAGCCCAGCAGCGTGGCCACGCCGATCACCTGCGCCAGCCACTGGTTGCCATCGCCGGGGCCGGGCGGGAAATGGCCGAACAGTCCCAGCGCCAGCAGCCCCCACATGCCGCCGACGGCGTGGACCGAGACCGCGCCGGCGGGATCGTCCACGGAAAGGCGCAACTCCAGAAGTTCCACCGCGAAGATCACCAGCGCGCCGGCGATCAGCCCGGTCACCGCGGCGGCTACCGGGGTCAGGAAGGCACACCCGGCGCTGCAGGCCACCAGTCCGCCCACCCAGCCGTTCGCGCTTAGCGAAGCATCCGGTTTGCCGAAGCGCACGCGGGTGATTAGCACCACCGCCAGGGCGCCCGCGGCCGCCCCCAGCGTGGTGTTCACGGAAATCAGGACCACGCGGCCCGGCTCCACGCAGGCAAACAGCAGCGCCCCGGCCGAATTCAGGCCCATCCATCCCACCCACGCCAGCAGACAGCCGAACAGAACGAAGACGGCGTTATGACCGGGGATGGCCGTGGGCATGCCGTGCAGCGCGTAACGTCCGCGGCGCGGCCCCAGAATCCAGGTAATGCTCAGCGCGGTGAGCCCGCCCACCACCTGGATGGCGCCTGCTCCTCCGGTATCCACAAAGCCGCGGCCCAGGCCGTAGTTGACGCCCAACTGGGCCAGCCAGCCGCCTCCCCACACCCAGTGCGCGAACAACGGCCAGGTCCAGCCGGCCAGCAGGGCCGCTGAGGCGCAACTCGCGCTCAGGCGCCAGCGTTCGGCGCCCGCGCCCAGCGGGATGAGGGCGGCCAGCCCCACGCTGAGCATCTCCAGCAATACCACCAGCGATGTGGGGGAACCGTTCAGCGGCACACCGTGCAGGAACAGCGGCCCGGCGCCGAGCCAGTTCCACGGTTTGCCCGCGATCCAGAACACGTGCGCGGGCCCGCCGGCGTAACCCTGGAACGCGAAGCCGCACACGAAGTACATGCCGGCGGCGATGGCCACTGCGCACAGCGCCGCCAGCATGGAGTGCGCGGCGCTACGCGAGCGAATCAGGCCGGAGTTGATGAGCGAGAGTCCCGCGCCCGCCAGGGGCACCAGAATGATGAACAGGATGCAGAGGGCCGTTGTCGCGTCGGTCATCCCCGTTCTCTTTCTCCGCGCGGGAGCAGGTGGGTGCGCACCACCAGCACCAGGCCAAGCAGCTCCACGGCGACGCCGGCCAGCACGAACGCCGCGCGCGGGGGCGGCGAGGCGAGCAGCACCACCGCGGACAGCACCAGCAACCACCCGGCCGGCAGGAGCAGGAATCCCGCAAGCTTCATGTCATCAGGCCCATGGCGTCGAAGTCGTAACCGTAAAATAGCACAATCCCGCCGCGCAGGGACGCTCAGGCCGGACCCGGCGCGCGCCGTCCCGATGGCCCGTAAGTGCTTGCGAAGAAAGCGACAACGCGCACCAACCCGCTTGCGGACCGAGGCCGGCCCGCGGCAAGAACTTGTTTATCGGCTCAATAGAAAATATTGACTTCCGCAGCGCTGCCGCCGACAGTTACTCTGATTGCTTACAATAGGTTCCGAATCCCAGATGGAGGGCCAAGTTGGCTAAGACAGCTACAGCTCAGGACATATTGAAACTGGTCAAGGACGAGGGGGTCGAGCAGCTCGACCTGCGTTTCACCGACATCCCCGGCATCCAGCACCATGTTTCCTACCCGATCGGCGAGCTCGAAGAGAGCTCGTTCGAAGACGGCTTCGGCATGGACGGATCGAGCATCCGCGGCTGGGCGGCGATTAACGAGAGCGACATGCTGCTCGTTCCCGACCCGGTGACGGCGTTCATCGATCCTTTCGCCGAAGCGAAGACGCTGGTGATGATCGGCGATGCCATCGATCCGATCACGCGCCAGCGCTATATTCGCGATCCCCGTTCGATCGCCAGGAAGGCCGAGTTATTCCTGAAGAATACCGGTGCTGGCGACACGGCATATTTCGGCGCGGAAGCCGAGTTCTTTATCTTTGATAGCGTTCGCTTCGACCAGAACCAGCACTGTGGTTTCTACTTTATCGACGCCGAAGAGGGCCGCTGGAACTCCGGCCGCGAGGGCGCGAACCTCGGTTACCGGCCGCGCTACAAGGAAGGATACTTCCCGGTGCCGCCCACCGATCACTATCAGGCGCTGCGCACCCAGATGGTGAAGACCATGATGAAGTGCGGGCTCAACATCGAGTGCCATCATCATGAAGTGGCCACCGCGGGGCAGGCGGAAATCGACCAGCGCTTCGACACGCTGGTGAAATCGGCCGACAACATGATGACCTACAAGTACGTCATCCGCAACACGGCGTACAACGCGGGCAAGAGCGTGACCTTCATGCCCAAGCCGCTGTTTGCGGATAACGGCAGCGGCATGCACTGCCACCAGAGCCTCTGGAAAGAAGGCAAGCCGCTGTTCGCCGGCGACGGGTACGCGGGCTTCAGCGAGCTGGGACTGCACTACATCGGCGGGTTGTTGAAGCACGCGCGCGCGCTGTCGGCCATCATCGCTCCCACCACCAACAGCTACAAGCGTCTGGTGCCGGGCTACGAAGCGCCGGTGAATCTGGCGTACTCGCGCCGCAACCGTTCCGCCGCCTGCCGCATCCCCATGTACTCGGCCAGCCCGAAGGCGAAGCGCGTGGAGTTCCGTCCGCCCGATCCGGCTTGCAACCCCTATCTGGCGTTCGCGGCGATGCTGCTGGCGGGTCTCGACGGCGTCGCCAACAAGATCCACCCCGGCGAGCCGCTGGACAAGGACATCTACGATCTCTCGCCCGAGGAACTCAAGAACGTTCCTTCGATGCCCGCCTCGCTCGAGGAAGCCCTCGACTGCCTCGAAGAGGATCACGACTTCCTGCTGAAGGGCGACGTGTTCAGCGAAGAGCTGATTGAGACCTTCATCGACTACAAGCGCAAGAACGAAGCCGATGCCATCCGCCTGCGGCCGCATCCGTACGAGTTCGCGCTGTACTACGACATTTAACGCGCGATTTTTGAACGCTCTCTGAACGGCCGTGGTTCGGCGCTGCGTGGCGATACGCACGATGTTTCCGGGCCGCGGCCGCGAGGGAGCTAGCCCAGTTGCCGGAGAAACCGCACGTCGGCCTCGAGAAAATCCCAGGCGGCCAGACGCGACGGCTCCTCCCACAACATCCGCTCGAAGATGCGGTTCTCGGGCTCCCCGGAAAACCCGCTGACCTCGTAGAAGATCAGGAGAATGGGGGCGCGCGACGGATACTGGTACTCGTAGCGCGCCAATTCCTTCCCGGCCTGTGCACCGATGCCGAGTTCTTCGCGCAACTCCCGCTCGAGAGCGCGCTCGGGCGTCTCACCCTTCTCCACTTTCCCTCCGGGAAATTCCCACTTGAGAGCGTGGCGGCTGCCGCGTTTTCTCTGACAGATGAGGATGCGCCCGTTGCGCCGGATGACGCCCGCCACCACCATCAGCATCAGCCGCGCGCCCCCTGAGGCGACGACGAAATCGCGGCGAAGGCCGCGGCGAGCAGTAGAGCCATCAGCGGATCGGTGATCTCGGAGACGCGCGGCGGAATGTGGCGCTGGGCCACTTCAATGGCCCCGAGGAAGGACGCGGCGGCGGCCCCGGCCACCATCCACGACAGGCTTAAGCGGCGCAGCACCCACACGGCGGCGCCGTACCAGAACAGTTTGGCGATGACCACGGGTATCATTTGTTGCCAGTTGGCCAGCAGGAAGCCTTCAAACGGCACCCAGTCAAACGGCGCGGCGGCGGCAACGAGTTTGAAGGGCGCCAGACCGCGGAAGAGGAGAGCGAGATAGCAGGCAACGGCCAGCAGCCCACGCCAGCGGAAACTGGGTCGCGGCATGGCCGCGCTCACCACGATCAACCAACCGGCGCACTCCACCGGCCACGACGGCGTGCCGAAGAATAGCAGGTGAGCCGTCCAGCAGGCCAGCAGGAACAACTCCGGCGACGGGGGCACGGGAAGAGAAGCGGCGATCAGCATGCCCATTGCCGCGCCGCCGGTATTCATCAGAACGTCGGAAGCCTCGGAATGCCGCGCGGGTTCGAAGGCCTGCAGCAGCTCGACACCGGTTGACAAGAGCAGCGCCAGCATCACCGGCGAGAAGAACCGCATACGCCGAGGCCGCGCGAACGCCCAGTACGCGCAGGCGCCGAGGGGGAGATAGAGCAGGATGTTCACCAGCACGTCGCCGGGGTCGAGCGTGCGCGGCCACGCCAGCACCGCTCCTGCGGGCCAGCGCACGAAATGCCAGGGATACAGCGATCCGTACAGGATGAGCAGAACGAGGCCGAGCAGAATCCGTCGCATGAAAGGCGCAATACTATTGTGAAGCACGTGTACAACGATACGTTTCTCGATCACTTCCAGAATCCGCGCAACGTGGGCGAGTTGCCGTCCCCGCCGGCGATCGTGTCCGGGGTGGAGAACCCCGTCTGCGGCGACACGCTGCGGTTGTACGCACGGGTGGAGGATGGCCGCATCGCCGAGGTGCGCTTTCAGGTGCGCGGCTGCACCGCGTCCATCGCCACGGCCTCGGCGTTCACCGAATTGCTGAAGGGAAGGACCCGCGCCGAAATCAAGGCGCTGGGCGCGGACGATGCCGAGGCCGCCATCGGTGGTCTGGCGGCCGAGTCGAAGCACGCAGCGGTGTTGTGCGTTCAGGCCGCGAAGGTGCTGTTGCTCGGCTGGGTGTAGCGGCGGATTCGGGGACGTCCCCGCATTGCGGCAAGCCGCAAGCCGGGACGGGCGAGGCTGAGAGCCCCGCGCAGGCAACGGGCCTGCCCCAACGTTGGAGTTGTCGGGGGCTGCCGGCAATTACCTGCTGCCGAGCTTCCGCTCGAGGCCATGCATCCTGCCTTCGCGGACCCCCGGCTCCAGTTTCTTCGCCAGCGCCAGCGCGCTCTGCCATGCCGCGCGGCCTTCGCCGCCGCGATGCAACAACGTCAGGGCGTCCCCCAGCGCTTCCTGCGCCTCGATGCAATCGGGGTCCACGGCCACGGCTGTTTGCGCCTCCGCCAGCGCCTGCTCGAACTGCCCGGCGCGCATCCGGTTCCAGGCCTTCTGCGCGTGGCTCAACGCCGACGCGCGCGCCACGTGAAAGCGTCCCTCGAATACGAGGATTCCATCCTGGATCATAGCCGCCGGCCGCAGCGACATGAACTGCAGGTAGGGATTGAGGTCGTCGGAGCCGAACTCGAACCCGGAGAGGGTGCCCGCGCTGATCAGCACCGGCCCGTCGATGACGGGCGGAATGTCCATCTCTTCGTTGACCCACATGGTGTCGGCGGTGATCAGCGGCTTGCACGGAATCCCGTAGTAGCCGGTGTCCACCACGCCTTCGGCGAAATAGGCGAACCAGCAATTGGCGATGCCGCGGCCGTCGAGGTACCTCTTCGTAGCTTTGAGCTGCTGTGCCCAGTCTACGTTGGAATCGCTCAGATACTTGTACGTGTTCGACGGGCCGCCCCACAGCTCGTTGGCGTAGGCGATGTACGCGGGGAAGCTGCGCGCCGACGAGATCGCCTGAAGGACCAGCAGCAGCGCGATCACCGAAACCCAGCGAAAGTCGTTGCGGATGAAGATCCACGCGGCGCCCGCCACAAGCACGGTCAGGAACACATAAACCGGCAGGATGTGGCGAAGCCCGATGTTGATGGTGGAAAGCGTGGCCACCGCGAAGTGGATGGCCGCCGGGATGGTGAGGAACAGGATTTCCCGCCAGGCCTTCAGTTTGCGAGTGGCGATGGCCACCATGGCCAGCACCAGCAAGGCGAGAAAGGGGATTGTGGACTTGATGGCGAACGCCGAGGGGAAGTAGAACCAGACGCCGTGCGGATACACCTTGCCGAAGATGTAGCTGGGGTACCAGTCCACCATTTTTCGCACGTCCACGAGTCCGTACAGGTACGACTCGGGCAGCAGATGCCAGCGCGCGCAGGTGGAGATGAGCCAGGCGTCGAACGGCCGCAATCCCTGTGCGAATGCCGCCAGTGGCGGGTTCATCGCCAGGCCGTCCGGGCGGGCCTGATAGCGGAACCCGTAGCAGGCCCACAGCAGCGCAACCGCGATCGTCGCGATGGCCACCAGCGCCAGCGCCAGCCGCGCCGTCCGCCTCCATCCGCGCGTGCGCAACGCTTCGCAGACGGCGAGCGCGAGCAGCATGGGGAACACCAGAATGCCGGTGTGCTTGGACGCCAGCGCACAGCCCGCCGCGAGGCCCACGACAGCAAGCCGCCACACCGACGGCGCTTTCACGTACCGGTAGAACGCGTAGACGGAGGCGAACAGGAAACACGACAGCCCCATGTCGGTGGTGACGAAGGCGCCGTGCGCCAGCAGATTCGGATCGAATGCCACCAGCGTGAGGGCGACGAACCCGGCCACCGTGCCGAACATCTCGGCGGCCGCCAGGAACACCAACACCGCCATCAGGACGGTCAGCAGCGCCGCGGCCATGCGCACGCGGAACAGCATGGTGTCGGCGTCGTTCTTCGAGAGAAACTCCTTGCCGTCGAGGAACGCTTCGATCTTGAAATCGCGGTTCTGCAGGTGCGGCACGTGCAGGGGCATGTTGAGGAGGGGCACCGTGGCCAGCAGTTTCACCAGCGGCGGATGCTCCGGGTTCAGTCCGAAATCTCCGGTCTTCCAGGACATGTAGCCGGCGAAGATGTGGTTGTCCTCGTCCCAGGTCAGCGACTCCTGGCGAATCGCCAGGGCCATCTGCGTTACCATCACCGCCAGAAGACAGGCCACTCCGGCGGCCATCAGCGCTCGGTGGCGCTTGTTGCGCAACCCCTGGGTCACTTGTTCCTCGCTGCTGTTGGATTGGGGCGACCCGGCGATGCGGGCGCCCCTAACAAGGTATCGCACTCAGCCTTTGCGGCTGGCCTCGCGAATGGACTTCACCTCGTCCGCCGGGATGTGCAGGAACTCCAGGAACTCCTGATGCTCCTGCGGCGCGGACTTTTCGAACTCCACGTGGAAGCGGTACATGTCGTTCTCGGTGAGGCCGGCGGCCCGCATGATGGAGACAAGCTTGTCTTTGGTAACCACTCTGGATCTCCTGAAACTCGCCGATTGCCCCAGCAAAGCGGCAATGGCGTGCTGGTGACCGCGCAGCCTCTCGATCTCGGCGCTCAGTGCTTCGAGCCGCCGTTTCAGGATCGCGGAGGCGTTGCTGTCGGGTTGGTCGAGAAGGGCGCGAATGTCCTCGAGGGTCAGGCCGGATTCGCGCCACAGGCGAATGCGCACCAGACGCGCGGCGTCTTTTTCCCCGTAAACGCGGTAATTCCCCGCGCTGCGGCGAGCCGGCTTGAGCAGTCCGATGGATTCGTAATAGAGCACCGTGCTGCGGCTCAGGCCGCAGGTGCGGGCGAGTCTGGAAACGGTCAGCATCGTCCTCCTTCCAGCTTCAACCCGCAAGCTGTAGACAGGTCAAGAGGGATTATACGCCGGGCTGCGGAGCGCGGGACCAGATGGGCGGTTCGATGCGATGCAGCTTCACCATGCGCCGAAGGAAGAAGAGGGCTGCCGCGAGGCACACGATTACCGCCACGAGCGAGGCTTCCGGCCCGAAGGCGCCGCCCGTCAGCAGGCGGGGACCGCTCAGCGTGCCTTGCAGCAGTCCGCCGGCCATGCTGTTGCCGGATATGGCCATGCCGAACACCGAGCCTTCGGTGAAGTTCCAGCCGACGTGGAGTCCGATGGGCAGCCAGAGCCTCTGGGTGGCAGCCCAGGCGGCGCCCAGCAGAACACCGGCTTCCAGCGCAATCGCCAGCGAGCTGGTGACGGTGGCTCCAGGATTGGCCAGGTGTGCCAGACCGAACAAGGCGGACGTGAAGAGCAGCGCGCACCAGGTGCCGATAATCTTCGCGCTCAGGCGGAAGAGCAGCCCGCGGAACAGGATCTCCTCCATGATGCCGGCGAGTAGGGCGAGGAACAATCCGCTGGCGAGCTGTTTGGCGGAGCCCGAACCGGAGGGATGATAGACGCCGGCCGCCAGCAGGATGGCCATCACGGCGGAAAACAGCAGCAAGCCGAGCCCGAGCCCGGCGGCGACTTCCGGCAAAGCGCGGCGGGCGGCAAGCTCCACCGGAGTACGACGCTCGATCCACCAGGCCCCGGCGACATACGTGCCAAGGCAGATCAGCGCCAGCACCGCTGCGCCAGCCGCGGGAATGTACTGGTGTAGCGGGTACTGCGCCAGGGCGATGACGAGAACAACGGCCAGCAGATTCAGCAGTCCCAGACCCACTTCTTTCCATTTCTTGCGCACAGCGTCCCCCTTGCGATCGCTAAATGAACAGGTCCACCGAAACCTTGAAGTACTCGGCAAGCTGGCGGGCGTGCGCTTTGCTGATGGCCCGCTTCCCGTTGGCCACGTCGGAGACGTAGCCGCGGGATTTGAAGATCGGGAGCAGATCCGCCTGCCGCAGCCCGCGCTGTTCCATCAGGTATCGCAGCATTTCGCGCGGTGTGAAGTGCGGGAGCGGATACTGCTCTTGCTCGTACGCGGTGATGAGACGGACCATCAGGTCCAGGGCGGCGTCCTCTTCCGCCGTGCGCCGCTCGCCCTTGTCCATCAACGTTTCGGCGTGGGCAAGCATGCGCTCGTGCTCGTCTTTCATCAGTGGTGGTACTGGCATGCCAGGATTCGAATCTTGTCCTGATGGCGTCGGTCCGCCGCGTCAAACTCCAAGCTTCTCCACGACGGTCTCGATCAGGAGGCCTTCCCGCCGGTCCCGCGCTTCCAGCAGACGGTGCTTCATCGTCTCCGATCTCATGAGGTACGCCGTCTCGCGTTCGGACTCCAGCTCGCGCCATAGTGCGATCGGCACGATCACGGCCGTCGTCTCACCGCTCTCGTCGGAGATGTATTGAATACCGCCGCCCGCCATTACCTTCCAGTGTAGTTCCACCGAACGCCCCCAAAACCACCGCGCCAACTCGCACCTCCTCGAATTCCCGACCGTTATCCTGGATCGCAGGATGAGAAGCGGTTTGTGATTGGCGGGATTTCGTCGCTGTGACGATCTCTTGTAGTTGCACATACCGAACTCGGCGATGCGATTCGGATCATCGTTGCTTGCGAGGCGACGCATAGTGAAAGAAAGCTCATGAAGACAGCTAAGAAGCCTGTCGCGGACGACGAGCTGCGGCCTGAGTATAAAGCGTCGGACTTTCCCGCCGGCTTCGTGCGCGGGAAGTACGCCAAGCGACTTCGGAAAGCCTCGAACGTGGTGGTCCTCGATCCGGAGGTAGCTGAGGTGTTTCCGAACGGGGATTCGGTCAATGCTGCCTTGCGGGCCCTTGCCGAAATCGCTAGGCGGACCGCTCCCGCGCGCCGCCGGTCACGCTGACCTAAGCAGGGAGGAGAGTGTTCTCCGGGCGCACCGGAAGGACAACGGCGAGACCCTCCAGCAGACGGCGCAAGCGCACACAGCCGTGACCGACCTTCAGTCGGCGCCGGAGATGCCACTGAAGGCTGCGGGCGGGGCCAGTTCGAAGTCGGAAATGCAAAGGACGTCGCACTGGTGCAGCCAATCCTTGGCGCCAAATCTCCCGCTTTTCAGCTCCTGAAGGACGACATCGGGTCGAAACACAACCGAGTCGTGACCGAGCACGATGGGATCGCCAGCGCGCTGGTAGAGGAGCGTCCAACCGTTCCGCTGCAGGGCGACGGTGAGGGCCAGAGTGAGCACGCGGACGGCCTGCGCTTCCAGTTGCTCGGTTGCGAAAAGAGAACCAGGCTTCTGAAACATCGCCCTGCCCAGCTTTGCGAGGCCGCTGGTGACGACCTCGTGCAGATCGCAAATCCGGAGCCCCAGCAAAAACTGGCGATGCGCCTGCACCTGGTTGGCCCAACTCGGCAGGAGCACTTTGGAACCGGCCAACTCCCAGGAGATTCTCTGCAGTGCGGGATTGGCCTTGATCCAGGTGCTTACGAATTTGTTCTCCACGGTTTCGGGGCTGCGCAGCAGAGCCAGGGCGCATGTCTCCGGAATCGGCGGAATGTCCTTCGCGCCGGCGCGCCGGAGATTCTCGCAGCGGTCGCGAAATCCTTCCGTGACGGGCGGAACGTGTCCACTGGAAAGCACGATCTGCATGTCCGTTTTCCAGAACTGGTCGAAGAGGCGCAATACGATGGCGTGGAGCGCGAAGGTGTGGCGGACGGATTCTTCTCCAAAGGTGGCGGTGAGCAGTCTCCTCGAGGCTTCCTGTTCCTCAGCGAGGAGGTGATCGGCGGACCGCAGGAAAGGACGTGCCATCGACCTGGTGAGGTTGTACCGGCTACCGGTGAAGCGGACGAGGGTCTGGCGCGTCGCCGTCAACGAAAAGACTATTAGGCGCTGCACGCGGAGGCCGTTGAATGAGTGGGCCACCAGTATGCGCAGGTCTTCCGGAGTAAGGAACGCCAACGCAGGCAAACCGACCTGGATCACGTTGGTCCGGGGCTGGTTGGGAAACCGGCTTCGATAACTGATGATTGCGGCCGTCAGAGCTGCACGAACCTCGAATGGTTTTCGAAATCGGGCTTCCGCTGCCGCTGCGCGAACGAGCGCGAACAACTCCGGAGCCTCTCCTTCGTTGACCGCGAGGGGGGGCAGAATTGCTTGCGTCACCGGGAGCTTTGCCAGCAGCCCCTTACAGAAACTGAACGTCAGCAGGAGGCTCCAGATAATCAAAACGGGTAGAAAGAGAGAGAGGATGCTAAAAGTGAAAAAAACCGCGATCATCAATGCGGTGACCAGGGGCAGTGCAATCCCCATCAGCCAGAAACCGCCGACGAGCGCCAGTGCCCGCGCACGCCGCCAGAACCACGCGGTGGACCAGTGAGGAGAGGGCATTTTTACCCGCATGTTAGCATGAAACTTGTCAGGCCCCGGGCTTCGTGCAATGGGCGGCCGTGAACCCCGCCAGGTCCGGAAGGGAGCAACGGTAACGGTTTAACTCGTGTGCCGCGGATCACCCGGGGTCTGGCATTTTCGCGCCCCTTGCTTCGCCCATGTCCTATCAGGTCATCGCCAGGAAGTACCGGCCGCAATCGTTCGCGGAGCTGATCGGCCAGGAGCACGTCCGCACCACGCTGGAGAACGCCATCGCCCAGCGCCGCATCGCCCACGGCTACATCTTCTCGGGCCAGCGCGGCACCGGCAAAACCACCGTCGCCCGCATCCTCGCGCGCTGCCTGAACTGCATCGACGGCCCCACCGCCACGCCCTGCGGCAAGTGCGCCAGTTGCCTCGAGATCGCCGGCGGCTCCGCGGTCGACGTGATCGAGATCGACGCCGCCTCCAACCGCGGCATCAACGAGATGCGCGAGCTGCGGGAGAGCGTGCGCTACCGCCCCGCGCGCGACCGTTACAAGGTCTTCATCATCGACGAGGCGCACCAGATCACCAGCGAGGCCTTCAACGCGCTGCTCAAGACGCTGGAGGAGCCGCCCGAGTGGGTGGCCTTCATGCTGTGCACCACGGAGGCGCACAAAATTCCCACCACCATCGCCTCGCGCTGCCAGCAATTCAGTTTTCGCTCGGTGGATTTCGCGGAAATCATCGCGCGAATGCAGTGGATTTGCGAGCGGGAGGGCATCGAGGCCGACGCGGAAACGCTCGCCGTGCTGGCCCAGGCCGGCGAGGGCAGCGTGCGCGATTCGCTCTCCGCGCTCGACCAGGCCATCGCCTGCTGCGGCGTGAAGCTCGACCCCGCCGAGGTGCGCGGGCTGCTGGGCATGTTCTCGCTCGATTCGCTCGACCAGGTGGCCCAGGCGCTGCTGGCCTCCGATTCGCGTCGCATGCTGGACATCGTGCTGGAGCTGGAGCGCAACGGCCGCAACCTGCAGCACTTCTGCCGCGAACTGGCGCGCTACTTCCGCAATCTTCTGGTGGCCAGGGTGGCCGGCGCGGGGACCCGGCTGATCGCGGCTTCCGCGGCCGAACAGGAGCGGCTGGCCGCCACCGCCGCGCAGTTCTCCGAAGAGGACCTGACCCGCTATCTGCAGCTCACGCTCGACCTGTTCAAGGACCTGCAGTTCTCGCTGCAGCCGCGTCTGCATCTCGAAATCGGCCTGTTGAAGCTGGTGCACGTGGGCCGGCTGCTGCCCATCGAGGAAGCGCTGGCGGCGCTGAAGACGGGATCGGCCCCGGCAAAGGCAGCGGCGGCTTCCGCGCGCACCCAGGCGGCACCACCGGCGCCCTTCCGCGCTCCCGCGCCGGCCCGCTCCGGACCTACTCCGCTGGAGCGCGACAACGTCAGGAAGACTGCGCCGGCCGCGGAGGCGGGCGAGTGGAAGGACCGGCTGCACGCCGCGCTGCTGGAACTCGGTATGAATTTCACAGCCGATGCGGTGGAGCACTCCGAAGTGACCGAAGCGGGCGGCGAAATCCGATTCGTCACGCCGGAGGAATTCCGCCTGTCCATGGATACCCGGGACTTGAACAAAGCCGTTCAGCAGATCGCCGGGAAGAGCCTGCGGTTGAACGTTCAATTCGGAACGCCGGCCGTGGCCTCTGCGCCGGCCGCGCGCGGCGGCGATGAAGTGTCGGACCGCGCGCTGGCGCACCCCGAAGTGCGCCGGTTCCAGGAGATGTTTCCCGACGCGCACGTGCGCATTGTGCGAGATTTGAAGGAAGGCTGAGCCAGCCCCAGGAGGTTCGCGATGAAGATGCCCGGAAACATGCAGGCCATGATGAAACAGGCGCAGCAGATGCAGCAGCGCATGCAGGAGGAGATCGCGCAGATTCGCGTGGAGGCCTCCGCCGGCGGTGGCATGGTGACCGTGCACATGGACGGACAGAAACACGTCATCGGCGTGAAGATCGACCCCGAAGTGGCCGGCGACGTGGAAATGCTGCAGGACATGGCCATGGCCGCGTTCAACGAGGCCGCGAAAAAAGTGGACGACGAGACCCAGGCCAAAGTGGGCGGCATGCTCGGCGGCATGGGGCTGCCGCCCGGAATGTTCTAGCGTCCCCGTATGTCCGACTTCGCCGAACCGCTGGCCCGTCTCATTCAGGAGTTCAAGCGCCTGCCCGGCATAGGGCAGAAATCGGCGCAACGCCTGGCTTTCCACGTGCTGCGCACCCCGCGCGAGGACGCCGAGCGTCTGTCCCAGGCCGTCCTCGACGTGAAGGACAAGCTGGGGATCTGCGCCCTCTGCAATAACATCGCCGACAGCGAAACCTGCAATTACTGCCGCGATCCCAATCGCGATCACGCCGTCATTTGCGTGGTGGAGGAGCCGCACAACATCGTGCCGGTGGAGACCACGCGGCAGTTCGAGGGGCTGTACCACGTTCTGCACGGCTCCATTTCGCCGTTGCGCGGCATCGGCCCGGAGCAACTGCGCATCCGCAGTCTGCTGGCGCGATTGCAGGGCGGGGAAGTGCGCGAGATCATCATCGCCACCAACCCAACCGTGGAGGGCGAGGCCACCGCCACCTATCTCTCGCGGCTGCTCAAACCGCTGGGCGTGAAGGTGACGCGCATCGCCATGGGTATTCCGGTGGGCAGCGACCTGGATTTCGCCGACGAGGTGACCATGAGCAAGTCGCTGGAGAACCGCCGGGAGATGTGATGTGATGCGACTGCTGGCGCTTCTGCTGCCCTCGCTTGTCCTCGCCTTCGACGCTCCCGAACCGCGGGTGTCGCCCTCGCCCACGCAACCGGCGCAGGTCCTCCTTGCCGAAGGAGCGAAGGTTGTCGATTTCGACGTCTCGCCCGCGGGTCCCGTCGTGGCCCTGCTCGTGCAAAACGCTTCCGGGGCCGAAGAGATCGGCTTCTGGAACATCGGCGAGCCCGTGATCGCCAGGGCCTGGGCGGTTCCTGCCGGCTTCAACGCGCGATCGCTCGCGTACCATCCGCAGGCGGATTCCTTGTTCATCGCCGGTGCGCGAGCGCACGATTACGCCATCCTCAAAATCGAGAAGAAGAACGGCGCCTGGACGTCGCGCGAGATTCACAGCTCTCCGCGCGAAATCCGGCGGCTGGTTCCGGGGCCGCGGCCCTTCGTGGTCGCCTGGGACGCGGCGCACCACCAGAACATCCAGGCCTGGCGTCTCTTCTTCGGATTGAAAGCCGCCGACGGCCGCTATTCCATCCACTCCATCACCGAAGAAGGTCAGCGCGAGTATCAGGCGATCGGCCCCAAAGAGGGCATGACAAAGTTCCCGAACGACGATGGCGATCCCAGCGAACTGACCGCTCCCGTTGCCCTGCCGGTGGCCTTTCATCCCGCCGGGCACCTGATGGTTTGGCAGGACGGCAAGGGCTGTTTCCAGGTGGCCCGCTATGGCCGGGATCACTGGACGAAGAGCGACCGGTTGTTGCACCGCGATGTGTGCGGCGGTTCCGCCGGCGTCACGCCCAACGGCATGGGGATTCTCCAATGGCTGCCCGGCCGCGACGGGGTGAGCCTGTTCCTGCAGAACGGCGCCGAACCGCAGCACCAGGCCTCCGGTTACCAGTTGGTTTCCGCGCCCTCGTCGGTGCCCGATGGCCGCGGGATTGTCGGCATCACCCGCACCGGCGCGGCGTTGACCGTCAACTATATTCCCATCCAGGTTCCTCTTGCCGACAGCGTAAATGCCTGGATGTTTGTGGAATCCGGCCGCGACACGCAGTTGCTGGCGCAGAACGGCGGCCTGTTCCGCGACCTGAACAAGCAGGACCAGCTCTATGAGCTGTACGACTCCGAAATGTACCATTGCGGCGGGCTCGACGAATCCACGCCGACGCGGCCCTATCTGGTCACCACCGACAGCTTCTGGGAGCTGTTCGCCGCCGCGTACGAGGGCATCTTCATCGTGCGCGAGCGGCAAGTGGCGATCCCGGCGTTCTGGAAGTTCGTCGCCGGCGCGCATGCCAGCCTCGCGCGGTTGCATCCGCAGTCGCCGTGGACAGGCGCCTTCGCGGCGCTGGTGGCCGTCGATCACAACGAAGAGGCCGCGCGCATTCTTAACGCCGCTGGCTCGCACGTGTCTTCCGTAACCGGGGAACCGTTCGACTACGGCGAGTTGAAACCGCGCGGGCACTACACCGCGACGCCCGAAGCCCAGCGATACTTCCGCGCCTTCCATTACCTGACGCGCCTTCCTCTCGATACTGCCGAACTGCGCGACCTCCCGTCCGATGTCCGTGCGGCAGCGATGCGCTGGATCGGGGCGTACACGGATATGATCGCGCCGTCGCGATCGGCGCTGGTGTGGCAGGATGCGGCGGTGCCGCTGCCCGATTACGTCCGGCATCCGGGTGCCACGCACGTTCTGTTTCCGCTCTCCTGGGGCTTCGACAACGAGGTTCTGTACTCCACCATCTACCATGACGGCCTCCCCGCACCCGAACAAATCCAGAGCGCCGCAAACGCGCGGCTCATCCCGTCCGCGCTGGACATTGCCGCGGCGCTCGGCAGCCGTTTTGCGCGCGGCCTGCTGGCCGGCGATATCGCCCGCTACCCGAACCTGAACGCGGCCTTTGACGCACTTGCCGCGCGCTCTCATCCCACCGGCCACAACCTCTATCAGCAGTGGATCGAAACTCTGGGCGTGCAGTGGGCCGACTCCACCCCCTCCCCCAACGGCGCGCTCGACGAGAAGCTGTGGCGCACAAAAAGATTGCAAACCGGGCTGGCCTCCTGGGCCACGCTTCGCCACGCCACCGTCCTGGTGAACGAGCGCGTTTCCGCCGAGTGCGGCGAAGCCGGCTTCGAGTTCATCATCATGCGCCCGCCGCGCGGCTACGTGGAGCCGGACCCGCGCACCTTCGGCAAAATCGCGGAGCTTTTCGACGCGGCGAAGAAGCTGGTTGACGCCGGCTTTGCGGGCTCCCTGCCACAAGACGAGGGCGCGGCCAATGAATCCCTCCGCCAGGGCCTGCTGCGGCGCCTCGACGAAACCGCCGCGAAGGCGCGCCTGTTCCAGACGATCGCGGCGAAGGAAACGCGTGGCGAGCCCCTGACCGAGCAGGAGTACGAAGAGATCCTGTACTTCGGCCGCGTCGCCGAGCACCATTTCCTGGTCTTCAAGAGCCTCGCGAACAAGGATCTCGCGCTGTCCACTCCGGAGCCGATGCCCAAGGTCGCCGACGTTTCCGATGTCCTGGGCCACGCGCCCTACCTGTTCGCGGCGGTGGGCCGGCCACTGGAGTGGGACCACGTGGTGCCCTGGTTCGGGCGTCACGAGATCGTGAAGGGGGCGGCCTATTCGTTCTACGAGTTCACGTCGGACCTGCTGCTGGACGACGCGGACTGGCTGAAGAAACTCCCGGCAGAGCGCCACCCGGCGTGGGTCGCGCCCTACGTGTCGCCGGACAATCTGTCATGCCCCGCGCGCGATCCATTCTGAGGTCCGCGCACAAGACGAACCGCAACCGCGCTGCCGGAATCCGCGGGCTCGCGGCCTTTGCGCTTCCGATCGCTGGATGCCTGCTCGCGATCGCCGCCACCCGGCCCGGCGACGACGGCGTGCGGCTGCTGTTCACCGGCGATATCCTGCTCTCCCGCCAGGTACGCCGCGAGATCGAACAGACCGGCCGCTCCCCGTGGGAGAGCTTCTCGCAGCTCTTTCAAAGCGCCAACTGGGTGGCCGGGAATCTGGAGGGCGCGGTGGGCGATACGCGGGACTGCCTGCCCTCCGCCTCGGCGAGCCCCTGCTTCGACATCCCGCCCGCGCTGATTCCGCTGCTCGCAAAAGCCGGGTTTCGCGCGCTGGGCATCGCCAACAACCACGCCTTCGATCTGGGCCCCGCGGGCCATGAGGCCTCGCGCCAGGCCCTGCGCCGCGAAGGTCTGGACGCGCTCTCCTGGGAGGATTCACCGCACTTCGTACAACTGGGCGCGTGGGACGTGGCGGTGATCGCCGTCTCCCTGGTGCCCGGCCGCGACGGCGCCCGCGTGGAGATCCCCTCCACGCAACTGCGCCAGAAGCTGCGTCTGGCCCGCAGTCTCGCCGACGCCGTGGTGGTCTTCGTCCACTGGGGCAGCGAGCTTCTGGAGTGGCCCGACGTCGCACAGCGCCGCGCCGCCGAGTGGCTCGTCCGCAACGGCGCGGACGTCATCGTCGGCCACCATCCGCACGTCGTGCAGGCGCCCGAGTGCGTGCTCGGCCGCCCGGTGTTCTTCTCGCTCGGCAATCACCTCTTCGACCAGAAATACCCGGCCACCAAGCGCGGCCTGATCGCCGACTGCCGGATTCGCAGCGGCGCCCTCCGGTGTGGCGCCATCTCCACCTGGACGCCCACGGGCAGCGCGTTTCCGCAACCCGGCGCCGTGGAGCCGCTGCCATCCTGCCCGGTGACCCTGGCCCCTTCCATCGCCGTCAACGGATTCTCCCTGCATGCCCGCGCCGTGGCGGAAGAGTACGTGATTGAGGGAACCAGGCCGGGCGCTCGCGGGTGGCGCTCGCCGGCGCTGCCGCTGGTTTCGGCCGAAGCCGGAAAACTGGCCGGACCGGCGGGACCCGACTACTTGTTCACGCTGGAGCGGCATCCCTCTTCGCTCGACGGCGAGGACGGCGTCCGGCCCTACGTCTACGAAGCGCACGACGGAGGACTGGTGGCGCGCTGGCGCGGAAGCGCCCTGGCCTGGCCTCTTCTCGATGCTGCGCTGTTACCCGGCGGCGGTGGCGTGCTCTGCGCCCTCCATCGCCGCGATTCCTTCCTGGTGCTGCAGCCCGGCTCCACCGGCGTCCGCACGGCAGCCTATCGCTGGAACGGCTTCGGCTTCTCCGGCGTGGACGATCCGCAGACGCAGGGGCGCTGCCGTGCGGTTTTCGGCGTCGAGGAGTAGGTAGTCTGCCTCCAAGCACCTGCGACTGCCTGAGGCACCGTGCCGATTCGCAGGGCGGAAGGGAGCTACGCGAGGAGTGTGGTTCCCGCGTGAACAGCAGCCAGCGCCTTGTCCATGGTGGCGAGTGAACCACCGTGTTTCCGCGCCAACCGCACAAGGTAGGCGTCAGTGACCTGCCTGTGCCCAACGATTCCCGTGGTTGGCAGGTCAGGATAAGAAACATCGTCCGGCCAGAATTCGTGCCGCGGGAGGGAGGAAATGGATTCGAGCAGACGCCGTGCGGATTCCGCCGTCGCCTCCACGCCGGCGCGCAGGTGGAAACGGAAGAGCGCGCCTTGCGTGATGGGGCATGTCGCAAACCGGTGCCCCTTGAGGAACCACGCCGCCGCGCGCGCGTTCAGACTGTGTTCGGGCGTCGCCAGCGCGATGAGGACATTGCAGTCGAGCAGGTAGACCTTACTCTTCGTCATCGAGAGCCTTGACGTCCTCGGTGGTTGCCGGCCGGGCGCAACGGAAGGTGGGGAAACCGTAATCGCTCATCTCGATGGATGCGCCTTTCGTCCCTTTCGAGGATTGCAGAATGAGGTCGCCAACCACCCGTCCGAGGCTGCGGTTCTGATCCCGGGCGATAGCTTTGGCGAGGTAGTAGGCCTCATCGGAGATGTCGAGCGTAGTTCGCACAATGACATCATCGCACAAGCGCACAATTGTGGCGGATTGAAACGGATTGAACGGCACTCGTGCGGCTCCCCACACTGGACACGTTTCGAACTTGTCCTTAAGCCACCCAGTTGGCCCAGTGATCGAACCCGTGGACGAGCATTGTTTTCGGAGCGATCCGTGCGACCTGCCGGCCCGGCCATGCCAGGCACCCAATCTGGACACGTCTCGAACTCGCCAAGGAGCCCAGGGTAACTTCCGGATGGCGCGTGACGCGCCAATAACTCCGGCGAAGCGGGCTAGAATATACACAAGTCGCAATTTCTGGTTCCTCGCGGACCACGCGAAATGAAACGGGAGGCCCCATGCCCTTTGTGGAAACGAATGAACTTAGAGTCGTCGAACGGCTACCGGGGTGGAAAGGGCGCTATTTTCATTCGACCAGTATGACGTTCGCGCATTACGATTTCGCGGCCGGCGCGTCGATTCACGAGCACTTCCATCCGGAGGAAGAGGTGTATGAAGTCATTGAGGGTGAACTGGAAGTGACCATCGACGGAAGATCTCAGATTGCGAAGCCAGGCGTCGTTGCCATCGTGCCCGCGAACAGCCCTCATTCCGTCAGAGCATTGACCGACGGACGCCTTATTGTCGTGGACCACCCGGCCCGCCCGGATTTCGGGTAGGCTGCGCCCGCCGCATCATACAAGCTCTTGTTCGAACGTGCAAATTCCCGGATCAGCCATCCGGAAGTTGGCACGCATGGTGGGCGCCGATTCGTTTGGGGGATGTTGGCCGGATAAATAAAGTGTTCGAGTCCACGCCGGGGGCACTGTAAGAGTGGCCAATCCAGAAGGAACGTCTGAAATGCGCGTAATGAAATCAATCAGACAGCCTGAAGTCGACAGGTTTCAGACTGGCTCCCCAGCCTGGACGCGTTTCGAACTCTTGCCACCCGGTTGGCCCTCTGATCGAACCCATGCTCGCCCATTGTTTTGAGGGCGATCCGTGCGAACTGCTGGCCCGTGTCCATGACGGGCGCCCAGTCTGGACACGTCTCGAACTCGCCAAGGGAGCCCAGGATAACTTCCGGATGCGCCGTTACTCGACCGGAACCGAGAATTGATCTCGATATTCAACTCTTCAGGTTGGTTCAACTCGCTCTTGCTGGGGCTGAGATCGTGACGCAGCGATCAGAAGAGGTGAGGCACCAGGGCAGCAGTCTGATGAGCATAAGTGGCATACGTCTCGCCGAACTGGGAACGCATCCACTGTTCCTCCATGCGGAGCTTGATCCAGAACGCGAGGAAGATGAGAACGAAAACGATGAACCCGCGCACTTGGGAGATGGCAATCGCCATGCCAAGGAAACCGGTCAGAATGCCGGTGTAGATGGGGTGACGGACCACGGCATAGGGCCGGTGGTGATCAGCTCGTGGCCCTGCTTAATGGTGACGGAGCGGCTCCAGTTGCTGCCGAGGTGCTCGCGCGCCCAGACGGCGAACAGAATGCCTGCGATGGTGACGGCAGCTCCCAGCCAGAAGGGCCAAAAGCCAACCGGCCAGAGCTGGTGATAAAGCAAGGGCAGCGGGATGCGAGTTGTCGAGAGGAGGACGATCGCGATCAGGAAGATGAAGACACGAAGGATGCGCGAAGCAGCCGGCTCGAGGCGCTGGGCGGATTTGGTATTGGCGGCCTTGATCTGCCAGTAGAGAAGAAAGAAAATCCAGACCACGGGAAAGAAAGATTCGTAGAACCAGAGCATTCAGGACCTCAGGGCGTTGAAGGTGTTTACGCAGGTGAGCGAGGGGAAGTTCCAGGGCACGCGACATTTCGCCGTCCCATATGCCGATCAAACGTGCATCCCGTCACTTGACTCCCGGTTTGTCGCCAATCCGGAAGTTGGGTGGGCCAGCGCCGATTCGTTTGGGTGATGGTGGTGGGATGCAGAGTTCGAGTCCAAGCCGGGGTCACTGCCAAGTGGGCCATTCCAGAACAAACGCCAAAAATGCTCGTAATGAAATCAATCAGATAGCGGACAATCTGGAAAACGCAGTTTGGCTCCCCACACTGGACACGTTTCGAACTTTCGCGGGCCGCAGTTCTCTCTTGACGTCCAGCCAAAGCGAAGCTGTTCCACACGGCGGCAGGGCAGATCCCGCCTGTGCCCCATGTGCCCATGTGCGAAGTCTCTTGACAGACAAGGCCGTTTGGAATAACATTGTTATTACTATGCGGGCTGTGCACGTGAGCATTCGACAGATCGGCAACTCCCAGGGAGTTGTCATCCCCAAGCCGGTACTTGCGCAACTGGGTCTGGACGCAAAGGCGGGAGTGGAAATGACGATTGAGGATGACGCACTGGTGCTGCGCAGGCCCGCGAGCCCGGCACGCACAGGTTGGGCCGAGGCTGCCAGGAGGATCGCCGAAGCTGGCGACGACGAACTCGTGATGGGCGAATTTGGTAATGCGGAGGATGCGGAGTTGGTCTGGTGACGCGTGGAGAGATTTGGCTGGTGAATCTTGATCCCACCGTCGGGAGCGAAATCAGGAAGACGCGCCCATGCGTCGTGGTGTCCCCGGCCGAAATGCACGATCATCTGCGCACAGTACTCGTCGCCCCTATGACCACGGCGGGTCGCGAGGCGCCGTTTCGGATCGGCATCAATCATGGTGGCCGGAAGGGTTTGATCCTGCTCGATCAGGTCCGCGCGGTGGATAAGACCCGACTGGCGAAGAAACTGGGAACAGTCTCTGCAAAGACGCTCACCTCCACGTTGAGGACGCTGCAGGAGGTGTTCGCACAGTGAGATTCCTCCACAGGAGTTGGCTCCCCAGTCTGGACACGTTTCGAACTTTTGCGGGCCACTTGGCCTTGTGATCGAATCCATGGACGGATTTCGTTTGCATCATCATTGACGCGGAGGACCGAACTGTATCCATGCCGGGCACCCAGTCTGGACACGTCTCGAACTTGAATAATTGGCAGATGGTGGTATGATCGACCCCAGACAGCGACCTTTGTTCGAAAGGACCAGTGATTCGAAAGGAGCAGCGATGCGATTACATCTTGCTATCATGACCATGGCTGCCGCGGCGGCTGCCGCCAAAGCCGACACCATCTCGGTCGACATCTTCGATGTCGCTGTGACGACTCCGAGTGTTCTGATCGATGGGCAGGCTGCCACGCTGCTGCCCGATAGCGACGCGGACTTCGCGCATTTCTTGGTCGATGTCGGTGGCGTCTTCAATTTCCCCACTTATACCGGCGAGATAGATCTCGTCGACAGTTCCGACAAACCTAATGCTCAACTCTTGTTCACGTATACGACCGGATCAGGAATCGTCGATGTACGCTTTGCCTCGGTTCCACTCGTGCTTCCGCCCGGAGATCTGTTCTTTGGCAATGTCATCGAAACGGGCCAGTTACAGCCACTTCCCACCTTTCGCGAGACAACCAGCGACAATACACTGGCCTTCTTCGCCGCGAAGAACCCCCCGGCCGGCGTTCCCGAGCCGGCTAGTTTCGCGCTGGTTATCACGGGAGTGGCCGGCTGTGGCGTGTGGCGCTCATGTCGAGCGACTAGACGCGGTTTGAGGATACCCGATCGCCTTTCAACGACGGCAAGGAGTTAACCAACCGGCGGAGACAGTTCGATGGGAAATTCTTGGCTCCCCACACTGGACACGTTTCGAACTTTTGCGGCCTAAACGCAGCCCGCTCGAACCGCTCTAAGTGCCTTTAAAACCGATGACATCGGAACCCAAACTGGCGCGCGCATCCAGACTGGGCACCCACACAGATCAATCTCGACCGCGGGGGCCGAGCATCGGCGAGCCTGCCTTGCAGGATCTGGGACCGAGTCAGCAAGCAGAAGTGCCAGTGGAGGGCGCCTCGCATAGCGTTATCAAACTGAGTAGACTGAGTAGTCAAGTACAAACCTATGCCGATCATTCCTCCCGCCCCGAGCGGCGTCTCCGAATGCAAGATGTTCAAGCTGTTGCTGGACAAGAGTACGCCGAGCGACGGAGCATCCGAGAAGGCTCTGGCCTTCATCGAGAGCGCCAATCCACTCGTGGACCTGATCATCAGCGGTCCGTTTCGCGAATACACGTTGCACAACCGAGATCACTGTAAGAAGCTTATACACCTGGCTGAACACTTCATCCCCGAGCCTTCCTTGCAGAACCTCTCGGCTCTTGAACATATGGTGTTCATTTATGCAGCCTATTTGCATGATATGGGCATGTGCCTCACAGCAATGGAGAGAGCCAGGATCGTGAGTTCTGACGAATTTCAGGACAGCCTCCAGAGTTGGCAGGAGATTTCGACTTCCTTAGCCCTTGCCCGAAAGCGACTCGTTTCGGCTAGCCCAAGCGATTCCTACGCCATCGAAGGGGAGATTTTCGAGTTGGAGGAGGCAGCACTCGCGGCCTTTCTTCGGCCGAGACACGCGATGCCCGAAAGGTATCGGAAACTGATTGAAACGATAAAACGTCACGCGAATCGGCAGGACCTATTTGAGTATCGCGGTGTCTCATTTGAAGGCATTCTGGTCGATATCTGCGCGAGCCATAATCTGGATGCTGGCGTTCTGGCCGAAGTGCGCGGCACTCATGATGAACGGTTTCCGCGCCACATAGCTATTGGCGGAGCATATCTGAACGCCCAGTTCTGCGCTGCTCTTCTACGTTTAACCGACGTTCTGGATTTCGATCGCGAGCGAACACCGCGAATTCTCTTCGAGAGTCTGGGTATCCCACTACGCTCGCTGCCAGGGGCGGAAGTCAGTTTGCGCGAATGGCAGAAGCACATGGCCGTCCATACCATCGAAGTCAATCCTGATGAGGTTGTTGTCTCTGCGGAAACCCACCATCCGGTGATCGAAAAGGCGATCCGTGAGTTTTGTCAAATAATCGAAAGGGAGGTCCGAGACACGCTTACGGTTTTGAAACAAAACAACCCATCGACGGCGAACCGATATCTGTTGGAACTGCCGATCAGTGTCAGGCCCCAGATTCGGTCGGTCGGTTACGTGTACAAGGATATATCCCTGAGCCTAAACCAGCCTCGTGTTATGTCTCTTCTCATGGGAGAGCGGCTTTATTCGCATCCTGCCGTATCGGTGCGCGAATTGCTTCAGAACTCGATCGATGCCTGTTCGGTTCGGCATCAAATGGAAGGGGCCGGTTACACCGCAGAAATTCGCTTAGATGCCGAACAAGATGACGCCGGTAGGTGGTGGTTGAGAGTCCTGGACAACGGCTGCGGGATGGACGAATACGTCTTAAGCGAGTATTTCCTTAAGGTTGGCAACAGTTATTATACTTCTCCTGAGTTCGCTCGTCTCAGCAAGCGCTCGAAGGAAGGCCGTCATCCCTTTACGCCAATTTCGCGTTTTGGTATTGGCCTCGTTGCGGTGTTTCTTATCGGTGATGTTCTGGAAGTGAGCACACGCAGCGCATATTCTCCCCGCCAAGACGAACTTGGAAGACGCTTGAGGATTGAAAGACTCGGGGCACTCGCGTTCGTCACTGAGTATGCATCTGACGATGTCGGAACGCGGATGAGGTTGAGGCTTCTCCCGGAATATAGCAATGACTTCCCATCGTTTGTCGGGCAAATTGCCGGTTACCTGCAGCAAACCATCATCCGCCCCAAGTTTCCCATCTCGGTACTGTTTCCGGAGTACGAATTCACTCTGGCCGGGAAGCCGGGCCTGACACTTAGAAACAATGCTCGCGAGTTGCTTTCGGCTAAAGGCTTGGAGGCTGTAGTTGTCGATATTGCACGTTGGAGTGATCAATTCTCGGGCATGGTAGGAATCATGTTTGCGAAAACAGAAGCTGGTAAGCTTTCTCATCTGCAGGATGGACGATATGTGAGACTTGGCAAGTCCAGCATCGAGCCCCAGGATTTCTTGGAAGAGTTCGGCGGAAATAGGGTGACGGTCAACGGCTTCTCAATGACTCTTCGAAAAGCCGGGCGAATGTTCGGCCACGGAAAGAACCGACTAGCGGTGTTCTTTGACTTAGAAGTTCGTGGCGATACCGAAGTTGAATATGATATCTCTCGCGAACGAATTGTTGGGATGGGCCGCATTGTTGTATTGACAGGCCTGGAACAGGCTGTTTGTGAGGGGCTGCGCGACATGGGTGTCCTTGACCGACTCACGCCAGAAACACGACGACTGATCGATGGCACACTTAGGCGCGAGCAGGCCGCCCAGCGGGCCGCTGGCTTCTTCGTGCCACTCCAGGGCTTTCCACCGCTGGAGGACCAAGCTCTTCTGGACCGAATAGCCGACATGGTCCCGGTGGGGCCGTGGCCCGGCGGACTGCACAAGTCCATCGCGAAACGGCTGTCGATCTCTAATTCCCTGGCAATACGGGGAATCGATACACTTATCCGGGCGGGACGAGTTGTCCGGCTACCTACTAGATCAGAAGGTACCTCTGGGGAGACCGGGGCGGCCGTCCCGGTGGCATGACTCGATTGGCGGCCGAATCCTTGAGCCCGCCGAGCTATAGCTATTAGCTAGGTGAAGCTGCGGGTTCGAATCCGTACTGGGGTGTCATCGTACGCTCGAACCGCCAAGTTGAAGAGAACAGAAGAAGAAAACCAGAAACGGGCGGATTGGTGTGCCTCCCCAGGTAGGACTCGAACCTGCAACCCGTGGGTTCGCGGCCAGAAAGACGGCTTGAACCGGCGAAACGGCTCCGGCCCGCCGCCTACGGCTCCACCCAGATTCGCACGCGGTTGCTTTCGTGCCCGTCCGCGTCGATGTACAACTCGGCCGGCCCGGCGTTCACGATCGCGGGCAGCCGCATCTCCACCACGTACATCCCGGCGTAGCCGGTCGCCAGCACGGCCCCGTTGACATCCACCGGTTCGCGATCGAGCCACACGTGCACCGTGGCGTTCACGCGCGGAGGATTGGCCAGCGGCGCGGCTACTCCAGCCGGCCAGTCCGGCGTGACCCGGCCGAGTCCGGTAGCCAGAATCTGCACGCGCGCGTTGGGCCGGGCGGGCCTCGAGGCGTCCAGCAACAGCCCGGTATCGGCATCGATCAGCATGGGGGCGCCGTCGCGGTCGGTAAAGATGGCCGGCGCCACCGCCTGCAACGGCATGCTCTCGGTAAGACGGCGGTCCGGCGCATCCAGAGACAGCGCCAGCGTGGAACCCTTCACGTCGAAGGGCACCTGGATCTGCGATTCCGTGCCGCTGGCCGCCAGCACCGGGACCGGAGCGTCCCCCGCGCTGGCCGTGGCGATCCGCGCGCCGAGCACGGTCAGCACGGCGCCGGGCGCCGCGGGATGCACGTCGTAATCGGCCGCGCTCACCACCCGGGCGTCGCGGAAGCGGTGCGGAGCGATGGTCGCGTACACCCCGTAGTTGTCCAGCAGCGCGTAGAGCTGATTGCCGTTGGCATCCAGGCGAACGTCGCGGACCGGCGCGGCGGGTAATCCCTGGGCGATGGCCGTCCAGGGCGTCGCCGGCGCTGCCGCGTTCAAATCCGCCATGGCGAAATACAATCCGGCATCGGAGGCGACGTAGACCGCGCCGCTGGGCCGGTCGGCGGCGATGCCGTGAACCGGGGCATCCGGCAGATTCGCCGTCAGGTCGTCCCAGAACGCGCCCCCGTTGATGGTGCGGCGCACGTGAGCCGCTCGGGCGCCCGCCGGCGAGTTCGCGCGGGCCCCGGAAACGGCCAGCGCCAACCGCGGGTCCCTGGCGTCGGCGTAGATGGCTTCCACCGGGCCCGATTCGTCGGCGCCGCCAAAGCTCCGCCAGATCTCCCCGCGGTCGCTGGAAGCGAATAACCGCCCGTCGGCCGCGCCGGCATAGACGAAATCGCCGGCCTCGGCCAGCGCCGTGATGTTCGCACGAAGAATCGCGGAGAACCGCTGGTTCCTCTGCTCCTGCCGCGCCAGCAACGAGACGGACACCGGCCGCCACGCCACCTTTTCGCCGGGCAGCCACTCCACATCCGTGGGCAGCCCGGCCACCGCCACCGTGAACCCGTGCACGCCGGAAGGAACCGCGCCGAAGCGGCGGCCCGCGAAACCTGGCAGTGATTCGTTCAGGCCGGACCACGACAGCCCGCCGTCCACCGAGCGCCAGACGCCCGTTGCCGTGGCCATGGCCACCTCATCGCCGTCGGACGGCGCTACCGCAAGGTCGGAGATCGCGCTGCGCACCAGGGACTCGCCGTTCCACGCGGTCAGGTTGGCCCACGTCACGCCGCCGTCGTCGGAGCGCCATGCCTGCTGCCCGAAAGCGTAGAGCCGGTCCATTCCCGCATCGCGGACCATGGCGCCCGGCTCGGGCAAAGTACGCGCCCCGGCGCTGCGCTCGGACGGCGGAACCGCATCCGGCGACAAGCTCCATCGCTCCAGGTCCGGGGTGGAGAAGACGCGGCCGGACACCGTGGCGGCGAACAATTGCGAGCCGTCGGCGGAGTACCAGACGCGGGCGAAGGGGCCGGTAGCCACCGCTGCCAGACCGAGGTCGATGGCCGAGTTGCCCACGTGCCGCCAGTCCAGAGGAGGCAGGCCGGCATCGAGCCGCACCTGGGCGGACGCCGGGCCGGAGGCTGCCAGAGCAACCGCCATCGCCGCAACACCGCGCCACAGTGTGGCTCTTCGACACATATATCGAGTCTAATCTATACTC
The DNA here is from genome assembly GCA_049520275.1 of Bryobacteraceae bacterium. Taxonomy (GTDB): domain Bacteria; phylum Acidobacteriota; class Terriglobia; order Bryobacterales; family Bryobacteraceae; genus CAWACP01. The sequence continues at coordinate 106,162 of JBEKPY010000006.1, forward strand.
GGGCGCGCCGCCTCATCGAACCAGCCGCCGCCCTCGGACACCGCCTGAAACACAGGCGCAACACACTTCCCGGCCCCCTTTTGGGTTCGTTTTGCCGTACATTGGGAGTGGTGATGGCATCAACCCGGTCTCCATTCTGCCTGGAGGCTATCCCGTGCCCGAAAAGGCAGTGTTGTTGCAAGCAATTTAGTGGTAGACTGAGGGTCTACCTGAGTACTGGATCAGCCTCCGTTGGTGGCATCGGCCACTTGTGGGGATTACTTTAATGCGGGGCTCAGTCTCATTGTCGGCGATCTTGCTGCTGCTGGTGGCGGCCGCGGGCCCCTTGTGCGCCGGCCAGCCCACCCCTGGCAAACCGTGCCTTACCGCTGGTTCCGAAGTTGCGGCAAAAGTGGTGTCGCTGTCGGGTCAGGTAACGGTGCTGCATGATTCGCAGCCCTGGGCGCTGAACGTTGGCGATACCGTCCAGGCAAAGCAGGTGATCGTCAGCGGCCCGGACGGAAACGCGTTGTTCTGCGTGTCCGACGGAAGCACCTTTGAGGTCTTCCCCAATTCCGAAGTGGTCTTCCGCGACAATCCTCCCAACTGGCGCGACATGCTGGACGTGCTGGTGGGCCGTATCCGCGTGCAAATTCAAAAGCTTGGCGGACCTAACCCCAACCGGGTCCAGACCCCCACCGCCACCATCTCCGTCCGCGGCACCATCTTTGACGTGACCGTCGATGATGAAGAGCGCACCACGGTTGTGGCGGTGGAAGAGGGACAGGTGGAGGTCCGCCACCGGCTGATCCCCAGCAGCAACCCGAAGCTGGTAAACGCGGGCGAGACGCTGAAGGTATACCCCGACGAACCGCTGTCGAAGTCGCGAGTGGACAAGGGAGCGGTCGCGCAACGCGTGCTGCGCGCCCTGATGGATGCGGTCTACACGGGGGTTTCGAATACCCGTGGTACAACCGGCAGTGGTGGCTCGTCCCCAGGTGGTCCTTCCTGTGGATCCGCCTGCAGTGGCGAGGGGGGGACGAAGCCTCCGCCTACCACGCCACCGCCCACACCCTGAATTTAGTACACGGTCTCTCACGTAAAGTGGTGCGTTGCCCCACGTCGCCGGATCGTCTTCAACGCTACACTAACAATCAGGAATGCGTATTCTCTGTCTGCTCCTGTTGGCCGCCGGTTCTCTGGCCGCTCAGGCGCCGTCCGGCGGCGTCAGCTCCGAATGGGACATTCGTACGATGCTGGCCAGTCTGGAGGCCCGCGCGAAGCAGCTTGCTCCTGTGCTCGATCAGTTGAAGCCAGCCGAATGGGTGGGAAACGGAGCGCCCCAGGCGTATGTGGGCCAGTGCACCACGGCGAAGAACGAGCTGAACTATCTGCTTGGCGCGGCGCAGGCACTGGCGAAGGACCCCGAAAAGCTCCCGGCGGCGCTCGATACTCTCTTCCGCATGCAGGCGTTGGACAGCACGCTGCGGTCGGTGATCGAGGGCACGCGGAAATACCAGAACCCGGCCATCGCCGATCTGGTGCAGGCGGTGGTCAACGAGAACGACCAGAATCGCGACCGCCTGAAACAATATGTGCTGGATCTGGCTTCCGAGAAGGAACACGAGCTGCAGGTGATGGACGCCGAGGCGCAACGTTGCCGCGCCAGCATCAGTAATCAGAAACCGCAAGGAAAGAGGTAGAGATGGGACCCACGGGAACTCTCACGTACGCCTGCAGCATCTGCGTCGAGCCGTCGCACGACATTTGCGTGTATTGCACCAAGGACGTCTGCCGGCTGCATCGCTGCCAGCGCTGCCTGCGTTGCAGCGACTGCTGCGAGTGCGAATCGCCGCTCTGCCTCGACGAAGAACCGGCGCCGCAGCCCGTGGAAGCGGCCATCGAGATGGAAGCCGCTCCCGAGCCGTCCGATTTGGAGCAGCCTAAGGAACCGGATCCAGCGTCCCCTGAGGAACCCCTCCCCGGCACCTCGACAGACGGCGAACTGTAAGCACCAGGCCCTGGGGCAACCCGAACTTCTCCACCGCCTGGCGCGAATACTCCGAACAGGTGGGCCGGTAGGGGCACCGTACAAACTGCGAGGTAAGGGGGCGCCCCCAGCGCTGATAACCGCGAACGGCTGCGACGTACACCCGGGTGCCGACCTGGTCTCGCGCCGGGCGCAGACTATCCGCGGCCGCCAGCGCCAGCACCACGAGCACAATCGCGAGGTACGGCTCGGGCCGCCGACAGTCCGTCAGGCGCCGCAGTGCGGGCACCGGACGCTGGCCTGCAGCCGATTGTTGTGGCAGTTCGGACACATAACCAGATTGCCCTGCGTGCGCGCCAGAAGATAGACCACCAGCCCGATCAGGCCGGTCACTAACACCAGAATCATCCACAGCACGGCGTTGTCCATGCCCCGGGACTTGGCGTCGCGCGCCACCCACACCAGGATGGCGATGTGCAGCGCGAGGACCGCGACGATCATGATCATCGGAAACACGCCGCAGGCGAGGCAACCGGCGCAACCGGCCGCGGGGTGGTCGTCCTGGGCCATCAGCAGGGTTGGCGGCGCCAGCGACAGCGCGAGGCGCAGACTACCGCGCAGCAACGAAAGACAGCGAGAATCGCGTCGTGTCATGTGCAGTTACCTGGGAGAGACACCCGCACCGCCAGCCCAGCCCACAGTGCGGATGGGGACAGTTCGTCTGCCCCCTCCCGGTGCTTATTTGCCGGCCTGCTGCTGCGCCAGCGGCCCCACGATTGGCAACACCAGCGGCGTGTTGTTGTAGGCCTTGTACATGAGCAGGAGCCACAGGACAAAGCCGCCCAGCCCCACCACCAGCATCAGCAGGCTGACGATCAGGTGCAGGACCAACGGCAGGAACATGGCAACGATGGTCACACCGATGTACAGAACGATCCACCCGAGATGGAAGAAGATCGCCTGGAACGCGTGAAACCTGATCCGCGGATTCTTGTTGTAGGGTTCCAGCACCAGGAACAGAATCCCCGTGATGAAGCCCACCAGGTAGCAGAGCGCTCCCGCCACGTTCTCCTGCAGGCCAGCGGCCGCGGGAGCTGGGGCATTCGCCTGGCCCGCGCCGGAGCCAGGCGCGGCCGCTATCGGCGCGCCGCATTTCGGACAGAAGTTACCCGGCGCTTCCGCACCGCAACTCGCACAGAAAGCCATTCTTTTGTATTGCCTCCGTTCCGTAACTGTAGCCCAATACACCGTGCGGTTCAAGTGGAATGTTTTCCGGCGAGCAAAAGCGGCCCTGCCGCCGGCGCTCCCCTCCCTGGCGCGGCCCAGGCTCGGAGTCTTAGGGATGACCCAGCGCCACTCACGGGACCCTCACCCGGATCTCGCCTTTGCCCCAGGTAGTCTGGCGGCCCACCCCCGTAAACGCCGCTGTCCGGAGCCACGGCAGAAACTCCGCCAGCGGCCCTTCGTAGCGGGCCCGGCCGGCGAAACCGCCGATCGGATGGCGCTGTCCGGTGCGCGAACTGCGGCGCGTCGCCTCGAGGAAGCGAATCTCGGACGCGGTCATGTGGACGGCCGAGGCTCGTTCGCCCATCGCACGGAAGTCGATGTCCAGCGGGCCGCCCCCGTACAGCGCCCGCAGCGTGGCGATGCGGTCCCGCACGCGCGCGAACAGAATGGGAAACAGGGGCTCGGACACCACCTGCGCCTGCCACTTCAATTCGGTGGGCGTGAGAAAATCCACCGACACGGCCTGCACCGGCGCCGGGCATGGCGACAGCGACAGGACCAGCGGGTGCTCGACTTCGGACGGCGCGACATTCTGCCCTTCAAGGTCGATATGGTGGACCGCGCGGAGTTCCACCCGGCTCGATTCCGCGCCAAAGCCGCGCTGGCCCATCATCCTGAAGGCGGCCGCGAAGGTCCCCGCCAGCGGGCGGCGTGTCTCGAACAGGTGCACGTCGAAATGAAAGGACTGGCCGGGCTCGATGGCGGCGCCATCGAGATGCGCGGACCGGAAGACGAACGGGCGTGGCAGATCGGCCAGGCCGCTGGGGTGTGCGCCCGCCGCGCCCGGCGCGAAGATCGCCTGGAACTCCCGCTCACCGGCGGCGGCACGCAGGGCATACCCGAACGCGCCGCGCAGCGTGTTGGCCGCCATCTTCGCGAAATGCACCGGGCCCTCCGCCTGAAACGCGAAGCGCAGGCGGTAAAACGAGAATTCATTGCCCACGAATGCTGACATTATACGAGGACACGCGGTGAAGCCGCGTTCCGCCCGCCACCCTGCCCGTACTACTCTGGATGGAGTGGCGCTGGAAAGCCTCATCCTGTTCGAAACCCCGGAACAGATCTTCGTGCGCGTGTTTCGCGAGCTGAAACCGCGTACGGCGGCGCCGGCGGTATCGGTGGAGTTCTGCCGCTTCGCCAACGCCAACAGCTTCATCCGGCTCGAAGACGGATGCCTTCACGTGCGTATCACCGACGTGCTGGAAGGCGCGCCCGCGCTCATCCTCGAAGCGCTCGCGCACATCCTGCTGGGCAAACTCTACCGCAAGCAAACGGCGCGCGCTTACAACGAGCGCTACCGCCGCTACCTGAACCGCAAGGACATGCGGCGCACGCTGCACCTGGTCCGGCAGACGCGCGGGCGCAAGCGGATTCTGGCGCCGCAGGGCCGCGTCTACGACCTCGAAGGCATGTTCGAAGAGCTGAACTTCCGCTACTTTCACGGCCTGATGGCGCGGCCGTCGCTGGGCTGGGGCGTGCGCACCTCGCGCACCACGCTGGGCCATTACGACGCCTCCCACAACGCCATCGTGCTCAGCGCCATTCTCGACCGCGAGAAAGTGCCGCGGCTCGCCGTGGAGTACGTGTTGTTCCACGAGATGCTGCACCTGCGCTTCCCGGTGGACCACCGCGGCGCGCGGCGTTGTGTGCACACGCCGGAGTTCAAGCAGGCCGAGAAGCAGTTCGAGGGCTACCGCGAGGCGAAGGAGATGCTGAAGCGGCTGTAGACCGGCTCCCCGGAACAGAACCGCGCTGCCGCGTCATGTTCACACCTTCCGTCACTCGACCGGAATGGGCGGAGGCGGTGGCAACAAAACCCGTTTGAGGAGGCGCCACTTGCGAGCGTGCCACCGATAGTAGCTCTTGTCGACTGCAATCACCGACGTCATGGCGACGACACATCGTCTGACAATCAGCAGTTCGCTGTCGTCCGTAAATGAGAGTGGCGCGGAGTCGTCCTGCTCGTTCGTAACAGCGTTCTGCCACCTCCGATATAGATGCAGGCAATCTGTGTCGTTGATGAAAAAGCGCTCCCGAGAGACCTCCGACGGCAAGCGAGAGATGGCGCCGGATTCCACGTCGAAAAGAACCGCGCCTACAGGACCGCCACCCGTCTGAAACTGCACAATCCTGTATCTCCCGGCGAAGTTCGGACCTGCAGTCGCTGTGTTCAAGACGGGCGCGAGATACTCCGCATCGGGCTTGCTCCGGAATCTGGGTTTGGCAGTTGGGCCGTTGTACAGCCTGACGACTGGAAAATCCGAGAACGCCGGTGCATCGTGAGGGCGCGGCGTGTCCCCTGCGATTGCGGGCAGCATACCAAGCCATAGCCCAACAGCAACTGACCTTCGCATACCAGGACCCCATTTTACAGCGAGCGTTCTTCCCCTGCCTGTTCGCAACTACACCACCGGACCCGGCGCGTTGCGGTGCGCGGACACGATCCAGGGGGCCGTCACAACGCCAAATAGCATAGTGCGCCAGCCCGCGCCCCCTGCCAGGATAGAACCATGGTGGTTCACAACGAAGCCGAGTCCCGGTTCGAACTGAAGCTGGGCGCTGAGGTCGCGGTCCTCGAGTATCGCCGCACCGCCGATTCCATGGTCTTCACGCACACCGGCGTCCCCACCGAGTTCGAAGGCCGCGGCTACGGTGGCCAACTGGCGCGCGCAGGTCTGGACTATGCGCGGGAAGCCGGCCTGAAGATCGTGCCCCAATGCAGCTTCATCGCGGAGTACGTCCGGCGAAATCCCGAATATCGGGAGAGTCTCGCGGAGCCCTGGCGCGGCGCCGCGCCATCCTGCCCGATCCGGTGAAGCACGCGCGGCGACACTGATCGGCCTGCCGCCGCATGTCCATGCACAGTGCGGTACAATCGCCGATAACGGCATCAGAGGGGATTCCTGCCGGCCCCGGATGGCTTTGCGTGGCCCGCGCCAGGTGGTCTTCGCCTAATCAAACATGCCCATTGCCGAACGTTCCAGTGCTCCGTCGAGGGCCGGTGAGTTCCGGGAGAAACTCAGCGACCACGTCTTCGTGGCCGACGGCGCCATGGGCACGGTCCTCTACTCGAAGGGCATTTTCATCAACCGCAGCTACGACGAGCTGAACTTGTCGGCGCCCGCCGTGGTGAAGGAAGTCCACGAGGAGTACGCCCGCGCCGGCGCGGAAATCCTGGAGACCAACACGTTCGGCGCAAATCGCCTGCGCCTGGCCACCTTCGGGCTGGCCGACAAGCTGACCGCCATCAATGAGGCAGGGGTGCGTCTGGCGCGCGAGGCCGCGCAGGGCGGGCCATTCGTCGCCGGCGCCATGGGCCCGCTGGGGGTGCGCATCGAGCCGCTCGGCCCCACCTCCTTCGCCGAGGCGCGCGCCATCTTTCGCGAACAGGCCGCGGCGCTGGTGGCGGCGGGCGTGGACCTGCTCATTCTGGAAACGTTCTACGACCTGCACGAGGTGCGCGAGGCCATCTATGCCGCGCGCGAGGCGGCCGGCCCGGAAATGGTCATCGTCGCGCACGTCACCATCGACGATACCGGCAACCTGCGCGATGGCGCCACCCCCGAAACATTCACGCCCAAGCTCGACGAATGGCCGGCCGATGTCATCGGCCTCAACTGCTCCACCGGTCCGAAGGTGACTTTCGAGACCATCGAGCGCATGAGCCGGCTCACCAACAAGCCGCTCAGCGCCATGCCCAACGCGGGTCTGCCGGTGTCGGTGGACGGCCGCAACATGTATCTCTGCTCGCCCGAGTACATGTCCCAGTACGCGCGGCGATTCCTGTGGGCCGGCGTGCGCGTGGTGGGCGGCTGCTGCGGCACCACCGCGGAGCACATCAAGGCGATCCGTTCCGAGGTGCGCTCGCTGCATCCCGGACAGAGGAGCCTGGCGGTTACCGTGGAGGCCCCGGCGGCCGTGGCCCAGGCGCTTCCGGCGGCGCCTCTGGCCGAGAAAAGCAAGCTGGGAGCGAAGCTCGCGGCCGGCCAGTTTGTCGCCTTCGTCGAGATCCTGCCGCCGCGGGGGGTGGATGCCAGCAAGGAGATCGCCGGCGCCCGGCTTTGCGCCTCCCATGGCATCGATTGCATCAACGTTCCCGACGGACCGCGGGCCAGCGCGCGCATGAGCGCCCAGGTGACCTGCCAGCTCTTCCAGAAGGAGGCGGGCATCGAGGCGGTGCTGCACTTCTGCTGCCGGGACCGGAACATTCTCGGCATTCAGTCGGAACTGCTCGGCGCGCACGCAGCGGGCGTCCGCAACCTCATCTGCATTACCGGAGACCCGCCGCGCATGGGCACCTACCCCGACGCCACGGCCGTCTTTGACGTGGACGCCATCGGCCTGACCAACATCGTAAACAACCTGAATCATGGGCTGGATATCGGCGGGAATCCCATGGGTTCGCGGACCGCTCTGGCCCTGGGCGTGGGCGCGAATCCGGGCGCCGTGAACCTCGACCAGGAGATTCGCCGCTTCGAGTGGAAGGTGCAGGCCGGCGCCGAGTACGCGGTCACCCAGCCGGTATTCGATCTTGATCTGCTGGAGAGTTTCCTGCGCCGCGTCGAGCACGTGCGCATCCCGGTGATCGCCGGCATCTGGCCGCTGACCAGCTTTCGCAACGCCGAGTTCATGGTGAACGAGCTGAGAGTGCCGGTGCCCGAAGAGTACATGGAGAGAATGCGCCGCGCCGAGGGCGCCGAAGCCGCGCGGCAGGAGGGCATCGCCATCGCCAAAGAGATGGTGCGGCGCGTTCGCCCGCTGGTGGAAGGCGTGCAGCTCAGCGCGCCGTTTGGCCGTTATGCCATGGCCATTGAGGTTGCCGAAGCGATTGAAGGAAGGGCGGAGAACTGACTTGCTGACGGACCTTCTGGAAATCAACCCGGAACAACCGCAGCCGGAGGTCATCGAGCGCGCGGCCCTGGCCATCCGGCGCGGCGAGGTGATCGCCATCCCCAGCGACGCCCTGTACACGCTGGTGGCCGACCCGTTCAATCTCCGCGCCGTCGGGCGGGTGTTCGAAGCCAAGGGCCGCGAGGCCACCCGGTCGCTGCCGCTCCTCATCACCGGTACGCTGATGGCCGAGGAGCTGTCCCGCGATCTGACCGGGCGCTTCCATCTGCTGGCTCGCCATTTCTGGCCGGGGCCGCTGACCGTGATTGTGCCCGCTTCGGCCGGGGTGCCGCTGAAGGTCACCGGCAACACCGGACGGCTGGCCATGCGCCATTCCCAGGGGAAGGTGGCCAACGCTCTGCTCGAGTTTCTGGACCAGCCGCTCATCGCCACCAGCGCGAATATCTCCGGCAAGCCCACCTGCCGCAGCGGCATCGACGTGTTCGGCATGATGGACGGGAGGTTGCACCTGGTGGTGGACGGCGGCCTTTGCAACGGCCCGGGCGCGACCACGGTGGACATCACCGAGCCCTGGTGGCGCATTATCCGCGAGGGGGCGGTCTCGGAGAAGGACATCGCCGAGGTGTTGAAGGGCCATTAGCGTGGTCCACAACCTACATGTTCCAGCTCGATCCCCACGGCGTGTTTCGCGTAGACGCTCTGTCCGGTATTCCTAACCTCGCGCACGGATTTGGGACGCGCATTGCGCAGGGCTGGCCGGCTCTGCCCACGGCCATCGTGCACCAGGTGCACTCCGACCGCGCAGTTTTTGCCGCCGGACCGGGCGTCCACGGCGAGGCCGACGCGCTGATCACCGGCCAGGCCGGCTTCGCCCTGGCCATCCGAACCGCCGACTGCGTCCCCATCCTCATTGCCGACCCGGAGCATCGCGCCGTGGCGGCGGTTCATGCCGGCTGGCGAGGAACGGTCAGTGGAATCCTGACGAAAACTCTGGCGGCGATGGCGAAACGCTTCGGTACGGCACCCGAAAAGACCCTCGTGGCGATTGGACCGGCCATCGGCCCGTGCTGTTTCGAAGTGGGACCGGAGGTTGCCGTGCAATTCGGCCATCCCATTGAAAATAGGCATGTTGACCTGATCGAGGCCAACCGGCGCCTGGCCCTGAGCGCAGGGGTTCCCGTGATCCAGATCATGGTTTCGGGACGTTGCACGCGCTGCGACCCTACGCTATTTCACTCATTCAGAAGGGACCGGGAGCAGTCAGGCAGGATGGTGACGGCAATCGGGTGGATCGAGTAGGGTTATTTCACCCGCTGCGGGGCGTTTGGCACGTCCGGACACAGAAAGGGCGCGGAATGACCCGCGCCCTTTGCGAAGACCGAAACGGGATTAGGCTGCGTGTACGAGCAGATCGTCGAAATCTTCGCTCCCGTTGGTTTCCTGGTTGCGGTCGGCCATTTCCTGGCAGCGGATGCAATAGGGCGTCCACGGTACGGCGTTCAAACGCTTGGGGTTAATCTCCTCTTCGCAATGCACGCACACGCCAAAGGCGCCGTCGTCCATGCGACGGAGGGCAGCGCGCACGTTGCGCAGGAGGTTCGATTCGCGGTCCAGGTTGCGGATCGCAAGTTCACGCTCGGCCGCATTCTGCACTTCGTCGAGGGCGTCCGGGCTCTTTTCGATGGTGATGCCTTCGCGGTTCCGGATGAACTGAGCAAGCTCGGTTTGCTTGGCCTCCAGAATCTCCCTGTATTTGTTAAGTTCGGTCTTCGTCATTGTAAGTCTCCTTCTATCTATTACTTATCCAGCCTTTACGATTAGACGTGCGCACCCCCAAAAAAGTTCAATCCGATCTGCGGGATCGCAATGATGGCCCTGTACAGACGTATGGCCCGAGAGCGGAAAGCCGAGGGTTCAGACTGGGCTCCAAAAATCATACCACATCCCGCTAGCAATTCAAGTGCCACGGACATTTAGACGCTTCCGAGTGCCTCTGTGACTCATCATCATGTCACCGTGCGGGCTAAGTTTCAACTCCATATCGACGCTCACGCCCAAAAGCATTAGCCAGAGTGTGCGATTTTGTGGTCACCGGTTGCGTCGGGGCCACCATCCACCCAGCGGCCGGGAAACACATCCTCGTCAACCGTGGACGTGATCCGCGTTGCTGGATTCACATGCGTAACGGTGTCGAACGCGGCGGATTGTTCTCGTGTTTTCTTACGGTCGCGGCCGTTAGGTCAGTTCGCCGGCGGCGCGCTGACCGCGTGGCTTTCAGCGTGTGCGTGCTGCTGCAGGGCGTTGAGCAACTGCTCCACCTGAGCCTCGGGAAGCGCCAGCGCCACCTGAGTCACGTTGGCGTTAGCGCTAAGAGTCACGGTGTCCAGAAGCGATGTCAGATTGCCTGTTGCAGGGTCTCTCTCGCGGTGCGACTGGACCATGGTCACCAGGAAGCGGATCACGTCGGCCATGGCCTGCGCGTCCTTGTCCGAGCGCATGACGAGTTGAGCGGCCAGGCGCACATTGTCGGCGGTGAACCGGACGCCGCCGCTGGCCTGCTGCACGGTCTGGAAGGCGGTCATGTTCTTCGGCGCCCCGCCGGGGCTTCCCTCCGGCGCTTTCGGGGCAAACTCGGAGAGTGGAGCCAGAGTCACGAACCAGACGTCGTTGGGGGCGCCCGAGGCATCCTGGCTCGCGGCCTGCATCTTCTTCTGCAAATCGTCGCCTGGCTTTGTCCGGCTGCGATACCGGCCGATGGCCGCTTTAACTGAGTCCACGTCCCCGAGCATAGCCGTGGTGGCGTCCGGCAAAGCCAGCGCGCCACCGTTTCCGGCGTCGGCGGCAGTGAACATGGTCACGCCCAGCACGGTGCTCGCGGCGCAGCCGTGCGCGGCGGCCGTGCTCTGGATTCGCGCCGGGTCAAAGACACCGCGCACCACGATGATCCCCTGGTTGCGAGTGTCCGGCGCGGAACTGGCCAGAAGGATTTCCGACACGTCGCGCCGCGGATCGAAGCCGGTGGCCGCGATCAGCTTCTGCAACTCCTGTTCGCCCGCCGGATGCAGGCGGGAAAGGACATACTGGCCGAAGGGCGATGCCTTCACCGTGGTCACCCGGACTCCGGCAACCACCTTGGCGTCGGGCGGAACCAGGCTGAGCAGGGTGGCATCGGCAGCCAACACCGATCCCGCGGCAAGCGCCGCCACGGCGGCGAGGGCGATCATCCTTGTCTTCATCGTGAGTTTCCTCTCTTCAGATAACGCTCGGCGAGGCCGATTAGTTCCCCATACTGCCGCACGCCGGCGGCTGCACACGCGCTAGAAGGGAAGCTGATCGTCGATCTCGATTCCGAACGCCTCGAGGCCGACGACTTTGCGGGGGTGGTTCGTCAACAGGCTGATGCGGTGCAGCCCAAGATCGGAGAGAATCTGCGCCCCCAGTCCGTTTTCGTGCTGCAGGGCAAGCTGGCGGTCCGGCGAGGTCAGCGGCCGGTGGTCGCGGAAGCCCGGCCGGGTCTGGTGCAGATAGACGATTACGCCGCCGCCTTCGCGCACCATACGCTCGGCCGCGCGCTCGATCAGATCGCGGCAGTCGCAGTCGAGGCCGCCGAGGACGTTCCCAGCCAGGCAATGCGACTGCATGCGCACCAGAACGTGCTCGCGTCCCGCCACCTCGCCGTGCACCAGGGCGAGATGGCGCTCGTTGTCGATCTTGCTGCGGTAGGTGACCACGCGAAACTCTCCCGCCGCGGAGGTCAGGCAGGCCTCGGACTCGCGTACGATGGAGCGCTCGTGCCGCAGACGGTGGCGGATGAGGTCGGCCACGGTGATCATGGCCAGCCCGTGGTGCGCGCAAAACGCGTCGAGCTGGGGCGCGCGCGCCATGCTGCCATCGGGATTCATGATCTCGCAGATGACGCCGCCCGGGCTGAATCCAGCCAGCCGGGCCAGATCCACGGCAGCCTCGGTCTGGCCGGCGCGCACCAGCACGCCCCCTTCGCGGGCGCGCAGAGGGAACACGTGGCCGGGCCTGGCCAGATCGGACGGCCGCGTTTCGGGAAGCATGGCCACCCGGATGGTGTGGGCGCGGTCGGCCGCGGAGATGCCCGTGGTCACTCCTTCGGCGGCGTCGATGGATTCGCAGAACGCGGTGCCGAACTGCGAGGTGTTGTGCGGCGTCATTTGCGGGAGCGCCAGCTTGTCGCACAGTTCCGGGGCCAGCGCCAGGCAGATGAGTCCGCGGGCGTGCGTGACCATGAAATTGACGATTTCGGGGGTGATCTTCTCCGCCGCGATGGTGAGATCGCCTTCGTTTTCGCGGTCCTCGTCGTCCACGACAACCACCATGCGGCCGGCGCGGAACTCCTCGAGGGCATCGGGGATTGAGGCGAGAGACATCTGCCTACAGGATAGCCAACGCGGCTGGCGCCGCGTGTTGGGCATGGCCGTTTCGGCCACCGAACCGGATGGGTGAACGGTTTGAAAAGCTCCAGTGAGGCGGCCTCGACCACTGGCGAAGGACCAATGCCGACCTTGTCCCTGGATAAGGAAACCACTGCGACTTCGCCCCTAGGGCTTCCTATAGCGACGTTCTTCGCCCAGCCCCAGCCAATGCCTCTTTACAAAGAATAGCGGGGGGCTACCTCGGCTGAAGCTCCCGCCGCTTCACGGCCCGCCACTCAAAACCAGAACGCAGCGAAATCCAACCCAACAAAGTCATGACTGCCATTTCATCTGACCGCATAACACGTATTATATGGGATTTCAGGCCGACCGAAGCACGCGCCTGCTATACTCGCCTTCCCGGCACCAAACCATCACCCCGGCCCAGAGAATCGCTCCTAGCTCAAGGCCGCCGCAGGCTGGGAGCCGGCAGGGAGCCCAATGGCACTTAACTTTTGAGCCTGTCTGGCAAGTGGTTGATTCTCTGAGTTTGTGGGGCGGGCAATCCTGCCCGCAGCCGGCTTTCAAGCCGGCTTGGCGCCGCGTGGAAACGCGGTCCGTCATACGCACATTCTGTTCTTGGATTTGCAGGCCCGTTCCAAAAGTTAAGCGCCATTGGGCTGGGAGCCTGCCCCACTATGCGGGACTGCTGTCATCGGACGAGTGTTTTCGAGGGTGTCCCTTCAGGGAAGGTGTTCGATTTCCAGGTTGCCCCATTTGTCCCTGAGGTATTCAGCGACGAGGCGACGGTGGCAGTGCTCCGGCGTTTCTTCGCTGCAGAGCAGACAGGCATTGTCCAGCATCTCGCGCGAGACGGTCTGTTCGATTCGTCGCGATCGCATGAGGTCCAGGAACTCCTGCTCGTACAGGCGCCAGTCGCCCTTGTGTTTTTTGTAGGCGTCGAGGATTTCCGGCGTGGGGGCGAGCGCGGGAATGTGGATGTACTGGATCCCGCAGATGGCTTCGGCGAAGTACTCGAGGTCGTTCCTTTTGGTGAAGCCGGCGAGCTGCGAGGTGTTGTTCAGGCGAACGTCGACCACGCGTTTCACCCCGGCTTTCTGCAGCTCCGTGAAGAACGTCCGGGCCGATTTCTTTGTAAAACCGATGGTATAGATTTTCATCCGCCGGCGCTCGTGACCGAGGCCTCGTCCAGCGCGTAGGCGATGCGATCTCCCTGCAGGCGGTATGCGTCGTCGAGGACGTCCTCGCGGGTCCGAAACAGATCCCGCTCGGGGAGGCGCAGATTGTCCCTCAGCCGGTCGAGCGCCGCGCCCTGGCTTTCCAGGCTTCCGTCCGCGTGAATATGCTGGACCTGAATTCCCGACGCAGCTACGTGACGGGCAACCAGGATGGTTCGGTGGCACTCGAGGGGTTCGGCTTCGGCACACATGAGCGCGACGCGAAAGCCCTTTTCCATTCCATCACGCACCCGTTCGATCCCCTGACGGAACAGCTCCGTTCGGGCGATTAGGTCGTATTGCACTTTGCCGCGTTCGTAGCAGGAACGGTCGCCGCTGCGGGCGCCCAGCTCTTTGCCGAGAAAGACGTACTTGATGCCAGCTTCGCGCAGCGCCTGTTCGAGCGCCTCGCGATTGAACTGCGGACTGTACCCGCTGTATGGTCGCGACCGGACGTCGCAGACCGCCGTGATTTCGTGCTGGCAAAGCAGGGCGAGGAAGCGCTCCGGGGGGTGCGTCGAGTGACCAACGGTGAATACGGTCTCCGGCATGGGCGCGCTCACAACGGCGGGTTCCTTATCACCGCCGCCACCAGCTTGTGGCAGCGGCCATCTTCATCATAAGGCTCCGTCAGGCTGATGCAAAGATACACATCGGCAAAAATGTACTGGTTTTCAGGCTTCGTTGCGAGGAAATTGCGGACCGCCGGATCGGTCACGCTCAGGTTGTAGTGCGTTCCGTAGTAGTTGAAGAGGCCGCGGAAGGTGCGGGATCGTACGCCTTCCCACACCTTGTGGCCGGCCTCCACCGTGAAGCTCTTCGGCCGGATCAGGAACAGAGACCTGCGATAAGACTCGGCCTCCTCGGGGCTCAGGCAGTCGTTGGTTCCCTGCTGCGTGTGCGGCCCGTTCAGCCAGAGAGAAGGCGGGTGATTGCAGAGACGTTCCAGGTGGTCCCAGGAAAGTTCGCCTCGCTTCCGCCAGCGGCCCGCGGGATCGAGAACGTGGTTTTCCGTTTGCGGACCGGCGGGGGCGGCCTTCCACAGCGGCACGTCAACGATGTCCAGAGGCTTGGGGAGCGTATTGTCCGCGTACCGGCATTCGGCGGGCACTACTGCCGCACTGGCGCGCGCACCGACCGGACGAATCCACGCGCCAAACCCTCCCGTGACCAGCACCTCCCGGCCGGCGATGCATCGCCCGCGCACCTTTTGCGAGCTGGCCAGGCAGACGATGGTTCTGACGTATGCCATTGCATGCAGCATAGCCAAAACGGGCAGGCCGCTGCCGGTGTCAAAATAGTAAGCAAATGAACTCATCCTCCCGGTTTCTGGCGCTCGCCGCCCTCGTTGCGTGCGGCCTGAGCGCACAGATGGATCCCTTCGCGCAGATCGAAAAGATGCGCCGGGGAGTGAACATCATCGGCTATGACCCGCTGTGGAAGGACTTCGCGAAAGCCCGCTTCCACGAGCGCCACTTCCAGCTCATCCACGAGGCGGGGTTCCAGACCGTGCGCGTCAACCTGCAGGCCTTCGGCCGCATGGATGAACAGAACAAGCTGGACCCAGCCTGGCTGAAGACGCTCGACTGGGTGGTGAAGAACGCGCTCGCCAACGACCTCACCGTGATTCTCGACGAGCACGAGTACACCTTCTGCGCCGAGCACGCCGATACCTGCCGGACGAAGCTGCTGGCCTTCTGGCAACAGATTGCGGAGACCTACAAGGATGCGCCGCCGAGCGTCGTTTTCGAGATTCTGAACGAGCCGAACGGCCAGTTGACGGACGCGCGCTGGAATGCGCTCATGAATGAAGCGCTCGCGGTGATTCGCAAAACCAATCCCACGCGCAACGTTGTCGTCGGCCCCGCTTTCTGGAACAACATCCAGCATTTGGACAAGCTGGACCTGCCCGAGGACGACCGTCACCTTATCGTCACCGTGCACTACTATCTGCCCATGACGTTCACGCATCAGGGCGCGAGCTGGGTCCCGATGACCGCGCACCTTTCCGGCGTGACGTGGGGTACCGATGTGGAGAAGCAGCGGGTGGTGGACGATTTCTCGAGCGTGCAGAGTTGGTCGAAGGCGCACAACCGGCCGATCCTGCTGGGCGAGTTTGGCGCCTACGACAAGGGCCCCATGGAGTCGCGCGCGCTCTACACGTCATGGGTGGCGCGCACGGCGGAGTCCCTGGGATGGGCGTGGACCTATTGGCAGTTCGACTCCGACTTCATCCTCTGGGACATGGGCAAGGACGCCTGGGTGGAGCCGATCCGCAAAGCTCTGGCGCCGTAAGTTGACCACTCCCGGGGATTGAGCAACGGGGAGAAGGGCGAAAACGGGGACAGACTACTGCGTGCGCGTTTGGTGGCTTAAAACCTATCAGTTAGTCTGTCCCCGTTTTCGCCCCTCTCCCCGCGCCGCTACCGCTTCCACTTGATGTTGCAGCCGACGCTGGGCCTTTGATTCGGGTCCACCGTCCCGCCGCTCAGCAACGTATCGATGGCTGCGCGCAGGTCGCGTCCGGTCAGCGGCTTGCCGTTCCCCGGACGGCTGTCGTCCAACTGGCCGCGATAGGCCAGGCGCCGGGCCTCGTCGAACAGGAAGAAGTCGGGCGTGCAAGCGGCGGTGTAGTCGCGGGCGGTTTGCTGCGATTCGTCGTACAGAAAGGGGAAACTGAAGCCGAGCTCGGCGGCCATGGCGCGCAGGCGGTCCGGAGCGTCATCCGGGTAGTTGTCGGCGTCGTTCGAGGAAATGGCCACGATGCGCAGGGATTTCCCCGCGTAGTCTTTGCCCAGCCGCGCCAGCTCCTTTTGCACGTGTTGCACGTAGGGGCAATGGCGGCAGATGAACATCACCAGCAGGGCTTTCGTTCCGCTGAGATCGCCGAGGCCGATGGTCTTGCCGGAGATGAGATCGGGCAGATGAAAGTCGGGAGCGGCCGTCCCGAGCGCAAGCATGGTGGATTCGGTGAGTGACATGTTGTCTCCAATGACAGCATAACAACCGGAGGCGGACCGCCCTGGTGACACCACGCCGTTCCGGAACCTGTGCGGCAGAGCATGCTGGCATGGCTCGCCGAAGAACGGTCCTCGGGAAGGAACGCCGCAGGGTGGTTAGCCGTAATCAGAGAAGAGGAGCGGGGCTGAGCGCCCCGCGCAGGCCGGGGTGCGCGATCATGGGTTACAGGCGGCTGCGAAAGGCGCTTCAGCTCAACGCGCTCCACGCGCCACGGGGACCAATCCCCAGAATCCGGGCATCTAAGATGAGCCATCGAGCAGCAGCCGAAACCTCGAATGATCGGCTTTCTGCGAGAGATTTGCAGCCACTGTGGGCGTCCGGCGCTGTTGTACAGTATGTCAAGAGGCTTTGGTGCGCGCGCATGGAGAGCGTGCGCCGGGTGCGATGCCCCAGGAGCGGGCAGAATGAAGCTGCGGATTCTGCTGACACTGTTTTTCCCTGTGCTTGGCGTGCCGGCGGGAGCCTGGGGCGAGACCTTCGACGATCTCGCCGCGCGTGCCGCCGCCGCCCGCGACGCCAACGATCTTCCCCGAGCGATCGAGATCTACCAGCAGGCGCTCCGGCTCAACGCGCAATGGCGTGAGGGCTGGTGGTTCCTGGGCGCCCTGCTGTACGACGCGGATCGGTACGCGCTCGCCCGCGACGCTCTGGCCCGCTGCGTGGACCTGCAGCCGGACATGGCTCCGGCCTGGGGCCTCCTCGGATTGAGTGAGTTCAAGACGCAGGACTACGATCATGCCCTCGAGCACATTCAGCGGAGCCTCGCAGACACTCACATGGAGCCGCAGATGGTACGCGTGCTGCGCTATCACGAGGCCGTGCTGCTGGCACACTCCGGCCAGTTCGACAAGGCCATCGCGAAATACGCGTGGTTCGCTGGCGATGCCACTCCGGCGGCTTCGCTGCTGGCCGCCATCGGGATTGCCGCTCTGCGGGAGCCTCTTCTTCCAGACGACATTCCCGCGGACCGCCGCGACTTGTTCGAAGCCGCCGGGCGCGCCTTCTGGAGCGTGATGGGCCACGACGAGGCGCAGGCGGCGAACGCTCTTCAGCAACTGCTCAACCGCTTCCCCGCCTCGCCGGGTGTTCACTCGCTCATCGGTTCCTATCTGCTGGTGGCGCCGCCCGGAGAGGCCGTCGCCGAGTTCCGGCGTGAACTCGATAGCGAGCCCGGCAACCCAGCCGCCGCCACCATGCTCGCTTGTACGTTGCTGAACCACGCCGACGCGGCTGCCGCGCTCCCCTACGCCGCCAAGGCCGCGCAGGAGGCTCCGCGGCTGTCCATGGCGCAATACGCTTTCGGACTATCGCTGGTGGAGACCGGCGGCGTCGCCACGGGCACGGAACATCTGGAACAGGCCGTGCAACTCGATCCGGACAACATCGACGGTCACATCGCCCTGGCCACCGCTTACTCCAAAGCCGGGCGGACGGTGGACGCCAGGGCCGAACGAAGCCGCACGGTGGAGCTTTCCCGCGGCGTTGCGAGCCATGCGCCACGCTAGCGCGTTGTGGGGCTCCCCGAGGTCTTCCGCGTCCGTACCGCTGCTGGTGGCCGCGCAGTTGCTGGCAAGCCTTGCCGCGGCGCCCGCGAATCCCGCCCCTGCCGGCGTGACCTGTGCGACATGCCACGAGAAGGAGGGCCGAACGCAGCCGCAAACCGCCATGGCCCGTGCGATGTTGCCCCCGGACGCCGTCCCGGTGCTCCAGAAGCGTCCCAGGCTCACGTTCACGCAAGGCGTCTACACGTGGCAGTTGGAACGGCGCGGCGGGGATGTTACCTACACGGTGACCGATGGAACAAACTCGCTCGCGCTGCCGGTGCGCTGGATCTTCGGCGCCGCCGCGCAGACGTATGTGCTGGAGTACGACAACCGATTCTATGAAAGCCGCGTCAGCTACTACCCGGCGATCGACGGCCTGGACTTCACGGTGGGCGACCAGAAAGCGCATCTGGAGACCGTTACCGAAGCGATGGGACGCGAAACCTCCGCGCACGAGATCCAGACCTGCTTCGAGTGCCATTCGACCGGCGCCGTAGTGGGCGACCGGCTGGAGCCCGTCTCCTCGACTCCAGGGGTGCAATGCGAACACTGTCACCGCGGCGCGGACCGCCATCTCCGGGGCATCGTCCGTGGAGAGCTCGATTCCGTGCCGCCGCGACTGGGACGCATGGCTGCCGAGGATACTTCCAATTTCTGCGGCCAGTGTCACCGCAGTTGGGGGGAGGTGGTGCGAGGCCGGTTGTTCAGTCAGGCTAATGTTCGCTTCCAACCGTACCGGCTGACCCAAAGCAAGTGCTATGACGGAAGCGATCCGCGAATCAGTTGTCTCGCCTGTCACGACCCGCACCGCAACCTGGTCACCGATGACGCGCTCTATGACGCGAAGTGCCTGGCCTGCCATGCGCGCTCCGCCGTGGCGGTTGCCAGATCCGAACCCCACGGCGCGAGCGGGAAGCCGATGGCGAGGCCATGTCCTGTCGCGAGTTCCGGTTGCACAGGCTGCCATATGCCGAAGACCATGATGCCCCACGCCCACCGCGCCTGGACCGATCATTTCATTCGCGTGGTGCGTGCCGGCGCGCCGTATCCGGAGTGACTCGGGCGGTCAAGCCGACACCGCCGACGCAGTGCCAGCTCCCGTTCCCCCTCAATCCGAGATCGCCCGCAAATACCGCTCCGCCGAGCGGTGCACCGCCGCCGCGTTCAACGGGATGTAGTTCGGATAGCTGTACATGAAGCTCACCGAGCGGCGGTCCGGCGTTACCTGAATCACGTCGCCGCTGAGCAGGCGCCCCGCGGCCCCCGGCCCCCGCGGGCCAATGCAGCACCGACGGTGGGATGAGTCTTTAGCGCGGCGGTCGCCGCGTGCTGCGGTGAGGCCCGTGCGACGGGTGTGTCGAGCTTACAGCCCGAGGTCGGGCTCGATGTGCTCGCAGATGAGATGCACCATTAGCCGGGGACTCATAATCGGAAAGGGTACGTGGGCCTTGCTGTCACCGATATGAAAATGGCATTGAGGGACGTTGAGTGGATCGTGCCCCCCTTCTCGATTCAGATGGATGCGAATCATATTGATGCTCCGCCGCGCAAGGTGCAAGTGAAACTTGAAACGCCTGACCAGCCAGCCGCGCTGCTCCTTTTCCATCTGAATATGGAAGGCCAGCCTGGAATCGGACCGGAATTCGACTTCATCGCACGCCAATTCATATAGTCCTCCCTCTGTGTTGAGCTGAGGGACGTCGGCGTACGTTTGCTTCAGTCTGCGGAGGTCTGTCTGTTCCGCGAAGTAAGCACGAATCTGACGTCGAAGCAAGGCAGGATGTTCGAGCAGCATTTGGGAGAGACTCGACTGATACGCGTTCTCCCGCTCTCGGGCCAACTCTCGTAATTCATCTTCCCAACTCAATGTGCATCGCCTCCCGAAGGGTCGTCCGGGACGATCCGGAGCACGTCAGTAAGGCGGTTGCGGAAGTTCGGCGCCTCCACGAGTAATTTCTCCGCGAGAGCAGGGGTCGTGAGAAACAGAAACTGCGCACCAGTTCGCTCCAGGCGAACGACGTGAGTATCCAACATTGCCACAAGCTCCGCCGACCAGTGGTCAATCCAGAGGACTCGTATTGGGCCGGCGGCTGGCAACCCCAGAGCGTCGTCGACACCATGCGGCTCCGATACCCGCCCCATCGGCAGCGGGCTTGCCATTTGTACTTCGACCTCTGCCCGCAGATCGGTTTCAATGGCCAACCGGGCACCATCTTCGTAAGTGAGAAGATACATGCCATTGCTGCCCTGTCCCATCGCCAGTCTTCTCACCAGCCGAAACGCCGTAGTTGTGGAAAAGGCGCCGATCATGCGGACTCTTTCAGCACAACTTCAAGGGCGGGATGAACGGCGAAGCGATCGCGCTGATTGCTGAAGTACTCCAGCACTTGACGATTGACCAACAACCCTCTGGCCAGAGGGTTCTCCGTCGAAAACTCGTCGTTATCCATGAGTCGCCGGATCAATCTCCGCTGCGGCGATCCCAGTCCGACAAGATAGCGCTTCCCCAATTGACGAATTGCCGATCGGACGTGCTCCGGGCCGATACGGTCCTTGTCGTCTCGGTAGGCGGCCTCAGCAGAAGTTCGCGCCAGAGTAATCAGGTCGCGCAAAACCCCGCCAGAGAATCGCGCTATTTCAGAGATGTCGGACTCCTGCATGAGTTCGGCAGCCCCACGTCGAATTAGTACATGATTAAGAAAGTCCGATTTCTCTGGATCGGAAATCGCCGCGGGTATGTGCTTTACGTCGTCGAAGTAATCCTGTAGGAACCGACTCTTGTCAAACCACAGCAACAGCGGCGTCGCCACAATCACTGAAATCTTCGTCACTTCACGGAGTGCCCGCAAGTCTTGCTCGGCAAATCCCCGAAATCGCTCCGGCTGAATCAGCCGGTCAAGGCCGTCGATCAGGACTGTGATCTGTGCCTCGGGGTCCGGCAGAGCCTCGGCCATGTCAAGCACCAGATCCCGCACTTCGACGACGTTCCGATTTATTGCCGGAAACCGCGGTTTCAGTAAACCCGGGATTTCGACTGGCACGAATTGACGGTCTTCATCGTCCGGGCCTTCGCCAGGATCGTAATCGTTTGGATCGTATGGCACCCAGTCGGTTCTGCCTTGGGCTAACTCTTGGAGCTTCTGGTAGGTCGCCTTGACGTCAGCGTTCTGCGCCTCAGCCTTCTTGAGTGTGCGGTAAAGCTGTATCCCGATCACAATCAGAATCGCGCCCGGATTCAGCTCGTTGAGATTGGTCAGCTCAGCCAGGTCCACGTAGATATTTATTGCGTCCGCATGACGTTTCAGAAGCTTGAGCGTTAGCTGCAGCTCTGTCGTCTTACCCGAGCCGATTCCGCCTACGAGAGCCATTTGGGAACCGCGACTGAGCTCAGCCGTATTCGCGAATACTACGTGAATGGGCGGTTGATCAGGATCGCGTGGATCGTGCTCTGGTGGCACAATGAGATCCTGCGCCTCCAGCACTCCCGGCGATGCTGGATTCAGGCGCTCGAGGAATGGGCGATAGATCTGTCGGCGGTCGAAGGTCGCTGTGTTCGATCCCATAGCACCTATCGGTAGTATATGGGATCTACTCGCGAGCGAATCGCCGTTCACCCTCAATCCGAGATAGCCCGCAAATACCGCGCCGCCGAGCGGTGCACCGCCGCCATGCCGCCCTCCGCGATGGTCATGTGCCGGAATGCCCCGTAAATGCGGTCGAACGCGAACGGCTCCACCGCCGCCACAATCCTGCGCACCGCCGCCGCGTTCAACGGGATGTAGTTCGGATAGCTGTACATGAAGCTCACCGAGCGGCGGTCCAACGTTACCTGAATCACGTCGCCGCTGAGCAGCGCCCCGCGGCCCCCGGCCCCCGCGGGCCAATGCAGCACCGTGCCGCCGTCGAAGTGCCCGCCGCAGCGGATCAGCGTCAGGCCGTCATGCAACGCCCGCGCCTCGCCGCTCCACAGACAGATGCGATCGTCCGGCCGCATGATCCACTGCTGATCGTCTTCATGAAGCCAGATGGGCACGTCCCCGAAAGCCTCGCTCCACTCCACCATGGTGGTGTAGTAGTGCGGATGCGAAATGGCGATGGCGGACAATCCGTCGCGCTCGCGAATGCGCTCGACGGCCGCGTCGTCCAGCAGCGCGATGCAATCCCACAGCACGTTGCCGCGAGGCGCTTCCAACAGGAACGCGCGCTCCCCGATGCCGAACTTCGGCTCGGTCTCGAACTCGGTCAGGCCCGGCTCCAGCTCCTGCACGAGATTGCGATGGCCGCACCGCAGCTCGTCGAGCGTGGTCCACTTCTGGCCGTCAAGCCCCACGTACTGCCGCTCTTCCTCGCAGATTTCACAGTGCCCCGGCGGGTGTTCGGTATCCGCGTACTGCGTTCCGCAGGTGACGCAGATGCTGCAGGCCATCTCTAATCCTCGTCGTGCTGGGAAGCCAGATTCGTCACTACCGTCATATCTTCCAGCGTGGTCACGTCGCCGGTGACACTGTGCGTGGTGACAATCTCCCGCAGCAGCCGGCGCATGATTTTCCCGCTGCGGGTCTTGGGCAACGCCTCGGTGAAGCGAATTTCCTCGGGACGCGCGAAGGCGCCGATCTCGTGCGCCACCCACTGCCGCAGATCCTTGCCCAGTTGCTCGTGGTCGTGGTCATGGTCGCCGCGCTTCAGGGTGACGAACGCGCACACGGCCTGTCCGGTGATCTCATGCGGTTTCCCCACCACGGCGGCTTCGGCCACGGCCGGGTGCTTCACCAGCGCCGACTCCACTTCCATGGTGCTCAGCCGGTGCCCGCTCACGTTCATGACGTCGTCCACACGGCCCAGAATCCAGTAATAGCCGTCGGCATCGCAGCGCGCCGCGTCGCCCGTAAAATAAGCCCCCGGCACGCGGCTCCAGTATTGCTGGACATAGCGGCCAGGATCGCCCCAGATGGTGCGAATCATGGCGGGCCAGGGGCGGCGGATGATGAGGAAGCCTTCGCGGCCGGTGCCCACCGAGGCCCCGTTGAGGTCCACGATGTCGGGCAGAACGCCGGGCATGGGCAGCGTACCCGAGCCGGGCTTCAACGGCACCGCGCCGGGCATGGGCGCAATCATCATGGAGCCGGTCTCGGTCTGCCACCACGTGTCCACAATGGGGCAGCGGCCTTTGCCGATCACCCGGTGATACCATTCCCACGCCGCCGGATTAATCGGTTCACCCACCGAGCCGAGCAGGCGCAGGCTCGACAGATCGTGCCGGTTGGGCCACTGCTCGCCCTGGCGGATCAGCGCGCGAATCGCCGTGGGCGAGGTGTAGAGGATGGAGATCCTCTCCTTCTCGATAATCTGCCACCAGCGGTCCCACTGCGGGTGATCGGGCGCGCCCTCGTACATCACCGTGGTAGCGCCGGCGGAGAGCGGCCCGTAGACGATGTAGCTGTGGCCGGTCACCCAGCCGATGTCGGCGGAGCACCAGTAGACGTCGTCCTCGCGCAGGTCGAAAACCCACTTTGCGGTCATGGTCACCTGCAGCAGGTAGCCGGCGGTGGTGTGCAGAATGCCCTTGGGTTTGCCGGTGGTGCCGGAGGTGTAGAGAACGTAAAGCGGGTGTTCGGCGTCGAGTTCGGCCGCGGGGCACTCGTCGGTGACCGCCTGGTCGAGTTCGTGCCACCAGAGGTCCCGGCCTTCCTTCATGGGAATGTCCGAGCCGGTGCGCTTCAGCACGATGACGTTCTGCACGGCGGGGCACTCCAGCAGCGCCTCGTCCACCGCTCCCTTCAGCTTCACCTCGCGGCCGCGCCGCCAGCCGCCGTCGGCGGTGATCACCACGTGAGCGTCCAGGTCCTGTATGCGCGCCTTGAGGGCTTCGGCGGAGAACCCCCCGAAGACCACCGAGTGAATGACGCCCAGCCGGGTGCAGGCCAGCATGGCTACGGCGGCCTCCGGCACCATGGGCATATAGATGATGGCGCGGTCGCCGGCCTTGAGCCCGCGCGCTTTCAGGACATTGGCGAAGCGGCAGACCAGACGGTGCAACTCGCCATAGCTGATGGCGCGACGGTCTCCGGGTTCGCCTTCCCACAGAATGGCGGTCTTGCCGGCGCGGGTTTCGAGGTGGCGGTCCAGGCAGTTGTACGAGACGTTGAGCTTCCCGCCCACGAACCACTTCACGTTGGGTGGCGCCCACTCGAAGACGTGGGTCCATTTCTGGAACCAGTGGAGCTCGCGCTCGGCCAGCTCGCCCCAGAATGCTTCCGGGTGGTCCTTCGCGCGGTCGTACAGGTCGCGATAGCCGTCCATGCCCTGGACGCGGGCCTTCGTTACAAAGTCACTACTGGGTGGAAAAACGGTCTCCTCAGGCATCTGTAGGAGGATTGTACCAACGCGGCGTGCGTCAGAGGAACAGGTCGGAAACCGGGACGGAGAGGCCGGGCAGAACGGCGCCGCCGTCGAGCGTTTCCCCAACGCCGAACGGGTCGGCGGGGCCGTCGGCCCTCAGAACGAGAACGCTCTGTTCTTCGGGCAGAATCAGCCAGGCCAGGCGCGTACCATTGGCGAAGTAGTCGCGCATCTTGCGCATCAGGAACTGCATCGAGTCTTCCGGGGAGCGGATCTCGATGACGAAATCGGGCGCGCGGTCTAGGTATTGGGAGCCCCGCTCGCGTTCGCCCAGCACCACGGCAACGTCGGGCAGCCGATACCGCTGCCGGCCCGCGATGGTGAGCCTGCAATGCAGCTCCGCGGCCGCGTACCCAATCGGGTGGGCGAGGAAGTACTGCTTGAAGAAGAAGCCGCAATTGATTTGTATGGTTCCGTGATCTTGTGTGCCGACGTTCAGCGCCACCACCTCGCCGTCGACATACTCCGAGTGCTCGTATTCGGGATTCGACAGGTACTCGTCAACCGACACGGTCCGCAGCGGAGTGGTCGCCCCCATGCGCCTACCCTAACAAATCGGAAACTGGGACGGAAAGGCCCGGCAGAACGGCGCCGCCGTCGAGCGTTTCACCGATGCCGAACGAGTCGGCGCGGTCGGGCGCCAGCACCAGGACGCTCTGTTCCTCGGGCAGGATCAGCCACACGAGGCGCGTGCCGCTGGTGAAGTACTCGCTCATCTTGCGGAACAGGGCGCGCAGCGTGTCCTCGGGGGAACGAATCTCCACCACCAGGTCAGGCGCACGGTCCAGGTATCGCGCATCTTCGTCGGTGTCGTTCAGGACCACGGCGACATCGGGCAACCGAAATCGCACATCTCCGCCAACGTTGAGACGACAATGCAGTCCGATGGCCACGTAGCCGCCAGGGCGGTGGTCGAAATACTTCATCAGTTCGCAGCCGCAGCGGACCTGAATCTTCGAGTGCTGCTTCGTTCCGATATTCCGCGCCACCACCACGCCGTCGACGTACTCCGAGTGCTCGTACTCGGGATTCGACAGGTACTCGTCAACCGACACGCTCTTCAACGGTGTGGTCGTCCCCATGCCGGGAAGTGTAGCACGGCGGTATCCTGATACTGAACCTATGCCTCCCATTCCACCGAATCAGCAACAAGCCCTTGTCGAGCGCCTCACCAATGCCTGCGGCGGCGCCTACGCGCCCGAAACCAGGCGCAAATACTACATTTCCGGACCGCAGTGGGCGGCCGCCTACGAAGGCCATGCCCTGTTCCACGCACCCACCCGCAAGCCGGTCACTTTCGAAGAAGTGATTCGCGAGTACGCGAAAATCGGTATCGGCTACTGGACCACGCACGACACCGACGTCATCCCCTACAGCGCCATCGGCGGCGAAGAGCAGGACCGCATCGTCGCGCGCATCAAAGCGTCACTCAAAGAGAACGGCCTGCAGTGCTCCATGGTGACCACCGAGACGTTCCACCACGCGGTGTTCGCCACCAGTCCGGCCTCCGAGTCGCCAGACGTGCGCGAGTACGCCAAATGGCGGCTCGAAAACACCGTCCGGATCGGTCACGAGCTGGGCGCGCAGTTCGCCGTCTACTGGCCCGGTTCGCTCGGCTACCAGATCCAGGGCGCCGTGGACGAATTGCAGACTCTCAAGTGGTACGCCGAAGGTTTGAACGCCGCCTGCGAAGCCGACATCGCCGCCGCGAAACAATACCACCGGCCCACCCTCAAGCACTGCATGGAAGCCAAACCGTTCGAGCCGGCCGCGGAGATTCTGCTGCCCACCAGCGACGCCATGCTGGCTTTCATCTCCTCCGGTCTGCTCACGCACCCGGAGATGGTGGGCCTGAATCCTGAGTACCTGCACGAGCTCATGTGGGGCGGCGCTCCGCGAGCGGCGCTGGCCCGCGCGCTCATGTGCGGCAAGCTGTGGCACATGGACATCAACGACGGCTACCGGCTGAAGCACGACGTCGATATCGCCATCGGCCTGGTGAACCCGCTCGACTGGCTGAACATTTTAGTGCTCCTGCGCACTTACAACTACAACGGCCCGTTCAACCTCGACTACAAACCGCCGCGCACCACCAGCAACTCCGGCGTGTTTTCCATGAGCTTCCCCACCGCGGTGGACCGCTTCATCACGCTGTGGGAGATGGCCGGCGAAGTGCTGTCCGATCCGGTGATCCAGGAAGCCACCGCCGCCCTCAAGGCGGGCGGCGGCGCCACCGACCTGCACAACGCCCAGGCCGTGTTCGAGGCCAATCGCGAGATGCTGACCCTGCATGAGCTGATCGGGCACCGGTTGTTCCAGATCCTGGTGGGCGCGCATCGCGGGCGCGTGTATTCGGTCTGACGCGGCGTGAACGTCGGGCGAACCCTCATCTTCGCGGGCGCGCTGCTCATCGTCATCGGTCTCCTGTTTCTGGCAGGAGACCGGTTGCCGATTCGTCCGGGCCGGCTTCCCGGCGACATTACGTTGCGCGGCCGGTACGGTGTTTTCTACTTCCCGCTCGCCACCTGCATCCTTCTGAGCGTCATTCTGTCGCTGGTCCTCTGGTTGTTCCGCAAGCACTGAGGGACACGCGGCGACCAGCCGCGTTGCACGCCGGGCGCTGCAATAACGCGGCTCTCGCCGCGTGTCCCGGGGTCATAGCGCGGTCGTCGCCGCCGTTTCCATCCACGCCAGCGTCTCGTCGAAGCCGCGCAACCCCGCCGTCGCGCCCATCCGCTGAACGCTCAGCGCGCCCACCGCATTGGCGAATCGCGCGGCCTCGCCATATCGGAAACCGCGTTGCAGGGCCGCCAGAAAACCGCCCACGAAGCAGTCGCCGGCTCCGGTTGTGTCCAGCGCGGTCACCGCAAACGCGGGCACATGCGCGATGCCGGCCTCATCCGCCACCAGGCACCCGCGTCCGCCCAGTTTCACCACCACCGTGCGGGCGCCACTTTCGCGAAGCACTTGCGCGGCGCGGTCCGGTTCGGCGCAACCGGTCAACTCGCGCGCTTCATCCCCGTTGGTGAACAGCAGATCGGTATGGGGCAGGGAAGCGGCGATCGCGCGCATCCACTCTCCGCGCGAATCCCAGCCGGTATCCATGGTGGTGAACAGGCCGGCCGCCCGCGCACGCCGTTGCGCCTGGGACGCGTGCGCGCGCATCTTCGGCAACCCGAACGGATTCGCGAGATGGAACGCGGTGCAGCCGGCAATCAGGTTCGGGGTGAGTTCGGGCAGCTCGGCGAATGCCTCCGTGCTCGCGCCGGGCCGGTGCAGGAAGGCACGGGCGCCGTTCTCCCGGACCAGCGCGATGGTGGCTGGAGTAGGGGCCGGCAGGCGCGCGATGTGGGCGACGTCAACACCTGCTCCCGCCAGACGGCCGGCGATAAACTCCCCGAACGAGTCGTCCCCGACGGCGCCCACCAGACGCACCGGCACGCCCAGCGACGCCAGCGTGAAACTGGTGTTGGCGCCGTTGCCGCCGATCTGCTGCTCGAGCGCGTCCACCCAGACCGTGGCGTCCCAGCGCACATCGCCGGCAATCGGGCCGGCCAGTGTGTCCACCACCAGATTGCCGAAACAGAGAACTCCCGAGATTGTCACTGGGCGCCGCCGTCGGACACCGCCCGGATGAACTCCTTCGGGATGGGCCACCAGCCGAAGACGCGCCGGTCTTCGCGGCGGAAACTGCCCGCCGTCAGCACGCCGCTCAGGTCGCCCGGATTGGGCCGCAGATGCTCGCGCGCAATCCACGCGCGCAGCGTTTCGGTGAGCTGCTCCAAACGGATCAGCAGCGCCGAAGCCTGGTCCACATTGGCGCATGTGACGTCCAGCGAGACCGCCAGATGATCGCCCTGGGGGCCCAGCGAGAGAGCCACCCTCTCCGCGCCGCGCAATGCCGAAGCGTAAGCTCTGGTGCCCTCGGGAAACAGGCTTTCCGATTGCAGGGCCGCGGCCGGCGCCAGCATCCACACGGGCTGTGCGGGTAAGTCCGCGGCGCCCCGCGGGCCGGGCCCGTGCGTAATCAGCAGCGCGGCCCACTGATCGGCGCTCACCGCCAGCGCCAGCAGATGCCGCCGCAACGGATAGAAGGAGACGAAGCGATGCGGCTGGCTGGCGGGCACGCGGCAGAACCCGGCGCTGCACTGGCCACCATGGCCCTTTGCGTACGCGGCGATGCGCTCCCAGTCGAAATTGCCGCGGGCCACGGCATACGCGTCACGCTCGTGCGTGGCCGGGTTTTCGCGAATCGCCACCGCCAGCGCGTTCAGGTCTTCGCGGTAGTCGAATCCGGTCTGCTCGATAAACTGACGGTATTCGGGTTCCTCCGCGCCCTTCGCGCCGGCAATCGTGTCGAGAATGCCGGAGCGGCGCATGGCTTCCAGATCCATGTACACCAGCAGCGAGTCGCCGGTGGGCAGGAACGCGGCCATCTCCGCGGGCGTCGCGCCGCGAATGCGCCACAGGTACAGGCCTCCGAGGACGGCCGCGCACAACAGGATCAGCGCGGCGGCGAGCTGCCACGGACGATGGCGATAGCGCACGTTCGCAGGTTACACCGTCGCGGCCGCTTCTGTCATCCGCGACTCTTTCCACAACTTCACGTAGGGCTGCAGGTCCTGCATCATGCGAGCGAACTGTCTGGGATTGAGCGACTGCGCCCCATCGCTCACCGCCTGCTCGGGGCAGGGGTGCACTTCCACGATCAGCCCGTCGCAGCCGATGGCCACCGCGGCACGGGACAGCGCCGGCACCAGGCTGCGTTTCCCGGTGGCATGGCTGGGGTCCACCACCACGGGAAGATGGGTCAGCTCGTCCAGCACGGCGACGGCGGTGAGATCGCAGGTATTGCGCGTGGCCGTTTCGAAAGTGCGAATGCCGCGCTCGCACAGGATCACGTTGGGGTTCCCATGCGCCACAATGTACTCGGCCGACATCAGCAGCTCCTTGACCGTGGAACTGAGCCCGCGCTTGAGCAGGATGGGCCGCGAGCACGGTCCCAGCGCCTTGAGCAGCGCGAAGTTCTGCATGTTCCTGGCGCCCACCTGCAGCACGTCGGCGTACTGGGCCACCAGCGCCACGTCGCTATCGCTCATCACTTCGGTGACGATCCCCAGGCCGGTCGCGATCCTCGCTTTCGCCAGCAGTTTCAGCCCTTCCTCCTCCATGCCCTGGAAATCGTAGGGCGAGGTCCGCGGCTTGAACGCCCCGCCACGCAGCATCTTCGCGCCCGCGCGCGCCACCGCTTCGGCCGCGGTCATGATTTGTTCCTCGGACTCCACCGAACACGGCCCGGCCATCATCACGAACTCGTCTCCGCCGATCTCCACGCCATTGATCCGTATCTGCGTCTTGGCCCCGCGGAACTCGCGGCTCACGAACTTGTAGGGGGCGGAGATGCGCACCGCGCTCTCCACCTGCGGCATGGCTTCCACGGATTCCAGGCAGGCGGTCACGTCGCCGACGCCGACCACGCCGATCACCACCCGCTCCTCGCCCTCAATGGAATGCACCTTGTACCCAAAGTGCTCGATCCGTTTGCATACTTGTTCAATCTCCTCCCCGGTGGAGTGGAGTCTCATCGAAATGATCATTGCGGCCCGCCTCCTGAAAATCAAAAGGCCCACTCCCTTCGAGTGGGCCTTCGTCGAAATCTTCCAACCTGTCGCGATTCCACTCGTATCGGATCAGGTGCCCTGGGGGAACCAGAATCGAAACGAACGGTAATAAGCGCGACGCATGAAAGGACAGTATGGCACGGCGGCGGCCGGGTTGTCCACCGCGTGTTTTCAATCACGTCTTCAATTCTGAAAGGTGGGGCAGGCCCCCGGCCCCAGAAGGCGCGCATGCTCAAGCGCCGATTCGCCAACATCAGCACCTAACCCGGCATAGCCGGAACCAAACAGGGCCCCGATTTCAAAAAGTTGGAGCCTCCTGCAAAGTATGCCCAAAGGCCCGTGGTTATTGGCCGAGAAGCACATCGCCAAAAAGTCCTGCCAGGAACGCGCACGATTCTACGATAGAGGTTCTAATGGGTTAAGTACACCGCTCGGGGATCCGCATGATCCCGGCCGGGTCACGGTTATCTTCGATCGCCTCGACGGGAAGTACTGCGAGACCGGCGCGGTTGTGGAATCGCATCGATTCACGAGCGATCTGGCAATAAAGCGACTCGGACGCTCATCCTGTGCCCGCTGAGCACCGGAGTGCGCTACGCCACCGATTGCGGCCACAGAGACCGTAGGAGGCAGCCTTCGCGCGTGGCGTGAATCTGGCGCGCCCGGAGGGACTCGAACCCCCGGCCTGTTGGTTCGAAGCCAACCGCTCTATCCGGCTGAGCTACGGGCGCGCGGGACAAACACATTCAGATCCTACCATTGCTGGCGGGATGCCGCGCGGACGGCGCCAGCCCGGGCGGATCGACGGCCAGATGGGGTAGAATGCCCCAAAGAGGCGCTATGGCAGACTACATGGCCGTTCCTGGCAACAGCATCCGATTAGAGCAGTGCTGCAAGACGTCGTTCAACCGGATCAACGCGGCCCTCAAGGGGCGCACCATGGTGGACAACATCATGAACATGAGTACGCTGGCTCAGGTGATCACCAGCGGCAACATCCCCGAAGCGATTTACAACCTGACAACCGGCGCATTCAGCGACTGCGAAAAGGTCGCCAATCAGATGGGCGTTATCGGCAACCAGGCGATCGGCAATTGTATTTACAAGGAGGCGCTCACGATACATACCGCCGAAGGCGACCGCCTGCATATCTTCTGGACCAATCTCGGGCGCGCGTTTAAGGTCGACTACTTCTGATTGCTGCGTGGCGCCGCCATCGGCTGCGCCACGGGCGCATGGCGGGGCGCAGGCTGGCCGGGTCATAATCGAGGTGCCTGCCATGCCTGTCGAAACCGAGATCAAGCTGCCCGTGTCCGGCCTCGAGCGCGCCCGCGCGGCGATCCTGAGCCTTGGCTATGGGGTGCACCACGAGCGCGCCCACGAATGGAACGCGGTGTTCGATTCCCGCACGTCGGATCTGCGCGGCAAGGGTCAGTTGCTGCGCCTCCGCCGGTTCGGGAATACCGCCATTCTCACCTTCAAGGGAACCACTATCGAAGGCCGCCATAAGCAGCGCGAAGAGATCGAGGTCACGGTGTCCGACGCCGGCGCCGCGGCGCTCATTCTGGAGCGGCTCGGCCTCGGCCCGGTGTTCCGCTACGAGAAATTCCGCACCGAGTACGGCAAGCCCGGCGAGGAGGGCGTCATCACCGTGGACGAGACGCCCATCGGCAATTTCCTCGAAGTTGAAGGCGCGCCGGCGTGGATTGACGATGTGGCGGCACGGCTGGGCTATGGGGAGAGCGATTACATCAAACTGAGTTACGGAGCGCTCTACATCGAGCACTGCGAGCGTACTGGTACGGCGCGCGGCGACATGCTATTCGAATCTAAGGCGGATGTTTGACCGATTCACAAAATTGCCTTAGACGCCCGTTAACCTCTTGTCGCTTTCTTGCGCCAATGTTACTCTGACCTTGGACAGTGCTAGTAGTACCAAAGAGGAGAGCAAGGCAATGCTGATCAGTGCATTCTTTATCCTTGTATCGCTGATCTTACTCGCGTATTGGTTCCGCTACACCTGCATGCTGATTCTCGGGGCTAAACCGGCGCGGGATTATGCAGCCAGGGTGGCAGCGACGAACCGTCTGAGCTTCCCGCACATCCAGCAAACCCTGGACGCGGACGTGGCCTTTGCCGAACTTGACACGCTCTGTCGTCAGCTCGATCGCGACTACACGCTGCTCACCTGCCTCATGCGCCACGGCGCTGAGTTCCGCGAGATCGGCCAGTCGCTCGAGGATCGCATGCTGATGCTGGATTTCGCCATCATGAAGCGCACCTTCTCCATGCGCCGCAGCCGCGAGGCGCTTCGCGAAATGGCCAGCATTGTGCAACATTTCGCCAACCAGATGGGCGAACACGCCGCTGCCATGGCGTAGGGCCAGGTCCGGCCGGAGGGGCCACGAATGCACACGAATGATGAGAGCTTATTCGTGTGCATTCGTATTTATCCGTTGCTATAACTCCAGCTTCGCGATGGTTTCGAAGTGCGCCGTCTGCGGGAACAGGTCGATCAGAGTCAGCGCGGCCGTGCGGTAGCCCGAGGCGAGCAACGGCTTGAGGTCGCGGGCCAGCGTGGCCGGATCGCAGGATACGATGGTCAGCCGCGGAGCGCGGATGCGCATCAGCTCTTTGACGCCGAGTTTGCCCAGACCCGTTCGCGGAGGATCGGCGACGATCAGGTCCGGCGCGCCGGTCACCGTCATCAGATGCGCTTCCGCGGTTTCGTTGTGCGTTTGCAGATTCAGGATGCCCGCCGCGCTGGCGTTGTGTTCCAGGTCGCGGAACGCGCTGGCCGAGTCGTCCACCGCGGTGACCTGCTCGAACCGGCGCGTCAGCGGCAGGGTGAACAGGCCGGCGCCCGCGTAGAGGTCAATGGCCCAACGGCCGCCACTATCGCCGAGGGCCGCTTCCACGAGCCTCTCCATCAGGAAGCGGTTCACCTGGAAGAAGGTGTCGCGGCTCACCCGCAGGCCGCCATGCTCGATGGGCGTGCTCACGCTGAGGGTCCGCAGCAGGCTGACGAACGGCTGCGGGGCGCGGTCGCGCAGATTGAACTGCACTTCGTTTTCGTTGGTGAACAGCTCCAGCGTTGCCTCGAACGGCCTGATTCGCGCCACTTCGCGCGCCAGCGCCGCGATCGACTCGTTCAGCTTCGGCGAGGCGATGGGGCAATGCTCAATGGCCACCAGCGCGTGCGACCCCGCCTCGAAGTACCCGACCTTCCCCCCGGCCACGTGGAGTTGCACCCGATTGCGGTATTGCCACGGCTCCGCCGCCAGAACGCCGACCCCTTCCGCGTACTCGATGCCGCCAATGCGCCGCAGCACGTCCAGCAGAATGGCCCTCTTCTGAGCAAGCTGAAACTCGTAGGTGGCGTGCTGGTAGTGGCATCCGCCGCAGCGCAGGAAATACGGACAGCGGGGCTCGGCGCGCTGGGGAGCAGGAGATCCCACGCTCAGCAGCCGGCCGCGCAGCAGGTCGTTCTTCGCCCGCGTTACTTCGGCGCGCACCGTTTCGCCGGGCAGCACGAACGGCACGAGCACCACCTGCCCGTTCTCGCGCGCCAGGCCGTCACCGCCGTACACGAGCTTCTCGATGCGGAGTTCCGTTTCGGTCACAACCAGCCCCGCAACCAGTACACCGTGTAACCCACGTACTCGCGCAGCGCAGTCCTGGAATTCGCAAGAGGCTGCGGGTCGGGCAGCAGACTGAACAGCAGCGAAGGCTTGCCCCAGCCGGCAAGGTGATCGCACGGCGCCGGGATCACCACGAAGCCGGCGTGCCGGAACAAGGCCGCCGCGCGCGGCATGTGCATTGCCGAGGTCACCAGCAGGATGCGGCGCACGCCGCGGGCGCTCAACATGCTCCACGTAAACTCCGCGTTCTCGTGCGTGTTGCGCGATTTGCTCTCCTCCACAATCGCCGTTGCGGGAACGCCCAGGCTCTGCAGGATTCTGGCGACGCTGACGGCCTCCGGTGGGCCCGGGCCGTCGAGGAAATCGATGACGCCTCCGCTGTAAAGAATGAACGGGGCCTTTCCGGCGTTGTACAACGCCGCGCCCTTGCGAATGCGATCGCCGGACCCGGAAAGCTCCGGTTCCTGGTGCTGTCCCGCGGCCCCCTGCACGCCTCCGCCGAGCACGACGATGGCTTCCGCCGTTGGCGCGCCGGCGACGGTAACGTCCGCGTAGCGATTCTCCAGTGGGGCGATGAGCAACCCCGAGACCGCATTCGTGCTCAGCGCGTACAAAGTGAGCGCACTGACCACGAACAGCGCGCCCGCCAGCCGCGGCCAGCGCTTCCGCAGAAACCACGCGAGCACGAATAACACCAGATTGCCGCCGGGAGGAAACACCAGCGGAGGAAGCAGCTTGCTAAGAAATAGGAACATTTTTCAGAAGGACCGCGGCAATCAGGCCATCGATGGTAAACTCGCGCGCTTCGGCGGCGGGCTCGATCCCGTGCGCCTGCAGCGTGGCCGACGTCACCGGCCCGATGGAGGCCGCGCGCACGCCATCGAGCACGCCGCGGCCGGCCATCTCGATAAAGTTGTTCACGGTGGAGGAGCTGGTGAAGGCGATCCAGGAGGGCCGGCGGACATCGCAGAAAACCGCGTGAATGCGCTCGGCCGCGTTCGCCGGTGGAACGTTGCGATAGGCCTCCACCACATCCACCGCGGCGCCAAGGCGCGCCAGTTCCACGGGAATCACGTCGCGGGCCACGGCGGCGCGCGGCAGCAGAACGCGCCGGCCCCGCAGATCCTGCCGTGCGAAGGCGGCCACCAGCGCCTCGGCCACGTATTCGTCCGGCATCAGATCCACCTTGAGATGGAGATCCTCGACGGCACGCCGCGTGGCCGGGCCGATGGCGCAGACACGCGCGCGAAGCGAACGGAGATCGTGCGGTGAGCGGTCCAGACGATCCATGAAGAACCGCACGCCGTTGGCGCTTGTGAAGACGAGCCAGTCGTAGTCGGCCAGACGCGCGATGGCGGCGTCGAGCGGCGCGGGGTCGGCCGGGGGCTGGATGGAGATCACCGGCAGATCCACCACCTCTGCGCCGAGGGATTCCAGGCGGCCGCGCAACTCCGGAGCCTGGCTCGGGGCGCGCGTGATAGCAATGCGCGTGCCGAACAACGGCAGACGCTCGAACCAGTTGAGCTTCTCGCGCAGACGCACCACTTCGCCGATGACCACGGTGGCGGGCGGCTTCATGCCGGCGTGCTCGACACGCTCGGCCAGATCGGCCAGCGTACCGGTGACGGTCTGTTGATCGGGCCGCGTGGCCCAGCGGACGGCCATGGCGGGCGTGTGCGGCGAACGGCCGCGGGCGACGATCTCGCGGGCGATATCGCGCAGGTGCGTGAGCCCCATGAAAACCACCAGCGTTTCCGAGGCGCCCACCTTGTCCCAGTCGATCTGCGGCACGCTGTGGCCGGTGACGAACGTGACCGCCGAGGTGTGCTCGCGATGCGTCAGCGGCACGCCCGCATAGGCGGCAATGCCCAGGGCGGCGGTAACCCCAGGCACCACTTCAAAGGGAATGCCGGCGTCGGCCAGCGCTTCGGCTTCTTCGCCACCGCGGCCGAAGATGTACGGGTCGCCGCCCTTCAACCGCACCACGGTAAGTCCGCGGCGGGCGCGGCCGATCATGAGCGCGCAGATCTCTTCCTGCGAGAAGGCGTGCTCGGACCGCTTTTTGCCCACGTACAGCCGCTCGGCGGCGGCGGGGGCAAATGCGAGCAGTGCGTCGTTGGCCAGATGATCGTAGAGAATCACATCGGCCAGACCGAGCACGCGGCGGCCCTTCAACGTGAGCAGCTCGGGATCGCCTGGGCCCGCGCCGACGATGTACACACGACCGGGATCACCCATGCGCGGCGTCGCCGTAAACGTCCTCCAGAATCTCGCGGCCGCCGGCCGCCAGCAGTTCCTCGCCCAGCGTGCTGCCGATGGACTCGGCCTCGCTCACCGGTCCGGACGCTCCCAGCCGCACCATGGTGTCGCCCTCGGGCGAAACCACCAGCGCATCGATGTACAGAGTGCCATTCTCAATCCGGGCGTACGCGCCAATGGGCACCTGACAGCCGCCGCCAAGCCGGGCCAGCACTGCTCGTTCCGCGCTCACGGCGGCGCGGGTTTCGGGATGATCGAGCCGGCGGCAGATCTGTTGGGCATGTCCCCCGTCCCCGCGCGTCTCCACCGCCAGTGCGCCCTGACCCACCGCCGGACACATCACCGCCGGCTCCAGCACTTCCGCGATTCGCCCCTCCAGACCGAGCCGGCGCAGACCCGCCGCCGCCAGCACGATGGCGTCGAAATGCCGGCCGTTCAGTTTGCGCAGCCGCGTGTCCACGTTGCCGCGGATGCTTTCGATCACGAAGTCCGGCCGTAGCGCAAGGAGCTGTGCCGAACGCCGCAGAGAGCTGGTGCCGACATGCGCGGCCGGCGGAAGGCTGGCCAGCGGAGTCCCCACCAGGGCATCGCGCGGGTCTTCGCGTTCGGGAACGGCGGCGATGGCCAGCCCATCCGGAATCTCCGTGGGCACGTCCTTCATGCTGTGCACGGCGACGTCGATGTCCCCGCGCAGCAGGGCCTCCTCGATCTCTTTGGTGAAGAGCCCCTTGCTGCCGACCTTCGCCAGCGGCACGTCGGTGATCTGGTCGCCGGTGGTCTGGATGATCCGGATGCGGCATTCTTCGCCCAGCGCCTCCAGGCGGGCCTGAATCCAGTGCGCCTGCCACAGCGCGAGCTGCGAGCCCCGCGAGCCGATGGTCAGCATCCGGCCCTCCTGGACGATTCGATGTGGGGCAGGCTCGTAGCCCAATGCCACTTAACTTTTGAGCCTGTCTGGCAAGTGGTTGATTCTCTGAGTTTGTGGGGCGGGCAATCCTGCCCGCAGCCGGCTTTCAAGCCGGCCTGGCGCCGCGTGGAAACGCGGC
>JBEKPY010000007.1:0-117316 GCA_049520275.1 Bryobacteraceae bacterium
GCTGCTTGAGGTTTGTTGAACTCTTTCTGTTCACGATTCAAGCCGTAAGAATCTAACTACGCTCGGACGGCCACCGCCTGCCGCCAGATTGCGCGTGCTTCCACTTTCGTGTCGCGCACCCGATTCCAGGAGGGGACATGCGGCGCGAGCCGCGCCTTTGTGGCGCCAGGCGAGTACACCGCGAGCCGGGTGTCCGTGCCCATGCGACAATAACGGATAAAATGGGTTCGTCGATGAACAGCAAGACCCCCGCCGGGAGTCATTGGCGGCTCCTCAGCGCGCCTCTGGCGCGGCTCTCCAACAACCCCATCAGCCTGGTGGGTGTGGTGTTCGTGACCACCGCCAGCGTCCTGTGGCTTTTTCTGCTCCCTGTCTACCTGCGCGGCATGGTCCCGCATCCGTACATGGGCATCCTGCTGTTCCTGATGCTCCCCGGCTTGTTTTTCGGAGGGCTGGTGCTGATCCCGCTGGGCGTCTGGCTGCGCTATCGGCGCGAGCGTAAGAAAGGTCCGGTGGCGTGGACCGAGCCGGCCCACTGGAACATGGCCGACGTGCGCCGCCTCGCTGCGTTCGTCGCCGTGACCACGCTGGCGAATCTGGTTATCGGATCGCAGTTCACTTACCGGGCCGTCAGCTACATGGACAGCGTCACGTTTTGCGGGCTCACCTGCCATCGCATTATGGTGCCCGAATACACCGCCTATCAGCAATCGCCGCACTCGCGCGTCGAGTGCGTACAGTGTCACATCGGTCCCGGAGCATCGTGGTTCGTCAAGAGCAAGCTGTCGGGCGTCAACCAGGTTTTCAACTATGTGCTGAACACCTACCCGCGGCCCGTCCCCACCCCGGTGGAGAGTCTGCGGCCCGCCCGGGAAACCTGCGAGGCCTGCCACTGGCCCGAGCGCTTCAGCGGCGACCGTCTGAGGGTCATCACCGAGTTTGGCGACGACGAGAAGAACTCCATGACCGAGACCGTGCTGCTCATGCATGTGGGCGGCGGGACCGGCGGGCCGGGGATTCACGGACGTCACGTGGGCGTGGGCGTTCAGGTGGAGTACGCTTCCGACCCCAGCCGCCAGAATATCGCCTGGGTGCGCTACAAGGGCGCCGACGGCAAGGTCGCCGAGTTTCGCTCGGCCGACGCCAAACCGGGCGCGGAGAACAAGCTGGAGCACCGCATCATGGATTGCATCGACTGCCACAACCGCCCGTCGCACAACTATTTGCTGCCCGAGCGCGCCCTCGACGAGGCGCTCGCGAAGGGGCTGGCGCCGCAGTCGCTTCCCTTCCTCCACAAGCAGGGTCTGGAAATCCTGAAGCGGCCCTGGAAATCCAAAGAGGAAGCGCGGGCGGGCATCCCCGCCGCCCTGGCCAGCTTCTACCGGCAGAACTACCCGTCCGTCTCCGCCGCCGATGTGCAGCGCGCCGGCGCGGCTCTGGCGGGGGTGTGGGATCGCAACGTGTACCCGGAACTGCGCATCAAGTGGGGCACCTACCCGAACAATCTGGGCCACGCCGATTTCCCCGGCTGCTTCCGTTGCCACGACGGCTCGCACGCCAGCTCGTCCGGAGATACAATTGTGCAGGACTGCGAGAGCTGCCATCACGTACTGGCGGTGGCGGAGGCCTCTCCGAAGATCCTCGCGGATCTCGGAGCAGGACAGTAATCCGTGCTGTTTTCATTCGAAAGGAAAGTCAAAATGAAGCTCTTTCTAACGACCACGATTCTCGCCCTGGCGGTGACGGGCTCCGCTCTGGCGGACGCCGCCGCGGGCAAGGCGGTCTACACCGCCAACTGCGACAAGTGCCACGGAGCCGATGGCGCGGGGAAGGCGGTAATCGCCAAAATGCTCAACGCCACCATGAAGCCGCTCGCCTCGCCGGAAGTGAAGGCCCAGAGCGATGCGGTTCTGGCGAAAGACATCACCGCGGGCATCGGCAAAATGAAGCCGGTGAAGATTACCGACGCGCAGGTGACCGACGTCATCGCTTACGTGCGTACGCTGAAGTAGGTTGAATCTTTCTGAATTCATTCGTTCGAAGGGAAGGTATCCAATGCGCGTGTTTCTAACCGCATCCATCCTTGCGCTGGCTCTGGCGGGCTCCGCTCTGGCGGACGCCGCCGCGGGTAAGGCGCTGTACATGACCAAATGCAAAGCCTGCCACGGAGCCGATGGCGCAGGCAGCCCGCAGATCGCCAAAATGCTCAACGTGACCATGCGGCCGCTTGCCTCCGCGGCCGTTCAGGCGAAGAGCGACGCCGACCTGAAGAAGGACTCCACGGCGGGAACCGGCAAGATGAAGCCCGTGAAGCTCACCGACGCCGAGGCCAGCGACGTGGTTGCGTTCGTGCGCGCCCTGAAGTAAACAGGGGCGTTTCAGCGTTTCCCGGTCCTCCGGCCCGTGCCAGCATGCAACCTGTGCGGTGTGCGTGTGTCTGCATGCATTCTCGGCAGAAGGTAGATCGCGGCAATATGTAAATAGCGCCCTGTTCGCGCCGGCGCCGCTCGATGACCTTTCACATCCTCACCATCTTCCCCGAGTTCTTCCGCGGGCCCTTCGAGCACGGCGTGATTGGGCGCGCCGTCGAGGCCGGCCTGATCCGCATCCGCGTCCACGACCTCCGGAACTGGACCTTCGATCGCCACCGCACCGTGGATGACCGCCCGTTTGGCGGCGGCGAAGGCATGCTGCTGAAGTGCGAGCCCATCTTTCTGGCCGTCGAGCAGACCTGGCCGGAGTGGAAGCGTGACCAACCGGGCGACCGCGCCGTGGCGCTTCTCTCGGCGCAGGGGCGGAGATTCGACCAGGCCACCGCGCGGCGCTGGAGCGGCCTCAACGAGGTGTTCCTGATCTGCGGGCGCTACGAAGGCGTGGACGAGCGCGTGGCCGAGCACCTGGCCAGCGAGGAGGTTTCGGTGGGCGATTTCGTGCTCAGTGGCGGCGAACTGGGCGCCGCGATGATCGTGGACGTGGTGGCGCGCCTGCTCCCCGGAGTTCTGGGCAACGAGGACTCGGCGGTGCAGGAATCCTTCAGCGAAGAGGGCCTGCTGGACTGCCCGCAGTACACGCGGCCGGCCGAGTTCCGCGGCTGGAGGGTGCCCGACGTGCTGGTGGGAGGGAACCACGCCGAGATTCGCAAGTGGCGCCGGGAAGCTGCCCGGTCCAAAACCGTACGAAACCGCCCCGATCTGAAACCTGGACAGTAGGGGACCGCTTCACGCTTACGCGGACGAGGGGGCGGCATCAGCGGGCGCCGGAACGTGCGCCCGCCCTGCAACCTGCTGCGGGAATCGCAGTACCGCCCAGCTCTTCCACAAAGCCACGCCCCAACTGTACGAGCGATAGGACAACCCCTGCTCAGCGCAGAACTCTTGCACAGCCACGCTGACCTCCGGGTAGTAGACGTGGCTGATACTCGGAAACAAGTGGTGTTCAACCTGGTACTCGAGACCCGAGCACAGGAACCGGCCCAGCCAGCCCGTCCGGAAGCTCACTGTTCCCGCGGTCTGGACCGCGTAGAAGCCCGCACTTTGCCGGGCCTCATCGGTGGTGCGCTGCGCCTCCGCCGGGAAATGTCCAGGCGCCAGGATGGCGTACATGGCGTACCCCAGCAGAATGTTTCGCAGAAGATAGAATGCGAGGACTGCCGGAAGCGGCCAGAATAAGAGCGGCACGCCGATCCAGACCACATAATGCAGCACCAAAGCGCCGAGGTCGATCCAGTGGGCGGACCTTCGCCCTTTGGGATGGCGGAGCACTCGTATGAGGTGTGTCCATCCGCCCAGTTGGATACTGAAAGTGTTCAGCGCGAGCGCCAGCGGAAACAGCCAGAATTGCAAGTGCTGGTAATAGAAACGACGCAGGCCCGAGCTGGCGTGAACCTCATCCGCCGTGATCGCGAACCACGGCAGGAGGTCGGCGTCGCCATCCACTCCGGCCACGTTTGGCGCCGGATGGTGCAGCACCACGTGCTTGTGCCACCAGTAAGTCGCCGACAGGCCCAGGAACATCGGATACCCGAAATAGCTGAGAGCCTCGTTCACCCAGCGCTTGTCGCTGGTGGCGTAATGGGTGGAGGTGTGCGTATTGGTTCCGACGCCCATGCACCCGAAGCCTGAAATCAGGATTGCCAACACCCGCAATGCCGGGTTATGGAAGGTCATGAAAATGGCCATGCCAGCCACCGCGAACGCCACGTGGATCGATAGCTGGAACACGATCCGGCGCGTCGCTTTCCTGTCCCAGCCGCGCCGGGCAAATTCCCTGCGCAACTCCGCAACTGCCTCAATGGTGGTCATGCCAGCGTGCAATCTCAGGCTAGCTGGAATTGCGCCAGAGCTTTGTAAGACTTGCGTAATACCATGGGACGCGCGAGGGTATTGAGATCCACGCTGCGTGAGCCACGCTCCAGCGGCCGCGAAAACCGCTCGCGAAAGCCGTGTCGCGACCAATCCAGGTTGGTGTATACTTGCCTGATCCGGGCGCTTGTTGCAGCCACCCGGCGGACAAGGAGAAAAGCAAATGGCATGGTTGACGTGGATCGTCCTTGGGCTGATCGCGGGATTCATCGCCAGTAAGATCGTGAACAAGAGAGGCGAGGGCCTCCTCCTCGATATACTCCTGGGCATCGTGGGCGCGGTGGTCGGAGGGTGGGTCTTCAGCCAGTTCGGCGCGCACGGCGTGACCGGATTGAACCTCTACAGCATCCTGGTCGCGGTAGTCGGCGCGGTGGTGGTTCTGCTCATATATCACGCCATCCGGCGGCTGTGATTTCTGGCGGGCGCTAACCTGGTCCTCGGCGGCGCGTCGGAAGACCGGCCGCGACCTACCGATCCGCCGCCGGGAAGCTCGCCGCCGGCCACCAGCCTCATCCTCCCGGTTTCCACTCCGCCCGCGGGCCGACGAACTCCCGCGCCCGCCGCCCCCTCCGTCCACGCTATTCTGATAGGTAGCTGCGGTCCCGCCCATGAAGACCTTCTACATCGAGACGTTCGGCTGCCAGATGAACGCGCACGACTCGGAAAAGGTCATCGGCACGCTGCTCGCCGAGGGCTACAACCAGGTGGAGACGCCCGAGGACGCCGGGCTGGTTCTCTACAACACCTGCAGCATCCGCGACAAGGCCGAGCAGAAAGTCTTCCACCGGCTGCAACAGTTCAAACGCGATCACGGGAAGGGCAAGGTATTCGGCGTGCTCGGCTGCGTGGCGCAGCAGGAAGGGGAGCGCATTTTCGAGCGCGCGCCGCACGTGTCGCTGGTGGCCGGCTCGGCCAGCTATACCAGACTGCCGGAGATGCTGGTGCAACTGGAAAGCGGCAACCGCCGCGTGACCGGGCTGAGCCTGGACACCGAAGCCACCTTCGACACGCCGTACACGCGCCGCGACAACCCGCATCGCGCCTACATCAACATCATCGAGGGCTGCGACAAATCCTGCGCCTACTGCGTGGTGCCCTTCACCCGCGGGCCGGAGCGCAGCCGAACCAGCCAGAGCGTTCTGGAAGAAGCGCGCACGCTGGCGGAGGCAGGCTACACCGAAATCCAGTTGCTCGGGCAGAACGTCAACAGCTATCGCGATCCGTCCGAGCGCGGCTGGGACTTCGCGCGGCTGCTGCGCGCGGTGGGCGAGATCGGCGGCATCCGCCGGGTCCGCTTCACCACCTCGCACCCGCGCGACTTCGTGAAGGACATCATCGACGCCATCGACGACAACCCGGTGCTGTGCAACCACGTGCACCTGCCGGTGCAGTCGGGCTCGACGGCCGTGCTGGAGCGCATGCAGCGGCTGTACACGCGCGCCGAGTACATGCGCCGCATCGAGTGGCTGAAGAACGCCAGACGCAACATGGCCATAAC
The DNA here is from genome assembly GCA_049520275.1 of Bryobacteraceae bacterium. Taxonomy (GTDB): domain Bacteria; phylum Acidobacteriota; class Terriglobia; order Bryobacterales; family Bryobacteraceae; genus CAWACP01. The sequence continues at coordinate 5,860 of JBEKPY010000007.1, forward strand.
GACGGACATTATTGTCGGCTTTCCCGGCGAAACGGAGGCGGAATTTCAGGAAACGCTGGACCTGCTCGAAGAAGTGGGTTACGATTCGTTGTTCAGTTTCAAGTATTCGCGGCGTCCCAACACCGCGGCGCTGGCGCTGGCCGATCAGGTCGGCGAGGAAGAGAAAGGCCGCCGGCTCACCGTCCTGCAGGAGCGGCAGCGGGCCATTCAGGTGCGCCGCAACGCCGAGCTGGTGGGGGCCGTCGAAGAGAGCATGGCGGAGGGGTATAATCACGCCACGGGGCAGTGGATCGGGCGCACGTCGCAGAACCGCACGCTCAACTTCACGCACGCTCTTCTGCCCACGCCGAACGGGCGGACCCTGGTGGGCGGCTATCTGCCGGTTCGGGTGACCCGCGCGGGCCCGAACTCGCTCGCGGGCGAGGCAGTGCTTTGAACGACGCCGCGCTCTAATCGGTAGCGCCGGGGCGAGTGGCCCCGGGAAAGGGGAATCCATGGAAGTCGAGATGAAGATCCGGGGGCTGATGATGGATCCGGTCACCAACATGCCCATCGTCGTCCTGAAGGACGTGGGCGGCAGCTCGGTGCTGCCCATCTGGGTGGGCATCTACGAGGCCAATGCCATCGCGCTCGAAATCGAGAAGGTCTGCACGCCCCGCCCCATGACCCACGATCTGATTCGCACGCTGCTGCACGGGCTGGAAACGGGCATGCGCAAGGTGGTGGTGAGCGAGTTGAAGGACGACACCTTCTACGCGGTCATCTGGCTGGAAAAGGACGGCGAGCTGATCAGCGTGGATTCGCGCCCCAGCGACGCCCTGGCGCTGGCGCTGCGGCTCGATTGCCCCATTTACGTGGACGACTCCGTGCTGAAAAGCTCGAAGGCCTCCAGCGCCGTCTCCGAGAAGCTCAACAGCAACGAGGAGCTGCGGCGATATCTCGAGAACCTCAACGACGAGGATCTCGGCCGTTACAAGATGTGACGGACGAGCTCGCCCGCACCGTCGAGCGTGTTGCCGCGGCCGGCATTCAGTTGCTGCCCGCCGGCTTGGCCAGTCACTTCGTGTTCGAGCGCAACGGGTTCGTCTGTCTGGTGGAGCGCACCGGCGAGGGCTTCGGGCACGTCGGCGCGCCCGGCCTCATGACCGAAAAAGGATTCGCCGCGCTGGTCTGGCGGGGCGCCGGCGGCTGGTTCGTGGGCAAGGGGTTCGAGCAGCCGGCGGCCGCGGTGCAGGTGGACGAGATTCGCGCCTTCGACGCGGCTCTCCGCGCGGCCCTCGACGCCAACTGAGTCTCATCGCGAGGACACGCGTCGCAGCCGCGTTATCGCGGTACGAAGCCCTCCGAAACCCGTGTGTTATGTTGGGGAAAGTGAACATTCTCCTGGCCTCCGACCACGCCGGTTTCGACCTGAAACAGATCCTGCTGCCATACGTGGAGGGCCTCGGCCACACCGTTCGTGACGTGGGCGTGTTTGACCGCACCCCTTCGGATTACCCCGACATCGCGGAAAAGCTGTCCCTCGAACTGCTTGCGGGCGAGGCGGACCGCGGGATTCTCATCTGCGGCAGCGGCGTCGGCGTGTCCGTCGCCGCGAACAAGATTCCGGGGATCCGCGCCGGCCTCTGTGCCGAATGCTATTCGGCGCACCAGGGCGTCGAGCATGACAACATCAACGTGATGGTGCTGGGCGAGCGCAGCGTGGGCGTGGAACTGGCCAAGGATCTGGTCCGCATCTTCCTGGACGCGCAATTCAGCGGCGAAGAACGCCACGTTCGCCGTCTTGCCAAAATCGCGAAACTGGAAGAGAAATACTCGAAGCCGCGCGCCGTCACCGCGCCATAGCCGGGTCGGCCGGCGGCAGCATTTTCGCACCGGATGGACGCCACATACCGCTCTGTTCGGCGTGGTCCACGCCCTTCACGGTGATCGCATACCGTCCGTTGTCCTGGCGCGATATCAGCCCGCTGTCCTTCAGATACCAGAGAGTGAACTCGAGATGTTCGCGCGGGCAGCCCAGCAGTTCCTCGAACTCCTGCGGGCTCATAAATGGCTGGCCGGGCTCGCCGAGCCTCCTCGCGTACAGCAGCGAGAGAACGCCCTGGCGCTTGCTTTTTTCCGCTTCCGCCCCCACGGCGGCCTGCGGCTGGTTGAAGATGCGCCAGCGGACCCTGTTGCTGTCGAGGCGCTTTGCGTCAAAGGCCGCGCGGCGTTCCGGGTCGCTGAGCACTTCATAGGCGGCCAGCACCTGTTTGAAGGTCTCCTCATTCCCGCTCTCCCGGTTGTCCGGGTGGTAGCGCTGCGCCAGCGCGCGGAAAACCCGATGGATGGTATCGGGGTCGGCCCGGGGGCTGAGTTGCAGAATCTCGTAATAGTCGAGTGGACTCGTGTCCGCCGCGGAGGGCGCCGCTTTCTCCTTTTTGGGTTCCTGTTCGGCGTCGTCGAACTGCAGCCCGGAGTGATAGGAGCCACCCTGGCCGAGCACGCACCAGCGCACATGGGCTTTGTGCGCCCCGATCCGGCCGTTGAGGCCTTGCGGAGAGGCGACGCGCACCGTGCTGCCAACCGCCAGAGGGACACCGGTCTCGATGCCAATGCCGCTCTCGGAGGAATCGACCAGCCGGGCGGGGATCTCTTCGGCGCCTCCGTCCAGGCGGGCCCGCGTCACCTTGAGCGGGTGCGCGCCCATCCGTCTGGCGCGATTCTGCCGGCGTCGCTCCGGTGTTGCCATCCAGCCCTCTTCCCGTGTATCGGCGGCTGGGAGCCTGCGACTTTAGGGCGACGGCAACTCGAAGTGGGGCAGACCCGTAGCCTGCGCGGGGCTCTCAGCCCCGCATTGGCGGCGGAATCACGTCTACTTTATCGGCAGTTTTTTTCGTATCAGGCGCCCGCGCGGCAATACACGGGATTGTAAAGTGGCCGCAACAAGATTAAGCTTGTGCCATGAACGACAGTCCGGAGCAAGTACAAGCCGTCTCGGAGCATCTGCGCGCCGCCATCAACGTGCTGAAGAGCGAGGAAGAAGCCGACCTGTCCAAATGCGAAAGGCATCTCAAGATGGCCCTGGATAATCTCACTGAACTGCTCGCCCCGGCGCCCGATGCCGCCACGGCCGGCAGGGTATCGCTGGCCACCAGTCTGGGTCTGGAATCGGTGAAGGTGCGGGCAGCCCATGGGAAGATAGCGTTCGCCTACCAGCGGGCTCACCGGCTGGAGCGCCCTTCTGTGACCGTGCTGTACGAAGTGCTCGGCCAGTGGCCGCCCCTGCTGAAGAAGGAGTGAGAGTGGCAAGTGATTTGTTAGAATGGATTTGTCCTCACGGCGGCTGTAGCTCAGTTGGTAGTAGCGCCAGATTGTGGTTCTGGATGTCGTGGGTTCGAATCCCACCAGCCGCCCCAAGCCAACCAACAGATTCTAAAATACTTATATACACACTGAAGATTGTGTAGCAGAAGGCTGCTACAAAGAGCGTGGGCGACCTCTTCCTTTACCGCAGGCACACCGGAGAATGTCGGAATCATGAGCGCAGCCAGCGCGATTGCAGGTGTCATTGACGGTCGGCGCATAGGGCGTTCCATGAAGACCGCGGACTGGGGCCGTGCGGAACGCCTTTTGGCCACATTGCTCGACCCCGAAGGTCCGGCGCCACCCATGAGCATTGCGGACGCCATCGCCGAGTTCCTGCGCGACTGCGGGGCGCGCCGCCTCGCGCGCCGGACTCTGGTGAGCTACGGCACCACGCTCGCGGCCTTTGCCGATCATTGCCGCTCTCATGTGTACGCCTCGATGCGGTCGATTCGTCACCCGCGAGTCTCTATTCAGAGCCAGTCCGCTGCCCGCCGCTCCGGCGGGGACCTCTTCGACGCCACGGAGCTTGCGATCAATCGCTCCCGGTCGTGGTGACGCTTCGTCAGCGGTGTTCGACGGCGGCTTTCTGTAGGCGTCGGTCGGGTTTATTGCTTGCTGTGGACCGACATCACACCACAGACGCAATTGGTGTAGGTCGCTCCAGTGACCTCAGTCTGTGCGCAGGAATAGAACGGCCAGTTGGACGAGTTGATCGGCGAGGAGGCCGATACGGCGTAGTCGCTCTCGAAGGTCTGACGCGCTGCATCGCCGTTACGGATTTCGGTGGCAACCGTGAACAGGTCGGTTGCATCGAACGCGCGGACTCCGTATGCCGACGAGAATCGATACTCTTTGGTCCATCGGGGCGTCTGAGACGCAAGCGAAATGAAGAACGTCGTGATATCGGAAGTCGAACCGGTCTTGACATCATAGGACAATACGGAAAAGCCTGGGTTGTTATCGAACAGCGGACTGACGGCTGGTGTGATTCGCAACGGCAGCGATGGAGCGCCGCTGGCCGCCACCCGGAAATCGTCCATATGTGTATGGCCGGCGAAGCCCAATTGCACTACATCGGAATAAGCTTGCATCAGAACGGAAAACTGCGTAGCGTACGTGTCCGCCCACAACGGGACGGCGTTCATGCAGTTTCCGCCTCGCGAGGAGCCGAACGGGTCGATTCCCGGAGGAATATGCATGACCAGCGTCACGCCCCGATGTAGAACCCTGGCGGTGTAAAGCTTCCAGCTCAGCCAATCAAGTTCGGCCGCGCCTGGATCTCCGGCGTTCGGAGCACAACTTGAATACGAGGTTGACCAGAACACGGAATTCAGAACGATGATGTCCTGATTGGCAACCGTCGGATGCGGAACCGAGAAGAAGCCCCCTAACCGGAACGTTGCCCTGGCTTCGGGCGACGTCTCGAGCACGGTGAGTTCATCCGCGAGCGCTGCCAGGAAAGGGCTGTTGGGAGGAATCTGGTAGTCCCCGCAGTTCGAATCGTTATTTCCGATGGCGGTCAGGACGGGAACTCCAAACTTGCGCCGCAACTCGCGCATGATGAACACTGCGGTTTTAGCGGCAAACGCCGGGAACTGATTGGATATGCCGCCCGCGGCGACGAATGCGGACAAGAAGTCGTGGCGGAGCGCGTCGCCCGTGAATACAACGTAATCGAACGGTCCCTGCGCCGCGGCCGCGTTCAACGCCGAGGAAAACAGTGGATAGTTGGGGTCGGACCCGTACGTCGAGAGAGCGTGCCGTTGCGAGGACTGGAAGATCGCGCGCCAGTGAACGACCGGCGCGGTGATTAGCTGCTTAACGATCGACGTATCGGCCAGCGGATCGAGGTGTATATCGGAAATCAACAGGGCGCGGCCAGATGGCGGCTGGGGCGGCTGTGCATGCGCGCACAGCCCCATCAACGCGATCCAAACGGAAACTACGATCCCGCGTCTCATCCACACTGCCCTACGCTCAGCGGACGATTCATCGCACCGGTTGTTCGAACGGTAGCCGAAGAAACTTCCCTCCCGATCAAACTGCTCGAAACTCGATTGCGACGGCAACGTCCGCGCAGAATGCGCCTTGTGTTTCATCGTTCTACTTTATCCAAACGGGATGGTGGGTCGCTGCGACTTCCTGCGAGTGCCAGTTCGAAATCGTGGCGCCGGTCTACAACTGATGCTGCCAGCCATGTCAGTTCATAACGAATCCTACAGCCCCATTTGAAGCTGAGCGAGAGGCAATCGACCTTCCGCTCTGCAGCATGCCCTCGCAATGCAGGACGCCGCGGTCTCCATGCGAGAGCTCCTGCCGCGCTGGTCGTCGCGGGAGTAGAGCGGTCTATCACGATTGGAGCAGAAGTGCCGACGCTTCCACTTGCCCTGGCCAGCGCTGTCGTTGACCGACATCATCGTCGGCGGCGGTGAGTCCGCCAAGGGCCTGAACCGCCCGGGCACCGAACCGCTTCGTCGTAGCGTTCACCGGGACCAGCGATGGTCGCATCTGGTGCAGGCCGGCGGCGGCGCGGGGGTTTCGGAGGCCCCACCTTCTTTGGCCCGGTTCTTGACCTGCTCCTCTACGCCCTGCCAATCGTGCTTATTATTATGTGAAGGCCCTGTTGCAGGCAGAAGGGGGAAAGCCGTATCGCCAGGGATTCGTTCCCGGCCCTCGATGCCAGGCCGTGGGTCCTGCTGGGACGGAAGGAGCTGAGAGAGCCTATGCCAAGGCTCGTGCGGCTAGGCGTAAAGACGAGAGCTCGGAGTGGACGCTCGCTACTCATTGCGCCGCCCATCGTGTCTCGCGAAGGTTCCGTTTCGCAATGTTGAAAAGGAAAGCTGCGGGCTCAATGGAATTGACCTCGGACCCGCGCGGGTTTCAAGCATGAGTTGCGCCGATCGGGACGCCTTCGGTGTGTGCGGCGTGACGCAGGGTGTGTCAAGCCGTAGACGCGTGCGTGCCGCCGTCAGCTCAATTTGATAGTATTTCCGCGTCCCATGAACTGGACCTCATTGTGCTTTGACTGGGGCATGCGTCGATGGCGCTTGATCGCAGCCGCGTTACTGACAATACCGCTGGTCCTGGTGTGCCTGGCCTTCTGGCGCGCCAGCCGCGTCCGCGACATATCGGCGCGTGAAGTCGCCACTCGTGCGGAGCTCCCTTATCGCGAACGGGTGCTGAACCTTGCAGCCCCATCCGGCGTGGAACCGATCTCCGCCGCGCCGGGATTTCATGACATTGCCCTGCTGCGCGACTCGGCACTGGTGAGTTCGGCTGCGGGTCTCTATTTGTACGATGCGGGCGGCACGCCCGTCCGTACATGGCGGCCCGGTCTGGAACTGCCGCAAGCCGAGTCGGGGGCCATGTCGGCTGGACCGTCGGAGATCTTCGTCGCGACCCGCGGCGCGGGTGTACTCGCCTTTGACGGCACTCGATTCCGGCAGATCCTGCCCGATGACGTCGCGCTACGCAACGTGACCGCTGTACTTGCCCTCAGCTCCGGCCGCGTGCTTTTCGGGACGCAGCACAACGGGGCCCTCGCCTATGACGGGCACCGTCTCGCTCCCGTTGCCGGGGGACTGAAAACTGCGTATGTGACCGCGCTGGCCGGGGTCGAGGGCGACCTATGGATCGGAACCCTGAATCAGGGCGTGTACCGTTATCACGCCGGGGAGTTGGATGCGCTCGCGAGCGCCCTGCCCGACCCGCAGGTGCTCTCGATCGCGGTTGCCGGCCCCGTCGCCTGGGTGGGAACGCCGCTCGGAGTGGTGGAGTTTCGCGACGGGCAGCGGACGCGCGCCCTCGTGCAGGGCATATTCGCGAAAGCCGTTTCGGCGAACGCTACCGCAATTACCGTGGGGACCGAGGACGAGGGCATCTTCACGGTGCCGCTCGAATCCCGCGCGACGCGGATGGTCTGGCAGGCCGCGCAGCATGTCTCCGGGAGCGTCGAAGCGATCCACGAGTTTGAGGGCGAGCGATACGCTGTCACGGCGTCGTCTGTATACCGGTTCGATGCCGATCGAGGATGGCGCGAGGTAATGACCGCCGCGGCAGCCGCTCTGAGCGCACGAAACGTGGCTGCCCTCGGTTTCAGCAGCGGCGCACTGTGGGTCGGATACTTCGATGCCGGGCTCGACGTGCTTCGTCCGGACTTCTCACGATCCGCCCATTACGAAGATGACGCGCTGTTTTGCATAAACCGGATTGTGGCCGACGCGAGTCGCAACCGAACGGCGGTAGCGACAGCGAACGGGCTGGTGCTCTTCGATGGGGCCGGGCGGAAACGTCAGGTGCTGGGGCGCAAAGACGGACTGCTATCGGACCACGTGACCGACGTGGCATTTCGCGAAGGCGGCATGGTACTGGCCACGCCTGCCGGGCTCTCATTCGTGGACAGGGGCGGGGTGCGGAGTCTCTATGTGTTTCAGGGACTGGTGAACAATCACGTTTACAGCATTGGCGTTGCGGGGGACGAGACGGTAGCCGGGACACTGGGGGGCGTTTCCGTGCTCGATAAAGACGCGATCCTCGCGAACTACACGACGGCGAACTCGGGGCTTCGCCACAACTGGGTAACGGCGGTGGCGCGGGTGGAGGAGGACTGGTTCATTGGAACCTATGGCGCCGGCGTGCTGCGACTGGGCCGCGACGGCCGGTGGTCTTCCTTCGCGGATCTCAAGCGGGATTTCGTTGTGAACCCGAACGCCATGCTGGCGGGCAAGGGCCGCGTTTACGCGGGCAGCCTCGGCCAGGGCCTCTTCGTTTACGACCGCGATTCAAAACGGTGGACGAATGTGACGGATGGCCTGCCATCGCTGAATGTCAGCGCGCTGGCCGAGAGCGGCGGTTCGCTGTACGTGGGCACGGACAACGGGCTGGTGCGGATGTCCGAGGAGGCACTGCCATGAAGTGCGCGACAGCGACGGTCCTTGGCCTGATTTGTACGGCACTCGCGTGGTGCGATACCGGCGTTCTCACCCCCGGCGACCGGCAGGAACCGGACCCTTCCGTGATCTCGCTGAACGAGATGAGCATCGAGGTTCGGATCGACAACGGGGTGGCACGCGTTCGCATTCGTCAGATCTTTGGAAACCACACCGCGAACATTCAGGAGGGCGCGTATCATTTCGCGCTTCCGGCGAACGCGGCCATCTCGGATTTCGCTGTCTGGGACGATGTCACGCGCATTCCGGGTGTGATCCTCGAACGCCGGCGCGCCGGCGAGATCTACGATGTCGCGAAAGCGCAGGCGATCGACCCGGGTCTGCTGCAGATGGGCGAGCGCGATGCCGACGAAGCCCGTCGCAGCGCGGAGTTCACCGCGCGAATCGTGCCGATTCCGGCCTGGGGAACGAAACGCCTCGAAATTGAGTACCAGCACCCGATTGCGGTGGAGCGCTACCGCTCGGAATTCGTCGTTCCGCTCAAGCCGGACGTGTATGCGATGCAGACCGCCAGACATCTCACGGTCGTTTTTGAGTTGCATTCCGATCATGCGATTCGCGATTTCGAGCCTCTGGCGAAGTCGTATCCGCTGAAGATCGAGGAGCGCAGCCCGAATCGAATCAGAGCCGTGTTTTACGCCTACGACGTGGCGCTGAAAGAGGACCTCGCAATTCGGTACTCGTTCGACGACGCACAGGCCGACGCTCTGAAGGTCAGCGCGGAGCGGGAGAGTCCGGCGGAGCCGGGCTTCTTTCGGGCCGATACTCTGCTGCGCGTGGACAAGAAAGAGGCGCAGCCTCAGACAGCGCCGCCGCGAACCGTGGTTCTGCTGTTCGACAATTCGCTGTCGATGCAATGGGACAAGCTGGAGCGTAGCTTCGTGGCATTTGAAACCGCCCTGCGCCGGCTGCGTCCGACGGATTCATTCAACGTGCTGCTGTTCAACTCTGATGTGACGCCCTTCGCGCCGAAGCCGGAAACGGCGTCCTCGGCCAACATCGAGGGTGCACTTGCATTCGTGCGCCGTAGCGATATCCGGGCGGGAACGAACCTGCAACGGGTGCTGGGACTCGCTCTTTCGCAGGCTGCCGAGGCCACCGCCGGAGAGCGTTACGTGATGCTGATCGGCGACGGAGGCGCGACCGAGGGCACAGTTCGAAACAGCACACTGGCGAGTTGGTTCAGCGAACACTGGCGCAAGGCGCCGCCCGCGGCACGCCCGCATATGTTCGTGTTCGGCGTGGGCGATGATGCGAATGTGCCTTTGCTCTCCGCGCTCGCCGCGAACGGCGGTGTGTTCGAACAGGTGCGCTCCACCGAACCGGTGGACTTCAAGCTGAACGCCTTTCTGGACAAGATCGGTCGCGAGCCGGTCAAGAACCTGAGTTTTGCGGCCGCGCCCGCCGGGAACTTCGACCTTGTTTATCCGCTCGAAGACGTTCACTTCCCCGGCAGCATGGCTTCGTGGGTGGGAGAGTACAAGCGTCCGTCGCCGAAAGCCGCCTTCACCGTAACCGGTATTCGTGCCGGGCAGGCCGTACGCATTGCCGCCTCCACATCGCTTCCGGCGCAGGCGACCGACAATCCGATGCTGCCGCGGACGTGGGCAAAGGCGCGCGTGGATGCGCTGCTGGCGAAGATCGAGCGCGACGGCGAGGACCGAGCCACGGTGGACGAGATCATCCGGCTGTCGAAGAAGTACAAATTCGTCACGCCGTACACTTCGTTTCTGGCGGTGCCGCGCGCTCTGCTGCGGCCGCGGGTGATCAGGCCGGGCGATCCCGTGCTGCGGGTGAAGACGGATGAATCGATCATCTCGGTGATCGCGTTGTTTCCGTTCGGCCTGGTGAAGCCGCTGCGCTATCTTAAGGCGGAAGATACCTGGCAGACGCGGTTTCTCTCGCCCGAGGACATGGCGGACGGAACGTATCGGGTCCGCCTGATCCTGCGCGACCGATCAGGCAATGTCTATCGCGAAGCGAAGAGCTTCGTCATCGCCAGCCGCATGCCCACGGTTCGCGTGAAGCTGGATAAGCCGCGCGTTCGCCGGGGCGAGACGCTGCGCGTTTCCGCATACGCGTCTTCGAACACGCGCACGATTACCGCGCGGCTGTACGGCACGATGCCCGTGGCTCTTCACTGGAACGGGACGGCGAAGGCGGACACCGGCGATCTCATCATCCCGGCCGATGTGCCGCCGGGCAAATACACGCTGCACGTGATGGCCGAAGATGTGGCGCACAACATCGGCACTCAGGAGGTCGCGCTTGAAATCTGGTAAATGCCGCGCCTCTGTCGCTGCGATTGCCGGTTTGTGCATCGCCGGTGCCCTGCTCGGACGGGCGGAGATGCAGGAGTGGGTGCAGCACCTGCCCGCCGGTTCACTGCTCGCAGTGTTCTTTCGAAACGTCGGTATGCCCGGTGGGAACGTTCCGCTGCGGCGTCCTCCGGCGGAAACGCGCGACGCTCTGACCAGGGCGATCGCGGGCAGCCCACGCGATGCGGCACTCTACCGGCTGCGCGCCCGGGAAGCCGAGCTGGCCGAGGATTTCGCCGCAGCCGAGGCGGACTGGAAGCGATTCACCGAGCTTGCGCCCGATTCGGCGGCCGCGCATCTGGAACTGGCCGACTTCTACCACCGGCGCCTCGAACCGCGAGAAGAGATCGCGGCGCTGATGGCGGTCGCTCGCGACAAGAGCGATCTGATCGCGCCCGTCGCTCAGCAACGTCCATGGCGCGCGTTCGAACGCATGATATCGGTGACGGAAGACGACGGGCTGCCGGAAGCCGACACCGTTCGGGTGCTCCGCGCGTGGATCGCACGATACCCCCGCCAGCGCTCGCCGCACGAGCGGCTGATCCAGTATCTCAGCGCGCATGGCCAGTACGCTGCAGCGGAACAGGAAATCGCAACGTACCTGGCGGCGTTTCACGACGATCTTTATCCTGTGCAAGCTCGCGCCGAGCTGGAGGTAAGCCGCGGCAATACGGATGCCGCGATTCGCACTTACGACGATGCGTTCCAGCCATTGTGGCCGGACGAAATGACGAAGAGCTGGTTTCAGCTTCTCGGGGAACAACACCGGCTGCGCGATTTCGTTGGCCGGGCTCGCGCCGCGCTGGAGGCCAACCCAGCCGACCTGAATGCCACCTCGCGTCTGTTTGACTACTTCCGGTCGCAAAACAACGAGGCTGCGGCTCGCCGGGCGCTGCTGGAATACCGGCTGGCGAAGGAATCAGGCAAACAGCCATGGACCCCGGATGAGCTGCTCACCACGGCCCAGCTTTTCGAGCGTCTTCCCGATGTGAACGAAGCGGCTCGTCTTTGGTACGCGCTTTACAGCGTGCCCGGAGGCGACGGCGCCCATCAGGAACGCGCGCTCGCTGGTCTGGCGGATCTGCTGCTCACGAAGGCCGACCAGCCGATACGTTTTGGCTCCGCCGACCTGTCTTTCTACCGGGACGTCGCAACCATCGACTCCTCGCCCGGTTTTCTGAACGGAATTCTCTCGCTGGTTCTGAATGGCACTGGACCGCGCTGGGCATATCGGGAGCAGAACGCGAAATCGATGGCGTATTTCCACCGCGCCGCGGCGAGCCAGCTCGTGTCGCTGCTGGAGCAGCGCTTTCCGCAGTCGCGGTATCGAGGGCCGCTCCGAGCTGAGCTCGTTCAGGCATACGGAACGTATGGCGACGATGCCGCCGTCATTCAGTCCGGCCGGGAATACCTCGCAGCGTTCCCACACGATGCGCACCGATTCGCCGTGACCACGCTGGTAGCCGATGCGCTGCAGCGCCAGAACAAAGTGACGGAGGAGTTCGCGCTCTACGATCAACTCCTGCGAGAGCTGGCCGCGCGGGCGCACCGCGTGCCGATCGGCAACGGCGATGTCGAGGTCCCAAGTGCACCGGCCAGCGAGCCGTCCGCAGAAAAGAGTGCGGAACCCGCGGACGAGCAGAACGCGGATGAGACCACGCCCGCTCGGGCGCCGGCGATGGCGGCCCCGGCCGTGCGATCCCCGGAGTACGCGCAGGTGCTCGACCGGTACCTGGCGCGACTGGCGGCGCTCAAGCGGCCGATGGACGCGCTGCGTGTGTATCGCACCGAGATCGACCGAAACCCCAACGACCCGGGGCTGTACCAACGGCTGGCCGCATTCCTGGAACAGAACGACATGACCGAAGAGGTGGTGCAGACCTACCGCCGCGCGATCGCCAGGTTTCCCGATCGCTCGTGGTACGACAAGCTGGCGCGTTGGTACCTGCGTCATCGCCAAACCGGCGAACTGGAGAGCATCACCAAAGAGGCTGTGGGCATCTTCTCCGGTTCCGAGCTGGAGACGTACTTCAACCGCGTGGTGGACGCCACATCGCCCGATTTGTATCTGCAGTTGAATTTGTATGCCCATCAGCGCTTCCCTGAAGATCTGGCGTTTGTCAAGAATCTGATTGCGGCGTATTCACGGCCCGAGACCGCCGATGCCAGAGCCGCACAGCAACTCTACCGCGAGTACTGGTATTACGACGAGACGCTGCGCACGGCGTACTTCAGTTACCTGTCGGCGAACGGCCGCCTTTACCCGGAACTGGACGCCGTGCGCAAGGCAAACCCAGACATGATTGCCGGCCACCTCGACCCGAAGGCGCCGGCCAACTTCGCCGCCGCGCAATTCGACGCGGAAGCGGAGATCTGGTTGTCTCACTTCGAAGCCGCGGCGCCGCCGATGAAGCTGGTTGCCGAGGCCTCGCCCGGCGAGAAGGCCTTCACCGGCCGCGCGTCGTCGCTCTATCGTTCGCTCGCGGCGTATTTCCCGAGTGACACCGACGTCGCCGTTCATTTTGCCGACGCGGAATATCGCGCGGAACCGCGCGATCGCGATGTGCTGGCGCTTATCGGAGATATCTACGCCGACCGCGAGCAATTCGCTGACGCCCGCAGGTACTGGAATCGCATGCCGCAGATCGAGGCTGGCCGCTCGGATGGCTGGCTCGAGGCGGCTACGGTCTTCTGGGACTACTACCGCTTTGACGACGCGCTCCGCCTGATTACGGGGGCCCGCAAGCGCTTCGGCGATCCGACGCTGTTCGCGTTTCAGGCGGGTGCGATTGACGAGAACAAGCGGCAATACGCGAGTGCAGTCGAGCAGTACGTGACAGGCGCGCTGGCGGGCGACCAGGAGTCGGCGAGCCGGCTCGAAAAGCTGTCTATTCGCGCCCGGACGCAAGACCTGGTGGACAGCGAAACCGCGAAAGCGGCCGGGAAAGATGCGTCGTGGGCCGTGGTCTCGCTGCGCATCGCGATTCTCCGAAAGCAGCAGCGCAGGGCGGATCTGGAATCGCTGCTGGCGTCGCAAATTGCCGCGCAGAACTCCCAGGCCACGCTGGAGCAACTGGCGGCGGTGGCGCAATCCGAAGGCTTCGACAAGCTGCAGGTGCAGGCGCTTGCGCGGCAGATCGATGTGACCAACGACCCCGTGGAGAAGATGCGGCTCGGCCTCGCTCTGGTGCGGCTCGAAGAGAACCAGAAGGATATCGGCGGGGCCGGGCGCACGGCCGACGCTCTCTGGCGCGATCATCCCGAGATCCTCGGGGTGATCCGGGGCGCGGTCGACTTTCATGTTCGCAACGGACAGCCGGCGGAGGCGGTTGCCATCCTGCTCGATTCGGCGAAGCGCGCCCGCGCCGGCCTCGCGAAGCAGTTCACGTTTGAAGCGGCCCGAATCGATACCGATACCGGCAATTTCGCGCAGGCTCGGGAGCTTCTGGCGTCGCTGTTGTCAGGCGAACCGTATCGCGCCGATTACCTCGCCGCGATGGCCGAAACCTGGCTGCGAGCGCACGACGACAAGAGCTATCGGGATTACCAACTCGCCACCATCGAAGCTCTGAAGAAGGCGCCGCTGGCGCCAGCCGAAAAGACGGAGCACGTCGCAACGATACGGCGCAGTCTCATCCCCGCGCTGACGCGCATGAACGATTTCGCCGAAGCGGTGGGCCAGTACATCGAGGTGATCGATCGCTATCCCGAGGACGACGGTCTCACGCGCGAGGCGGCGGCGTACGCGGTTGCACACGGCCAGTCCGCGAAGCTCATCGCGTTCTATCGCGACACAATCTCCAAAGCTCCGCGCGATTATCGCTGGCCCATCGTCGCCGCGCGCATTGAGACGGTGATGGAGGATTACGCGGCGGCGATTGCCGATTACGACAGGGCGATGAAGGACCGGCCCGACCGCGCCGATATTGTCGAGGCGCGCGCCGGGCTGGAGGACCGGCTGATGCGGTTCGCCGACGCGGAGCGAAGTTATCTTCGGCTCTTTGAGCTCTCCTATCACGCGCCGGAGTGGCTGGTGCGTGTGGCCGAGGCTCGTGCGCGGCTGGGCCGGCGAAGCGAAGCAGTGGACGCCCTGAGGACGGCAATCATCGGCGCGCACACGGAGACCGTGGAAGCCGATTTCGAAATTTCCGAACGGCTCGAATCGTGGCACATGATCGACGAAGCCGTGACATTCGCCGAACGCGGCGCGCGGCTGGCCGGGGACGACCTGTTCACCAGTTCATGGTCGGCTCAGGCGCAGTCGTACGCGCGCATAATGACCGAAGCGCGGCACTACGACGCCGTATTGGACAGGGTTGGCGCCACGGTCAAAGATCGCGCGGATGTTACTCAGGCAGTCGGCGCCGTTGTGGCCGAGCTGTACACGCCGGAAGATGAAGCGGCGTTTGAAAACGCTCTGGTCACCAGAGGCGCGCGGATGAGCCGCGAGGCGCGCGATTCCACGCTCATGCCGCTCGCGACGTCGTCACGTCTGGTGGATCTGGAAACACGCTGGCGATTCGATTCCATGACGCAGAGCCCGCAGGGGTGGGACTCACGGTTCGTCTCACTCGAAACGGAGCGGGCGCGATTCCACGAGCTCGCCCAGGAGCTCGAACAATACGCTTCACAGCGCACGGCGATGTCCGACACAGCGCTGGTCCAGACGATCGATGCGCAAATCGCGGAAGGCGACGTCGATGGCCAGATGCGTCTCATGGAGCAGTTGGTGCGTCACAACGCGCTCGATGGCGTTCTGCTCGACCGTTATCTTTCGCTGCTGGCGAAGCTTCACCCCGATCGGCTGGTTGCGCTTGCCGAGGGAGCACCATCGGAAGCCATCCGCAACCGCGCCGTGCAATGGGCGATCGGCAGTGGCAATCGGGATCTGGCATACCGTGCCGTTCGGGCCCGAGGCGCGCAACTGAAGCCCGTGTGGGCAAGGGCCTATGTGGCGCTGACGGGCGTGTATTACGAGGATGCCGCGAGCACCATCAACGCGGCGTTTGCCGGTGCGCTGGACACTCGCACCATTGGCGAGCGCATCTCTTCTCCGCCCGATCGCGACGCGACGCTCGCGGGTTCGGTCTGGTTCTACTATGGCGCGCGATATGGCGAATATCTCGACCGGCAGAAGAGCGCGAAGGCGACCGATTATCTTGCGGCCAGCGTGGAGGACGCGCCGGGCAGTCCCGACCAGTACATAGCTCTGGGCGATTACTATGAGAGCGCGCACCAGCCCGACAAAGCCATCGCGCAATACGCCTTGGCGCTGCAGCTTGACTCCGATCGGGGCGATGCCCACGATCACACCGCGCGCGTCGAATGGAACGCCGGCCGGCGCGATGCAGCGATCGCGAACTGGCGCGCGGCAATTGCCGCTTTCGAGCGAATTCAGAGCCGGGGAGGACGTGTCGAGGAATCGTTCTGGCCGCGGCTGGCCCAGACCTTCACCGATATTGGCGCGTGCCATGCCGTCGTACCTCTTCGCGACGACATGCAACGGCTGCTGGTGGACTACATCAGCCGCAACGGATCTTACGAGCTCGATTCGTTGCTGAACGCGGCTTTCGAGGCCTCACTTTCGTCGGGCGAAGATCCATCCTGGGTGCTCGATCTGGCCGACCGCACCGATGAGGCGGAGTACACGATCAGCTCGCTGCTGGGAATTCCCAATCTGACTGCCAGCCAGCGGATCACGCTCAAGCGGAAACGCGTCGCCATGATGGAGCATCGATTGGCCAGTCTCCACGGTGATGAGCGGGCTGCGGAGCAGACCCAGATTACTGGGGCTCGCCTCGAATTGATCGGCCTGCTGCTGGATCAAAAACTCGATGAGCAGGAGCTGGCCGAATGGAACCTGCTTCCCACTGACATCCGGAATGGCACGACAGCCAACCCGGACCCGCCAGTGGAAATCCGTCTCGCGGCTCGCACGGGAACGCTCGCCGGCGTGCTGAAGCGCTATCGCTCGAAGCCGGAAACGGCGCCGGGCGTCGAGCAGTTGCGCAGTGCGGCTCAGGCCCTTCGGCGCGATAAGAACGAGAGCGCGGCGCTCGCGGTTCTCGATTTCCTCTACACGCGCGAGTTGGACGCAGGCCGTCTGGATGCAGCCAACTTCATCGGTCTCGCCGAAGTTCGGTTGGAACAGGATAACGCCGGGACTGCGTTGCAGCTTCTGCATCGCATGGCACTGGTGACGGACAAGCCGTTCGATACGCTGCTTGCGGCGGCCGATCTTGTGGAGAAGTACAAGCAGCCGGAAGCCGCCGCGGAGTTTGTGGCCATGCGTCTGCGTGCGGCCCCCTGGGACACCGTTGCGAAGCTGCATGCGGCGCGTCTGGCTCAGGGTGCACGGCGGGCGGAGCTGTTGACGGCAGCGTTGACCGATCCTCTGGCGACGTATCGGGACCGCGCCGATGCGGCCAGGATGATCGCCCCTTCGGCGCCCGCATCTCTTGCGGGTACGGAGCTCGGACTGCTGGCATCCGGAAGGATCGATCCGGCCGCCGCCGGGAAACCATTCTATGTCGAGGCGCGTGTGAGAGCCGCCGAGGCGGCGCCGGACCACAGCTTGCGCGAGCGGCTCCTCCGTGAAGCCCTCGCCATCGCGCCCGCCGACCAGCGCGTTCGCCTGGGTGTTTTGCGTGCGGAGCTTGGTCTTCGCAGGGACAGCATCGCGCTGGCCCTTGTGCCGCAACCGGAGAGGAGATGGTCCGGAGGTCCGAGCTTTCTGCCCGAACCCGCCCTGTCCAATGAAGACCGGGCCTCACTTGCCGAGCAGCTCTCCGCGGCCGCCGAACGGCTTGACGACCTGAAGGTGGCGGCCACTTATCTGAGCACGGCCATCGATTTGCTGCCGGAGGACCGGGCGGGCCCCGACGAAAGGAAACTCAAGGCCATCACCGCCGAACAAACACGCAGGACCGCGAACGCGACACGACAGCCGGTGATCCGAAACGTCGTGGAACAGGAGCAGGTGGTCCGGCCGGAGATACCGAGGAGCGCACGATGAAAAAAGCCGCCATCATTCTCACGATTCTGCTGGCTGCCGCCGGTATTGTCTGGATGCAGACGGCGCCTCCGGCGGTGGACCTGGCCACGCTGATGCCCAGCGGCGCTCTGCTGTACGTTCACGCAAAAGACTTCAACAATGTGCTTCGCGAGTGGAACGAATCGAAAGTGAAGCAGAATTGGCTCGCCAGCGACAACTATGCCGTATTCCAGCAATCGAATCTCTTTACGAAGCTGGGCGGCGTCTACAGCGAATATGCCTCGGCAATCGGGTTTGCGCCGGTTTTGAACGACATCGGCGCGATCGCAGGACGCGAGAGCGCGCTTGCGCTTTACGACATCCACGACGTGCAGTTCGTGTACGTCTCCCGCGTCGAGGAGTCCGAGCTCGACAAGGCCCGGTTGTGGACGATGCGCAGCAGGTTCGAACGGCGGGAGGCCGCGGGGATCCCGTTCTGGTTGCGCGCCGATCCAGCGTCAGGCCGGACGGTGGGCTTCACATATGCGAAGGGGTTCTTGTTTGTCGCCACCAGAGACGATTTGGCGGCTCGCTCGCTGACGCTCGCCTCTGGCGCGACCGACCCCAGCCTGGCGTCGGAGCGCTGGTATCGCGACGCGACCACCGCCGCCGCCAAAACTCCGGGTGAGTTGCGTATGGTCATGAATCTCGACGCTCTGGTGAAGAGCGGCTATTTTCGTTCGTACTGGGTGCAGCGAAACGCGTCAACTGTCAGGCAGTATTGGAGCGGGATCGCCGATGTGAGCCGTGGCGCGCGCGACATCGCTGAGACGCGTGTCTTCCTTCGCATCCCCGACAACGCCGGCATTGGTCCGCTTCCCGCGGATCGTGCCGCAGTTGATCGGCTGGTGACCCTCGCTCCGCGCGATGCGGGTCTCTATCGGGCCTGGGCTTCGCCGGACGCGCGACAATCCGTGGCGTTGATCGTGGAGAAGCTGATCGCTCCGCCGGTCGCGACCAGGGACGAGTGGCGGTACGCGCCTCCATCGGCGGATCTCTCGCAGACGGCCGGTACCGAGACGGACCTGGAGACTCGCATCGACGAACCGCCATTACCGTCGGAAGCGACACTCGATCAGTCCGTGGCGCCTTTCCGGGAGCTGATTGAGAAAACCGGTTTGCGAGCCGCGATGCAGGTGGAATCCACCGCGCCGGCGGGCCACACGTTCATACGGATGCCGTGCGCTATCGTGCTGGACGCGTCATCGCCGTGGAATGAACCGGCGGTGGAGGAGGCTCTCACCAGAGCCATTGAGCCACTCTGGACAACCACGGGGCTAGGAGCCGGATGGCAGCCGGAGGCGGGCAATGCATCAGTTCGCTCACTTGCCGGACTGGGCAACCTGTACATTGCGGTGCAGGGCGATGCGCTGTACCTCGCTAACGATTCGAGCCTGCTGGGGGAGCTCTTGCAGCGCGCGGGCGTGTCGCCCACGAGCACGGGCTCGGCGACGTATTCCGCTGTGTTCCGTCTCGCACGTGAACGAGGCCGTTACGAACACGTCATGACCGCGCTCGATTTCGCTTCTCCAGCCAACGAAACGGGTTATGGGTTCACGGCCTCGGTAATGCGTACCCCGTCGTTCTTTTCGCAGAACCTGACGAGCCTCCAGCGAGTGCTCTCGCACGTAGGCGAGATCCGCGTAACGGAAGAGGATGATGGCGCGCGGGTGCTACAGGACGTGGACTACGTCATTCGTGGCGATAACGGCCGCTGAGGGTCATTTAGCGACTCTTCGGCCGTAAGCACTGTACGCCCCCCCTTCCATGAAGCTGCCGGACCAGGCCGAGCAAAGCGGATCGCTCTCGCCGGTGCGGAGGTATCGAGGCTCGTAAACGAAGAGATAGCGTTGGCCGACAGAACGAGGCCCCCCAATCGAGTTCGGCCGGAAGAGCGTGTCCCCTGGCTGGCACCGACTCGGCGATCTTGTGCAAAGCTCGTAGACCCACGAGTAGCTCCCAGCTCCCAGCGTCGACGACGACTGCGGCCTGACTGAGGGTGATGGAAGAGCCAGATCAAAGACCAGGGGGCTCGTCTCCTTCGAAGTGCGGATCGTAGCCGAGGAACAGGAGGCATTCCAGTCTTTCTGCGTCAACCAGGACTTCGTTGGGCACCCTCTTTCGTTCGACCTGTAGATACTCGGCCAGCCCGTGGACGGCCCTGACGACGCCTCGGTGTATCGTTTCGTCGCTGTGAGTCGCCCGAATATAGCGACGAGCCGCTTCGACAAACGACCGGAACTCACCGGTTGGATACCTCCTGCGGCTTCCTGCGAGTGCCAGTTCGAAATCGTGGCGCCGTTCTACAACTGATGCTGCCAGCCGGTCTTTTTCCGCGTCACCCATGTCAGTTCATAACGAATTCTACAGCCTGACTGGAAACTGAGCGAGATACAATCAACCTCCCGCTCTGCTGCGTCTATCACGATTGGAGTAGAAGTGCCGACGCTTCCACTTGCCTTGACCGGCGATTTGCACACCTGATGCTGGTTCGGCCTAATTCGACGAGGTGGCCTTTTGCGACTTCACCTGTAGCTCGTTCACTACCTGCTGCACGTTGGGAATCGCGGACGCGACCAACTGGGCCTGATCGCGCGTCAATTGAGAGTCGACATCGCCAGTCAGGGTAACGACGTGATTCCTGACCGCGTATTTGACGCTGTCGTGAAGCTTTGCGTCGATGAGAGCCGCATCCAGGTTGCTCGCGACGCCCTTGTCCAGATCCGAGTTCATGTTCCTGGCATCACTCTCGCCGCCGGGCGGAATCACGGCAATCTGGTTGGAGACAACCTCGGTCCCCGCGATGGACTTTGCGATTGATTGGGCTTGTGACTTGTCCGCGTCCGCGGCCACGTGTCCACCCAGGGTCACGACGCCCTTGTCGCGATCATGGTTCACTGAGACATCTTTGTAGCCGGCCTTATCCAGCGATGTGCGAATGTTATCCGAAACGTCGGGCGTCTTCGTGGACATCCGTGAGCAGCCTGCGAGAGTCGCTGCGACGGCCACTGCCGCCAGCAACGACAAGCACGGTTTGAGAGCTTTCATGTTTTTTCCTTTGGTACGACATCGATCAATCTCCTTTGAGAGCAGGTGGAGGACCGAACGATTCAGGCGGTATGCGGAGGCAACAGGCATCGGCTGAACGCACTTCCTGCACGACGAGCGGCAGGACCTGCACACAGCAGCCCGAGGGCACTCAGATGATGATCATATTGGTTGTCGTTCTGGTGTTGTTTGTGCTCGGCGGTGGTGGTTGGGGCTACTCTCGCTGGCGCGGATAGCTCCTGCCTGGCACAGAGTAAACATCATGGCTAATAACATTGGGCAAAAGAAATGCGCGCATCCGGCTTTCCGGTGCGGACGAACACCGGGCCGGGAGCCTCGTGGACTTCGACCTCCAGATCTTTTTGCCTTCGCCGGAATAGGCACCGGTGTTGATTTGCAGGTGCGTCGGAACCGGATACCTCTATCTGAGTAGAGGTCTCGGCCCGGGAACACCGTGCGGGCGTCGTCCGTGCTCGCCAGCGATCCTCTCGCTGAATCCAAGGGGCGTGGCTGCAATGCTTTCCCGTTCGTCCATCCAGATATCGCAGCTCGGCGTCAGTAAACTCGCCTTCGCGGGGATCACCGAGGAGATCGGCGCGCCTGAAGCATAGACTCGAACTCTCTTAGTCTGGTGCCTTAGTCTGGTGCGGTTCGTAGCCACCCTCACTCGTGCCGCAGCGCGTCCATCGGATCCACGCGCGCGGCTCGCCAGGCCGGACCGAACGATGCCACCGCCACCACCACGAGCAGCGCCAGCGGCGCGATCAGGAACGTGACCGGATCGAGCGCGGTCACCCCGTGCAGCATGGACCTCACGTAGCGCGTCAGCGCCCACGCGCCGCCCAGTCCCGCCGCCGCCGCCACCGCCCCCAGCACCACGCTCTCGCCAACCACCAGGCGCGCCACCACGCCGGGCTTCGCGCCCATGGCCACCCGGATGCCGATCTCGCGCGTGCGCCAGGTCACCAGGTAGGACATCACCCCATAGACGCCGACGGCGGCCAGCACCATGGCAATCAGCGCGAAGACGCCGATCAGCAACAGATGAAACCGCTCCGGCGCGAGCGAGTCGTCGAGACGCTCCTCCATGGTCTTCACATCGAACACCGGCTGGTTGCGGTCCACCGCGTACACCTGGTCCTCGACGGCGCGAATCGCGGCGCGCGGATCGCCGGTGGTGCGCACCACCAGCGCCATGCGGCCGAGAAACGGGCTCGGCTCCGGGGTGCAGTCGCAATGGTAGAAGCGCGGCATCGGCGCGACGGCCGGATTGTTGCCCCGGTTGTCGTGCGGCAGCGGCGTGCCGCCCGTAAGCGTGCTTCCCCGGACGCTGCCCACCACGCCGACAATAGTCAGTGGATCGCCCGCCGCTTTGATCCGCCGTCCGATCGGGTCCTCCCCGGGAAAGATGGTGCGCGCAAAACTCTCGTCGATCATGATCGTCGTGGCGCTGTCATGTGCGTCGAAGAATCGCCCACGCCGCAGCGGAATGCCCATAGTATGGAAAAAGCCGGGGCTCACTACCGCGCCGGCGGCTTGTGGACGCTGCTCCCTCGGCAGGGCAGGATGGCCGATCACATCGAAGGCCATTCCGGTCCAGGCTCCCAGGCCATCCAGAGGGACATCGGTTGCGCTGGCCGCCGTGCGTACGCCGGGAAGCTGCCGAACGCGCGCGAGCACGTCCTCATAAAAACGCACCTGGCGCACGCCGGTGGGATACTGCGAGGGCACCAGATTCACTCGCATGGTAAGGAGGTTGTTCGGCGGGAAACCGAGGTCGGTGCGGGCCAGCGTGAGGAAGCTGCGCAGCAGGAGTCCCGCGCCAATCAGGAGTATCAGCGATACGGCGAGTTCCGCCGTCACCAGCAGCTTGCGCACGCGCGCGGTGGAGATGGCGCGGCCTTCGCCTTTGAGCGCGTCCTGAATGCTCAGGCGCGCGGCGGTCAGCGCGGGCGCCAGACCAAAAACCACGCCGGTGAGAACAGTCAGGCCCAGCGTCAGGGCGAGGGTGAAGAAATCGAGTGAGAGGGCGGGATAGCGAACCAGCACCAGCGGCTTCCACGCGTTCAGCCCGGCAACCGCGAGAAAGGCCACGGCGACACCGGCAACGCCGCCCGGCAGCGCCAGCACCACGCTCTCGGTCAGCACCTGCCGCACGATCCGGCCGCGAGCCGAACCAAGGGCCATGCGCACGGCCAGTTCCCGTTGCCGCGACACCGCCCGCGCCAGCAGCAGGTTAGCGAGGTTCACGCACGCAATGAGCAGCACCAGCGAGACGGCTCCGGTCAGCACCAGCAGCGCGGGCCGCAGATCTCCGGTCATTCGGCGCTGCAGCGGCGTGGCCGTGATCTTCATGTGAGCCAGGAACGCGCCGTTGACTTCTTTTGGGTACTCGGCGCGGACGGCGCGGGTCAGCCGGTTCATTTCCGTGGCAATCCGCGGCTCGCTCACGCCGGGTCTCAGCCGCGCCACGATGTTGACCAGGCGCATGCGCATCCGTTGTTTCTGTTCCACCTCATTCAGATCGAACGGCTTCCACATCTGCATGTTCTTCGGGTAGTCGAACCCCTGGGGCATGACGCCGATCACGGTGGCGGGATGCCGGTCGAGCGTGAGCGTCCTGCCCACGACATGCGCATCGCTGCCCAGTCTGTTTCGCCAGAAACTGTAGCTGAGCACCACAACGGCGGGAGGTTGCGGTCCATCCTCGTGCGCCGCCAGGGTGCGCCCCATCATCGGCGCGGTGCCGAACACGCGAAAGAAAGATGACGTCACCTGCGCGGCGTCCACCTGTTCCGGCTTCTCCACACCGGCCCAGTTCGCCGTGGTAGTGTCGTAGGCCGCGACGGCGGAGAAGATGCGGTTCTCCTCGCTCAGGCTGAAGTAGTCGCCGGCGACGGCCACCTCCATGGGGTTCCGCCCGAGGAGTTCCGTGATCCAGTACAGGCGGCCGGCATTCGGGTACGGCAGCGGCCGCAACAGAATGGTGTTCACGATGCTGAAGATGGTGGTGTTCGCACCGATGCAGATGGCCAGCGACAGCGCCGCCACACAAGTGAGCATGGGGTCCCGCCGCAACCCGCGCAGGGCGTAGCGGACATCCTGCAGTACACTCTCCAGCACGTTCAACCTCCTGCTGTCGCGGCATTCCTCACGGCGTTGCGCCACGCCGCCGAAGGCTCGCAGGGCGGCGAACCGCGCTTCGCCTGGCGCCATGCCCGCGGCGATGTTCTCTTCCGTCTGCTGGTCCACGTGAAAACGAATCTCGCGGTCCAGCTCGCTCTCCACCCGCGCGCGCTGCCATACGGATCGGAAACGCAGGCCAGCAATCCTCATCCAGCGACGAAACATGGCGCCTCCTAAACCGGACGGACCACCAGGCCGATGGCCTGCGAAAGACGTTCCCACTGCGCCAGCTCGCTCTCCAGTTGGCCGCGCCCGGCCGCCGTGAGCGAGTAGAACTTGGCCTCGCGACCGGTCTCCGTTTCGCGCCATTGGGAGGCAATCCAGCCCTGCTGTTCCAGGCGGTGCAGGGCCGGGTAAAGCGACCCCTGAGTTACCTGCAGCACCTCCTCGCTGACCTGGCGGATGCGCTTCGCGATGGCCCAGCCGTGCATCGGCTCCAGTGCAATAGTCTTTAGAATCAACAGATCCAGCGTTCCCTGGATCAGATCGGATGGCCTGCTCATGGTTGTCTCTCAATGCCCAGGTTATCTACAACAGATACCCAGATAATCGACAATAGAGCTTTTGGCCGAGGCTGTCAAGAGGGAACGTGGGGCCAACTGTGCAATCACGCGCGGCGAAGGCGGCGGGGGGATCGCAGGGGTGTGAGTCTGCGCACACTACGGCGGCGGGCACGGGGGTTCGTTGAGGGCCGGACGGAGGAGCCGCCCGGCCGGTGTGGGAATCCGGCAGTGGAAGCGAACATTCGGGAGGTGGCCAGTTTCAGCCCCGGTCATCAGCCGCGTACACGTAGTCGGGCGCCGGTTTTATAGGCTGGCCTGATGAGTCCGAATCAGCCCGCTTGGCCGGGGGGAGCCCGGCGATCTCGCTGCCTTTCAAAGAACGGTTGCACTGGAGCGTTCAAGGCGCCCGTGGTGCGCGCAATTCACCTTGTCAGTGGATGCCGGCATCGTATCCTTTGCCGCCTCCCTCTCGCTTCGGACCCGGTGAAGGATCGTGGACTCGATTCTGCGGCTATAGCGACGACGAACGGCGCAGGTCCGGAGAATCGGCCCGCAAGGGACCGAAGGGCACGTTCCTCAGCCTGGCTGAACGAATCCAGCCCTGCCGCTGCACCCCATCCTTCGCCACCTCTGCCGTGTCGCGCGGAGACACCTGTTCGCACCGGCTGGCTCCGGAAAGCCGGTTCCGCGGCCGGTGCGTCAACTTGAAAGCCGGCCAGCTTCTGGTTGAGGTTTTAGCGGTTGTGGTGGCGGAACACCGGTGTCAGCACATCGTGGTACAGACTTTAGTTTGTGATGTCGCAGGCGCGCAGCTTGCCAGCCATGCTGTGCGACACTGGATGGCGAGATGACCGTGCGGGCGATTCTGGTCCTTTCAATGGCGGTTCTACTGGGCGCCGTGGACGCGACGTACGTTCAGCAAATAGAGCAATGGCGCGCACACCGGGAAGCCCGCCTGAAGGCCGATGACGGCTGGCTCGCCGTGGCCGGGCTGTTCTGGCTGAACGATGGCGACAACACCGCGGGCGCCGCGCCCGGCTGCGACCTCGCACTGCCGCCGGGGTCGGTTCCCGGGCACATCGGCGTCTTCCATTTTCACGACGGCAAAACCAGCTTCAAGGCCGCCGAGGGCGCCGCCGTAGCGGTGAACGGAAAGCCCGCCCGGAACGCCGAGCTGAAATCCGACACGGACAAGGACGGTCCCGACGTGCTGACCATCAACGCGCTGACCATGTTCGTGATCCACCGCGGAGACAAGTTCGGCATTCGCATGAAGGACCGCAACAGCGAATACCGCCGCCACTTCACCGGCCTGCACTGGTATCCGGTGCGCCCGGAGTATCGCGTGAAGGCGCGGTTCGTCGCGTATGCCGAGCCGAAGAACATCCCCATCGCGAATATTCTGGGCCAGACCGAACCCACCCCCAGCCCCGGCTATCTGGTGTTTACGTTGAATGGCGTGGATGTGCGGCTGGACCCGGTGCTGGAAGACGATTCGCTGTTCCTGATCTTCCGCGACCAGACGGCGGGCAAAACCACCTACGGCGCAGGCCGTTTTCTGAACACGGAGATGCCGAAGGATGGCACGGTGGTGGTCGACTTCAACCAGGCCTACAATCCGCCCTGCGCCTTCACGCCCTACGCCACCTGTCCGCTTCCCCCGCCGCAGAACCGGCTTCCGGTGGCCATCGAGGCGGGCGAGTTGAAATACGGCGACCACTGAGGGCCGGGCCATGCTCGCCGGACGTTCCTGCAGGGGGAGTTTCGACGATCACAGCCGCCGCGGCTGGGCCCCGTCCGGAGCTGGGCGTGTTTCCCTGGGGCTGCGGCGCGGATGGCGTGTACGTGAATCTGCATGTGCCGTCGCGCCTGACATGGACGAGGAACGCGGTCCGCTGCTCGCTGACTCTGCGGACCGCGTATCCGACGTACAATCCGGTTACGATGAGGCAGCGCGAATTCCAACGGAGAGGGAAGCTCCATCCAATGGCCGGCGGCTGACGGCTCCGGTCACACCGGGCACCTTCTTCCCGGTACAGCGGACGTGGAAGAGCGGCGTTCGGGGAATGCTTTCGGACATGGCGCTCATGGCGGTCTGCTGAGCGGTTTCCGTTGTTGCAGCTCGGCTGTTGCAGGTGTGCCGTCGGCTCGGTGGTGCAGCGCGCTATGTAACGGCTGCCCATCCGATGGTGAGCGCCGCGGTGCAGCAAGTGGCCACCGGAGTTGCCGCCGCCGCACCCACATTGCTCATCAGTCCGCACATGCCGCACCTGACTCTGCGAGGCGTCATGGCGCTGGGATGGCTGGTGGTTTTCGGCCCGAACCCGGTGGTGGCGGTGATTCTCGGGTGGGTGTTTACCGCGAACGGTTCGGCGCGCGCAAGGCCCGCGTTGGTGCCCACGGCGACCGAATAGGCCCCCCTCTCATCAGGCGTTCTCAGCCGGCCACCATTGCGCGCACTTCCGCTTCCAGCGCGGGTACCGCCAGCACGCCGCTTCCCGAGTAGATGTCCCGGCCGCCCGCGAAGTTGAAAAACGCCGCGCCCGCTTCCTCGCCAATGATCTTCAGGGGCGCGAAATCCCACGGCTTGGCCACCGGCTCCATCCACACTTCCACTTCCCCCGCGGCCAGCATCATGGCATCGGCGGCGCCGCCCATTCCGCGAACCGCCCAGTAGCGCGACATCCAATCGAGCAGACGGTGGCGAAACGGCATGCGGGAAAGATGGTTGTACGCGTTGACGCAGAAGATGGACTCCTCAATGCGCGTTCGCGAGGACACGCGGATGCGCCGCCCGTTGCGATATGCGCCAGCGCCCGAAATGGCGTGGCAGAACCAGCCGAGACAAGGGAGGTTCACCACGCCCAGCACCACCTCGCCATCCTGTTCCAGCGCGACGAAGTTGGCCCAGAGCGGCGTGCCGCGCACGAAATCGCGCGTGCCGTCGATGGGATCGACAATCCACTTGCGCCCGTTCCGGCTTTCCATGGAGGTGCCTTCCTCGGCGAGAATGCCGTCGTCAGGATACGTGCGGCGAATTCGCTCCACCATGGCGCGCTCGCATTGCCGATCGGCCTCGGTCACCGGGGATGCATCCGGCTTCTCCTCCGCCACGATGCCCGGCTGCAACCGCCGGGCGATTTCCGCGGCCGTCTCCACGGCCTCGCGAGCGACAGCGAACTCCTGCTCAAAAGGCATGCCTCCATTCTCCGATACCGTCGCCCGCGGGGCGCGCGACGGGAAACTCGGCCGAGGTTTGCCCCGGCGGAGCTGCCGTTATTGAACCGTGACCACCACTGGATCGCTTTGGGCAAGGATCTGACCGCCCGTGCCGCGGTACTGCCACTGCACCACGTGCGCCCCCTGCCGGGCATCTGCGCTCACCGAGCATGGAGAGGACGAGCAGGTCACCGTAGTCTGGGCTCCGCTGGGGGAGGTGACCACCGCTACGAAGGTGGCGGCATTCGCGACGCTGGCCAGAGTGAAGCTGGCGCTTACCGTGCGGTTGATGGCCGGAGCCACCCCACCCAATCGCACGGCCGGCCACTCGTGCGCCATGCCCATGCCAAAGAAGAAGCCCGTCCACTTTCCGCCGTGAATACTGGCGTCGTTCAGGTTCCCGTTGCCCGAGTCGCAGGTGTTGCCGTCGGATGCGGAATACGCGCCCGCGCTCGTGTACGCCGGGTTGCCGAAGCAGGATCCGTAGGCCAGATCGCCCCAGGCAATCGCGCTCTCAGAGCCGCCCTGCGCATCGTACCAGGACGGCAGACTGCCGCTGTTCTCAGCCGTGAGCACCCTCATCGCCGCGACGTTGTAGGCCGATGAAGAGTTCGTATCGTCGAAGCACGGGCCGCTGCCGCCGGCGCCCATGCTCGCGGGCGTGATGGGCTCGCAGAGATTCAGTACCCGCGCGTAGTAGAAACCGTGCGTTACCAGAGAGTCAAAGCCCGTGCTCCGCTCCCAGTTTCCGGCAAGATGAATGAGATTAGTGAAACTGGCGGCGAGCGTGGAGTTGCCGTTCGCTGCAGCGGCGAACGACGCCCACCGGAAACCGCGCTGCTTTATCCCCAGCATATACGGCTGCGTTGCCTTCCCGGCGACATTGCTGTAATAGCCGTAATACGTCCCGCTCGGACCGTCCCATGGGCGATTGAGCGTAATCTGCGTCGCGCCGTTCCACGCGCAGGACCAGTTCTCGGCCAGCATGGGGTCGTTGTTGTTCTGGCCGAAGGTCAGGGCGTACGGCGTACTTTCGATCACCCACGTGACAGAGCCGGAATCGCCCAGCCAGGCAGCCGACTGGTTGAGCGTGATCTGGCTGCTCGAATTCAGGGTGTAGAAGGCCCACTGCGTGAACGGCGCCCCACCCCTGGTCCCGCTGAT
This sequence comes from Bryobacteraceae bacterium, assembly GCA_049520275.1. Classification (GTDB taxonomy): domain Bacteria; phylum Acidobacteriota; class Terriglobia; order Bryobacterales; family Bryobacteraceae; genus CAWACP01. The sequence goes on from JBEKPY010000007.1 coordinate 34,628, forward strand.
GGCGATTCTTGTGTTGGTCGTAAACCCCGAGCCAGTGATGACACCGGAGCCGTTCGTGGCCGATCCGCCACCCGATGCCACGCCGAAGCACAGGCCGCTCGACGGAATGGCAGTGCCCGTGCCGATCGCGCTGCCGGTGGTGAATGTGATCCGCGGTCCCGCGTTGTTCCAAAGGAACCCGTTCGCCCAGGAGTTATCCGGTCCTTTACAGACATTTTCTCGGGAATACCAGTTCGCGAGCGCGTTCTGCCATTGTGACGGCGATGGGTCGTACAACGCGGCCAGCGCAATCCACGACCCGCCATATCCGGTGTCCCTGTTGTCGCCCATCGTGTTGCAACCGGCGCCCGTGGGATCGTTTCCTTCGTTATTGGCCCCGAATAACGCGAATCCACGGAGGTCCGGCCACTGCGCCTGATGCCCGCTGGTGGAGAGCAGAGCATCCGCGATGCCTCCTATCACGAATCCGCCGCTGAACAACGGGGCGCCCACAATGTTCCCATCCACCATGGGCATGCGCACCCACATGTCTCCAATCATGTTGGCTGCCGATTGCGCCGGGCCGTATCCGGATCGCAGGTACAACGCGCGATGGGCCAGATCTTCTCCGTAGAAATCCAGACCGCCCGTGCTCGACTGATTCAGCCACCACGCCTGATCCATGTACGTGTACGCCTTACCACTCTCCGTTGCGCCGTCAACTCCGGCAACGTCCCACATGGGTTCCAGATAGAGCGAGACATCGGATTCGCACCCATACCCGTTGGGCCACCAGCGCATCCCGTCCGAGCCGTCCGCGCGCGTGTGATGCAGCACCGGATAGCGAGAGCTGGTGGCGTTCGTCGAGATGATCTGGTAGGAATAGGAACCCGTGTCGGCGTCGGACGGAAACGGCCTGGACAATGCTATGTCCGCCGCGTCGGTAACCGTCTGGATGGGCGCCAGAAAAACGAATGCCGCCCCTCCGTGCGTCGCCCAGACTCGCAACATGTATCCGGAGACCACCGACGGCGATGCCCAGGCCGTTCCCGTGCCAACAATGTTCGGGGACCCCGCCGTCAACGAGATAGTGCCAACGTTGTAAGTCACCAGTCCTACCGGCGAGTGAGGGCCTCCCTGGCAGAGCGTGGTCAGGAAGTGCGTGCCGGTTCCTGTAACCTTGAACTGACCTATCGACGAACCCGCCGGCCAGCCTTGCGCCGCGAGTCTGGTCGAGTTGGACGGATCGGTCCATCCCCGCCCGTCGTAGCAAACCGTCAGCGTGTTTCCGTTGAGCGAACAGACGTAAATCTCCTCGTAACTGGAGCTGCTCGGCACACTCACGTATACGCGTGTCGGCAGCTCACTGACGTCGAGCTTCGTGATGTCCGCGACCGTGAACGATGTGGCCATGGCGCTGGCGATCCCCGCGCCCGAGAGCGTCGTACTCGGAGGCGGGTTCATATACGACGGCGTCATGCCCACGCCATCCCATATATAAGAAACCGTACCTGCCTGCGGCGTCTCCCACGGGGCGTACGGCCAGATGGTCGATAACCCGTAACTCTGATAGTCCGCCAGCCGGAGCGTTGTAGAGCGCAATGCCCAGTAATCGGCCAGCCCCCACGGGTTTCTTCCGAAGGCGATCATGGGGCCGAAAACCTGGTCCGCGGCGGGATTGGCCTGAACCACAACCCCGTTGTTATCCGTCGCCACCGCGCCAATGTCCTGCGTCACGGTGGCCTGATTGCCAGCCACGTCGGTGACAGTGAGTTGCGTATTGTAATCCCCGAACACGATGCCGGTCAGGGTCGGCGTGCAGGATGTGTGACTGCTCCAGGTAACCGGCGCCGGGCTGGCCAGCGTCTGCCAGAAGCACGTCACCGTATTGCTGGCGTCGGCCTGAGAGAGAGATGAGGTGCCGTCCAACTGAGCCGGAAACCCCGCCCGCAAACTGACCCAGTTACTCCAGAACGGTGCGCCCATCGTCTTGATTGCGGCAATGACATTCTGGTTGGGCGTCGGAACATACGTCGGAAGCCCGCTGGTCAGGCTCGCCGTGTACCCGTTGCCGGACGAATCATTGAGATTCCCGTCGAAGTCCCACTCCAGCAGCTCGGAGCCGGAGGAACATCCGCCAGCCGTGGTCGGCATCCGGCTGCCGAGCGCCATCGTGGCGCCGGTGCAGATCCGGAAAAAAGCCATGGAGAAACCTGTCGATGCTCCCAGCGCCATGCCGGTCCCATTCGCCTGCGCTGCCGTGTATTTTGCCTGACCGACTCCGATTCGATTCCCGTTCGTATCCCAGACTTCGCACTCGTCCGTGGTGCTGGCGGGCACGTGCTGATAGCGCACATAGATACCCTGAGCGGGCAGATTCGCCGGGCTCCCGACCTGCGTTGAGCAGAAACTGGCCGACTGGGTCTCGGTCTGCGAATAAATCATCAGCAGTTGCCCCCCAGGCTGTTGCGAAGGGACCAGGCCTCCGGCCATGCCAACCGCGTTCCCGAGCAGGAATGTGTTGAACACCCAGATGGTTTGCGTCGATAGATTACTCCAGTCGTGAACGTAGAACTCGACGTACCATGGAGTGGTTGCGGGCACCGCCGGCACGGAGTAGTTCACCACGCTCGCGCCAAACTGGATGGACTGTCCGGCGAATGCCAGTGCCCCCAGCAATAACAGGGGGACGAATACCTTCTTCATGGTCTTCTCCTAGGGGGCCAGCATCGTCCGAAAGTTCGTGCCGTCGTACCAGATGGGAATCAGCGTGCCGGAAACCAGATCGCCCGCGGACAGCGCACCGCCCAGATGGTTGACCAGCGTCTTCGCACCGAGCGTGTCCACGTTGAGCGTGGGCGTCGTGCTGGTGGAGGTCGTGTCGATCAGGAAATACAAGACCATGCCCCTCGTGTAGGCCGTCAGCGTCGGCGACATGGCACAGGTGTAAGTGGTTCCCGAACCGCTGGAGGCAGCACACAGCAGTGCCGTTCCCGCCTGGTGCGTTGCTTTCGAGAGCACCACGGCGGTGTCCACCGTTTGCTGAATGTTGACCGCCGTCCCGGTGTCCGTGATCAGATTGACGATGCCGAAGCCGGGCACGAAATCCAGGATGGGCTCAGTTCCCACCGCCGTGCTGTTGTTCCGAATGGCCAGCGTGCCGCTCCCGCCCCCGCCGCCACCGCTCCCCTGAACCGCCCAAGTGTTGGTGGCCACGCAACTGTATATGTTCGCACCAGCCGGCGCAGTGGTCAGGGTGAACATGTCAGCCAGAATGCACGTCGACGGCAGCGTCGGGCCCGAATGGGGGGTGCGGTTCCCAGTCTGAGCCTGAGCCGCTATCGACAGCACCAGCCAACCCGACAACATTGCGAAGTTACTCACGATGCCGCGCATCATCACCTCCGGCCTCGGATTTTATCAACAGAGACCTGACGCAGTATTTCCTGCCCCGGCCTTCCCTGCGTTTTCAAGCGTTTGATTACAATGCGCAAGATAGAAGCGAACGGCTCAATCCGGTCAGCCGCGCGCTTGCCGGCCGCCGTGGACAGCCGCCTGCACCATGCGCGTGAACTGATCGGCGTAAACCTGTTCGGTCAGTTGCGTGTGGGCCAGTTCATAACCCCGGCTTCCCAGACGCCTCCGCAGTTCCTCGTCGCCAAGAAGCTCCCGCAGCCGCTCGCTCAACTGGCCGGCGTTGCCCGCGGGAAACAGAACGCCGGTCTGCCCATCGCGGATACAGTACGGATTGCCGCCCGCGTCCGACGCGATCACCGGCACCCCCGCGCTCATGGCTTCAATCAGCACCCGGGACAAACCCTCGCAGCGCGAAGGATGCACCAGAACCAATGCCCGGCTGATCCTGCCAATCGTCTCGGGATTGGGCACCGCCTTCACAATCTCCACCCGCGGCACCCCGGCGGCCAGCGCATCCAGCGCGGCGCGATCCGGAAAATGACCCTGAATCCTCAGCGTAATGTCAGGAAAGTCACCAGCTATCCTTCGAAACGCCTCGATTAACAGATCCACGCCCTTGAGATACCAGGGCGCGCCCACAAATAGCGCCACTCGCTCGCGTTCCCCCTCCGCCGCGCGGATGAGCGAAACCGGCACGAAGTCGTGAAACACCGAGGACGGAGCGCGCCGCAACATCGGATAGTGCGCCAATTGCGTCCGGTACAACAAATGAACGCGGTCGCTGAACCACACGCTCAGATGCAGACTCAAATCGGAGAAAACGCGCATCAGCCGGTCCACCAGCGTGCGCCGGGGATGCTCGTACAGGTAGGACAGCTCGGGCGCCGTCATGATCTCCACGATAAGTCTGGCGCCGGTGAGTAACTTCAAAACTCCGGCCACCAGCGCCGGCGTCATGTGCGAATAAACTACGATGCAGTCGTAGGGCTTCTTGCGGTGAAGCTCCAACCCTTTGCGGAGGTAGAACCACAGCAGACCCAAACGCCGCCGCCGCCCGTCAGGCCGAAAGCAACAAAACCAGTGAAAGCGAAAACGGCCCCTGGTGAACCCGGACCGCGCGCCCCCCCCAAGCTCCGCTTCCACCTGCTCCGGCCGCCAGAACCAGAGGGGATGGAGGACGTCGCCTTCCAGGGTCTCGGAGAGGAGAAGAAAACGATCGGCCTGCGGATCTTCGGGAGGCGGGACCCAGGAGGCCTGGATGTAGAGAACCCGCAATCGCGACAATGATAACATAGCGCTTCCACGGCATCTCACCGCTGGCCGGCCCACCGGTCGCGGGGGCCCCGTAGAAATGGCCGAAGCATGATCCGCATCTTCAGAGTGCTGGTACCCGCCGGCGTCCTGGCTCTGTTTCTCTCCGAGTTGCTTCTGCTTTTCGCCTGCTACGCCGCCGCCGCATATGCGGACCCGGATGTGGATGGCGACATCTTCCTGATCGACGAGTCGGGACTCCTGCGCATTGGCGCCGTGGTGGCGCTCACCATCCTGGGACTGTATTTTCACAATCTGTACGGCGACCTGCGTATACCCAACCGCACTCGCCTGCTGCAGCAACTCTGCTTCATTACCGGCATCGTGTTTCTGTCGCAGGCGCTGATTGGCTACTGGGACCGCGATCTGGCGCTTCCCCGCAAGATCATGGTGATGGGCAGTATGCTGGCGCTGGCGGGCCTCTTTGGGTGGCGCCTTCTCTTCAGCGCGGCCATCCGCAATGCCGTGGGGGCCCGGCGAGTCTTGTTTCTCGGCATCACCCCCACGGTGGCGAAACTGGCCGGACACCTGGGTCAGCATCCCGAGCTCGGCCTGGCGCCAATCGGATACCTGGACCGTGGCCCCGATCCCCTGGGCGCGAGCGCGAGCCTCCCACGGCTGGGCGCGGTCGCCGACCTCACCCGCGTGATTGACGAGCATCACCCGGACTGGATCGTCATCGGCAAGCGCGAGCAGATACCGCCCTGGTGGGCCGACGATTTTCTGGAGCTGCGTTTTGGCGGCATTCGCGCGGAGAGAGCGTCCAGCCTGTATGAGAACACCTTTGGAAGGGTCTCCGCACTGGAAATCCGGCCCGCGGAACTCATTTTCGGCGATACGCTGCGGCCGTCGCCTGTCTGGGTGAATCTGCAGGCGGCATACTCGCTCGCGCTGGCCCTGATCGTTTTGGTGCTGGCGCTCCCGCTGCTGCTGCTGATCGCGCTTTTGGTGAAGATCACTTCGCGCGGCCCGGCACTGCTACGCGAGCGGCGCGCCGGTTTGCACGCGGCCCCGTTCCACCTCTACCGGTTCCGCTGCGTGTCTCAAGTACAAGGCGGGCGGCCGACCCCGCTCGGCCGTCTGCTGCGAACATTGCGGCTGGACAAATTACCGCAGCTCGCCAACGTCCTGCGAGGAGAAATGTCGTTGGTGGGCCCGCGCGCGGTGCGGCCGGAATTCGCCGCCCGGCTCAACGAGCTGATTCCGTTTTACAGCCAGCGCCAACTGGTCCGGCCAGGCCTGACGGGCTGGGCGCAGGTCAGCGCGGACGCCAGCGCCGCGGCGCCGGACGCACTGGCCCTCCTCGAGTACGATCTCCACTACATCCGGAATCTCTCGCCCGCTCTCGATCTGCTCATCCTGCTCTCGGCATTCCGCGCGGCATTCTCCCGCAATTGAGGGGTCATTTCGGGGGCGGGCGACGAATCCACACGGGAAAGCCACGGAAACCAATGCACCGGCCGCCGAAACTCGATGGTGTCAGACCACCGCCAACCGCAACTCCGGCGCGATTTCCCTGAGATCGTCGGCGTCGCTGGTTACCACGGCTTGCCCTGCCCTCCGCGCACAAATGACGACGTGGGCATCGACGATGTCGGCCGTCGCGGTTCGTGCCAATAATAGACCTGCAGCGGCCGCGTCCGGTCCGTCCAGCGGAATAAGGTCCGTACCGGCCTGTCGAATGAGCCGGGCGAGGCGGGCCTGCCTGGCGGGGTTCCGAATGGCCTGTGCCAGCACTGTCGCCGGAATCGTAATCGGCATGCCGCGCTCCGTCGCGCGCGCGATGAGTGTGTGAGCACGCGGCGGTCGTTTCGATCGAGCGCGATCAGCCCGCCAGCGTCGAGAGTGATGCCTTTCACGCCGCCTTCCTTTTCTGGAAACTCTCTTCTGTCCGTGGGGAGAGAGAAGCGCGTCGGCCCACGTGCGCTCCTTTTTCGTTAGCGGGCCGCCCGTTTGCCGCAGTGCGTCTTTTAGCATCTCCTTCCATCCTGCGGCATCGAAGAGAGCGACTCCAGCCGCATGCTTAAGGAAGGCAGAAACGCTCGCTGCCGCTCCGGCCGCGACAAGTGCGCGAATTTCTTCGAGCGGATTGTTCTCCAGCGTGATGGTTACCTTCGCGGTGGCCATACGAAAAACCATACCATTCAAGAGGCGCCCAAAGAGAAGGTCACGCCCGTCGGGCTGCAGGGCCACTTGGCCTCTTGGTCAAGAACCTCTCCGGATCGATCGGCAAGAACATCTTGGGGTATCAATCGGCGCAATCCGAGCCGACTGACGGCACGCCTTCTGATGTCCAGCGGGTTGTACCAGAGAAGGAGGCCCGCTGATACCAGGATGCTCAACAATACACTGGCGGTTCAAAACCTCGTCGGACTCTTAGTCTCACGGACCCTATCCCGCAAAAACACCGATTAAAGCGAGGAGGCTGACTGAACCGTAGATGTTGATCGCCTCTCGCAGGACGCCGTCGGTTGGCTTGCCACTCGACCTCGGACGGTGAGGCAGAGCTCGTCTTTGGCGGTTTTCGCCTCTGTCGCCGAGATCCTGAACGGGTTTCGCAACGGTGCCGAGGTTTCGAATCGGAATTGATGGATAGCGTGTTCATCGTTCCCGAGGTACAGGACCCCTGGCGGAGGGCGATCGTCCACTTCAATTGACATTAGGCCGTTATGCGCGCGGTAACGAGAATTTTGTTCTCGTTGTGCGGGAGATTCAAGCGGCAATCTTGAGACCGACCAGAGAGAGCAGTTTGTCCAGATCGTCGGCCACGCGCTGGTAGAGGCAATCCAGTTGAGTACGTCGTTGCCGCTGAAGCTTGCTGTCACCGGCGACCGATTGCAGCAGGCCGGTGGTCAGCGGGGCGTAGACGCGCTCGAACAGCTTCAGAAAGACGACGCAGATGGAGTACCCTTCGCGGGTCAACCGATAGCGCCGGGTCCGTGGCACCTTGTGGATGAAGCCCTTGGCGCGGAGTTTGGACAGGTCGTAGCGCAAGGACGCGAGGCTGTAAATATCCGGTCCCACACCCAGCGCCTCGGTCGCCGGTCCCTGCAGGTCACGGGTGGAGAACTGGTTGCGGGCCGCGATGTTGGCAAAGCGAACCAGGGCATGCATGACCGCGAGTTGTCGCGGATGGTCAAGCTTGAGCCCCGGTACCCGCTTGCCGCTGGGAAGAATCGTAGGCTCGGCCAGCTTGCGGAGATGGCCCCGATCCAGGAAGGTCTCCAGAATGTCCTGCTGGACATCGAGGTAGTGGTCGGTGATCGCCGCCATCTTTTCCCGGAGTTGCGGCAGATTCTCCACCGCCTTTTTGACGCCGTAGTCGGCGACGTTGTTGGTGGCGGGTTCGGTGCGCAGATTGAGGTGGTCGCGGACGTACTGCTTGATGAACCCGCTGCCGTAGTGGCTGCGGATTACCGGGTTGGGCAGATTGAGGTCTTCGATGACAGTTTTCAGTTCACCGCGGTGGTGCCTGGTCACCCGGCGTCCGAAGATGGTGGTGATCTTGTTCGGCTGGCCGATGGTGCGGTTGGCGTCGAGCAGACGTTCTCCAAGTGCGTCCAGAGCGGCGCGTCGGTGGAACACCAGATTGTCGCAATACTCCACCTGGGCAAAGAACAGGCGGTGCTGGCAGCCGTGGTGTTTGCGTTCACTTTCGGTGAAGAATGGCGTGAAGCAGGCCAGCCACTTCTGGCCGCAGGTCAGCAGGTCTTTGGCGGAGAGCGAATCGGCCAGTTCCTGAAGACGCTTCGGGTCGCTGCATTTCAGGAAGGCGTTGGAGCATTGCTGGAAATCGATCTTCTCTTCGCGCATGCGGTTGGCCAGCCAGTGATGCTGATTCAGACAGAGCCGGGCCGAGAAGGGGAAGTAGGGGCACATGCGAACGAACATCCGTCCCCAGCGAGCGTCGTTCACGTAGAAGTTGTAGTGCATGACCCAGCGTTGGGTGATTTGCAGATGCCAGCGGTCGTCCTTCCTGTTGCCGTTGGCCACCAGGATTCGGCCCGGCTCGCGGGCTCTCACAATCGCGACCACTTCGTCGGCTTTGGCTCGCTTGAAGTACGGATCGACGAAGTCATCGCGGCGGCCTTCCGGCGCCTCCATGACCGGCACATCCCATTTTTGCGAACGATTGGTCACCCAGTTCTTGAATTGTTCGGCGATGTCACCGAGTTCGTTGCGCGTCACTCGCCTGCCCTCGCGGTAGGTGTTGAAGAACCCGATGACTCGCTCGGGCTGCTGGAACGGCTGAATCAGGCCATTCAGCAGCAGGCGGTCGAAGCAACGATAGTGCAACCGAATGCTATTCTTGTGATGCTCGAAAAAGGCGTTCATGGAAACCTCCAGTGTGGTCAGATACCTGGAAGCCTACTCCATCAACGCCTTCTTCGGGCGTTCAAGGTCGCTCTGTCATGGAGGGATATCAAGGGCGGAGCCCTTGGCTAGTTGGTGCTCGGTCTCGAAGCCGCGCCGGCCAGGGGCATTTATCGGCAGCGGGCCGAAGTGGCGGAGTTTCCCAACGCCTGGTTCAAAGAGAAGATCGGGCTGCGCAAGTTCTCGCTGCGCGGCATAGTGAAAGCGGGAATCGAACTGACGTGGGCCTGCCTGACTTACAACCTCATGCTGTGGATCGATCCGTGTCTGCCGAGGAGGTGAAGCGGCAGCGAGGGCTCGAAACAGAACGAGCCTGGAATAGAGCGAGCGCGCCCGACACCGCCCCTGCGCGGGGACAAACGGCTTATCGTGCCCATTTTGCCGCCGCCGCCCTTTGCTCCTGTGTACGCCCGCACATACCTCGCGAACCCTCAGAAAACCGATTTCGCAGCCGGTTCCGCGCTCGATGTGGGGCGATTGCCCCGGAATCGATTCCTTGTACAGCTTCCCAGCCGCGTTGGGGAAGCTTCACTTGTCGTCTCGTCGCCGTTCCGGATTCCGGACCGCCCGGCTGCTCTCCAGACATGCGATGTGGGAGATCCGCCCCGTGAAGTCCCCGTCCCCGGAAGATCGGGAACGCCAGTCGCGCCCGTCGCCGGCCGCCGGTCGAACACTCTACTCCTGAATCGTTGCTCGCCGGAACCCGAGATCCCCGCGCAGGAACGGCCATCGTGCCAGTGGTGTCCCAAAAGGCAGGATTGGCCCTTGCTATCCGCCAAGTCGAGCCCGGCCATTGCACCTGCCCGCACCTTCTATCGCCATTGGGTGTTGAACTAAACCGCTTCGCGGTATCACTCTGCGTGATCGATGTGAGCGAAGCCCGGTAGCGATGCGGCGGGCGGCTCCTGAGGAATACTGAAACAAGTCTATTCGCAGTAGACCAGTTTCAACGCTCAGGAGATCCCATGACACCTCTTCGAAAACGCATGATCGAAGATATGCGGCTGCGTTCGGCTGCGTAATCTCACGCCCGCCACGCAACGCAACTACCTCCATGATGTGGCCGAGTTCGCCCAGTATTTCGGGCGCGGTCCGGAAGCGCTCGACGCCGAGGCCGTGCGTCAGTTTCTGGTCCATCTGGTGGAGGAGCGCAAGCTGTCGCCCCAAAGCGTCAACCAGTGCATTTCGGCGCTCAAGTTCGTCTATCTCACGACGCTCGAAATGCCCTGGACGGACGAGTATTTTCCGCGCGTCAAGTGCCCCTCGAAGCTGCCCGTGGTGCTCAGCTACGAAGAGATGCTGCTGTTCTTCGACCACGTCACGGGCATGAAGTACCGTGCCGCTCTGATGACCTGCTACGGCGCCGGGCTGCGCGTGTCGGAATCGGTCGCGCTCAAAATCAGCGACATCGATTCGCAACGGAAGCTGATCCGGGTCGAACAGGGCAAAGGTCAGAAAGACCGCTATGCCATGCTGTCGGAGCGCCTGCTGCAGGTGCTGCGACGCTACTGGCTGGCCTTCCGCCCGCAACATTATCTGTTCCCCTCGTGGCGGGAAAACCGGCATATCTGCGCGGGCTCGCTGCAAATGGCCTGCCGGGAGGCGGCCGCGCGTTCCGGCCTGCGCAAGAAGATCACGGTCCATACGCTGCGCCACAGTTTCGCGACACACCTGCTGGAAAACGGGACCGACATACGGGTCATTCAGGTTTTGCTCGGGCACAACCAGCTCGACACCACGGCGCGCTATACCAGGGTTTCGCCGCAACTGGTGGCCGCGACCGTGAGTCCGCTCGACCGGCTCGACCGCGCGGCGTCGAAGGTCGCGGCGGCGCGGCCCGGGACTCCGGCCAACCACCGGAAATAGCCGATGGGCCGGCCGGCTTTCGAGCTGGCCGGCATTTTTCGACAGCACGGCGAGAGCTATCGCAAAACCCGCAATCTGCCCCGGCAGCAACTGCGGGTGATGCGCGCCATCGAAGTGTGCCGCACCGCCGCACTGGGCGGTCATGTCGAAGAATGCGGCCAGTGCCATCACACCCGCATCGCGTATAATTCCTGCCGCAACCGTCATTGTCCGAAATGCCAGAACAGGGAGCGGACAAAGTGGCTGGAAAGCAGGAAGGCCGAACTGTTGCCTGTCGAATACTTCCACGTCGTCTTCACCATTCCCGAAGAGCTGGCCCGCATCGCCTTCTCCAACCAGGAGACGGTGTACGGCATCCTCATGCGGGCCGCTTCGGAAACGCTGCTGACCATCGCGCGCGATCCCCGGCACCTCGGCGCCGAGATCGGCTTCTTCGCCATTCTTCACTGACCACGAGCAAAGATGCACGGCTCAGCTTATCCGAGGATAAGGTCTGCATTGCTCTTCGCCCCAGGGTCAGGGGGCAGAACCTGCGGCATCATCCGCATCTGCATTGCGTCATCCCCGGCGGCGGCCTGAGTCCGGATCACGACTGCTGGGTATCGTGCCGGCCCGGCTTCTTTCTTCCGGTGCGCGTGCTCTCACACCGGTTCCGCCGTCTCTTCCAGGAGGCGCTCCGCAAAGCTTTCCAGCAAGGCAAAATCCGGTTTGTGGGCGAGATTGAAGCGCTAAAAAAGGCCGCCGCTTTCGCCCGGTATCTCGCTCCGCTCGATCAACGCGAGTGGGTCGTCTACGCCAAACCGCCGTTTGCAGGCCCGCAGCAGGCTCTCGAATATCTGGGCCGCTACACCCATCGTGTCGCCATCTCCAATGAGCGGCTGCTGGCGGTCCCTAACGGCGAGGTGACCTTCCAGTGGAAGGACTATCGACACAAACACAAACAGAAACCCCGCGTCATGACGCTCGCCGTGGATGAGTTCATCCGTCGCTTTCTCATGCACACGCTGCCGGCGGGGTTTCAACGCATCCGGCACTTCGGCTTTCTCTCCAATCGCCACCGCAAAGAGAAGCTGGAACTGTGCCGCGAGCTTCTGACCTCTCCGGCCGCGGAGTTGCTGCCGGAGCCGGTTCCATGCCGGGTCCTTCTGGACATCTTAACCACCCCGCCCCCCGGCGCGCTGCCCGAAATGCAAAACCGGCCTCATGATACAGGTCGGCTTGCTTCCTCCTTACCGCTGGCCCCAACGACCGCCTGATACCTCATGAGTTTCCGGTGCCTGCGTCAGTCCGGCCCGGGCATTGCCCGCGCGGCAGTGCAGAGCCGAAGTGTGCTCGCACCCGCGTACGCAGCCCGAAGAGGCGGTTCGAGACCCCGGCCCAGCGTGTGCAACACCGGCCAGTCCGCATCCAACCAACCTCCTGACTCGGGCAGCCCCTCAGGTTCAGCACCAGACAAGCATCTTCGCCCCGCCCCGCTCTCACGCGCTGCCATTCAAACCCCATAACACACCACTCCGACCACTGGCGGCTCGAATCTTGGACGTTGCACCCAACATTCCGGTTTGTCCGGACCAGACGCCGCGCCTGCCGAGCTCCAGCCAACCCGGCTATCAAAGCGCGTAACCGGCCAGTCGATCGCGGTTTAGTTCACCGCGCGGTTGCATCAGCGGGCGGAGCGGCGAATCGGGCGCTCCTCCGTTCTTGTGGTCCGCCCGGCTGAAGCAACCTTTTGCATTCACAAAAATCGTTGAAGGCTTTTCGGCATCTTTGTCAATTACTTAGCGCAAACAGCGCACTTGACTTGCGGACACTGTTGGTATGCTCGGGTCGTGTCAGGAGGGCTTGTGGCAGTCACAACGGCCAAAACAAAGACGACGGACGGGGAAAAGAAGACAAAGGCTGAAAAAGACGACACGGGGACGTGCTTGACGCCGAGGCTCAAAGTCGCGAAGTTACTGCAAAGGCTCGAAGAGAAGCTCGAAGAGGAAACGCCGAAGGCGAGTCTGGGAGATTTCATCCGGTTAGTGCAATTGGAGAAGGAGCTGGCGGACGAGGAGACACCAAGGGAGATCAAGGTGACATGGGTGGAACCCGGGGTGACGTCCGAGTCCGCGAAATAGCATACAGGCCGTTGCCGTCGCAGAAGAGATTCCACGACTCGACGGTTAGATTCAAGGGGTTCTCGGGGCCGATCGGGTCGGGAAAGAGTCAGGCATTATGTAATGAAGCAATCCGGCTTACTTATTTAAACCCAGGCAGGCTGGGGTTAGTCGGAGCGCCAACCTATCCGATGTTGCGGGACGCCACGCTAGCGAGTTACGGAGATATTCTCCACGCCAACCGGATTCCGTACGAGTACAACAAGGCAGAGAACCTGTTGACCATGAGGGACACGGGGTCGAGGGTGCTGTTTCGATCGCTCGACGAGTTTGAGCGGCTGAGAGGGACCAACCTGGCGTGGTTCGGCATCGACGAACTGACTTATACGGCGGAGGAAGCCTGGTTACGGCTGGAGGGCCGCCTGCGCGACCCTTTGGCTGCGCGGCTTTGTGGCTTCGCGGTGTGGACGCCCAAGGGTTATGACTGGGTGTTCCGCCGGTTCATCAAGAAGCCGGTGGAAGGCTATGAAGCGATCATCGCCACGCCGTTCGAGAACCGGTTTCTGTTGGACAAGGTCCCGGATTTCTATGAGCGGTTGAAGAGAAGCTACCACGCGCGGTTCTACGAGCAGGAGGTGCTGGGCTCGTACTTGAGCTTGAATTCGGGGCTGGTTTATCAAGCGTTTGACCGCAATGTGAACGTACGCGAGATGGAGATGGACGCGTTGAGTCCGCTGCTCTGGGCGCTGGACTTCAACGTCGATCCGATGAGCTCGGTAATCGTCCAAGAGAAAGACGGAGTGGTTTCGGTGATCGATGAAATAGTGTTGCCGCGCGCAAGTACGAAGGACGCCTGCGAGGAGTTCCACTCCAGGTATCCGTACCACGCGGCGGGAGTGGTGGTCTTCGGAGACGCGTCGGGCCAGGCGATGCAGACCACCGGCGTGAGCGACTACACGATGGTGAGGGATTTCCTTCAAAGGCATGATTACAAGAACGCGCAGTTCAAGGTTCCGCCGAGCAACCCCAGCGTCCGCGAACGGGTGGCGCTTATGAACACGCAACTCAAGGCGGCCGACGAGGTATCGCGACTGTTCGTGCACCCGCGGTGCCGGGAGCTGATGCAGGATTTTGAAGAGGTCACATTCAAGCCGGAGAGCTCGGTGATCGACAAGGACCGAGATTCGAAGCGCACGCACCTTTCGGACGCGCTGGGTTATCTGGTCTGGCAGGAGTGCAGGAGCCAACCACCGTTCGGGGAGCAGAGGCAACGGCTGTTGTAGAGGCCAGGGAGAAAGACACAGCCATGGACAAAGGCGCGATGGAGATTCTACGCGAACATCCAGAGTACCGGATCAGAAAAGCGATGTGGAGAATGCATCGCGACCTGTACGCGGGCGGCGAACAGTTGAAAGCCAACGCCGGAGAGTACCTGATCCGAAGAAACAAGGAACCCGGCGAGATCTATGGAGAGCGATTGAGCCGCGTATTCTACGAGAACTACGCCGGGTCGATCATCGACTGGTACGCCGCCACGCTTTTTCGCCGGGAGCCGGTGCTGACCTTCGAGGGGAAGAACGAAGCGGCCAGAAGGTTCTTCAGCAGCTTCATCGGGGATTGCGACCTGAGAGGAACGCACTTCGCCGAGTTCTTCCGAAGCCGTTTCATCGAGGCGCTGGTTTTCGGCCAGAGCCACATCCTGATCGACTTTCCCAGGGCTGTACGAGCCGTGGGCACCAGAGCGGAGGAGGACGCCGCGGGTGTTTCACGGGCGTATCTGCTGCACTATACGCCGGATGAATTGATCAACTGGAGTTACGACGAGCACGGGAACTATGACTGGGTGGTGCTGCGGACCGGCGGCTTGAGGAAGCAGAGCCCGGAGGAGCCAGCCTGGATGTACGAGACGCGATGGGCTTACTACGACAAGGAAACCTACCGGGTCTACAGCGAACGCCGACCGGCGCCGGCGTTTTCCGCATGGTCCTGGGTTGACGATGCGGGAAAACAGGCGGAGTTGATCGACGACGGCGTGCACGGTCTGGCTAAGTTGCAGCGGGTGCCGCTGGTGGAACTGGTGGTGCCTGAAGGTCTCTGGCTGATGAACAAAGCGGCGCTTCTGCAACTGGAGCACTTCAACAAATCGAACGCGCTTTCGTGGGCCCTGACGATGGGGCTGTTTTCGATGCCGGTGATTTACTCAGAGCGTAACTGGAACCAGTTACTCGGCGAGTCGTATTACCTACAGCTAGGGAAGGACGACAAGTTCGGCTGGACCGAGCCACAGGGCCACGTCTTTCAAATCGCCGCGGACAATCTGGCGCGGTTGCAGCAGGAAATCTACCGAGTTTGTTACACATCACAGGCTGGCGGGGACCTCGGCGGGGCCAGCGCGCAGTCGGGTCTCAGCAAGCAACGGGACTTCGCCATCACCCAGGAAGTGTTGCGAGCTTATGGCGATGCGGTGAAAGAAACGATGAGGCGCGTGCTGGCCGCTGTAGACGCGGCGCGCAAGGACGAGCTATTCATCGATGTTTCGGGGATGGACGAGTTTGACATTGGCGACTTCAGCGCAGAACTCACCGACGCGCGGGAGTTGCTGGCATTGGGGATCAATTCGCCAACGCTGAAGAAGCAGGTCTTCAAGCGGCTGGCGTTGAAGTACCTCTGCGACAGCCGCCAGGACATCAAGGACCAGATCGCACGAGAGATCGAAGAAGGGCAGGGCGGGAACCTGCCTCACACCTGAGGAACCAGCGCAAAGCGAGGCCGTGACGGCGGGCGATTTCCAGGTTGGAGGCCCGCTGCCGGGGCCCCGTTGCGCGCTTAAGGAGAACGCATGAACGAGGCAGAACCGAAAGAAGAGGGCGCGGTGCGGGAGCCAAAGGACGACCTGCGCGGCATCATCCGGGGCGCAATCGAGGAGTTTATACGAGCCGAACAAACACGCACGGAGCCGGCATACAAAACCGAGCTGATCGAGGAGCGCAAGCGGCGCGAGCAACTGGAAAAGCGAGTCAACGAATTGGCAACCGAGAACGAACGGAGCCGCGCGGCGGCGGATCGAGCGGAAAGGGACTCGGTTTTGCGCGCGGAGTTGCAGCGGCTCGGCGTGAGCAAGGTGGACCTGGCCTTCCGCGCTGTGAAGGACGACGTCCAACGGACAGCCGATGGCCGCATTGTGGCACGAAGCGGCGACGGAGAGGTGGCGCTTCGCGATTACCTTTCGCAGTTCGTGAACGAGAATCCGGAACTGTTGCCGGCGCGGATGGCCGGCGGATCCGGAATGGAGACGATGCCGCGCCTGACGGCAACGAGCGGCGGCGCAATCGATCTGGAACGAATCCGTCCGGGGATGAACCCGGAGGAGTTAGAGCGGGCACGGCAGGAAGTAGCGCGTCTCGCTTCACAGACCCTCAAGGGGTTGTAGAGTCTGCTAAGAAACGTTTGCCGACCGCTCCCTTCGCGGAGGCGCGCGCAAGTAAACGGCAAGCAAAACGCGCTTTTCAGCAAGCTCATAAACGGACTCAGCCGAGTCTCATGAGGAAAGAGAGAGGAAAGAATGTCAGGAACTATTACAGCAATTACGTCCGCTAACGTTGCGAGCGCAATTGTGAAGCTGGTAGCGGTGGACGCGCTACCCGCATTGATGGGGAACCTGGTGATGGGCAATCTGGTCAATCGGGACTACGAGCCGGCCCTGGCTCAGTCCGGCGACACAATCAACGTTCCGATTCCAACATCACTGGTGGCCAACAACCTTGCCGAGGGCGGCACGGTTCAACCGCAGAACCCGAATCTGGGCAACGCGCAGATCATTCTGAACACACACGCCGAGGCCACGTTTCAGATCCCGGACGTCACAAAAGTGCTTGCGGTACCCGACCTGCTTCGTTTGTATATGCAGCCGGCGGTGATCGCGCTGGCGGAACGGATCGAGACGGATCTGCTGAACCTAGCGCCGCAATTCAGCGCGAACTCACCTGTTGGCACCGCCGGCGCGACTCTGACGGAAGACGCGGTGGACGCAGCGGAGTCCGCGTTGTTTCTGGCAAAGGTGCCAGCCAGCGCGACGAAGTATCTGGTGGTGAGTTCGACCGCCTATTCGGCGCTGCGGCAGATCGCCCGGTTCAGCGAGTTCAATACGGCGGGCGAGGCGGGATTACGCGCGCTGATCGATGGCGCAGTCGGCAAGATGAAGGATTTCTACATTCTTCGCTCGCAATTCGTTCCGACAAGCGGCAGCAGCCCGGTGGTTACCGACAACCTGGCTTTCACCAAGGACGCAATCGGTCTGGTGGTTCGGCGACTGCCCAAGCCTCTCCCGGGGACGGGCGCCGTCGCCGAGTATGCGGAAATGGGCAACTTCGGTATTCGAGTGGTGATGAGTTACCAGCCGAATACTCTCACTCAGCAGTTCACCGTCGATGTCCTCTACGGATGCGCAGTATTGCGGAACACGTGCGCCGTGCAGGTGTATTCGTAAACGACAGGCGGCCGAGGAGGACGGTTGGCCGTCCGTAAGGGTTTGCCGAAAAGCGCGTTTCGCTACCGCTTGCAGACGCGCGCGGCTCCGTAGGTTTTACTCTATAGCGAGCTGTGTTCGAGCCACAACCGTCAGGGAGTGGTCAGCAGCCGCTTTTCGACAAACCGGTAGCAGACAGGGGAGGCCGGCCGGGTCTCCCCATTCTTTTGGATCAGGAGCGCGACGTTGGATTTACGAATGTTTTTTCAAAAGGTCCGGCAACTGGAGAAAGAGATTGCGGGCCTCCACGCGGTGGTGGTCAGCAGCGAGACGCCCGACGGAGGCCGACCGGGACAAACGAGCGAGGTCGCGACAGCCGTGGCGGCGCGGATGATCGTGGAAGGCAAGGCCAGACTGGCCACGCCGGAGGAGCGCACGCAGTATCAAGCGTCAGTGGCGCGCGGGATTGAGGCAGCGAAGCGACGGGAGCTCATGGGGAAGGCGCAGGTTCGTCTTCTTTCCGACGCCGACATCGAGACGCTCCGGAGCGCACTGCGACCGGCGAAGGGCTCCTGAGGTTGAAGGATGGCACTATTCAACGACGGCCCCATCAACCGCATTGAGGAACTCGCGCTGTACGACAGTTCCCTGCTGGAGACATCCACGATCGAGGGCATCGACGTGGGGGCGAAAATCGCGAACGCGCAGGACACGATCAGAACGGAGATCCTGACGTTTCTGTTGGACAACAACTTCGCCGACCCGGTTTTCGGCGACGCGCCAAGCTGCCGCAGGAGGACGCTGGGCGTGGCGGATGTCGTGGTCACCGCGGAATTGAAGCGATGGCACGCGTTTCAGTCACTACGCGAGGTGTATCAGGATGCATACGGCCATCAATCAAATGACCGATACCAGTGGAAGTGGCAGGAATACGGGACTCTTGTTCGGACGGCGAAGGCCAGGTGCATGGACGTCGGAATCGGGCTGGCGGCGGATCCTATCCCCCGGGCGCGAGCGCCCGTAGTAACGGCCGTGGCGGGCGCCGGGGCGGCTGCGACATTCTACTTCGCCGTAGAGTTGGTCAATGCGGCGGGGCAGGAGGGCGTCGCCAGCGAAGTGGTGATGTTCAATGTAGCCGCGGCGATGCAGGCGCAGGTGACTCTGAACTCCCCGCCTGGCAACGCCGACGGTTGGAATGTTTACGCCGGGAGTGGTCCTGGGGCGCTGATGCGGCAAAACAACGAGGTTTTGGGAATCTCCAGTTCGTGGTCGCAACCGGGTTTGCTAACCGCAGGCAGTCCGCCAGGAGATGGCCAGACCGCGTCCTTTTATGCGGTTCAGAATCGAGAGATTCGGAGGGGGTAGCCGTGGCGCTGGCGAGCACACTGGTTGTACAGAAAACAGTAGCTTTGTTGAGCGGCGACGGCGGCCTGTCGGCAACCGCGCAGGAGATCGCGCTGATGTCAGGGGTAACGCTTCCCGCGATTACGCCGCAGCAAATCATCGCGCAGAACGTTTCCGCGGACATCGTGGAGCAGAGCAGCAGCCCGAAATATCCACTGTTTCAGGTTTATTGCGAGCGCCTTACCAATTCGCACCTGGAGAGGTTTCGGGTCTTCTCGGGCGAAGTGAGCATCGCCGTGGAGGCGCGGGTGTCCCAGGACCGGCTGGACGGATTGGAAGACCAGTTACACGGGTGCGTGGATGCGGTGACGCAGGCTCTGGATGAGAACGGCGGCGATTGGGGCGACGGTGTTTTCTATTCGGGTGGATACGCCGTGACTTATAACCAGGTGAAACACGGCGGGCGGAACTTTCTGCAGAGCGCCAAGGTCACCTTCACGGTTGCGTTGAGCAGATAAGGGCTTGTCGGGTTTCCGTGACAGGCACTAAGAATAGGACGAAAGTCGTGTCCGGGGGAGTATTCAGGCATGTCATCGTATGTTTCTACCGTCGAGAATCGCTGCTATGTCGCACTCGAGACCAGTTACGGAGTAGCTGCCAGCGTGGGCAGCGGGAACCGCATACCGCCGGTAAGTCTGACGGCGACACAGAAGACGGAGAGGGGCCAGCGTAAGGACAAGACGGGTTCACGCACGTTCACGGGCGACCCGCCCGGGCTGCGCCGCACGACGCAGTTCGATTTGCGAACGTACTTGAGTGCCTGGGCTGACCAGACGCAGCCGCCGGCTCATGGCCCCCTCTTTCAAGCGGCTTTAGGCGGAGATCCGCAATCATGCGCAGGTGTGGCGTTGTCCACCGCAGCGGGCACGACGCTGGCCTTTGCGGCAGCGCACGGGCTGGCGCCGGGGCAGGCTGTTTCGTACGGCGACGAGATCCGGTTCGTCACCGAGGTTGTGGACGCGGACACAGTTCAGCTAAACGCACCATTCTCGAGCACCGTGGGGCCGGGGGCCATGACCGGACCTACGGTGACGTATTCTCCGGACACGGAGTTGACGAGCGCGACTATCTACGACTACTGGAGCCCGGGAACGGCAGTGCAGCGAATACTCGCCGGGGCGGCCGTAAATCAGACTCGAATCATCGCGAACGGCGACTATCAGGAGTTCGAGTTTTCAGGGGTGGCTGCCGATGTGATTGATAGCGCCAGCTTCGAGGCGACACAAGGCGGGTTGAGCGCTTTCCCGGTTGAACCGGCCGCCGCGGCGGGACAGTACACCGTGGTGCCGGGGTACCTCGGGCAGGTATGGATGGGGGCGGCGCCGCTGCGGTTCTTCACGTTGACGTCCGCGCAGGTAACGCTGAACAACGGCCTGGATCTGCGGAACCGGGAATTCGGGTCGGATCTCTCTCGCGCGGTCGCTCCGGGGCGGAGGAGCGTGTCGATCGATTTCAGCGTGTTCCAGATGGACGATCAGCAGACGCAGCAATTGTACCAAACGGCCCGCCAGAGGTCGCCGATGAGCGTGATGCTTCAGTTGGGCGCGCAACACGGACAGCTTTTTGGTGCGTACATGAAGAGTGTCGCGTTGGAAGTGCCGGGGTTCGACGACTCCCAGAACCGCCTGCAATGGCGTTTTCAAAGCTGCCAGGCGCAGGGTCTGGTGAATGACGAGGTGTTCATTGCATTCGGGTGAAATGGTCCACTATGAAAGCATCGTGCGAAAGGACTCCGCGCAGTATCCGGGTGTGAGTTACTCGATTCACAGGATGTCCTTCGGACGGCGCAGTGAGTTACTGCGGCACATACGCGAAATCGGGCGGAAGACGGAATACCTGGCAGCCAGCGGGGACCTAAAGGACAAGATCGAAGCGAGTTTGACCGGCAGCGAGATCGACGCCGTGTACCTGCGGTGGGGTTTGAAGGAAGTCTCGGGGCTGCTCATCGACGAGGAGGCCGCGACTCATGAATTACTGTTAGAACGCGGACCGGAAAGCCTGGTCCGGGAGATTCTGACCTCCATCCGGGCCGAGTGCGGCATGAACCAGGAAGAAGCAAAAAACTGATCGTCGCCTTCCATTTTCAATTTGCGAACCAGGCCGCCTGGAAGTGCGACGAATGCAGGAAGGCAGGTCTGGAAAAGAGGCGCCGTTGCGCGTGGGCGTGTGCAGCGGAATCCGGCGTTGGGCGCATCGTGTGGGGCCGGAAGCAAGTGGCGGCGACGCGATGCCCGAAGTCCATCATCACGGCCGAGAGCATGTACTTGCTCGATGAATTCAATGTCTGGAAGAGATGTCCCGGCGCACCGTTGCATGCTTTGCCGGCGCGAGTGGTGGACGCGATCCTGATGCTCGACAACGAATTCCGGGCGGAAGTGAATAGCGCGAATCAGGAGAGACATGGCCAGCCAATCAGACGGTGAACAGCAGTTACAGTCGGCGGCGGCGCAGGCGATGAGCGGGGCACCATGGCAAACCGCGAACGAGAATTCGACGACGGAAAGTCTGACGCAGGCGCTGGTGGAGGCGCTTCAGGACGCGACAAACAGCGTGAACAATCTAGCTGCATTTCAACAGAATCAAGCGCAGAGCACGGCCCAAAGTGCGGAGGGACTGCTGACAAGCGTCGCAGGAGGGCAGAGCGTATTGGGCGCGGCGGCCTCTACCGCCGGCGAAGTGGCAGACAGTTTCCTGTCCGGCGGGTCCCTGCTGTCGCCGATCATAAGCGGGATCATGAGCCTGTTCGGTTCTGGTAGCTCCAACGCGCCTGCACGGCTGGCAACCTTCACCATGCCACCCGATCTCGATGTTGACGCCACGGGAGGAGAGTCGACGGGCGGTCAACTCGCGGGCAGCGACTATGGCGGCAACGGTCTGCCTCGGGCGCAGACAACATCCAACGTGACGGTGCAGGTGAACGCCATGGACAGCCGGTCGTTTCTCGACAGAAGTGGAGACATCGCGGCCGCAGTGCGCCAGGCGATCCTGAGCAACCACTCGATCAACGATGTGTTGTCGGAGCTGTAGCCATGGCGAGCTTTCCGATTGTTCTTAGAACGGGCGCCGTGGCGCAGTATCCGCTCGCATCTCAGATGCAGTTTTTCACGGACGTGGTGCTCTTCATTGATGGAACCGAGCAGCGGTTCCCCGCCTATGCAGCACCGTTGCGCAGGTGGACGGTAAGCCTGGACCTGCTGGACGAAGCGGAACTGAACGCAACACTCCTCTTTTTTCGCGCGCAGCGTGGCATGAACGGAACCTTCAGTTTCACGGACCCGGTGGACGGCACCGGGTATTCGAATTGCTCTTTCGTTTCTGACTCGATACAGACGTCGATGGACGCCAAGGGACGCTGTACAACGACGGTGGTTATACAGCAGAACGGGAGCTAGAGATGCTGATCTTCCCGCAGTTGCGGAGCGGAGCCGTGGCACAGTTGCCGCTGCAGAGATCGGAGGATTACCGGACCCTGAGAAACGTGCTGTCGGACGGGAGCATTATCCAGATGTCCGATGTGGGCTTTGCGAGGGTTGGATGGACTCTGAAGTTCACGGACCTCGCGGCGGACGAAGCACAGGCATTGCAGAGCCTCTTCCAAAGCGCGGAGGGAAGGCTCAATACCTTCAGCTTTGTGGACCCCAGCGCCAACCTGCTGTGCTGGAGCGAGGACCTGACGCGACCGTCGTGGAGCACAGACCCGCAGTTGGCGCTCAGCGGAGTGCAGGATGCATTCGGGGGCGCGTCGGGGACGCAGATAACCAACGGTGCGGCAGTGGCCCAGTCGATTTCGCAGACGACAAACGCGCCGGCGGCTCTCCAGTACTGCTTCAGCGCGTATCTGCGAAGCGACGGGCCGACGCAAGTGACGTTTGAGATTGGCGGCGCGGCCGTAGTTACGGCCTCAGTAAGTGGGACGTGGCAAAGGTGGGAAGCCGTTTCGACCGGCGGGACGGGACAGCAGGCAGTATTCGGTCTGTCGATTCCAGCCGGCCTGACCGTACAGGTGTGCGGTCTCCAAACGGAGGCACAACCCGCCGCCGGAGTGTACAAGAGTACGACGGACACGGGTGGCGTCTTTCCGAACAGCAGGTTCGATCAGGACTCCATGGATATCACGGCAACCGAAGCCGGCTTCTTCGCATGTAATGTGCGCATTGTGAGCCAGTTGCAGGGCGCCTGACGGGCCCGGCTGAGAGCCCGCGCAGGCCATGGACCTGCCCTACTTCGAATAGTTGAAAGGATCGAGGGAAAGAGGAGAAATGGCGAGCGGTAGTGTCTATCAACTGAAGGAAGCCGAGTCCCCCGGCACGCCCCTGTTCCTGTTCGACTGCACGCTGGGGGACGGGAGCGTACAGCGGCTTAGCACACACGCGGTTTCCTGGAACGGCAACAGTTACTCGGCGCGCGTGCTCGACCACAACGCCTTCGAGTTTCAGAACGGCACCGACGATGCGATCGGAAGCGCCTCAAGTCTGCGTATTCTGCTCGCGGACGCCGACGCCGTCATGTCGCAGGTGGACCAAACAGTGGGGTGGAAGGGCGCTGCGGTGGCGGTAACGTTCCTCTTTTTCGATCTGACCACTGGCACGCCCGCGTCCGACGGCATCGTGGTGTTTCGCGGAATGGCCGATCCGGTGAACGAGGCTACGGAGACTACACTTCAACTCAGCTTCGTGAATCGTCTGAACTTACAGCGATGCTATCTGCCGGCGGTTCGCATCCAGCGCCTGTGTCCCTGGGCTTTTCCCGGCACGGCCGCGCAAATGCAGGAGGCGGTGAACGGCGGCAGCGCAGGAGTCTGGTCACCATTTTATGAGTGCGGTTATTCCGCTGGTTTGACCGGAGGGGCAGGAAATCCGGATGTCTCCGGGCCGTTCACGACCTGCGATTACAGCAGAAGTCAGTGCCAGCAGCGGGGCATGTTCGAGCAAGACAACACGGGTCAGGTTACTCGGCGGTTCGGGGGAATAGAGTTTGTGCCGGCGGCGATCATGGTGCGGAGTTATGGCGAGCGGGGCACCCACCTGTCGCCGGTTATCGACAACCTGGCGGTGTACAACAACTGCGTACCTCTTGTTTATGGGACCGGTTGGTTTCAGCCGCCTATCGTGTTCGCGCGAAACGACGGCAACCTTACCCGAATGGAGGTGTTGTTGGGGTCGGGCGTGATCGACGGCGTGGACACGGTGATTGTGAACGACGTGGAGGTTCCGGCGGGGCAGCCAAATACGAACATGACCGGGACCGGCTGGTACAACGTGGTCAGCACGGGAACGCGGGACGGCGCGTTCAACATAGACTTCGTCGACAGTACTGGGAATCCACTGGGCGATCCGTACGGCAGCATGGCCTTTTTGTCCGTAGTAGTTCCCAACCAGATCAGCGATGGAACGACTCTGCCGGAAATAGACGTCCTGATGCGGGGGCTGCATCTCGGAACATATGACACAACCGGCGCGCTGGTGGATACTGTATTCACCAACAATCCGGCGTGGGTGCTGCTGGATGTTCTGCAGCGCGCGGGGTGGGACGCGGCGGATATCAACATCCCGTCGTTCGCACAGGCCGCGCAGGTCTGCGACGTGCTGATTCCGGCGACCGATCTCAACGGGAACCCGATGATGGTCGCACGGTACCAGTGCAATCTGATCGTTACATGGCGGCGTAGCGTGGGCGACCTGGTCCGGGGGATCGGCAACGGGGCCGGAATCCTCCTGACGATGGGGGACAACGGCCTGCTGGAGGCGGTGCTGCAGAGCACGATCGCATCGCAACAGGCCACGATGCCGCCTGGAAGCAATGCGACGGAAACGCTGGACAACGGCTGGCCCGCGTACGAATTCGGAGACACGGTGTTTTCGGGGATCGCCCGCCGCTCAAATGGCAGCATCAGTCTGACGGTGTCGTCTCAGACGCTGGCGAACACGCCGAACCGATTTACCGTGGAGTTCCAGGATCAGTTGAATGAGTATCAGCAGGACAGCCTTTCGTTGTCGGATCTGGATGACGTCCTGCTGACCGGCCAGGAACTTACCGTAACATTACAGGCACTGGGAATCCCCAATTTCAGTCAGGCGGCGCGAGTGCTGGCGCGAGAGCTCAACAAGGCGGTCAACGGAAACACATACGTTCAGTTCGAGACCAGCGTGCGGGGAGCCGGACTCAAGCCCGGCGACATTATTAGTCTCACCTATGCGAGGGAGGCGTGGAGCCGCCAGCCGTTCCGCATCACTTCTATCGCCCCCGGCGTCAACTACCGCACGGCGGTCATATCGGCGCAGATCCACGATGACGCCTGGTATAGCGACACTCCCACCGTGACACAGCCGGCGGGAAGGAGGCAGGGTTCCGCCGGGACCGGGATACCCAATCCGCTGGCCGGAACCGTGATCAACTCCGATGGGAGCACGGACTACGGAGTTACAGAGCAGCAGCAGGCGCAGAGCGATGGCACGGTGTCGACCCTGCTCACGGTCACGTTCGTGGCACCGCGAAAGCCCACGGCATCGGCGGCGGCAATACCGCTGGTCAGCCTCTCCGCGCTGGTGAACACGACGCAGGGGACGTTGCCGGGTGGGGCGACGTATTATTACGGGGTCAGCGGAATCGACGCGTCGGGCGGCGAAACGGCGCTGTCCTTCCTCGTGACAGCGACGATTCCGGCCGGCACCAGCACGAACACGGTTACACTGCAGGGTCTCAGTTTCTCCGCGCTCACGACGAGTTGCAATGTCTACCGGGGATCCACGCCGCTGACACTCCGCCTGATTGCCCCAGCCGCGCCAGTGAGCAGCACGTTCAGCGACTCCGGTTTGGCCGTTACGACGACTACCCCGCCGGACCAGAACTACGACCATGCCAATTTCTACTGGCGCCTGGAGACGCAGCCGGCTGTGCCTGCCGACCAGTTCTCCGCGACGACCATTGGCAATTCGACGCTGGAGATGCCCGTGAATGAGTACGCGGGCCTGGCCGTGCGGATCGCGAAGGGCACGGGCGCGGGGCAAGAACAGACGATCGCGTCGAACACGGCACAGCTTATTACCGTGGCCGCTCCATGGACGGTGATTCCCGACGCAACAAGCCAGTTCACCGTGGCCCAGTCCGGATGGTCACTGGGGGGTACGACGACGTCGAACCAAATAGTCTTCGAGGTCCCGACCCTGCCCGGAAGCACGGCCGAAATCTGTGGACGATCCGCGAACGTGTACAACGAAGAATGCGCGTACCAGGAATCGCTGGTGACCCGGTGGCAGATTGGGATGGGCGGGGGCAGCCTCACGGATTCCAATGTTCCGCCCTTTCCGCTGTTTGGCCTCGGGCTTACCGGACATGGCGGGATCGAGGCTTCCGGTATAGGCTTCCAGACGCTGGCCAACACCACTACGATCACCTCGGGCACGTTGACGCTCTTCTATTGGAACGAGCTGAACGGCGCCGCGGGAAGTCAACTTGCGGCGGCGTTGGACCCATCTTCGGTGACGTGCACGCCCGCGCCGGGCGCGACATTCATTCTGGATGACGTTTTGCAGATCGACGAGGAGATCATGCTGGTATCGCAGGCGCCGGGAAGCGATGGAACGCTGACGATCGATCGCGGCGTGCTGAGCTCGGCTGCGAGCGCGCACGCCAGCGGCACCGCAATCTACACGCTGACTCGGCGAGTGTATGTGATGCCGTTTCCGCAGAACTTCTTTGGCAGCTCGGCCAGCGGAACCTACGCTTACGGAATCGATCTTCCGGACGTGCGGATTGCCGCAGCCGAGTTATTCATGACCAACAAAGTGGGGAACGGTCCGGTGCAGGACGCCTGCTATACGAACACGGCCGACCAGGGGCTCAGGACGTTGTCCGGCGGGCAATTCTGTTTTCAAGTCACCGGCGTGGTGGCCCTCCAGAACGATGCGGGGCCGAAAGTAACGGTGGATTGCACTCGGTCGATCGGCGATGTGTTCGCGACGGTGAACGTGGCGCCTTCGGGCGGGGATCTTGTGGTGGCGGTCACCCAGAACGAGGGCGAGATTTGCCGGGTGACCATTGCGGATGGCACGACTACATCCAACACCGTGGACGGATTCGGCCTTGGCGTGCTGACAGCGGGCGCGATGTTGAACATCAACATTGTCGCCGTGCCCAACGCAGTCGGTTCCATGCCGGGGCAGGATCTGACGGTGACGATCGAGCTGTAGCGTTGCCGCGGGCCGATTGAGAATTGGCGCAGGATGAGATCCCGCCCCACGCCCCCACGTTGAAATAATCAGCCAATTGCGACATGATGGCACTGTTATGCGTACTATCTGTGTTGCCTCTTTATTCCTGCTGGCCGGCGTGCTCGCGGCGGCGCAGGCCACCAGCGGCTGGCAGCTTGTGTGGAGCGATGAGTTCAATGGAGCGGCGGGCACTGCGCCCGACTCAACAAAATGGAACTACGATATCGGGGACGGGGGCTGGGGCAATGGCGAGGCAGAGGTCTATACCAGTCTGACGAGCAACGCCTTCCAGGACGGCAACGGCAACCTGGTGATCAGCGCGATCAAAGACTCCCAGGGCAACTACACCTCGGCACGGCTGCAGACCGGGGCGCCGGGCGCCTCCACGAACACAACGGACCTCAGTTGGCAGTACGGCCCGATCGAAGCTCTGATCGAGGCTCGCATCAAGCTTCCCATCGGCGGGCGGGGCATCTGGCCCGCCTTCTGGATGCTGGGCGAAAACATCGGGTCAGTAGGCTGGCCCCGCTGCGGCGAAATCGACATCATGGAGAACTTCGGGGCCTTCAACAACAACGAGACCGTGAATAACGAAACGATTCATGGTCCCGCCAGCAGCTCCGGCACGACCGAGGCCAGCGTGGGCACCTCTACTACGCTGCCGTTCGGCGAAACGGTCTACGACGACTATCACGTCTACTCCATCCAGTGGTCGCAAGACTCAATCGAATTCTTTGTCGATGGCACTCCTCTTCCTCCTCCCTATCAGACATTGACCCCGGCAAGTTTGCCCGTGGGTGCCCCGTGGGTCTTCAACGCGCCATTTTTTATCCTGTTGAATCTTGCCATTGGCGGTCCAGGCACGTTTCTGGGAACGCCGAACGCCAGCGTGCCGTTTCCGCAGGACATGCTGGTGGACTACGTTCGCGTCTATCAGGCCACCACCGTTCCTTCGACCACGCCCGTGATCACCCCCGGGCGCGTGGTGAACGCGGCATCGTATCTGGGGGCCATTTCGCCAGGCAGCCTGGCGGCGGTGTACGGCAATAACATGGGCAACACGATAAACCCGGTTCCGCCTCCGGGAGTCGGGCAGAGTTTCCCGACCGAGGTCTCGGGTGTCACGGTGACCGTCAACGGCGTGCCCGCTCCGCTCACCTACGTCGCTCCTACGCAGATCAACTTTCAGGTGCCGTGGGAAACGCCTACGGGAGCGAACGGGCTGGCGGTACCCGTGCAAGTTACCTGGAATAAGGCGGGCAGCAATGTCGAGTATGTGACGGTTGCATCGACATCTTCTCCGTCGTTCTTCCTGAGCGAGTTCGTGAATGGTGTGGCGTGGGTCACCGGGAATCCCGCCGACGGATGTGCCACGCCGACTACGGAGTGTTCGGTGAAGGCCGGTTCCACCTACTCGCTCTGGGTCAACGGATTGGGGCCGATGAGTTCACCGCTGCAGGATGGGGTGCCTGCGCCCGCGGCAGCGTTGCAGGTGCCCGGCGGACCGGCCAGTTGCCAGCTCACCGTCGGCGGACAGCCGGCCACCGTGGTGTACTGCGGCGCCGCCCCCACCGAGATCATCGACCAGTTGGCATTCACCTACCCCGCCGGAGTGTCCACGAGCCTGCCGTACGTGGGCGCGACCCTGACCATCAACGGCGTGACCAGCCATTTTCGCGTTCCCGCGCCAGCGGCGATGCCGGTTGCCGACCAGCGAGCCAGCGCGCTGCAGGCGCAGATGACGCAGGCGCAAAAGCTCCAGCTCGTATACGGAGCCGGAGGCCCCGACACCAACGACTTCGCATTGCCGCGGGGAGCGGGCGGCTATGTTCCCGGCATTCCGGCTCTGGGCATCCCCAATCTTTACTATGTGGATGGCAGTCTGGGAGTCGCCGACCGCAGCGCGCCCTCCACAGCGCTTCCCTCCGCCCTCGCCAGCGCCGCGAGCTTTGACACGAACCTGGCCTACAAGTTCGGATCGGTGATCGGCGCGGAGACGGCTGCCTGGGGCCTGAACGTGAATCTCGGCGGGAACATCAACCTCATCGGGCGCGAGCCGCGCGATGGCCGCACCTTCGAGACCAAGGGCGAGGATCCGATCCTGGCTGGGAAGATCGCGGCCCAGCACATTCTTGCCATTCAGGATCAGCACGTGATTGGATGCACCAAGCACTACGCGCTGAACGATCAGGAAACCAGCCGCAACTACGCCGACGCAATAATTGACGAGCGCGGCGAGCGCGAGAGCGACTTGCTGGCGTTCGAGATCGCCGTCAAGGACTCCAACGTGCAGTCGGTGATGTGCTCCTACAACCAGGTGAACGGCACTTACTCGTGCGAGAACAAGCACCTGCTGACCGACGTACTCAAGACCGGCTGGGGTTTCCCGGGCTTCGTCATGTCGGACTGGTGGGCCACGCACAGCACCGTGGCCGCGGCGATTGCTGGTCTGGACCAGGAGCAGCCGGACAATGTGTACTTCTCTACCCTCGGGCAGGCGGTCGCGAGCGGCCAAGTTCCGCAGTCGCGGCTGGATGACATGGTGCATCGCATTCTGCGCGCGATGTACCAGGTGGGTCTGTTCGACTACTCCAATACGGTGAGCCCCATCGACACGGTTACCGACCAGGCCATCGCGCAGGAGGTGGAGGAGCAGGGGGCGGTGCTGTTGAAGAACGCCGGGGGACAGCTTCCGCTCAAGGTGGCCGCCCTGCACTCCATCGCGGTGATAGGCTGGAACGCCGACGTCGGGGTCCTCTCTGGCAGCGGTTCGGCGCAGGTGTGGCCCACGGGTTCGGCCGTCACGGAGGGCTATCCCAACCCGCCCGGCTGGGCCCAGGTGGTGTGGGTTCCGTCGTCTCCGATGAGCGCCATTCAGGCGATGGCGCCGGGCGCCACGGTGAATTTCGCCGACGGAACGAATGCCGCCGCGGCGGCCTCCCTGGCTGCATCGGCGGATGTGGCGATTGTCTTCATCACGCAGTGGACGAGCGAGGGGATGGATATGCCGAGCCTGAACTTCACCGACCTCATTCACACAAACAATCCGATCGCTCCGATCGACCAGGACGCGCTGGTGGCGGCGGTGGCGGCGGCGAACCCGCACACCGTCGTGGTGATGGAAAACGGGGGAGCGCAGGTGATGCCGTGGCTCGGGAACGTGAGCGCCGTGCTGGAATCCTGGTTCCCCGGACAAAAGGGCGGCGAAGCCATCGCCAACATTCTGTTCGGCGAGGTCAATCCGTCTGGCAAGCTGCCCATCACGTTTCCCGCGAGCGTGAACGACCTGCCCCGTCCGGTGATTCCAGGCGCCGGCGCGAGCGCGCCATTCCCTCTGAATTACTCGGAGGGGTTCCTGGTCGGTTACAAGTGGTACGACGCCAATAATATGACGCCGTTGTTTCCCTTCGGCTTCGGGCTTTCCTACACCACGTTTTCATTAGCGAATGCGAGTCTGGCAAGTAACCTGACGTCCGCGAACCCCAATTTCCAGGTGACCGTGGATGTAACGAATACGGGTTCCGTTGCGGGCGCGGAAGTGGTGCAGGTCTATCTGGGTCTGCCCGCCAGCACGGGCGAGCCCCCGAAGCGTCTGGTGGGATGGCAGAAGACGGCTTCGCTGCAACCAGGCGCGAAGCAGACAGTGACCGTGGAAGTGGATGAGAATGACTCCTCTCATCCGATGTCTTACTGGGACGTTACCTCGAGTAGCTGGCAGGTGGCGTCCGGCGACTATCCCGTCTATGTGGGGAACTCGTCCGCCATGGCAAGTTTGACGCTCGCCGGGACGGTTCACGTGGCATCGTAGGGTGATAAGGGCCGTCGGCAGCCGGTCATAATTCTGTCGGCTCCAGCTTCGGCACGAGTAAGTGCATAAGCGCGAATGCCACCAGATACATGAAGCCCAGGACGAAAAACACCGGGCCGTAGGCGCTGTGCGAGAACTTGAGCCAGTATCCGATAGCCGGCGCCACCAGCATGCCGCCGAGCGAACCGCCGAATTGACCCAACCCTGCCACCGAGCCCACCGCCGCCCGGGGGAAGACATCGGAAGCGATGGTCAACAGGTTCGCCGACCAGCCCTGGTGCGCCGCCGTTGCCAGGCTAAGCAGCGCAACGGCTACCCAAAGGCGCCCGTTTACGAACTGCACGAACACCACCGGCACCACGGCCAGTGCACACAACAGCATGGCCGTTTTTCGCGCCGGGGTTATGGACCAGCCGCGCTTCAGCAGCACGCCCGAAAGCCAGCCTCCAAAAACGGAACCGACGCTGGAGGCCACGTAGACGATAACCACGGGCGGGCCGAGGTGGCTGATATCCAGATGGAATTCCTTGTTGAGATACCCAGGCACCCAGTACAGGTAAAACCACCACACCGGGTCCGTCAGGAACTTGGCGATAAGGATGCCCCAGGTCTGGCGTTTCCCGATTACGCGCGCATAGCGAACCTTCTCCGAAGACGCCACTTCGCGGTCCGATTCAATGAGCGCCAGCTCGGCCTGGGCGAGCCGGCTGTGCTCGCGGGGCTGGCGAAACGCCAGCAGCCACGAGACGATCCAGACAACATCCAGACAGCCGGTGACGACGAAGGTCCACCGCCAGCCGAAATGCCAGGCCACGAAGGGAGCGATGGTAGCGCCGGCCACGGTGCCGACGTTTGCTCCGCTGTTGAAGACGCCGGTGGCGAGGGCGCGCTCGCGCCGGGGGAACCAGTCCGCCACGGCTTTGACGGCCGCGGGGAAGTTGGCGGCCTCGCCGAGTCCCAGCCCGAAGCGGGCCAGACCGAATTGCAGGGCATTGCGGGCGAGAGCGTGCGACATGGAGGCCAGACCCCAGACGGTGGCGGCCAGCGCGTAGCCGATGCGGGTGCCCAGCCAGTCGATGACGCGGCCGGAAATGGGCGTCATGATGGCGTAGGCGGCCATGAATCCGAACACCACCCAGCCGTAGTCGGATTCGCTCCAGCCGAGATCCTTCGCGATGACGGGCTTCAGAAAGCCGAGCACCTGGCGGTCGATGTAGCAGACGGTGGTGGCGAAAAAGAGCAGGCCGCAGATGTACCAGCGCAGGTTGCTGACGGTATGCTTCGGCATGACTCGTTCCAGAATACTCTCTTCCCGGCGAACTATACTCGTTTCAGGCTGGCACCAATGAGCGTATTCCTTGCGTGTGGATCCCCGACTTCGGACCTCGACCTTAGGCAGACTTTCTTTCAGGCGCTCGACGCGCTGGACGATCGGCGGCGAGTGCTGGTGTTGCCGCCGGATTTCACGCGCTTCCATTCGCGCGCCGGCAAGTTAACCGAACTCGCCTGGCAATATTACGGCGAGCGCCTGACGGACATTCTTCCCGCGCTGGGCACGCACTCGGCGATGACCGCGATCGCGCGTGAGAGAATGTTCGGGGCCACACCGGCTGATTTGTTTCGCGTGCACGACTGGCGACGGAGCGTGGTTACGCTGGGCGAGGTACCCGCCGAGTTCATCGAAGAGCAATCGGAAGGGCGCCTTCACTATTCGTGGCCCGCACAGGTGAACCGCCTGCTGGTGGAGGGAGGCTTCGACCTGATTCTCTCCATCGGCCAGGTGGTTCCGCACGAAGTGGCCGGCATGGCGAACTACAACAAGAATGTGTTGATCGGGACGGGCGGGCCGCTGGGCATCCACCGCAGTCATTTCCTGGGTGCGGTGTATGGGATGGAGCGCATCATGGGCCGCGCGGATAATCCGGTGCGGCGTGTACTGAACTACGCTGCCGACCGTTTTGCGCGGGCGCTGCCGATTGTATATGCGCTCACGGTGGTGGGGAAGGACGAGGGCGGCGAACTGGCCACGCGCGGTTTGTTTGTGGGCGACGACGTGCAGTGTTTCGAGCAGGCCGCGGCACTCAGCGCCCGCGTGAACATTCAGACGATGGGGCGCCCCATTCGCAAGGCCGTGGTGTTTCTCGATCCCGACGAGTTCCACAGCACGTGGCTCGGCAACAAGGCCATTTATCGAACGCGCATGGCGCTGGCCGACGGCGCCGAGTTGCTGGTGCTGGCGCCGGGCGTGCGGGAGTTCGGCGAAGATGCCGCGATCGACGCGCTGATTCGGAAGCACGGCTATCGCGGGACCCCGGCAACGCTCGATGCCGTTGCCGCCGATGGCGAGCTGGCGGCGTGTCTGGGGGCGGCGGCGCACCTGATCCACGGGTCCAGCGAAGGCCGCTTCACCGTGACGTACTCGCCGGGAGGGCTGACGAAGGAAGAAGTGGAGGGCGTGGGCTTTCGCTACGCGCCGCTGAGTGAGACGATGGCGCGATACGACCCCGCGAAGCTGGCCGACGGATACAACGCGGTGGAGGGCGAGGAAGTGTTCTTTATCTCGAATCCGGGGCTGGGGTTGTGGGCGTGTCGGGAGCGGCTGGCGTAGGTGGCTGACCTGAGTCTTACGCGATAAGCTGAGTCCGGTTCGGACTGGTCATGCTGGAGGCGCCTTGGTGAACTCGGATCGACAATTCTGGTGGAACTGGTGGGTGAGCCTGGTTGCTGCTGTAAGCACGCTGTCGGCCGTGGCCGTCGCATTGTACGGAGCGTTTCGGCGACCCAAACCGCGCCTCAACCTGAAGTTGCTCCGATGTGAGGGCGAAAGGACGCAACTCAATTCGGGTGAACCTGTTCGCTACTACCACCTTCACGTCTGAAATGAGCGGCGCCTTTCGTCTCCTGCCGAAGAGGTCCAAGTGTACCTCACGCGTCTGGAGAGACCGGGCCTCCCGCCGTGGGACGGGGATGTGCCGCTCCGTTGGCGCGATCAGGAGTTCGTCCCACATTCCCGAGAATCGGCAGTGCAAGAGATTGCGATCTGCGCATGCTCGGACAGCAAAGCGCGCTGCACCTCATGCCGCTATTCACGCAAGCGGGCTCCGAGATTGTGCGCATCCAGGTATCCTACATTTGGGCCGACGACGATACCGAAATTCGGGAGCATCTGGTCATAACGTAATATGAATGTATGAGACCAGAGCTCCTTCGCCGCCTGGAGGAAGTTGTGTGGGTCGACCCCGACCGGCTTTCGGGAGCACCCTGCTTCAAAGGAACTCGGATTCCGGTGCAGATGCTGATCGATCACGTGGCGGCGGGCTTTTCGCTGGACGAGTTCCTGGAGACTGTACCGTCTCTCGAACGGGACCAGGCGCAACGCTTTCTGGAATTGGCCGGTGAGCAGATGAAGGAATGCGCATCCTCCTTGATGAGTGCGTGAATCCGCGGCTTCGCCTGGCCTTTCCCGGCGACGAAGTGAAGAGCGTCGCGCAGATGGGCTGCGCGGGCGCTCACGAATGGCGCGCTGATGAAGGAAGCGGCCTCCCTCTTTGACGTGCTGGTAACTCTGGACCAGAATCTCCGGTTTCAAAACAAGGCTGGAAAGCACACCCTGGGGATTGTCGTGCTCATCAGTCAGTTCAACCATCTCGCAGCGTACCTGCCACAGTTCGCGGAGATCCGCGATCTGGTCAGGCAAACGAAACCCGGACAGGTCAACTCTCTTCAGATCCGGTAGCATATGATACGGGCATGCGCGACTCAATGCGTGTGCCGTTCGCGGTGGCATTCTGCTGGCTGCCCCTGATTTGTCAGGCGCAGGGCGTCATAGCGCGGTGCGCTCGGATTGTCGTGCGGATGCCGCCGGCCGTGCGCGGCGCAGCGGTCATTCGGAACGCTGCGGAGCGTAATACCCATTGCGAGCCTCGACGGTCAGTTTCCGCGAGTTTTCCAGCTTGACCTTCAACTGATGAAACTTGCCGTCTGCTTTGGCATTGGGAATAAAGCCCAGCACGTAATGACTCTCCGGGGTGGCCAGCTTGCGGAAGCTCAAGGCGAAGTCGTTCCCCGATACATACGTGCCGCCGGTCCCATGAGCCATCTCCGCCAGCACAAGAGGATTCGCCGGGTTGGGGTAGCGCTGCCCCCGGCCTGAGCCCGGATTGCCGGAAGCGGCATCGTTGCCGGTGGCGAATGCAGCCGACTCGCCGACGTCGACCGCGTGGATCGACACTTTGGCGCGAACTGCGGCATCAATCAGCTCCACCTCGTCTTTCGTGCGATCGGGTCCTACGAAGAAACCGGACGAGACGAGAATGATATCCCGCCGCGCAGGCAGATTGGACATCTTTTTCACAAGGGCTTTCAACAGCTCCAACTGCAGTACCTGGCTCCGCGACACTCTGCACAACTGCACCGGGCCCAATTGCAGCCGCGCCACCGCGTCCTGCAGCTTTGTCCGGTCGCTGGTGAAATCCGCTCCTACGCGGCATGACGCCGTGAAGACCGCCGCGCGATCGCCAGGCTGCAACGCGCCAAGCTGCCGGGCGGCGGCATCGCGGACGCGCGTCAGATCGCCGGTATCCCGAATTGTGACATCGTCGAAAAGGTATCCGACAAAGCGCTCGGGAATAGCCATTCCGGTGCCACCTGCGGGCTGCGTGGCGGGAGCGTTTGGGTCGGGCAGCGATCTGTCCGGCGCGGCCTGGCTCCCCGGATTCTCCACCGAAAAGCTGGTTATCTCCTGCCGCTTTCCGTTGTCGAAGAGCTGAAAATCGTCCTTGCCGAGATTGCTCACGACGTTTCCATCGTGGTCGCGAACAACCACCGGCACCTGGATCACGGTGACCCCCGCCTTGAAAACCTCGCCGGAATCCGTCTGGGCAGTGGTGCCCGTGAACGAAATAGCAGTCAGGGCGAACAAGAGCGCTGTACGCATGCCCCTATATTACGGGATCTGTACCGCTGCATTCTCCGCCGTGAGTTGCTGGCCTTCGGCGTCCCGCACCACCAGCCGGACCAGATATGCGCCGGTCTTCATGTCGAACTTCGTGGGGATAGTGACAGGAGGCTTTTGGTCCAGACCCTGCACGGTGGCGTCGCGAAGACGAAGCTGCAGAATCTTTTGCGCGCCGGCGACAAAATTGCCATTGGGATCGAATACCGTGGCCACTATGGTCAGATCGTTTCGGTTGCGGTCGTCCGCTTTGCGCAGGTGGATCAGCTTGAGATCCACGCTGGTCAGAACGTTCAGCTTCGCTTCGTCGCCGGATCCGGTCACCTGCGTGTGCAGTTCCACGGGAAGATTGTGGATTTCGTCGCGCGAAAACACGGCGTCCTCGATCTCCTGCTTCGAAAGCGCTCCGGCATCCTCGGCGTGTTTTGGCGCCCAGTACCCGCGGCGCACCTGCAGACTCGCTTTCTCACCGGAGTTCAACGTCACCTTCAGAGTGTGGAAGCTGCCATCGAGCTTGAGATTCTGCGGCACGAAGCCCAGCACATAGAGGTATTCGGGAGCCGCCGCCGCTTTGCGAACACCGCCGTCGAAATCGTTGTTGAAGTTCGCCGTTCCACCGGTTCCCTCCGCCAGCGCTACCAGCTCGTCGTCGGCCACCGTTCCATCCGTCTCTTTGAAGGTGATCACGTCCGCCGGAGGCGGCCCACCGGAACCGGGCTGGCTCGCATCGTACACCGAACTTGTCCAGACGCCACGCGCGTCAATCGTGCTGATCAGCACCTTCGAACGGATGGCCAGTGCAATGAGGTCGGACCCCTGGTCCTGAAGCTCGGGCGAAACGAAAAAGCCGGGCGACGCCAGTACGATGCGCCGGTGTCCGGGCATCACCGCCATGCGCCGAACAATGTTGCTCAGCGTTGCCAGGTCCGCTCTCGATTCCTGTTTTCCGTTGAGGAAGGCATCGCGCGCTTCCTGCACCGCGGCATCGAAGGTGGACATGGGATCGCTCAGTTGCAGACATCGGCCGACGTCGTAAACCGCGGTCTTAAGCGCTACCGACCTCGCAATATCGTCCGGATAGACAGGATGCAGCGAGACCTGCTGGTCGATCTGCACCGCCTGGAAGTAACTGATGTACAGACAGGAACGAAGGGCGGAGGCCGTAAATGGGCTGGGGCGAATCTTCAGCAGCGCCTCGTCCAGCACTGCGGGCTTGTCGGTGAAGTCGACGGCGATCTTGCCTGAGGTGGTGAAAAGGGCGACGCGATCTCCGGGCTGGAGCGATGAGCTGAGATAGCGCCGGACGGCGTCGCGCACCTGCGGCAGATCCGCGAATTGTATGTGCACGTCGTCGAAAACGAACGCGATGAAGTGGCCAGGCAAAGGCGGCGGCGCGACTGCTGCAGTGGAGGCGCCGGCGGCGTGCGACTCTGGCGCAACTGCGTCCGCCGCGGCCGCCGCCTTCTGCACGGAGAACTTCGTGATGTCCTGGCGCTTGCCCTTGTCGAAGAGGCGGAAGTCGTCTTTGCGGAGGTTTCCGATGGCGTGACCTTCGCGGTCTCGCACCACGACGGGAACCTCCACCAGGTTGCTCTGCGCCTTGAATGTCACCGGCTGGTCCTCGGTGGCGATTTCGGGCACGGCGGCGGGCGCTTTGGCCGGCTCCGGAGCGGGCGCCGTCACCAGCGCCGCTTCGGGAAGCTCCGGCGGCTTCGCTGTGGCCACCGCGATACCAAGCTCCTCGGCCACTTCCTTCGTTTCCGTCTCGCTTACACGGGGAGCGTCCGCCGTCTTCGCGGAAACCGGCTCATTCTGCTTCCGCGCCAGCTCCTTAGCGTCAGGGGCCCAATATCCTTTCCGCGCCTGCAGGTCGAGCTTGTGCCCGGTCAACAGCTTTACGCTGAGCGTATGGAAACTGCCATCCGGCTTCAGCGTCTGCGGCGAAAAGCCCAAAACATAGATGTATTTCGGCGTTGCGGCCAACTGCTCCAGACCGCCGTTCAAATCGTTGGTATCGCGAATGAACTTGCCGCCGGTGCCGTCGGTCACTCGGAACATGAACTCGTGGAAAGTTCCGGCGCGCTCGTACGTAAGGCCGCGAGCGTCCAGGCTGTTGATTACCACGCGGGATCGAATCGCGCTGTCGATCAAGTGCATGGTGTCCGGCACGAACGTCCATGTTTTGGCGCTGGCCGATTCCAGCATCATGCCCGGTGACATCAGGACGATTGTCCGCTGGCCGGGAAGCGTGGCCATTCGCCGAACGATATCTCCGGACTGCGTCACCACCGCGCGCGTTTCCCATTCGACAGCATTATCGGCAAGACCTGAGCCATTGACCGTCTGGAGCACGGGTGCGCCCGACGTGAGTTTCAGGATTGCTTCGCGAAGCTTCGCGCGATCGGAGGTGAAATCGAGGGTGACCTGGCCCGAAGTGGTGAAAATGGCGACGCGATCGGCCGGCTTCAGGCCATCAATATACTTCTGGCCGGCGTCGCGAATGTATACCAGATCGGAGGAGCATCCGATGTAACCGGGAGGCGGATCGGGGCCGCAGATCTTCAGATGGAGATCGTCGAATACCAGCGCCACGAAATGCTGCGGGATGACGATCGGCGCCAATGCCGGGGCCTTGTTTGCGAATGTCACGCCCGGCGGCAATGGATCCCACTTGTCCGGGCTCGGCAGGCTGCGGTCCTCCGCTACCCTCCCCGAGGTCTCCTCCACGGCGAATTTCGTAATTACCTGCGATTTTCCTTTGTCGAAAACCTGGAAGTCCTCTTTGCGCAGATTTCCGACGGCATTTCCCTGTGCGTCGCGCACCACCACGGGCACGAGCACCAGATTGGTTTCCGCTTTGAAGCTGACTTCGTTTTCAGCGGAGGACGTCGCGGATTGCGGCGAAGCAATGGACGAAGAGAAGAGAATCACGGCGGCATACGCCGAATACCGCAAGATACCGGTACTCATAAGGCCTCCTCCGGCATTATCCTGCCCTTTTCGGTCACTTCCGCGGACTGCGCCGCTTGCTGTTGCCAGGCGCTCTGTCTGGCGCCTGGCTACTCGACGTTGAGAACCGTGGTTGAGTTTCGGCGTATTTGATCTGAGGCAACCACGCGCGGGTCGGGCGCCGGGTGACCGATCGCGAAATGGTACACCACCTGCCGGCCGCTGGAGTCGAGATTCAGATAACGGTGCACCTCGTCGTCGAAGAATGCGCCTATCCCCGTCGCTCCCAGTCCCAGCGCCTCCGCGGCAAGATAGAGCCGCTGTCCCACGGCGCCGGCCTCGAAGTGGACGTAGCGGTAGCCGCGGTCGCCATGGGCGCGAACGGCGCGGTCGAGATCGCCAACCATCGAGAATGCCACGCACGCATTACCGGCAAGGTCCTGCCCGAGGCTGAGGCCCGCCGCCGCGGCGCGCTGATCGCCGGACCGGATCCGTTCCAGCTCGGCTTGCCCCGGGCAGTATCGATACACGCCGCGCTCCAACCCGTGGATGCGGTGCGCATACAAATAGAGCTGAACGAAGCGAGCGCCGCCGAAATCGCAGGAAAGCGGCTGCGCCGTCACCGCGAGAACGGCGGAAAGCTGGGCGCGAGACATCGATTCGCTCCCACCCCGGAAATCGAGCGCCGAGCGCCGTGTTCGGGCCACTTCGCCAAAGGCGCGGGCCGATGAGGCGGGTGCACATAGCTGAAGGTCGCCGGAGCCCGCCGGCGCCGGCTCGGACACCGGTGCAGGCCCGCAGTCTTCCGGCAGCTTCGTCGCGGCGTGGATCGCCTCGATCCTCGGGTAGGCCACCTGCTGGCTGGAGAGCTGGTTGGCCTTCCCACCGAACCAGGCCGTTTCCCCGCTGTCCGGAGCGCGCAGCGGGATCGGTTTGCCGGACAACCTGACCATGAGCAGGGGCCACTCGTCGCTATGAAAGCGGTAGCGCCGCGCGGCTTCGTCGTCGGGAAAATGGCCCACCGCGAAGCTGTCGCAGCCGAGAGCCCGGGCCGCCAGCGCGAGCGCCTGCCATGCGTGCCCCACATCGAGGAGGCAATACCGGTACGCCCGATCCCGGTATTTCCATGCTTCCCGCCAGGCAATGCTGGTGAGCACAAACACGACAGGCGCATCGCCGCCGGCCGCTGCCATATCGAGGTGGCCGACGGCGCGCTGCTCCGCCATGTGCGAAGACGGACGGTAATGGTACAGCCCGCCGGGCCATTGCGGCAGGCCGCGAGTGAGGAAGTGGAACTCGGTTGGGTGCAGATTGCCGGAGGACGGATTCACGCGCAACGCGTATCGATATCCGGTGGAGGGGACCCGCTTCGACGCGCTGATCGCCGCGGAATAAAACAGCAGTTGCGAGAGCAACGCGGGACCGCCGGTGGCCTGCGCAGCGCCGTTTGCGCCCTGAAGCAATGCGAGCGCCGGGGCTTCAGGAGGTGGAGGGTCCGCGGGCAGGTCGAGAACCGGCACGCCCTCGTAGTGCCGGAACGGATCGGGCATGTTCTCCCAGTCGAGACTATGCTGGGTTCGGCGCAACGATTCCACGCTGTGTTTCGTAAGCTCGTGATACTCGCGCCAGCTCATCTCCAAGGGCCGCCGAGGGGTGCTTACCGCGCCGCCTGTTCAACG
Organism: Bryobacteraceae bacterium; assembly: GCA_049520275.1. Lineage (GTDB taxonomy): Bacteria > Acidobacteriota > Terriglobia > Bryobacterales > Bryobacteraceae > CAWACP01. The sequence continues at coordinate 75,143 of JBEKPY010000007.1, forward strand.
CTCAGGCGGTCCCGGCAATGGGAGCCTGCCAACGAAACAGGAAGAAGTGGTGGCCGCAAAGAGAGCACCGGTAGGGCAGGAGGATAAAGTGCAGAAACGTCTCGACGGCATTTCGAACGCCGACGCCTCTGAATTCGACGGACCGGCAATGTGGACAGTGCGCGGAAAATACAGTCATTTCAGCTCGATTCATCAGCCCGAAAGATCGGACTTCGCGGCGCGGCCCGTGGTGGGCGCCGTCCTGGCCCGGAACGAAGGCACGGCGCTGGAGCCGTAGCCACGGGCGCTATCGGGGCGGCTCGCTTCGCGGGCGGCCTTAATCTCTTCCGGTGTCCTTACATCGGGCTCGGAGAGTCTCACCCGCTGTTTCGCCCGCAACACCTGACGCTTATGTCGCTTCTCAATCCGCTTGTTCATACCAACCTCTACGGCTGCGCGGCTCGCCAACGCGTCGCGGCCTGTTCGGTGGGAGGCCGTGGCGGCGCCTTTCGCTTGCGGGCTGCATCCCGTTGGGCGGCGAGGTTGTCCGCGTGCAAACGCATCCCCTCTTCGGTGAAGGTCACCGAGCGAGCCTCCGCGCCGTCCGGCAGCCGATCCAGCATTCCGCGGCACAAGAGAGGGAGTTCCTGCAGCCGGATGCCGTAAGTCCGGCTCAGGCCAAGATCGGCCTTAACCGTATAGTCCAACCGTGTTCCGTTCGCTCCAATCCCCTGGAACGCGAACACGCGGAACCCTGTATCCTCGGTGAACCCCGTGAGAATGAAATTCATCCTGGTGCTCCTGACAGAAATACTCTTTGTGCCATTCACGATCTTCTTCCTGCCCGTCAACGGCGGCCCGGCAAATGCCACGGTGGGCTGGCTCGCGCAAACCGGCGCGGGCGGCGGTTGCGGGAGCGTACGCCCGAACCATTGGCGGAAACGCGAAAGCAAGCGGTCGCGGAACAGGCCGCGGATCCTGTGCACGGCGCCTGTGTACGGGCTCTTCAAGCCCCCGCCCCGTTCATTCTCGGAAGCGGCGCTCTCTTCGCGGCGCCCTCGTCAGCCATGAGCCGCAGGCGTCCAACCAGCGCCTTGCCAAGTTTGAGCCCATCGAAGTCCGGTCGGAAGCCGGGCATTTTAGGATCGATGAATTCCTTCCGGAATAACTGATCCGAGGCGAGCGCAGTCAGGACCTTCAGTTCTTCCGCGGTGAGTTTCAGCGTGATTTGTTTCATAACGTCCAGCAGTCCATTATCGCAGGTACGCTGCAGATCATCGCCCCGGTGGCCGGCATGAGAGAGCCGATTGGCCTGGCGCGGGAATCAAACATGGCAACTCCCCGGTTTTGAGCGATTCCTAAGAGGGAGAGATCAGATGACCCGACTTAGCCCAGATGATCTGCGAGCGGGCAGAAGCGCTCGCTCGTTAACCAGTATGGGCTCATTGTGTGGGTTTGTCCAGGCGGGCGGCCAGGGCGCGACGTGAAAGTGGATGCTGCCAGCGATCACGGATGGGACACGCGGCGCCGAGCCGCGTTTTTGCGGTGCCGGTGAGTATGCGGCTGACGCCGCCTGTTCTGTGTCGCGCACCCATGCTGGCGGCCCAGTGCGCTCTGTGCGTCCGGCAATGTGGGGGAGCAGGAAGCCTCTCGCGGCGGAGGGCGAACTACGCGGGACGATGGAACGCTGGGCGGCCCTTGTGAGCCGCCCGTTTGGCATGGCGATGGAGCGGACTACCAGCGGCGTTGACCGCCGCCGCCCGATCCGCGCTCCGGTTTCGGACGTGCTTCGTTGATGTTCAGGTTCCGGCCATCGAGTTCTCTGCCGTTGAGATCGCCGATTGCGCGATTCCCTTCGTCATCACTCCTCATTTCGACAAACGCAAACCCTCTGGGTTGGCCCGAATCGCGATCCGTCACAATGTTGACGCGGTCAACTGCACCGAACGGTTCGAACATGGTACGGATGGAAGCCTCGGTCGCCCCGAAGCTGAGATTCCCTACAAAAATATTCTTCACTTTGGTTTTCCTTCTGAATTTGCAGAGCAGCTAATCGGGCAAGATCGGACAAAGACGGTAGGACCGGGCAATGTGGGACAGTGCGTTAATCGGCGGCGTTGGCAAAGACAACTCAAGGATAGCACGTCCCGGCGATGCCCGAGGCAGATTCCGGGGATGCCGCCGCGATCGCACGCGCTTTCCTGCGCTGCGCGGCGTATACTTGAGATGCCGACTGAACTGAGCAAATCCCCTCGCCGCTCACGTCTGTTCTCTCGATAGAAAGGTTCCGTGTGAGGATTGCATACGTTGGATTCGTTCAGCGCGGCAGCTTCCGCTTGTATCAGTTCGACGGCATTGTCGAGAGGCGTCCGGGGCAGATCGCCCAGCATACCGAGCTCTCCATGACCGCGGATATGGCCATCGTGAGCCGCCTTCACGTGAAATACCAGGACCTCCCCGCGCTCTGCATGAAGACGTTGTCCGCGGCGGTCGGGAACTGCGCCACAAGCGACGAGGTGCCCGGCTCGTACGCCCTGACCGAAGCGGATGTTCATGCGCACGCCACCCCGGCGGCGGCAATCAGAGCGCGGCCGCGCAGGCCGTTCCCACACCGGACGCCGTCGGCAAGTTCGCATTTAGTATGGCCCCGGAGAAGCTGATGGAGATTCGCGGCGTCGGCTAATCGTGCACGGTTCGCCGCGGTTCGCCAACCGCAAGAGGGCAGGATGGCCGCGACCATTCGCGCGAAGGTGCGGGGGAGTCGTATCGCTGACCGCTGGATCTGACCACGCCGACAGGCCGCGCGATGGCCGGTCTGCTGGCAATCTTTGCTGAGTTCGAAAGAGAGATTCTAAGGGAACGAACTCGCGCCCGTCTCGCCCAGGCGCGGCAGAACGGCAAACGGCTGGGCCGGCCAATAACCGCTGGGCTTCAAACCACTGAGATTCGCAAACTGTATCGCGCCGGCGTCGCCAAAGCCGAGATCTCCCCGCCGGCTTCAGATCGACCGCACCTCGGTCCGGCGTATCCTGGCGACAAGGAAGAGGTAATGTGGCGAAAAGTCGAGCGCTGTATCAGCTGTCCACGACAAAACGATGGTTGCAGCAATCGTTGCCCTGCATGAGCGTCTTTGTGCGGATCAACTTGATGCGAGGGCTGATCGCTTTAGTGTATGCGTAGTCTCCATAGCACACAGTCGCGTACCCGATCTCGCCAGCCTCCTCGGCGCGAAACGTACTGGCCCAGAGGCATTGCGAAAACCTGAATTCGAGGGCCGTTGAGCTCTTTTCGACGATTTCCCATTTGAGAGCAGAACGGAAGATCGGAGCGGGCATCAGCTCGTTCAGAAAGTAGCGGATGAAGTTCTCCATATCCAGGCCGGGTTCCGGCTTTACCTTCATGGGTGCTTCTGCGGCTGCCTCCGATGACGCATCGGCTAACAGCGCTGGGAACTTATCGTTGCCAATTAGCGACGAGAGTCTCTTCATCAGGCGGATGTATCCCTTGTAGCGAAACCTGAAGGCCTGTTCCCAGGTCATGTCCGCGCTCGCACCAGGGCCCGTCGAAGTGGCCGGTAAGGCGGTTGAATCCGTGGACTTCTCTGCGCACAGGGCTAGACTTGCACAGCCCATGCAGGTCGCCGCACCGGCGGGAATGATGTTCAACAGATCCCGTCTGCTCAACATGTTGGCCTAACCTTCCTTTCGAATGAATTGGGATTCTCACGGCTCGACCGTAAAGGCGCACGCGACGACAGAGAGGTTACTCGGAGTAACCGGGTTTTCCGAATTGGCTTTTCGCCAGAAACGGTCGGGTACGAGGACTATCTGGAGGAGCTGGCAGACCATGAACACAAGGAATACGAAAACATGCGACGAAGTCGACCAACGACTCCACAAGAAGTTCCGCCCCCCCTGCTTCAGCCAGAGCGCGGGATCAGCACTGACCAGAACGGGACTTTACCTGCTTACGCAGCGCTACCGAAACCTCACGGTGGGACGCGAAGAGGTTCGCCAATCGCCTCTTCGTGTCCATCGTACACTTCGCCGGTAGACAGCCAATAGAGGACCTTCCCAAGTGGAATAGACATCTGCTGCGGACAGTTGAGGATTGCCATTGATTCTTGGGTCCCCTTAGTTCCGGAGGGCAGTAATACCTGAACCCGCGCTGCCCCTCCCTGGCCAGGCTAACCTGGTCGTCTTCTATGAAACCGCTGCCGAAGTCGCCAACAAAGGGGGCTATTGCCTCTCAAGAGAATGCTCTCCGGCTTGAGGTCCAGATGGTAGATCGGGTGCGGCTGCGCGTGAGCGCGTGCAACACCCGCCACGATCTGCTCAGAGAATCGAAGTCCAGCCGTAGGGGTACCGAATCGCGGCCCGCCCTCCAGAGAACCCTCGGCGCAGTACTCCGTAATCAAGAAGGACTTCCCTTTGGGCGTTCGGCCGTGTTCCAGTGCCTTCAGGACGTTCGGATGATCCAAAGTCATGCACGCTTTGATTTCGCGCTCGAAGTAGTCCTCTCGCTTGGGGTTTATCAGGCGCTTCAAAACGTACTCCGTGGAATCGGCCTTGTCAGAGCGTCGAACCACGAACGTGTGACCCTGCCCACCCCGGGCGTCAGGTGGCGAATCCACTCCCATTGCGGGGGAAATCACCCATTGTCGATGAAAACTCCTTTGTGGGTATTGTACGTCGGCGAGTCGGATGTTGGAAAAACCCAGAGGACGGGCCGGACTGTAGACCCTTGTTCGCAAGTTCCCCACCGCTCAAGAGGATACCGTTAGCCCGGCGGGTCCGGGATCGATAGCTTGCGGCAGATCCTTCTCGCCAGCAGATTGGCGATCTCGGCATGACGAGGAACGGCTTCAGCGTGACCGGTCTGCGGGTTTTCCCAGAGAGTATGCTCTTTGCCTTCCCGGCGTAGCACGCAACCACAGCGGCGAAGGTGCCGGAGGCGCCCCTCGCGTCTCATCCGACGATTACGGGTTCCTGGCGGGCGTCGGGGGGCAAAGCGCGCAGGGATTCTTCTCGCCTGTGCTCAAGAATGAGGGCAATCGCCTCGTGCAGGTTCGCCAGGCATTCTTCCCGCGTTTTGCCTTGGCCGTTGGCGCCGGGCACCTCGGCGCAGTACGCCACGAACCAGGGGCCATCCTGCTCGACAATCGCGGTGAATTCGTTGCGCACCTTTACATTCTACCGTGAGTCGTCAGTTCAAGCTCCAGGTGACAGGCTAGAATGACGTTAGTGCCCTGGCGCTTCTGGCTGGTTCTGATAGCCGTCTCCAATTGCTTCGCTGAAATGGCGGTTTTCCCGTTGCGGGACGTGCGCGCCGGCCAGCACGGCGTCGGCAGAACGGTGATCGCGGGCAATAAAATCGAGGAGTTTCAGGTCGAGATTCTCGGCGTTCTGGAGAACATTGGCCCGCGGCAGTCCATTATCCTGGCGCGGCTTTCCGGCGCCGGCATCGAGAACGCGGGCGTGATGCAGGGCATGAGCGGCAGCCCCGTCTACATCGACGGCCGGCTGGTGGGCGCGGTCGCGCTGGCCTTTCCATTTTCGAAGGAACCCATCGCCGGCATCCGGCCCATTGAGGACATGTTGCGCACCGGCGTCTCTGGGCCGAAGCAGGCCGCCGCGCGCCCGGCGCTGTTCGCTCCCGAGCTGACCGCGAACGTGCAGCCGGCGGGCACAGTGGGCCTGGGAAACGCGCGCATGGCCGCCATCAGCACCCCGGTGTCCTTCAGCGGATTCAGCGAACGCACCGTCGATTACTTCGCGCCGCAGTTGAAGCGGCTGGGGCTCGAACCGCGCCAGGGCCTCGCCGGCGGAGGCCATCCCGCGCCCGGCATCGGCAAGGCATCCGAACTGCGCCCCGGCGAAATGATCACCGTCGAGCTCATGTCCGGCGACATGAGCGTGGGCGCCGACGGCACCGTGACCGCCATCGACGGCAAGCGCGTCTACGCGTTCGGGCACCAGTTCCTGTCGGTGGGCGATACCGAGCTGCCGTTCGCGCGCGCGGACGTGATCGCAATTCTGCCGAACTACCTGGCTTCGTTCAAGATCTCCACGGCGCGCGAGTGGATGGGCGCCATCCTGCAGGATCGCAGCACGGCCATCGCGGGCGAGCTGGGCCGCCAGGCGGAAACGGCCCCGGTGGCCATTGACGTAAACGGGGCGAACGGCGCCGTATCGCACTACCGCATGCGCATGGCCATCGATCCCATCCTTTCGCCGCTGCTGCTGCAGATGGCGGTGTTCTCCGCCATCGACGCCACCGAGCGCACCTTCGGCGCGGCGACGTTCACCATCCGCGGCCAGGTGGATTTCCAGGACGGCACGCCCCCGCTGCGCGTGGACAACACGTTCTCCGGGGATTTCGCCGTGCCCCAGCAGGCCTCGCTGACCATCGCTTCGCCGTTCGCCTACGCGCTGGAGGCGGGCTTCAGCGCTCTCAAGGTGCGCGACGTGCGCCTGGCCATCGGTGCGTCCGAGCGCAGGCGTGTGCTGCAGGTGGATCAGATCGCGGCCTCGCGGCGGGCCGTGCGGCCGGGCGAGGCGGTGGACATCGCCGTCGCGCTCGAAGGGGACAACGGCGAGGCAGTGCAGAAGACGGTCCGCTACAACGTGCCCGTGGGGACGCCGGTGGGCGCATTGCAGTTCACGGTGTCCGACGCCTTCACCACGAACCTGCTGAACTATGCCCAGACCATCGGGCAGGCGCCAAAATCGCCCACGCAGGTGCTGGCCTTTTTGAACGATCTGCGGCCCAATACGAAGGCGTACGTGCGGGTGTGGACCACCGATCCCGCCTATCAGGTGCAGGGAGCGGATCTGCCGGACCCGCCGCCCTCGCTGGCGCTCATTTTGGCGCGCAGCCAGGGCGCGCCCGGAGTGCTCTCGCTGCTGCGCGGGTCGGGGCTGGCGGAACTGGAAATCGATGGCGGAGACAACGTGATCAGCGGATCGAAAACGGTGCAAGTGGAAGTGAAGGAATGAGGACTTTACTGCTGGCGTGCGCCGCCGCCGTGTCGCTGGGCGCCGCAACCACCACGACGTGGGAGCTGAACTCCTGGCAGGATCTGGTGCGCGGGCGCTTCGATGGCGTCGCGCTCGATCGCGACGGGCGGCTGAGCCTCGCGCCGGAGATGACGCCGGTTTTCACCTCGGGCCAGCCGGCCATCTGGAGCGTGGTCCAGGCGTCCGACGGCGCGGTGTACGCCGGGACGGGCAATCGCGGACGCGTCTATCGCATTGCTCCGGACGGCACGTCGTCGGTGGTGTGGACCGCGGATCAGCCCGAAGTGTTCGCTGTCGCCGTAGCGCCGGACGGGCGCGTGTACGCGGCATCGTCGCCGGACGGCAAGCTGGTGCGGCTCGAACACGGGAAGGCGGCCGACGTCTTCGCGCCCAAAGCGAAATATATCTGGGCCGTGGCCGCATCGCTGGATGGCTCTCTGTTTGTGGGGACCGGCCTTCCCGGCAACGTTTACCGGGTGGACCCCTCCGGTGCGAGCGAGCTGTGGTACGAAACAGGCCAGTCGCACGTCACCTCGCTGGCCTTCGACCGCCAGGGAAGGCTGCTGGCCGGCACCGAGCCGAACGGCATCCTGTACCGGATCGGCACGAAGGGAAAAGCGTTCGCGCTGTACAGCGCCGGCCTGCCGGAGATCCGCACCATTGTCGCGGACGCCGAGGGAACCATCTATGCGGCGGCCATGGGCGGCTCCATCGCCACGCGCGGCGTTATGCAGATGCCCGTCTCTATCGCCTCCGGCATCGCCGGAACCGCCGCCGCCTCTGCTTCCGTCACCGTGACGGACACGTCCGCCCAGGCCGGGCCCGATGTGAAGGTGGCGGCGAAGCAGGCGGCCGCTCCTCAGGCGGTGCAGCAGGTCCTGCCGTCGCTGCCCGTGGTGGAAACGCCGGGCGTGGATAAATCGGCGGTTTATCGCATTAATCCGGACAATACCGTCGAGACCATCTGGAGCTCGAAGGAAGAGAACATCTACGACCTGGTGCTGCGGCCGGACGGCTCGCTGCTGGTGACCACCGATGCGCAGGGACGCATCTATCGCCTGCTGAAGAATGGCAAGGCGGCGCTGATCGCGCAAACTGGCGAAGGCGAGGGTACGCGATTGTTGGCCACCTCGGCGGGCCTGCTGGCGGCCACCGCCGAGACCGGCCGCTTGTTCCGGCTCTCCGAACGAAAGAAGGCGGCTGGCGTCTACGAATCCCCGGTGCACGACGCGGGAGCGGTGGCGCGCTGGGGCCGTATCTGGTGGCGCGATGGCGGCCATTCCGGCGGCGTAACCTTCGAGACGCGAGCCGGCAACTCGGCCCGGCCGGACGATACCTGGAGCGACTGGCAGCCGCTGCGCGCCAGCGCGGACGTCCAGCGCGTGGAGAGTCCCAACGCCCGCTACATCCAGTGGAGGGCGACTCTGGGCGGCGACGCGTCACTGGAGAACATCTCCGTTTCCTACCTGCCGCAGAACTCGCCGCCGGTGATCCGCAGCATCGTGGTGAGCACGCAGGCCGGCGCCCCGAGCTCCGCGCAGAAGGCCGCCAGCGCCGCCGGCACGGCCTCCAACGCCAGTTTTTCGGTGACCGTCACCGACACCGGCGAGGCCGCGCCGCAGACCTCCCAGGGCACGCCCACGCAGACGCTCTCGCGCGCGGGCAACTCGCAAATCCAGATCTCCTGGCAGGCCGACGACCCCGAGGGCGACAAGCTGGTGTACAGCGTCTGGTTCCGCGCCGAGGACGAGACCGAGTGGAAGCTGCTTCGCGCGAACCTCTTCGAGAACACTCTGCTGCTGGACAACGACGCCTTCGCCGACGGGCGCTATTTGTTCCGCGTGCTCGCCTCCGACCGGCCGTCGAACGGGCCCGACAGCGCCCGCGAGGCCGAGCTGGTGAGCTCGCCGGTGCTGATCGACAACACACCGCCGATGGTGACGGTGACCGCGGGCAGGCGCAGCAACGATCAGGCGGACATCGACGTGGAGGCGCGCGATGCGGCCTCCTCCCTGCGGCGCTGCGAGTACTCGGTGGACGCCGGGCCGTGGATGCCGGTGGAGGCCGTGGGCGGGATTACCGACACTCCGCACGCGCAGTTTCACATTCACGTGCTGCACCTGAGCCCCGGCGAGCATCTGGTGGCCATCCGCGTCTACGACAGCGCGGGGAACGCGGGCCTGGCGAAGTGGGTGGCCCGGTAAGCGGGCGATTGCTCACGAGTGCCAGCGCACGGCGTTGCCCCCGCGACTATTCGTCGCGCAACGTATTCGCCGGGTTCAGCCGCGTCACCCCCAGCGCGGGGATGAGACTGGCGGCGGCCGCGACTGCCAGCAGGATGGCGCCGACCGGGACGAGGGTGCGCCCGTCAAGGCCCGCCATGCCGTACACCGCGCTTTGCAGTGCTCGAAATCGCGGCCCGCAAGCAACGGGATGCGCAGCGATTGACTGCCTCTTGGCGTGGAAAGCGAAAGAGGGATTCGCTGTATCACCGGAGCGGCGCAGACGATGGTCTTCCTGAATGGCGGCGAGGCTGGTCCCGATATCAAGCCATGCACTCAGATCGAACGGCATGACTCACGATTCGGGTGCCGGAGAGCTTTGTGCCCTTCGCTCCAATTCGCAAGTTGCGGGATCCATCGCGCACGCGGACACCGCTGGTACGGGAACGCCCGGCCGCCGCCGATCGCATTCAGCGAGTCCTGTTGCCGGCGTTTTCGCGGATTCGGAGAACCTTATTCGATTGCCGTCTCTAACACCGTCTCCACCGGTCCGCACTCCGCCAGCCGGCCTCCCGCCAACACCCCCACGCGCTGGCAAAGAGCGGCCACCGATGCCAGGTCGTGTGAGATGTACAGAGTCGCCATGGCGAACCCGCGGTTGAGGCCCCGTAACAACCCGAGGATCTCGCGTTGCGCCGCAGTGTCCAGAGCGCTGGTCGGCTCATCGGCAATCAACAACGCTGGCCGATGAAGCACCGCCATGGCGATGAGCACCCGCTGGGCCTGCCCGACACTGATCTGGTGGGGATAACGCCGCAAAAACGACTCGTCGGCGGGCAGTTCCAGGCGGCACAAGAGCTGGCGAACCGAGGCTCGCGCCTCTTTCCAGGGTCGTGCCGAGTGTGCCTGCCACGCCTCCCGCAAATGCGTCTCCAGGCGCAGTGCCGGGTTCAGCGCGGAGGCCGGACTTTGCGGCACCAGTCCGATCCTGCGCCCGCGCAACTGCCGCATCTCCTTTTCCCTGCAGGTCAGCAATTCGCGGCCCTCAAAAAGAATCGATCCGCGCGCCGAGCCGCCGCGCATATCCAGCAACCGCAGGATGGCCAGCGCGATAGTGCTCTTGCCAGACCCGCTCGCCCCCACCAGGCCAAAAGCCTCACCCGGGAGAATGTCGAACATTACCTCGTGCAATACTCCCGGTTTGTTCCGGTAATCTACCGAGAGCTTGAGCGAAAGCAAGGCTCTTTGGCCGGGAGAAACGCCGCTGTCCTGTGGCCCGGTCAGGGCATCGTCGAGAGCGCAAAGGCCGACGGCCGCGACGCCATCGCGGTCAGGGACGGGCAGGCTCTGTCGGCGCGGCCGTGGTCCGTTTTGCGCGAGTTCCTCGGAGAAGCTCATGCCTCGAAAGCCTCCCCCGTCGAAACGGCCAGTTGAAAGCAACTCACTACCATCACCAGGGCCACCAGAGGAGCCGCCACCCAGGGGTTGCGCGCGACCTGCGAGAGGTTTTCCATCTCGCGCAACAGGTTGCCCCAGGAGGGCACCGGTTCGGCCACTCCCAGGCCCAGCAACCCCAGGTTAGCTTCGCTCAGCAGGAACGCGGGCGCGGTCACCCAGAACTGCGCCGCCGCCACAGGACTCAGATTGGGCAGCACCTGGACCAGCGCAATGCGCCATGGCGAGCAGCCCGCGCTCCGCGCAACCAGCACGAAATCCGACGCCAGATGCCGCTTCACCGCCGCCAGTATGATGCGGGAAGGGCCGGCCCAGCCGAGCAAACCCAGTAACGCGAACGTGGCCACGATGGAGGCAGCCGGGTCGGCGTTGAGGGGGAGCAGGGCCCTCACCACCAGCAGCAGGAAAAGCCACGGAAGGGACAGGCACAGGTCCATGGCAGTTGTCATCACCCGTTCCCACCAGCCGCCCAGGAACCCGGCGGTCAACCCGGCAAGCAGCGCCAGCGTCACCGCCAGCAGCGCCGCCACCGGCGCCAAAACCATGGAAATGCGGCCACCATAGATAAGGCGCGACAACCGATCCCGTCCCAGCGCATCCGTACCCAGACGATACTGGCGGCACGGTCCGACACCCACGTCCTCGCGAAACTGCTGCTGGTACCCGAAGGGTGCGATCCAATTGGCGCACAACAGGACGATCAGCGTTGCGCCAAGTATCGCGAGGGCGGCGCGCTGCATCTATGCTTCCCTCCACATCGCACTGCGTACGGCGTCCGATAAGAGGTTGGCCGAGGCCGTGATCGCCGCGATCAGGATGGTGACATTGACCACCACCGGCAGGTCGCGAGCCAGCGCCGCCTGCCAGACCAACTGGCCCACCCCGGGCGAATCGCACAGGGCCTCCACGGGAATCGTCGCGCCCAGGGCCATATTCACCGAAACGCCAATCAGCGCCAGTAGTTCGGCCGACGCCGGCAACCACACATGGCGCACCAGCAGGGCCGGCCCTTCGACTCCGCGAGCTCGCGCGCACAGCACATGCGGCCGCCGCGTCATCGCACCGGTGATGCTGTGTACGTAACGCAGAATGCGCGGCAGCAGGATGGCCCCGATGGCCGCTCCCGGCCCCACGCCGGCGTAGAGCGCCAGAAGCGCGATCACCGCTGCCGGCAGGCACAGCAAACCGCCGCTGAGGATGGTGGCGGCCAGTCCCCAGGCACGACTCCTGAGCATACCCAGAGCCAGCGCCGTCAGGGTCGCGGTGGCCCACGCCCAGGCCATGCCCGCCGCCGCCGACCGGACGGAAACAGCCAGACGCTCCGCAATCAACTCGCGCACCGGCTGGCCGAAGGATACCGACTGGCCCAGTTCGCCCCGGCACAGCCCGGCGAGATACCGCCCGAAATAGCGGATCAGATTAGCGTCGTTCGCGCTTTCCGCTTCAAGAGCGCGAACGCTGCTTTCGCTGAGCCGGGGGTCGAGACGCCTTTCGTCAACTCCGAATCCCGGCGCCACGCGAACCAGCGCCGCCGCCAGCAAGGCTGCCAGGACGATGGTCAGCGCCAGGCACAACAGGCGCCGGAGCGCCGCGCGCCAGAACGATGGCCGGGCGGCGCCGGACTGGTCACGGTGTTTCATGCAGGATTGCTTCTTCCGCCATCTGCCCCTGTCCTGCCTGGTTCATCCGCGCCTCGGCCACAGCCAGCAGATCCTCGGCGTACCCTCCGTCGTCCGGATAAAAGGCGGCGGCGACTTTCGCCGCGGGCGGGCGCTTTCCGCGCGCGGCCGGGCTGAGGTCCCCCAGGAACGCTTCAATGCGCTTGCGCATCTCCGGCAGGTGGCTCTCCGCGAAGGCGCCCAGCACCAGCACAAACCGGTCCCCCATGCGCGCCACGCAATCGTCCTCGCGGCAGACGCTCCGCAGTCCCGCGGCAACTGCCCGCAGAACGCCGGACCGCCGTCCCATCCCATGCGCTCCGTCCACATCGCACACCACCACCGCCAGGCTGCCACGATTGCGCCGGCAACGCGCCAGATCGGCGTCCAGCCTCAGGAAAAGCGCGCGTTCGTTGGGCAGGGAAGTTGCCGGGTCTTCCGTCGCCAACCTCTGGATGGATTCGTATTTCAGTGCGTTGTCCACCGCCGCGGCCAGTTTCTTCCGAATGCGCAGCAACACCCCCAGGTCGTCTTCCCGGAAGGCTCCTGAATCGCGGTGGTACAGCGCCAGAACCCCGGCCAGTTCCCCGCCGCGCTCCAGCGGCACCGCCAGCACGGATCGCAGCGGGCTCACGCCGGCGCCCTCTCCCGCATACTCGGCTTCCTCCGCGGGATCGCCGTTGCAAGCGGAGTCTCGGGTCTGGGCCACGCGGCCCGAAACGCCGCGGCCGTACGGCATCTCCAGCGAGCACAGCCATCGCGCCTCTTCTCCACTGACGTAAGCCGCGGCCAGGCGATTCTCGCGCGGCGTCCAGACCGCCATGGCGTGGTATCCGATCAACCTTCGCAAGCGGGCGTCCAACTCACCCAGCGTCTCCGGCAGGCTAAGCGAGTCGCCCAATACGCCGGCCAGCTCGTTCAGCAGGCCATCCCGCCGCGCCGCCCCGGAAACCGATTCCAGCCAGCCTTCCGCCCCCGACTCGCAGTTCCCTTTGGAAACCGCCCGCTCGATCTCCCGATAGTCCCGCGCCACCGCCGTCACAATGGCCGGATCGAAAACAGCGCCCGATCCGCGCCGCAGCGCCTCCAGCGCTTCCGGCAGGGGCAGTACGGCCAGACAGTCCGCCACCGCCAGAACCCGCGCTCCCGCCGGGATCGCCTCCCCGCGGAGCCCGTCCGGGTACCCGCTGCCGTCCCAGTACTCGTGGTGGGACCGTACCATCGCCGCTTCCCCGTGACAACCCATGCTCTCCAGCATCGCCGCACCGGCCACGACATGAGCATTCCACGAGTCCGCCGCCGGCCGGCCGGCCGGCGCTGGAGCGGCGCCCCACGCTGGCGCCGCCAATTCCCCCGCATCGTGCAGAATCGAAGCCGCCCGCAGGACCCCCAGGCGGGCCTCGTCCCACCCGAGGACCAGGCCGATTTCCCGGGCATAATAGGCCACGCGCGGCAGCCGGCCGCACTGGCGTCCCATCCGCGCCGCAATGGCCTGGGCCAACGTCTGGAGCATGCGCCACGGGAGGGTTTCGGCGCACGAATCGCCCTGCATATCTCCATAATCGGAGGTTCCCGGAGAAAGAATAGGCGCGCCGCCTAAAAAAGGAATAAAACAGCGCAACCGGCTCCTGGCCTGGCGATAAGAGATTAGGGGCGAATGTCCGACGCGCATCATTACCTCGGGGTAACAGCCATCGTCGCCAGCCGTACGATGCGGTCGGTACTGGACCTGATCGAACGCGTGGCGCGAACATCGGCCTCCGTGCTAATCACCGGCGAAACCGGCAGCGGCAAGGAGATTGTGGCGCGCGCCATTCACCACCATTCGTTACGGACCAACCGCCCGTGGGTCGATTTCAGTTGCGCGGCGCTGCCCGAGCACCTGGTGGAGAGCGAGCTCTTCGGGCACGAGAAAGGCGCCTTCAGCGGCGCCGATACCGCCAGGGCCGGGCTTTTCGAACTGGCTCATACCGGCACCCTGTTCCTGGACGAGATCGGCGAACTGGACCTGCGCATGCAGGTCAAACTGCTCCGCGTCCTCGATGGCGTGCCGTACTACCGCGTGGGCGGCCAGAAGAAAGTGGCCGTGGACTCGCGGATCGTTGCCGCCACCAACCAGGATCTGGAAGCAGCCGTCAGGAGCAGGCAGTTCCGCAGCGACCTGTTTTATCGCCTCGCCCAGTGCCAGATCCGCGTGCCTCCGTTGCGCGAACGGCGCGATGACATTGTGCCCATCGCCGAGTACTTCCTCGAGCAGTATTCCGCGCAGGCCAGCTTTTCCGAGGAGGTCAAGCGCGCCCTGGAACGCTATCACTGGCCGGGCAACGTGCGCGAGCTGAAAAACGTGGTGACTCACGCCATGGTGGATGCCCGCGACTATCGGATCACCCTGGCCAACCTGCCTCCCCTCGAGCCGGCCGCGCCACCCGTTCGCTATGCCGACGATTCGAGCCTCGACGAGGTGGAACGGGAGGCCATTCTCGCCGTCCTGCATAAGACCTCGGGTCATCACCAGAAAGCCGCGGATCTTCTTGGCATATCCCGGCGCACCCTGACCCGCAAATTGAAGCTGTACCGCACCGATCGAGCGGAGGCCATCGATGCCTGTTGAAGACTCGACAAACCGGGAGCGCCGCGCCGAATCCCGCCGGCCGGCCGAAGGGAAGGCGACCCTCTGGCTGAACGGGTGCGCTGTCCCCGGTAACCTGGTGGACATCGCGAAATCGGGCTTCCGCGCCCGGTACCGCTCGCCGGCGTTGCTTTCCGGGAGCATCGTCGAATTCGAACTTCCCGGGGTGAACGGCCGCGCCCGAGTGGTCTGGACGCGGATTCTGGGTGAACACGTCGAAAGCGGTTTTCTGATCGTGGCAAGAGATACGCGGTAACTATGCGCACCGGGGCAAGGGCATGACAATCGGCGCGAAACTCTATGTTGGCGCCGTGATCGCCGCGGGCTTCGCCTGTATCGCCTGGGCCCTGTCCGGCTGGACCTGTGCCGACCCCTACCAGTATGCGTGTATTCTCGCCCTCGCGCTGATTGCCGCCGGGCTCAAGGTTTCACTCCCGAGCATACCCGGAACCATGTCGGTCAGCTATGTCTTCGTGCTGTTGAGCATCATGGACTTCAGCTTCCCGGAAACGGTGCTGCTGGCCTGCCTGGCGATGATCGTGCAGTCGCTGTGGCACGCGCGGAGACGCCTGAAACTGATCCAAATATTGTTCAGCGTCGGCAACGTGGCGGTTGCGGTTGCCATGGGCGACGCCCTCTATCGCGTGGGCTCCGGTTCGGGAAAGGTCCTGTTCCGGGTTGCCGTTGCCGCCGCAGCCTATTTTCTCGCCAGCACCATGGCGATCGCCGTGGTGGTTGCCCTCACCGAATCCAGGAACGCCCGCAAGGTCTGGCAGGAATGCTACATGTGGACCTTCCCCTACTACCTGCTCGGCGCCGGCATCGCTGCCCTGGTCAGCGTGTGTAATCATCGCCTGGGATGGCAAACCACGGTTCTGGCGCTGCCGGTGGTGTATGTCATTTTTCGTTCCTACCGGTTGTACCTGGACCGGCTGGAATCGGAGAAACTGCACGCCGAGCAGATGGCCTCCCTGCACCTCCGGACCATCGAGGCGCTGGCGCTGGCTATCGAAGCGAAGGACGAATCCACTCACGACCACCTCCGGCGAGTGCAGATCTACGCCATCGAACTGGGCAAGAAGATGGGGTTGGACGAAAACCAGATGCAGGCGCTCCGAGCCGGCTCCATCCTGCACGATATCGGAAAACTGGCGGTCCCGGAGCACATCATTTCCAAGCCTGGGAAGCTCACCTACGAAGAGTTCGAAAAAATGAAGATCCACCCCATCGTGGGGGCGGAGATTCTCGATCGAGTGAAGTTTCCCTATGACGTGGTCCCAGTGGTTCGCGGCCATCATGAAAAATGGAACGGCAGCGGCTATCCCGACGGGCTGAAAGGTGAGGACATTCCTCTGGGCGCTCGCATTCTCGCCGCGGCGGATTGTCTGGATGCCCTGGCTTCCAACCGGCAGTACCGTCCCGCCCTGCCGCTGGACGACGCTATGGCCGTGGTCAGAGCCGAAGCGGGCATCAGCTACGATCCCAGGGTCGTCCGCATCCTGCAGGAGAACTACAGGGAGTGGGAAGAACTGGCACGCGCCCAGGGCGAGCAAGGCGAGCGGCTGTCGAAGGAAGCTGTCGTTCCCAACGGAGTGGCGCCGGACGCCGGACTTCAGGCCGTGGTGAGCGAGACGCATCAGCAACCGGAGTTTCTCGCTTCGATCGCCGCTGCCCGCCAGGAAGCGCAGGCGCTCTACGAGCTGACCCAGGATCTGGGCAACTCGCTCAACCTGCATGAGACGCTATCCGTCCTCGACAGCCGGCTGCATCGCCTCATTCCCTATGACGCCATTGCGGTTTATGTGTGTAAGGAGAACCGTCTGATCCCGCAATACGTGAGCGGCGAAAACGCGCGCCTGTTCTCCGCCCTCCAGATCCCCATTGGACAAGGGTTGTCCGGCTGGGTGGCGGAGACGTCCCGGCCGATTGTCAGCGGCAACCCCTCCGTCGAATTCGGGCACCTCAACGATCCCACCAAATTCACCACCCTGCGCGCGGCTCTGGCCGTTCCACTGGAAAACGCCGTCGGCCTCACCGGCGTACTCACCCTCTACCATCTCAACAAGGACGCGTTCACGAAAGATCATTTGCGAGTTTTGCTGGCGCTCAAACCGAAACTCTCGCTGACCATCGAAAACGCGCTGCAATACCAGCAGGCCACCATTTCCGCCACCATCGACGGGTTGACCTCGCTTCCCAATGCCCGCACTCTGTTTTTGCATCTGGACGCCGAACTGGCCCGCTGCCGGCGGACCGGCGAAGGGCTGGCTTTACTGGTTTGCGACCTCGACGGATTCAAGCAGATCAACGATCGCTTCGGCCATTTGATTGGCAACATAGTCCTGCAACTTGTCGCTGCCGGTCTGCAGAAATGCTGCCGGGAGAGCGACTATGTCGCGCGCATGGGTGGAGACGAGTTCGTTCTGGTGCTCCCCGGCCTCAAGATCGCGGATCTTGACAAAAAGCTCAGGGCGATCGAGGATGTCGTCACCGGCGCGGGAGAGGAAGCTTGTGGCGAGCGCCTGCTCAACATCAGCGTCGGCGCGGCCTTCTATCCCGAAAACGGCGCCGATGCCGAGGGTCTTCTGGCGGGGGCGGACCGCCGCATGTATCTCACTAAGCGCACCCACAAAGAGCTCACCCGGTCCGGCGCAGACCTCGCCGCCCTCTCGTCGTCGTTGCAGCACAACTTCCCGGCCCCCGCTGTTCCCGTCCCCACTCGCCAGTGAGCGCCTCCCATTGGGACATCTTGTCCACGGAGGACAAACTGTCCTGCCCTGGTGCCCGTTATCAACTGTAAACAAACCACTTAACTAATGGCCAGAGGCCTGCTACCAATCTTTCCGAGGCGCTATGAAACGTTCACTTACTACGCTACTTTGCACGCTACTTTGCACGCTACTACTTGCCGGTTCCGCGTTTGCCGGAACGGTTTCTCCGGATTTCAAATCCAACAACTCGTTGACCCCCGTAACCATCCTGGTGCAGTTCTCCAGAGCCCCCACGCCCGACCTGCTCGGCACACTGGCGCGCAATGGCGCGGCCTTGCAGAAACGGTTCAAAAACATCCCGGCCATCCAGGTGTTCACCGTGCCCGAAGCCATGGTGCCGCTGATCGCCAGGATGCCCGGCGTGAAATATGTCACGCCCAACCGGACGCTGGCACGCCGTCTGGATATCACCACCGCCACGGTGGGCTCCACACTGGCCAATCAGTCGGGTTGGACGGGCGCCGGAGTCGGCGTTGCCGTGATCGATAGCGGCATCGACGTCACTAATGCCGACTTGAACGTGGCCGATTCGTCAGCCAGCCGCGTGGTCTACAGCCAGGACTTTGTGGGCACCGGTACCCAGGACTTCTATGGCCACGGCACCCATGTCGCCGGCATCATCGGCGGCAACGGCGCCAACTCCAACGGCCTGTACCACGGCATTGCTCCCGGAGTGAATCTGATCAACCTGCGCGCCCTGGACGAAAACGGCTCGGGAAGCGATGCCCAGGTGATTGAGGCCATCGACGAGGCCATCGAATTGCAACAGACCTACAATATCCGCGTCATCAATATGTCCCTCGGCCGGGGTATCTTCGAATCCTTTGCCCAGGATCCTCTGTGCCAGGCTGTCGAAGCCGCTTACCAGGCCGGAATCGTGGTGGTGGTTGCCAGCGGAAATGAAGGCCGCGACAACAGCGCAAGCAACCAGGGCTATGGCACCGTCAACTCTCCCGGCAACGACCCCTTTGTTATTACCGTGGGCGCCATGAATACCGAAGGAACGCCCGACCCTTCCGATGACCTGATGGCCAGCTACAGTTCCAAGGGCCCCACCGCAATAGACAATTTCGTGAAACCCGACCTGGTCGCTCCCGGAAACATGGTCATCTCGCTGCGCGTTCCCGGCAGCACGCTGGATGTCGACAATCCTCAGGACCTGGTCGATCCCACCGCGTACGGCGCTCCCGCCGGTTCCACGTCCCTCTACTTCACCTTGAATGGAACCAGCATGGCCACCCCGGTGGTCGCCGGCGCCGCCGCCCTTCTCGTCCAGCAGAATCCGTCGCTGACACCGGATCAGATAAAAGGAACGCTGATGCTGACCTCCAACAAGTCGTTTCCGGCTTCCAGCACGATCACCGATTCCGTCTCCGGCGAACAGTTTACCGACTACTACGACATCTTCACCGTCGGCACCGGGTACATCAATGTCATGGCTGCAATCAACAATACTGTCCCGCTGACCGGCACCTTTCCCTCGCCTGTCGCCGTGTTCGACTCCGGCTCCAGCACTATCTCCATCGTGAACCCCGACCAGATCGCCTGGGGATCTCAGATCGCCTGGGGATCTCAGATCGCGTGGGGCTCTCAGATCGCCTGGGGTTCTTCCAGCGCGGGGGCCGCTCAGATCGCCTGGGGCTCTCAGATTGCATGGGGCTCTCAGATTGCATGGGGCTCTCAGATCGCCTGGGGTTCCAACACGGTGGTAACGAAAGCCGCGCCTCTCCAGTCCGCCAGTCAGGGCTCCAGCACCGTGTGGGGCGCCTCAGCAGCCTCGGCAAGCATGACGCTCGCGGCGGACAGCATACTGGCGGCGAAAGGGGAGAAGTAGTCCCGGCCGGGCATTCAAGCTTAGGAGTGAGGTGAGTCCAATGAAGAACTTTCCGGCCCTCGTATGGATGCTGCTGGCGGCAGGACTGGCCGCCGCGCAGCAGCCCAAAATCGCCCGTGACCTGAAAGCTGCTAACGACCCCGCCGCCAACGTCGATGTGATCGTCCGGTTCAAAGCCGCTCCCACCGAGGCGAATCATCAGAGGATCCGCAGGAGCGGCGGCGTCCTCAAGCGCGAGATGGGTTTTATCAGGAGCGGAGCTTACCGTCTTCCGGCATCCCTGGTGGCGGAGCTTGCCGCCGATCCGGATGTGGAATACGTCTCGCCGGATCGGCCGGTCCACGGCTTGCTGAACTATGCGGCAACGGCCGTGAACGCCGATATCGCCCAGAGTCACGGGTGGGACGGAAGCGGGATCGGCGTCGCGGTGCTCGATAGTTATGTCCGGCCCACCCGCGATTTGCAAAACGCCGCCGGGACGGCATCGCGCGTGGTCTACAGCGAGAGCTTCGACGATGAGCGCGAAGACAACTACGGCCATGGGTTCCACGTTTCCGGAATCCTCGCCGGAAACGGCTACAGTTCGATACGGGCGCACCTGCCAGCGGTGTACCGCGGGATAGCGCCCAACGCCACCATCGTCGGCCTCAAGGTCCTCGATGGCAATGGCGCCGGAACGGACAGCACGGTGATCGCCGGTATCGAGCGCGCCATTCAACTCAGGGAAAAGTACAATATCCGCGTTATGAACCTGTCCCTGGGCCGTCCGGTGTGGGAAAGCTACACGCTGGATCCCCTCTGCCAGGCAGTCGAGGAGGCCTGGAAAGCGGGCATCGTGGTGGTAGTCGCGGCGGGCAACGAGGGCCGAAACAACAGCTTCGGGAACGATGGCTATGCGACCATCGGATCGCCGGGCAACGATCCCTGGGTCATCACCGTGGGCGCGATGAACACCATGCGTACCGCCCCGAAGTCCGACGACGTGATCGCCAGCTACAGTTCCAAGGGGCCCTCATTGATCGACCATATCGTAAAACCCGATATCGTTGCGCCGGGGAACCGTGTCGTCTCCACTGCCGCGTTCAGCGACTTATACAGGGAGTACCCGGCCAACCGGATTTCGGACAACTACAGCGGAGGCTATCTGATGCTCAGCGGCACCAGCATGGCCACTCCGATGGTAAGCGGCGCCGCGGTCCTGATGCTCGAAAAGGACCCGACCCTGACCCCGGATCTGGTCAAAGCGCGGCTTATGAAAACCGCCACCAAGACCTTTCCAAGTTACAGCGTTGCAACCGATCCGGTCACCGGGCAAACCTATACCAGCCAGTACGATGTTTTCACGGTTGGCGCGGGATACCTGGACATTTGGGCGGCGTTGAACAGCGCCGACTGGCTGCCCGACGGAGAAACAGCGCTTTCGCCGGTTGCCGCTTACAACGCGGCGGACGGCAATGTGTACCTCCGGTTCGACCCGTCCGCCGCCTGGGGAAACTCCGCCGCGTGGGGATCGTCCGCGGCCTGGGGCACGGCCGTGTTCCTCAATGGCACCTCGGCGGCATGGGGCTCCTCGGCGGCATGGGGCGCCAGCGGCACCCAGGGTTTCAGCTTCGCCTGGGGGGACAGCTTCGCCTGGGGAGACAGCTTCGCGTGGGGAGACTCAACGAATGCGGCTGCGCAATCCACAAACCTGATGGGCGACGGCGAGTAAGCGACTGCACGTTTTCGCTCGTTTCATAGACCTCTAACATAGACCTCAATCAAGGAATCGCGGGCATTCACTGGCGCCGGAGACAATTTGTCCTCCGGCGCCAAACTGTCCCCGTGCCGATTCACTCCCGCGCTCGAAACAAACCACTTCCGGGTGGCCCCGGATCTGCATAACAGCAGAACGAGGTCTCCCACACATGAGAACGTTCAGTATCCTGATTCTCTCCGCTCTCGCTTCGGCCAGTCTCCAGGCGCAATGGGGTGGCGAACTCCGGTTCTGCCTGCACAGCGAGCCGCGAACCCTCAACCCGGTGATGGTGGATGACGATGCCTCTGAAACCGTCCGCTACCTGACTGGAGGAGTTCTGCTGCGTGTGAATCGCGCCAGCCAGCAACTGGAGCCGGAGCTGGCCTCGTCGTGGAAGATCGAGAATGCGGGCAGGAGCATCGTCTTCAAGCTGCGGGAGGGCGTTTCTTTCTCCGACGGCACGCCCTTCACCGCCAGCGACGTCGCCTACACCATGCAGGCGCTGATGGATCCCAATGTGCACTCCGCTACCGGCGATGCCTTCCGCACCGGCAGCGGGGCGGTCAAAACCACCGCGCGCGGCAAGTTCGAAATCGCGGTGACGTTTCCCGAGCCCATTGCCGGCGTCGCCCGGCTCTTCGATCAGGTGGCCATCATGTCCCAATCCTCCCCTTTGCACGAACGCGCCGTCCTGGGACCATTTCGCATCGCCGAGCACAAGGCCGGTTCTTACATCCTGCTTTCGCGCAATCCCAACTATTGGAAGACCGATCATGGCCGCCGGCTGCCCTATCTGGATGCCGTTCGTCTGGAGATCCAACAAAACCGGGAGACCGAACTGCTCCGTTTCCGGCGCGGCCAGCTTGATCTCATGTCCTCGATCGATCCCGACCAGTTCGAACAGCTCGCCGCGGAAGACCGCTCCAGTGTCGTAGACGCCGGCGCGAGTCTCGAGGGCGAGATGATGTGGTTCAACATGAACGCCTCCGCTCCTATCCCCGCTTTCCGTCAGGCCTGGTTCCGCTCCCGCAATTTCCGGCTGGCCATTTCCCACGCCATCCACCGGGACGATCTCAGCCGCGTGGTATATCACGGCCACGCGCAACCTGGTATTGGCCCGTTCTCGCCCGCCAACCATTTCTGGTTCAATAGCAGCCTGCGTGCGCAGGCGTTCGACCTCGAACAGGCGCGCCGCCTGCTGGCGGCGGACGGTTTTCGCAACGACGGCCACTCCCTGCACGATCGCGAAGGCCACCCGGTGGAGTTTTCGGTGATTACCAACGCCGGCAATCGCTCTCGCGAACGCATCGCCGCCATGGTTCAGCAGGACCTCGCCGCTTTGGGCATCCGCCTCAACATTGTCACCCTGGATTTTCCGTCGCTGATCGAACGGATCAGCAAGTCATTCCAATATGAGTCCTGCCTCCTGGGCATGATCAACGTGGACCTGGACCCCGACGGGCAGATGGCGGTATGGATCAGCTCCGCCTCCAACCACCAGTGGAACCCCAATCAGAAGAAGCCCGAAACAGCCTGGGAAGCGGAGATTGACGCGCTCATGCGGCAACAGGCTACCACTCTCAACCCAACTCGCCGCAAAGCTCTGTTTGACCGCGTACAGCAGATAGTCAGCGAGGAAGATCCGTTCCTTTACCTGGTGGACAAGGACGCACTGATGGCCGTCTCGCATCGCGTTCGCAACCTGTCCCCGTCGATTCTTCGTCCACAAGCGTTGTGGAATGTGGATCGCCTGTGGCTTGAGCCGCGCGGGTGAGTCGCAACCAGCGGTGCCGGTTGGCCGGGCCGTGGTGGTTGCGCTCGGCAGCCGGCAACCTTGGGACGCTTACGGCATCACTGCATCGCCGATCCGGCGTTTACTGCCAGCGAGACGTCGCGGTTATTCGACACCCGAAGAGCTCGAAGAGATTTGTCGCGGCCGGCTGGTCTTCTACGCGCGTAACCCGCGCAAGAACGACGCGGCCGCGGACCGCATGTGCGCCTCGATTCGCCCGGCTCCGACATTAGGCAGGCCAGCAAGATCAACAGCTTAGCGCGTGTTTGTCGGAAATGTCGGGTCTATGGAGAGGGAGGTCCGAGGGAATGAGGGCACGTCTCGAATGATGCCCGGAACGCCTGCGGCCGACGTCCATATTTGGACTCCAGGTGGCCTCCAGACTCTGGGGTTGAGGGGTTCTGCTGTCTGTAAGTCTTTGAGGTTTTTGGTCGGGCCGCCGGGATTTGAACCCGGGACCTCTTGCACCCCAAACTGCTTTCGGCCACTCATGCAAACGCTTCCGAGGAAGTTCTAGAGATTCCATCCGGCTTCGACGTCGGCTTAGATTGGATCCTTTGGGACAATCACGGCAAGCGGGTGCCCTTCAAGTTATTCCGGGATCGAACGGCGGACACTTCAGGAGGTCGAAGGGAGGGCCGCAGTCGCCTCTTATTATCTGGGGACAGGGAAAACTACTATATGCCCGACATAAGCCGGCTGTCCCCCTTAACCTCTCCTGGTACTTATCACGTTGTGGTGCGGCGCATAGTGCGGCGATTGGAAGTCTCTGGAGAACGGCAAATCACTTTCAGCAGAATCCACATTCGTAATAGTGACCTCAAAGAGCCAACGACTGCAGGAGCACTGAGCACTTCAAGCAGATCCCCCGGGGCGAAGCAACTTCAGCGCCGGGGCGGCAGTTCGAATCCGCGTTCATCCGTCTTTATCGGTGGCCAATAATCTTTCGCGCCATTAATATCGGCCAGATAAACACAGATGAACACGGACTATTCCAGCACGCGCTCGAACTCGGCGATGATGCGGCATTTCTGTTCGTCGGGATCGAGAAAGAGCCACGAATGTATGCGAATAAAGCAGATCGGGTTCACTGCCGGAACCCGCGGTGGTGGGCGGGTGCGCGGCTGCCGCCGCCTGTTCCGGCGGCCCCATCGGGGTCACTCCAGCACGCGCTCGAACTCGGCGATAATGCGGTATTTCTCTTCCTCGGGATCGAGGTCCCAGGAGGGATAGTCCGGATTGAGCGACTCCAGCCGGATGCGCGTGTGCCGCCACTCGCCCTCCGCCGCGGAGGTCTTCTCGCTGCGATACCGCTTCACCGTGTAGCGATTCGTGCCTCCGCCGGCGAGATCCTCCACCAGCACCAGCCGCCCCTGCCGCGACCCCTCCACGCCCGCGCGAAACACCACCAGGCTGCCGTCGGGGATCTGCGGCTCCATGCTGTGGCCCACGATGCGCGCCACGAACAGATCCGGGGTCAGGCGGAGGTCTTCCGGCGCTTCCTCCCAGCCCTCCTCGCCCACTTCGTCGTTGTCGAGGAACTTTCCGGCGGCCACCTTCAGCGAGTAACGCGGCAGGTGGGTGCGAAACGGCAGCACGCTGGCGGGCACGTGCTCGCGATAGAGCCGGGCCACGGCGCTCCGGGGATCCGCCGCCAGCACCTCGCGCCGCCCCGACAGCCGGATGGCGTTGGAGAGCGTGTCCTCCAGCAGACCGAGCAGCGCGGACGCTCCCAGTTCGCGCGCCTTGCGGTCCAGATCGTCCGCCAGCGCGCGCAGGATCTCGGCGTCTTCGTCTTCGGCGATCGACTCCCAGTCGCGGCGCAGCTTCAGGTGGAGCGAGTCGGCCGCCGGTTCGTGCAGCAGGACGCCAATCGGTTCCACGCCGCGGCCGGGCAGCGCGGCTTCGATCAGCCACCACCCCGCCACCTGGGTCTCGATTGCCATAACGTCCTTATCGGCAGCCGGGCGCTTCTCCCTCGTCGGGTTCCGCCGCCGTCAGGGATTATTCGGATAATACTCCCGCCGGGCGTGCACCTTCACCACCGGCAGATCCACCGTCACCTTGATTCGCCGCGCCGCCCGTTTGGGGTCCGTGGGCGCCCCGGCGGTGTCCGGGACGTAGCGCAGGATGTACTGCGTGGTCACCTCGCCGGCCACGCTGGCGATGGCCGTGTACAGACCCTTCGACAGCTCCGACGCGTAGCCGCCCGTCTCCGCCTCGAACACGTAGTTGCCGGCGTCCTTGGGCGTCGACAGATACCCGGAGATGTCGGAATAGACTTTCTGCAGCGGGGAAACCACGCGCCCGCCGGTCTGTTCCGCCAGCTTCACCAGGTTCTGCTCTTCCGGTTGCACGTCGCCAAACGCGGAGGTGCTGACCCCGTAGATGGTCACCAGATTCCGTTGGGCGATCTCCAGCGCCTGGTCGAGCGTATGGCTGCTGGCGTTGTCGTGCCCGTCGCCGATGATCACCAGAATCCGCCGCGGCTCGATCGGCTCGCCCTTCACCAGTTCGTGCCGGGTGCAGGCCATCCACACGGCGTCGTACAGGGCGGAACCGCCGCTGGGCTTCATCTTGCGGATCCTCTCGGTGATCTTCTCGGGATCGCTGGTGGTGTTCACCACCAGTTGCGCGGTGCTGGAGTAGGAGAGCAGATAGCCGCTGAACTTCTTGTCGCCGGGCAGCAGCGTGTACACCAGCTCGACGGCCCCGTCCTGGTAGTTCTTCCAGTGGATGGCGGAGGCGCTGCTCAGGTCGATGACGAAGCCGATCACCACGGGCTGGTTGCGCTCGCGGCTGAAGTATTCGATCTTCTGTTCCTTGCCCTCGTCGAAGACCTGAAAGTCCTTCTTCTCGAGGTCGGAGACGAAGCGGCCCTTGTCGTCGGTGACGGTCACCGGCACGATGACCTCGTTCACCTGGACGCGAATCGGCGGATTCGGGGCGGGCGGGGCCTGCGCCACAAGCGACAAACCCAGCGCGGCGGAAGGAAGAAGACGGAGAAGCATGGACTCATTCCATTATAGAGTCCAGGCGCGGCTTCAGCCCCGCGCCTTCTTCACCGCTTCAGTCAACGCGGGCACCACCTCGAAAAGATCGCCGGCTATTCCGTAGTCGGCCACCTCGAAGATGGGCGCCTCGGGGTCCTTGTTGATGGCCACGATGATCCTGGAACCCTTCATGCCCACCAGGTGCTGGATGGCGCCGGAGATGCCCACGGCGATGTACACCTTCGGCGCCACGGTCTGTCCGGAGCTGCCCACCTGCCGCTCCATGGGGAGCCAGCCGTTGTCGCAGATGGGCCGCGACGCCGCCAGCTCCGCGCCCAGCGCCCGCGCCAGCTCTTCCACAATGGCGATATTGTCCTTCTCCCGGATGCCGCGTCCCACCGAGACGATGATCTCGGCCGCCGTCAGATCCACGGCGCGCTCGGCTTCCCGAAACGGCTCGCCCGGCCGCGTGCGAACGATCGACGGATCGAGCGCCGGCGCGAAAACCTCCACCACGGCCCGGCCCTCCGGGGCCTCGTCGGCGCGGAAAGCCCCGGCCTGCAGCGAAACGAACCAGGGCGACGGGCCACGGGGCCGCACGTCGGCGTTCAGTTTGCCCTGGAAGAGCTGGCGTACGAACACCGGCCCGTGGGTATCCACGCGAAATCCGGTGCAGTCGCTGATGAGCGCCTGCTCGAAGCGCGTGGCCAGTTTCGGCGCGAAGTCGCGCACCTGATAGGTGTGCGGCAGCAGGACGATGGCCGGCGCCGTGTGCCGGATGAGTTGTTCCGCCGCGGCGGCGAACGCATCGGGCGTGTAGCGGGCCAGCAGCTCGTGATGCACCGCCCAGACGCGATCGAGGCCCCTCCCGCCGAGTCCGCCGGCCAGCGCATCCACGTCCTCGCCGAGCACAGCCGCACTGGCCTCGACGCCCATGGCCCCGGCCAGTTGCCGCGCGGCAACCAACGTCTCCAGCGACATGCGGTTCCAGACGCCGCCGCGCTGTTCGAGGATGGTCAGAACGCCGCTCATAACACCCTCGCTTCGAACCGCAGCTTCTCCACCAGCTTCGCCGCCGCTTCGCGGGCGCTGCCTTCCAGCATCTCGGTCTGTTTCGATTTCCGCGGCGGATAGACGCGCTCGATGGCCGCTCGCGGCGTCTCCGCGGGACCGTCCGGCTTGCGCACGCGGATCTCCTTCGTCCTGGCCCGCTTGATGCCCATCAGCGTGGCGTAGCGCAGCTTGTTAATGCCCGATTGAATGGTGAGCAGCGCCGGCAGCGGCATCTCCACGTTCTGAAACCAGCCGTCCTCCAGTTCCCGGCGCACGCGGATCCCGGCGTCCGTCCTCTCCACCGCCATGACGATGGTCGCGTGCGGCAGCCCCAGAATCTCCGCCAGCACCACGCCGGTCTGACCATAGCCAAGGTCGTCGGACTGCAGACCGGTGACCATCAGATCCGCCTGCTCCGCGCCGGCCGCCTCCGCCAGCAGCCGCGCCAGGGCCAGCGTGTCGCAGCGCGCCGGATCGTCCAGCTCGATGTGGATGGCCCGGTCCGCGCCCTTGGCCAGCGCCTCGCGAATGGTTTGCGCGGCGCGCGGAGGGCCCGCGCAGACCACCACCACTTCGCCGCCGTGCTTCTCCCGGAGTTGCAGCGCTTCCTCGAGAGCGTACGCGTCCGGTTCGTTGATCTCGAACCCGAGCTCGCCCTCCTCGATCCAGCGGCCGCCCGCGTCCACCCGTAACTGCGAGTCGCGGGCGGGGACCTGCTTGATGCAAACGATGATCTTCATACGATCACGCAAGCCACGAATGGGTCATTCGTGGCCCTTGTCTACTCAGCGTACCGCTTGAACACCAGACTCCCGTTGGTCCCCCCAAACCCAAACGAATTCGAGAGCGCGTATTCGATCTTCATCGGCCGCGCCCGATTAGGCACGTAGTCCAGATCGCACTCCGGATCGGGGAACTCGTAGTTGATGGTGGGAGGCGCCAGTTGATCGCGCATCGCCAGCAGCGTGAGGCCCGCTTCCAGACCGCCGGCTCCGCCCAGCAGATGCCCGGTCATCGATTTCGTCGAGCTTACCGCCAGCTTGTACGCATGTTCGCCGAAGCAGCGCTTGATGGCGATGGTCTCGATCCTGTCGCCCACCTCAGTGGAGGTGCCGTGGGCGTTGATGTAGTCGATCCGGTGTGGCTCGATGCCCGCGTCCTTCACGGCGGCCCGCATCACCCGGAAGGCCCCGTCGCCGTCCTCCGACGGACTGGTGATATGGTACGCATCGCCGCTCATCCCGTATCCGACGATCTCGGCCAGGATAGGCGCGCCACGCTGCCGCGCGAATTCCAGCTCCTCCAGAATCACGATCCCGGAGCCCTCGCCCACCACGAAGCCGTCGCGTTGCGCGTCCCACGGGCGAGAAGCGCGCTCGGGTTCGTCGTTGCGCTGCGACAGCGCCCGCATGGCCGCGAACCCGCCAATCCCCAGCGGCGTGATGGTCGCCTCGGTGCCGCCCGAAATCATCGCGTCGGCCTCGCCGCGCTGGATGATCCGGTAGGAATCTCCGATGGCGTGCGCGCTGCTGCTGCAGGCCGTAGCCGTGGCCGAGTTCGGCCCTTTGGCCCCGTGACGAATGGACACGTTTCCCGACGCCAGGTTGGCGATGACCGACGGGATGAAGAACGGGGAGATGCGCCCCGGCCCTTTCTCCAGCAGTATCTTGTGCTCGCGCTCGATGACCTCGAACCCGCCGATGCCGCTGCCAATGTACACGCCGGCGCGCTCGGACCACTCCGGCTTGATCTTCAGCCGGGCGCCCACCATCGCGAATTCCGCCGCGGCGATCGCGAACTGGATGAAACGCCCCAGTTTCTTCACCTCCTTGCGCTCGATGAAGCGCGTGGGCTCGAAGCCCTTCACCTCGCCCGCAATCCGGCAGGCGAATGCCGCCGCGTCGAATTGCGTGATGGTGCGGATTCCGCTGCGGCCTTCGCGAATGCCCTGCCACGTTTCTTCCGTGCCCACGCCCACCGGGCTCACCAGACCGACACCTGTGACGACGACTCTGCGAGACAAGCTTTTCCCCGTGCCGCCTACGACTTCTTCTTCGCGTCGATGTAATCGATGGCGTCCTTCACCGTGGCGATCTTCTCGGCATCCTCGTCGGGGATATCGATATCGAAAGCCTCCTCGAACGCCATCACCAGTTCGACGATATCCAGCGAGTCCGCGCCGAGGTCGTCGACAAAGGAAGCGGTGGCGTCCACCTGGCTCTCGTCGACCCCCAATTGCTCCACGATGATCTGCTTCACCTTCTGCTCAACTGACATGAATCCTCCCTCTCTCTGGCAAACTCCCGATTCTATCGGCCAGGCAATACGATTTCAACTGTTTGCGGATGGTACGAAATATTGACAGCTTCTATACTATCGGCTCCGTTGCTATGTTGTCAGCATCGCCGGTACCTTCGCAACTGGCAACAGTTTGCGTCGGGACCGATCGGGGGGCCCGGAACCCCAACTTTGACGAATCCGGCCGAGCCGCGACGGCGCCGGACCGGTTGCCCGGTATTGCGGAGAGCTGGGGCCGCGTGCCCCCCTGGCGAGGTCCACCGCTAGAATGAGGTATGCCCAGGCCGCTGGTCCCCCTCTGCTGCGCCTTTCTCGCGGCGGCCGGGAACGGCTGGACCGCCGATGCGCCGCCCGCGGGCGAACTCCCTCCCCTGATCCGCCAGCTTACCCATCAGGCCAGCCAGTTCTGGGGCGTCGCGCCGAACTGGTACTGCCGGGAAACGCTGCGCCAGAGGGGCCCCATCGAGCGCAAACAGAGGCATGGCATCCATTTCAGCGACCCGCCGGCTTCGCCCGCGCCGGAGATGGCCAGCCGCGAAATCGTCTCCTGGTATGGCTTCTCCTCCTATTCCTCGAATTCCGAGGCGATCCACGAACTGCGCCAGATCGTCTCCGTGGACGGGAAAACCGTCTCCGGCGCCCCGTCGCAGGACGACTTCCGGCGGCTGCTGACGGCCCGCGACGACGGCTCCAAACAGGACCTGGCGGAAAAGTTCCAGGCCGCCACCCTGGGCGACTCGCCCCTCGATTTCGGTCAACTGGTGATGCTGTTCACGCGCCGCGCCATCGACCGGTACGCCTTCACGCTCAAAGGCCCCGACCTGATCGGCGCCCAGCGTGTGACCGTGTTCCAGTACTCCCAGCAGGCCGGATCGCCCGGCTTGCACCTCGACCAGAACAAAACGATTCCGCTCGCCGGAACCCTCAGCCTGCGGCAGTCCGACGGAGCGCCCGCGCGCATTACCGTGGTGGCCACTCGCAACGACAAGGTGGCGATCCGTGACGAAGCCGAGGTGGACTATGAGGAGGTGGCGCAAGGGGTGGTCCTGCCCGCCTCGCTGGTGCACCGGCGGTTCGTGAACGGCGGCATCCACGGCGACGACCGCGCCCAGTACGCGGACTGGAAGCCCGTTCGGGAGACGAAATGACGCCCGCCGTCTACCTGCATGGATTTGCCAGCGGTCCTGCGTCGCGCAAGGCCCAGTACTTTCGCGATCTGCTGAGCCGCTACGGTTTTGACCTGGAGGTCCCCGATCTGGCCGAGGGCCGCTTCGAGGAACTGACCATCACCGGGCAGCTCAACGTGGTGTTCCGGGCCTGCCGCGGGAAACCGGTGATACTGATCGGGTCCAGCCTTGGCGGATACCTGGCGGCGCTGTACGCCGCCCGCCGTCCGGAGGTGGAGAAAGTGGTGCTGCTGGCGCCGGCGTTTTCGTTCGCCAGGCATTGGGCGGAAACGCTGGGCGAAGAGAAAGTGGACGAGTGGCGGGAGAACCGCCGCATGCCCGTTTTTCACTATGGCGAGAACGCGATGCGCGACCTCGGCTGGCAATTCATGCGCGACGCGCAGCAGTATCAGGACGCGCCCGGCTTCCGCCAGCCCGGCCTGATTTTCCACGGTTCGGCCGACGAGGTGGTCCCGGTGGCTTTCTCCCAACGCTTCGCGAAAACGCACAACAACGTGACCCTGCGGGTACTCCCGTCGGGCCACGAGCTGACCGACGTGCTGGAGACAATGGGCGCCGAGACCCTGCGCTTTCTGGAGGTGGATTGCACATGAGCGTTGCCAACGCTTTCCTCGGCAAGCCCGGCGCGCCGACGGACGCGGAGCTGAGCGCGGAACTGGGCTCGTCCAAAGCGCTCTGGGACCGGTTGCTGGCCGATCTCGCACGGGAACGGGACCTGGGCGATGGGGAGTGGAACTCGTATTCGCGCAAAGCCGGCTGGTCTCTGCGGCTGAGGCGGGGCAAACGGAACATCGTGTACTTGTCGCCCGGCCGGGGATGTTTCATGGCCTCGTTCGCTCTGGGCGACAAAGCGGTGCAGGCGGCGCGCGACAGCGGCCTGACTGCGCGAGCGATCACCCTCATCGACGCCGCCAGACGGTACGCCGAAGGAACGGCCGTGCGCATCGACGTGAAAACGCCGGCGGACGTCGCCATTGTGACGAAGCTGGCAGGGATCAAGCTGACGCACTGATCAAGCCGGCGGTGAGCCTCGCCGCGGGCTGTGGAGTGAGACCGGCAGGATTTCCGCGTAACGCGCGAAATCCCGGTCCGACGTGAAGACGGACCAGGACCGCTCGATGGCGACCGCGCAGATGAGGGCATCGACCGCGGAGGCTGCGATGCCGTTCCTGCGGCACTCGTTGGCGATACGGGCGGCGCGTTCAGAATCCGCCAACCGGATCGGCTCATCCGCAAACGCTCTGATGAGCCGGCGCAGGGACTCGTACTGTTTCTGGTCCGATATCGCGGACAGCAGTTCCTGGCGCACCGGACCGATGAGCTGCGCCCGATCCTCCCGAATCAGCTCTTCGAGCTCGCGGACAAGAACCGAAACCGCGCCCGGATTGGCGGATCGCCTGCGGAACGCAAGCGACCAGATGCAGGTGTCGACGAGGACTCTCATCCCCGCCGGCGGCGCCGCTCCGCTTTGTAGTCCCATCCGGGATCAAAGTCGATGGTTCCGAACAGATTGAGGACTCCGAGGCGCTTACGGTGTGCAATATACTCCTGGAGCGCCGCGGTCACGGCTTCTTTCTTGGTGCGATGACACCCCACCTTGCGCGCCTCGTTGATCAGCCGGTCATCGATGGCCAGATTGGTTGGCATGAAGAAAACCTCGCCGCACCCGGATGTGTAGTCTCCAGTGTAGCGCTTCACACACTCTTCGCGATGTCCACCAGATCGCTGAACACTCCGTAGGCCGTCTGTTCCACGCCCGGGGCTATGGAGACCGTGCCAATGGTCCCCATCAGGTCGGTGTGAAACAGAATCAGGTTGGAGGTCCCGTGAACCGACGCCAGCAGGTCCGTATCGTCCAGCACTTCGGCCCGCACGCGCAGCCGGATGCCCGCCGCGGTCCGCCTGGCGCGGCTCACCAGGCACACGGTCTTGCGTTCCTGGGCCAGTTTGCGTACGCGCTCAAGGGTGAGGCGGCCGATGCCGCGGCGGTCCACGTCGAGCGGGGTCTTGCGGGCGTCCATCAGCACGTTGGCGAGGACGGCGGTCTTGGCCGCGGAATCCCAGCCATCGGTGTCGTAGCTGGCGTCGGCCTCGGCAATGCCCAGCCTTCGCGCCGCGGCGACGCCGTCCTCGAACGATCCTCCGTCGCGCATGGCCTCCACCACGATCTTCGTGGTCGAGTTCAGCACACCGGTGAACCCCAGCACCTCGACGCCGGGCAGGTTGTTGCGGACCGTGTTGAACAACGGAGCGCCGTCCATCACCGTGGCTTCGAAGCGGAACTCCACGCCGGCGGCTCGCGCCTCGTCGCACAGCGCGGCGTAAGCATGGG
The DNA here is from genome assembly GCA_049520275.1 of Bryobacteraceae bacterium. Lineage (GTDB taxonomy): Bacteria > Acidobacteriota > Terriglobia > Bryobacterales > Bryobacteraceae > CAWACP01. The sequence continues at coordinate 108,103 of JBEKPY010000007.1, forward strand.
CCAGCGGCCCTTTATTGGCGGTGATCGCGTGACGGTGACGGCGGAACGCGGCGCGAATGTGCGAAAGCGCCGGTTCGCCGGTGGCCGGGTTGAGCGTGGTCACTTCCACCACCACGTCGCACGGGACGCGATCCAGAAACTCGCCGGCGCTCGCCGCGGCCGGACCGAGATCGACGCCCGGGTGCAGCCCCGCCGGGTTCGCCGCGGTCCCGTGGCGCGTGTGAATGCCCACCACGCGAAACGGAAACACCGCGCGTTTCCGGTCCAGCAGCCGCACGAACGCGCGGCCCACGCCCCCGTAGCCAATCAGCGCCACCCTCACGCGAATATCGTAACGCGCGGGCGCTCGCAGCGGCGCCTGAATCCTTTTCCGCCCGCCCGCATCTATTACCTTGACGTCAAGGTAACTAGCATGACCACGACAAACACCTCCCGCGGAATCCTGAATGTGATTCCCGCCGTCGAAACTCTGGAGGGCGCCGGCGTCCGCATCCACCGCGCCTTCCCCACGCGCAACTTCGATTACCTCGATCCTTTCCTCCTGCTCGACGAAATGGGCCCGCTGCAGCTCCAGGCCGGCCAGGCAACCGGCTTTCCGGACCACCCGCACCGCGGCTTCGAAACGGTGACCTATCTTCTCGATGGCCAGATGGAGCACCGCGATTCCTTCGGCCACCACGGCCGCCTGAACCCGGGCGACGTCCAGTGGATGACCGCCGGCTCCGGTCTGGTGCACTCGGAGATGCCCGGCGCCGATCTGGTGAAAAACGGCGGCCTCCTGCACGGCTTCCAGCTCTGGGTGAATCTGCCGAAGCGCGACAAGATGGTGGCGCCGCGCTATCAGGAGTTGAAGGCGGACGACATCCCCTCCGCGGCCACACCCGACGGCTCGGTTCGCGTCAAGGTGGTAGCGGGCGAATCGCTGGGCCGGCGCGCGGCCATCGGAACGCACACTCCCATCCTCTATCTGCACTTCACGCTGCAACCCGGCGCCACGCACGTGCAGGAGGTGCCGCACACCTGGAACGCCTTCGCCTACCGCATCGACCGCAACGAGCTGACCATCTTCGCGAAGAACGGCGACACCGTGGAACTCACCAACCCCGGCGACAAGCCCATCGAGCTGCTGCTGATCGCGGGCGAACCCATCGGCGAAGCGGTGGCCCGCTACGGCCCCTTTGTGATGAACAGCAAAGAGGAACTGTATCAGGCGTTCGAAGACTACCGTGCCGGCCGCATGGGCGCCATCTGATCTGCGTGCCATGGAAACGCGGCGCCAAGCCGCGTTCCCGGCCGCCCGAACAAACGCGGCTTCTGCCGCGTGTCCAGCAAAGACAGGAACTCCCTGCGCCTTCGTCCGTATTACGACGTAGGGAGTTCCCATGAACCTCGCGTCCGACATCCGCTTCGCCCTTCGTAATCTGTCGAAGGCCCCCGTGTTCGCCGCCGTGGCCGTGCTGTCGCTGGCTCTCGGCATTGGCGCCAACACCGCCATCTTCACGCTCATCGACCAGCTCATGCTGCGCCTGTTGCCGGTAAAGAACCCCACCGAACTCGTCCTGCTCGACAGCGACGGCAACCACTACGGGAACAACCGCGGCTCGAACAGCTTCTCCTACCCGATGTATCGGGACTTCCTCGCGCGCAATCAGGCATTCAGCGGCGTCCTGTGCCGCGTCGCCACGCCGGTCGGCATGAGCTTCAACGGCCAGACCGAGCGGGCCGCGGGCGAGATGGTATCGGGCACCTACTTCAACGTGCTGGGCGTTGGCGCGGCGGTGGGCCGCACCATCACGCCCGATGACGACACCACCGTCCTCGGCCATCCCGTGGTGATGCTGAGCTACCGCTACTGGCAGGCCCGCTTCGCCGCCGACCCATCCGTCCTCAATAAGACCATGGTGGTGAACGGGCACAACTTCACGGTCATCGGCGTCGCCGCGCGCGGGTTCGACGGCATCGAGCCAGGTTCCGTCACCGAGCTGTTCGTCCCGGTCACCATGAAGGCCTGGATGACGCCCAACGGGGCGGGTCTGGAAGACCTGAACGACCGCCGCAGCGCTTGGCTCCAGATCGTCGGGCGGCTTAAGCCCGGCCTCAATCGCCAGCAGGCCAAAGCGTCAATGCAGATCCTGTTCCATCAGATCATCGAACTGGAGGCGAAGGACCCGATGATCGCCCGCGCATCGGAGTACGACCGCCGGCAGTTCCTGAAAGCCACCATCGACGTTTTGTCGGCCGCGACCGGCCGCTCCTACCTGCGCTACCAGATGTCCCGGCCGCTTGAGGTGCTTATGGCCATTGTCGGGCTGGTGCTGTTGATCGCCTGCGGCAACGTGGCCAATCTTCTGCTGGTGCGCGCCGCCGGAAGGCAGCGGGAGATCGCCATTCGCCTGGCGCTGGGTGCGGGCCGCTGGCAGATCATGCGCCAGTTGCTGGTGGAAAGCGTGCTGCTGGCGCTCACCGGTGGCGCGGTGGGCGTTGCCATAGCGTGGGCCGGCGCGAAAGCTCTGCTGGGCTTTCTGCCGCAGGACAGCGTTCCGCTGGGGCTGACGGCCACGCCGGACGGGCGCATTCTGCTGTTCAACTTCGCGGTGGCGCTCGCTACCGGGCTGCTCTTCGGTCTGGTCCCCGCGCTGCAGGCCACCAAACCAGACGTGGCGCCCACGCTCAAGGACCAGGTCGGTTCGGTGGCCGGCAGCGGGCACGCGCGCCTGCGCAAATCCCTGGTGGTGGCTCAGGTGACGCTTTCCCTGCTGCTGCTGATCGGCGCGGGCCTGTTCATTCGCAGTCTCCGCAACCTGCGCGACGTGGGGCCCGGGTTCCCGGCAAGCAACCTGATTGCCTTCACCGTCGATCCGTCTCTGAACGGCTACGACGGGCCCCGTTCAATAACCTTCTTCCGCGAGCTGAACCGGAACCTCGCGGCCATGCCCGGCGTGCAGTCGGCCTCGCTCGCCATGAACCGGATTCTCGAAGGCGACGAGTGGGACAGCACCGTGAACGTGGAAGGCTACACTTCCAAACCGGGCGAGGACATGAACCCGCAGTTCAACGCCCTCAGCCCGGGATACTTCGCAACGCTTGGCGTTCCGCTGCTGGAGGGCCGCGATTTCAGCGACCGGGACACCACCACCATCCCGCATCCCGGCATTCCGTTCCCCATTCCCAGCGTGATCATCGTGAACCAGAAGCTGGCGAGGCGCTACTTTGGGAACCACAGCGCCGTGGGACGCCACATCGGGTTCGGTAACGATCCGGGCGCAGTCGCCGACATGGAGATCATCGGCGTGGTGAAGGACTTCCGGTATCAGGGCATCCGGGGCGACATCACCCGACAGGCCTTCATTCCGTACCTCGGCCTTCCTTTCGCCACCAACATGACCTCGTACGTGCGCACCGCGCTGCCGCCCGAGCAGGGGTTCAACATCATCCGGCGCACGGTGGCCGGACTCGACCGCAACCTGCCCGTCTACAACCTGCGCACGATCGAGAGCACCATCGACGCATCGCTGCTGAACGAGCGTCTGGTGGCCAGTCTGTCGGCCCTGTTCGGCGCGCTGGCCACGCTGCTGGCCGTCATCGGGCTCTACGGCGTGATGGCGTACACGGTGGAACAGCGCACGCGGGAGATCGGCATTCGCGTGGCCCTGGGCGCACCGCGCGGCAACGTAGTCTGGCTGGTGATGAAGGAAGTGGTGGCCATGGTGGGCGTCGGCTTCGCCATCGGCCTTCCGGCGGCCTGGTTTTCGGCGAAGCTGGTGGCCAGCCTGCTGTATGGAATCCAGCCCGGCGACCCCATTTCCATCGCCGCCGCCATGGCCCTGCTGGCGGGTATAGCCCTTTTGGCCGGCTACATCCCCGCCGCGCGCGCGTCGCGAGTGGATCCGCTGCGCGCTCTGCGTTACGAATGAACTCAGTCTTTTTTCTTGCGTCGAGACTCGACGTCACAGGAGTTCGACATTCAAGTGGGCACGCCGAACCTCGGCAGCACCCAGCGCATCAGCGCGATGTAGGCCGCCAGCACTGCAAGCGGAAGCACCCACTCTGGCATTTACGAACGCTCCACCAGTTGCGCGGTCCGCACCACTGTCTCGATTTCCGGCGCGTGCAACAGCGTGTTGTGGATCAGGCACGCCTTCACGGCCCGCTGCACGCCGGCTTCGTGCTTCGCCTCGAGGCCGGGCACGGTCACCTCAATGCGAAACGAGCTCAGCCGCGCCGGTTGCAGCGCCTTCTCCGCCGTGACCCTGACTTCGAGGCCGCCGGCAGGCAGCGACCGGGCGGCCAAATACTGCGCCGCGTAGAACCCCGCGCACGTCCCCAGCGCGGAAAGCAGGAGCTCCGGTGGGGTCATCCCACTGTCGGACCCGCCGTTGTCCGCCGGTTGGTCGCAAATCGTGCGATGGCCGCGCGCGCGGGCCTCGAACTTCACCTTCCCGAGATGTTGAATGACAACTTCCATATGATGCCTTCACTTCTCAGGATGCGCCTTTTCGCGAAAGGTGACAACGCTCCGACGGGGCGCTCAATCAGATGAGCCGGTCGTAATCGGAGTGCCGGCCGATCCAAAACCAGACGATAACGGAGCCATCCATCAAGCCGACCGCCCGATGCCCGAGGCCGATGCGAACAGAGTAGACGTTGTTCCGTCCTTCTACCTTCTTGAACTGAAGACCAGGGTGAGATGGGTCCTCGCGAAACAACTGCCACGCGCGCCGAGCCTGCCGCCGAACGTCATCCGGCAGAGAGGCGTAAGCATCCCGAAACCGGCGCGTCGTGACGGACTTCATCCGATGAGTTCGTCAAGCGGGCGAGTTTCGCCGCGTCGATGTTCCGCCAGCGCCTCGTCGGCCAGGGACTGCAGAAGGTCCGGCCTCGCACTGAACTTGCGAGCCCAGGCTTCCTCATCGTCCAGAGTTTCGAGGATCTGCGATGCGATCGCGTCCTGTTCCTCCCGCGACAGAGCTTCGACCCGTCTCAGGGCCTCTTCAAGCCGAACGGTCATGCTTCTAAAGTAGCGCAGCGGAGGAGTTGCGTCGACCCGGTCGGCGTCACGTCAATGGGCCGGTTCCGGAGCACCACAGGCCCACGGAGAAGTCCTCAGCTCGGCGAGGTGTCCCGCGTATTCTCAAGTCCTTTCGTATTTCCCAGACGAGCTTCGAGAATAGAGCATCGTGTCTCTCATCCGACTTGTGAGGGTTCGAAACCCGGATCTCGTCCTGGTATTCGTGTAGTGCTCGAATCACTCGGACCGACGCCATCAGACTCAGCGTGTTGCACGCAGCGGCAAAACGTCGCTGCCCTTGCGGGGTGGCGTCAGTCCCCACAATCCCACCTGTCGCAGCGAGGAACTCCTGGTATTGTTCGAACTTTCGCTTTTGCCGGTCGGCATCTCGTTCTTTTGCCTTTGTTAGATAGAAGGCAAACCCGGGAGTTGTGACAGCGACAATCCCGGAGATGACGGCTACAACGACCGCTGTTTCCATTTGCCAACCTCAGCGGATGTGCTGATGGTAGCTTGCTCCAGTCACGCCCGGCGCCCTACTCGATCCAGCCGCCGCCCAGCACCAGATCGCCGTCGTAGAATACCGCGGCCTGGCCCGGCGTCACTGCGCGCTGCGGCTCGTCGAAACGTACTTCGACTCCTTGCGGGTCTGTGCCGGGCGTCAGCAGCGCCGCCGCCGCGGCGTGCTTGTTACGAATCTTCACCCACGCGCGTAGCGGTTCCGATGGTGGCGCGATCGACACCCAGTTGACCCCGCCCACACGCAGGTGGCTGCGGAGCAACTCGTCATTGCGGCCCACCACCACGCGCTGCTCGGCGGGGATGGTCGCAATCACGTACAGCGGCTCGCCGGCGGCGATCCCCAGGCCGCGCCGCTGTCCGATGGTAAAGTGATGTACACCATCGTGCTCGCCCAGCACGCGTCCGCCGGCGTCGACGATCTCCCCCCGAGTGCGTTCCCGCCGAATCCCCCGTTCCCGGAAGTACGCGTCGATAAACGCGGTGTAATCGCCGTTGGGGACGAAGCAAATCTCCTGGCTGTCCGGCTTCTCCGCCACCGGAAGGCCCAGCGAACGCGCCATCTCGCGCACCTGCGGCTTGAGCAGGTTCCCCAGCGGAAACAGCGTGCGCGCCAGTTGCGGCTGCGTCAGGCCGAACAGAAACCAGGTCTGGTCCCGTGCCTCGTCCACGGCCCGGCGCAACTGCCAGCGCCCCGCGGCTTCGTCGAAGCCAACCCGCGCGTAGTGGCCCGTCGCCATGCCATCGGCGCCAATACCGGCGGCTCTTTCCAGAAACTCGTCGAATTTCAGGAAATTATTGCACAGTGTGCAGGGAATGGGCGTTCGCCCGGCAAGATATTCGTCCACGAACGGGCGCACCACCTGCTCCTCGAAGCGCCGCTCGAAGTTGACAACGTAATAGGCGATGCCCAGCAGCTCGGCCACGTGGCGCGCGTCGTACACGTCTTCGATGGAGCAGCAGCGCCCGGTCACCCCGCTCTCGGGAACCAGCTCGGGCAGACGCCGCTGATTCCAAAGCTGCATGGTGAACCCGACGATCCGCTGGCCCTCGCGATGCAGCATCCCCGCCACGGCGGAGCTGTCCACTCCACCGGACATCGCCACCGCGATGATGTTATCTCGGTTCACTTGGTTGGATGTCGCGCTGCTTCGGCTGCGGCCGGCCCTCGGCCGGCCTGTTCCTGTGAACAGATACCTGATTCTGCCAGCGAAGAGCGGGTCCGGGGACCCGCGCAGACCGAAGTCTGCCCCGCAAAGCAGCATAGCCGCAACCTGGAGCAGGCGGCCTGAGAGGCCGCCGCAGGTTCGACCACAAACGAAGGACGGATGCCGGCGTTATCCGCGGATAAGGAGACCACTGTGGCTTCGCCCCCGGTCGAGCCTGCCCCACTTCGAATCGTCTCGTGCCGGGAAGAAATCAAGGTGCAGTAGTACAACGTGCTGCACGGCGCCTCCGGTGAGAACTTAAGTGGCATTGAGCTCCTGGCCAGCGGCGGCTTTTCAGACCGCTCTATGCCGTGACCTTCCAGGCTGGCGACAGCCTTCGCAACTGCGCCGCCGCTTCGGCCACCGCCTCGATCAGCGCGTCCACCTGATCCAGCGTGTTGCCGCGTCCCAGCGAGAATCGCACGCTCGATCGCGCGCACTCCGCCGTGAGCCCCATGGCCGTCAGTACGTGCGACGGCTCCACCGCTCCGCTGGAGCACGCCGACCCGCTGGAAACCGCGAATCCCTTCAGGTCGAGCGAGATCACCATCGCCTCGCCCTCGATCGCCTCGAAGCGGATGTTGGTCGTATTGGGGCTGCGCGGCGCCGCGCCGCCATTCACGGTGACGCCGGGAACGCGCTCGCGGATCCCTTCCTCCAGCAGGTCGCGCAACTCGCGAATCCGTTCCGCCTCGTCGTCCAGATTCGCCACGGCCCACTCGGCGGCGTGCGCGAAGGCCACCACGCCCGGAATGTTTTCGGTGCCCGGACGCCGGTCGCGTTCGTGATGCCCGCCGTGAAGCACCGGCGCCAGCCGCGTTCCCCGGCGCACGAACAGGGCGCCCACGCCTTTCGGCGCATTCACCTTGTGCCCGCTCAGCGAATACAGATCCGCCGGCAGTTTCGAGAGGTTGACTTCCACCTTGCCCAGCGCCTGCACGCCGTCCACATGGAAGGTCACGCCCAGCTCCCGCGCCAGTGCGCCGATCCGGGCCACCGGCTGCACCACGCCGGTCTCGTTGTTGACGTGCATCACCGAGACCAGCACCGTTTCCGGCCGCAGCGCCAGACGAATATCGTCGACGTCCACCAGGCCGTCGCCGCCCACCGGGACGCGGGTGACCTCCACGCCCTCGCGTTCCAGTTGCGCGCAGGCCCGGAGCACGGCCACGTGCTCGATCGAGGTGGTCACCACATGCTTGCGCGCCGCCGGATTCGCCCGAACGCTGCCCAGTACGGCCAGATTGTCCGCCTCGGTGCCGCCGCTCACGAAAACGATTTCGCGCGCATCCGCCCCAATGGCCGCCGCCAGTGTTCGGCGGGCCATCTCCATATGCTGCTTCGCCACCTGCCCGAAGTAGTGGATGCTCGATCCGTTCCCGTACACTCCCGCCAGCGCGGGAATCAGCACCTTCAGGACCTCATCCGACACCGGAGTTGTCGCGTTGTGATCGAAGTAAGACCGCTGCACGGCCAACCACAGCCTCTTAGCACATGGTAGCAACCCGCGGCGCTACAATAAGCCCGTCCGTCCATGCGTCACCCGGTTATTTCCCTGACCACCGACTTCGGCGCCGCCGATCATTACGTCGGCGTCATGAAGGCCGTCATTCTCGGCATAGCGCCCGGCGCGCGCATTGTCGACGTCAGCCACGAAGTGCGCCCGTTCGAGGTGACCGACGGCGCCTGGCTGATCGCGCAGGCCGCTCGCTGGTTCCCGCCGAAGTCGATTCACGTCGTGGTGGTCGATCCCGGCGTCGGCTCGGCGCGGCGGCCCATTCTCGCCGAAGCCGGCGGGCAGTTCTTCGTCGCCCCGGACAATGGCGTTCTCTCCATGATCTTCGAAACCCTTCCACCCGCCACCGAGAAGGTCCGCCACATTACCGCCGAGCGCTACTTCCTCCACCCCCTCAGTCAGACGTTCCACGGCCGCGACATCTTCGCGCCGGTGGCCGCGCATCTGGCCGCCGGGGTCGCACCCTCGCGTTTCGGCAAGCGCATCCACGACCATCTCCGGCTCGACTTTTTCCGCCCGCGCCGCACCGGCAAGCACGTGTGGACCGGCCTCGTGCTCCACGTCGATCGCTTCGGGAATCTGGTCACCAACTTCCGCGTCGACGAGTTTCCCGACGTCGCCACGCGCCCGTTCGAGATGAACGTGGGGCTCGACAAGCTATCCCGGCTCGCGCTCAACTTCAGCGAGGCGCAACCCGGCGAACTGGCGGTGATCGTGGGCAGCTCCGGCTATCTGGAGGTGGTGGCCAACCAGGCTTCCGCGGCGAAGCGTCTGGGTTGCGGGGCAGGCGCGCCGGTGGAGCTGGTCCTGTAGCCGGGCGGGGAAGCGCGGCGCTGCCCGAGGGTGCCCGACATGAAAGTGGACTTTGCCGACGATCACGATCTGGATTCGCTGTAGGGACACGCGGCGACAGCCGCGTTTTTGCGGGCCAGGCGAATAACGCGGCTTCCGCCGGTGTCCTCG
>JBEKPY010000008.1:0-167505 GCA_049520275.1 Bryobacteraceae bacterium
CGCCGCGTTTCCACGCGGCGCCAGGCCGGCTTGAAAGCCGGCTGCGGGCAGGATTGCCCGCCCCACAAACTCAGAGAATCAACCACTTGCCAGACAGGCTCAAAAGTCAAGTGCCATTGGGCTCTCAGCCTGCGGCGGCCTCTCAGGCCGCCCTGCTCCCGAAGGTAAATGTGTGAGAGCGCGTGCGAGCCCACTTTGCGCGATGCCTCGAGCTGACCTGGGGCGCTTCGAAAAGCACCCCGCGCGAACGCAGTCTCATCGCCGTCCACGACCTTGGTGAATCTGGTTCCCGTTCTGGATCTCGCCCCCGGCTGCCCGGCGCTACGCTCGCATCCGCTTGAGTCTTGAACGCGCCGGGACTCCCATCGGCGCCAACGTCCGTGAATTCAAGCGCGTCAAGGATCTGAGAATCGAGAACCGGGCCGAAGCGGAATGAGGCCCTCAGCCGAACCGCCCGCCCCGTGAGCCGAGCCGCGCCACACTTAGGGTGACGGCGTCGGTTTGCGCTATCCGCATTCAAATCGGCCATCAACGCACCGACACTGGTGAGGCGCTTGCCATCTCGAAGGGCGAACGACGCTCATCCACGATACGCAGCATCAGCAGGCGGATCGCATCCGAAATGGGACAGTCCCATTGCGGCCAGAGCATCCGCCGAGCGCTCCCTGGTGGCGCTGTCCCTAAAGAACGGGGATGCCAGCGCCGATGTTACTCCTTGGGTCAGGGACAACTTAGGAAGCTTGCGTCTTGCGTGAGCAGTTTCCCCTGGCTGAGCCTGCTATCGTCTCAGGACTCGCTCTGACCCATGCTGTGTCCGGCAAGGCGATCTACACGGCCAGGTGCCAATCCTGTCATGGTGCGGACGGCGCGGGGAACGTCGCTCTCGCGAAAATGCTTGATGCCAGGATGCGGCCGCTCGGCTCGGCGTGGGTCAAGCTCGGGAGCGATGCGTCCCTCAAGAAATGAAACCTCTGAAGCTCACAGACGAGCAGGCGATTGACGTGATTACCTACTGTCGAAGCTCTAAGCAAGAACGGCAATAGTCGGCAACTAACGAGGCCTGGGCAACTATGACCGGTGTCAATTGGAGTGATCCCCGCACTTTCTGGCTCAACCTGACTAATCTCGCGCTCGGGCTGACCACGCTTGCAGCAGTCCTTGGAGCAGCCGCCACCGTCATTGCGGACCTGATTGGGACTTCTGCTCCACAGGACCGGCGCGACATGAAAACTGCTGCCCAGCGCCCCAACGCGAGCCATTTGGGTTGAGGTTGTGTGAACGGTGTGGTCCAGAACCCCGCCCGGACGGCTCGCCGAGCGAAACGAAATGAACCCGAGTTCCGCGAGTATCGCGATCAGCCCACCCAGATCCCGCAGAGTGTTGCGCAGGAGGCCATTGGGTGAAGAGGGCGACCAGCGGTGAGCCCACCGGCGGGCCGGGCTCCGCGCTCAGGGGCGGATCGCGCGGTGACGCAAGCGCCCGATCTTCCTACGATTTCGCCCATCGGGTCGAGGACCGACAGGCGGTAGGTCATACCTGGGTTACGCCCCACTCGGAAAGAAGTCGCAGCGGGAGCCCGGCCCGGATTAGCAACGATAAACACGCGTCCGCCCACCGAAACGCCCATCCCCGCTAACCACCCTCCGCACCCCGGTGACAACAACCCACCCCCACCCAACCCACACATTCCCCTACACTTCCGCCCACCACCACCGCAAGAACCCGCCCGGCGCCTCCGCCGACCACGGCGGCCAAACGCCCGCAATGAGGCGGGATTCATCCCCCGCGCCGGTGCGCCTGTGGGTACGCGACATGAAAGCGGATATTGCCAGCGGTCGGACACGCGGCGCCAGCCGCGTTTTTGCGGCGCCCGGCGAGCACACGGCCATGTCTTGCCTGTGCGCAGCGGCAATTCCCAGGCGATCCGCATCCCGCGTGAGTTTCACCTCGACATCGGCGACGTGGAGATTCTGCGCCGCGGCGACGAGCTGGTCATTCGCAAGCCGCCGCGCGATCTCTCCGGCGCGTTCGATCTGCTCGCTTCCATGCCGAAGGACCTCTTCAAAGGCGGCCGGTGCCAGCCGAAAGCACTGCAAACCCCTACAACCATGAGGACTTGCCGGGAGTAAAGCAATGGGACGCGGGGCCGTCCCGTTTTACTGCGGTGAAGGGGCAATCCACAAGTGCCAAATCGTAATGGCGCCGGGACCGTGAGATTGACGAACATAGTGAAACTCGCGCTTGTGAGTGGAACGGGCCAAGTGCTCCCAAATCGACTCTGGCAGGGCCTCGGTGAGGTAAACATCCGGCTGCCCCGCCCGACCTGCAACGAGGAAAGGCGCCAGACGCGACGAGATCGTTGATCCGTCGCGCACGTAGGCGAGCATGAACGCCTCGCGACCAGCCCACCCGTAGTCACCTCGAACAAATCGCAAAAGCCCCTCGTCGCAGTACGAGTCAACGGTTTTTCTGGATCGTACGTCGATCAGCTTGCATTCCACGATCAGCGGGAACGACGGGCTTCGATCTGTCAGAAGAATCGAAAGATCAGGCCGCTTCTCTAGGTGGCTTCCGTCGTAGCTCAGAGTCTCTTTTCCTCGTGTTACGCCCCGAGCTACCAGCGCCCAGAGGCCGTCCTCATCCAAAAGCGCATTCAGCCGACTCTCCATGAGGCTGTTTACCTCCGGTTCGCCGGCCGAGAGCAGAAGTGAGCGCCTGTCCACCAAGAGGTCATTCCAAGCGCGCACCAGTGCCTCGGCTATGCACATCAAATGTTCTTCGTGCAGTGCTGGGAATGGCAGGCTTTGTCCCCGCGTAAGTTCCGCCACCTGATCCTCGCGTGGGTGGGGACGAGTTGGCTTCATCTGTTACCAAGCCCCACTAGGAAATCCACATGCTCCCAAGTAATGCGACGAGCCACAAGTCGCGCTTGACTGCGACTCCAGTAGCGGGCCTGGTTCAACCGGGCCAGCCACAGGCAACCGCTCGCTGAATCGGGGTAGATGATCTCCGTTGCAGCCAGTTGATCAGCGACTCGCACTATCTCGGGCCAATCCGGGTTCATTGGTGCCCTAGTGGCCGCCGATCCAAATCCAACTCGCACGACTGCCCATGGCGACAAACGCGGCAGGTGCGCCGGCCGCACTTGGATCTCGTCGCCAGCACGCTGGCTCCAGGGCTTCAGCTCCGACCGCAACGTGGTGCAGAAAACCTCCATCTTGGGAGGAATCGGAGGAGTTTGGGCAGCCTTTCTGTTGTTTGCAAAAGGCAGGTTGAACGCCAGAGTATCTGCAATTACTTGCAGATCCTGTCTCCGTAGACCGTAAAGCGAGACGGCCCATTCGTCCACGTGTGCCCACTGCGTTTCGTTGTCCTCGTTGACCACCGCCTCGAACAATTCGTTGATCCGTTCTCGGTCGGAGGGCCTCAGATCCTCAAACGGTGGGACAGGGATGCTGTCGATGATGAATTTCTCGACGACCTCGCGCTCAAAACCGAATTCTCCACTAGTGATTAGCGCATGCCAGAGAGCGAACTTACTTCCCACCAGCATGGCCAAATAGCGAACGAGTAACCGCCCGTCGGGATGCTCCCTTGCGCTATATCCGTAATAGGTCTCATTGAACACTAGGTCATCATCGGCGACTCCAACTCGAATACGCTCAGCCGTCACCGATGGCGACTTCCGCACTAAAAGCAGGGGGCCGCGAAACAATTCAATGGGTCTCGGGTCGTGAATACGCTGTAGGCGGAATCTCGGCAGCCCGGAGACATCAATGAGCAGCGTTCTCATTGCGCTCGCGGTCAGCTTGGGCAAATCAAATAGATAGGATGCAGATACGCCAGGTTGCCCGTCACCTTCCTTCCTGATCCGGCTGCTCTCCTTCAGCTTCTGATATCCGTTCCCGGCGAAGCGAGGACGCCCGTGGAACTCCCCAAAGTGTGCGCGCCAGAAATCGTCCAAGCTCGGCAGCTTTCGTGCCATCAGCCGGTCGTAGGCTTCGAGGTCAAGCGGGCCGCCGCGGAACATTGCCTTGAGGATCTCGGGCCGGCCGATCACTTGGTCTGGGGTGATCGTCTCCGCATTGCTCACGTCCACACGCCAGCCGCCCGCAGCGTTCAGTCGATCCTCGATCCGTGGGCTAACGAATCGAAAACCAGCACCGGGCGGTGGCACTTCATTGCGCGCGAACAGCAGACAGAACGGCGCGGAAATATCGGGCCAAACCTTAGTGTGACGGACCTCCGAGCCGTTCACAATTCCGGTTACATTCAACGCGCCGAATATGGCGCTCCGCGCCTCTGACATCCCTTCGCCTTGCTGAAAAAGCAGTCGAGCGTGAAGGGCAAAGGCGATCTGGCCTCCCGGTCTTGCCCATTCCATCGCCCGCCAAACGAACGGCAAATCCAGTACCTCGTTGGGGAGTTTTGGCGTCGCTCCCTGAGGAACGCGTGTCTGGGCAATTTGAGCGACGCGCTCTTCCACTTGCGACCAGTCTGGGAGACCAGTCCCGCTCGCCCAAGGTGGGTTGCCGACGACCAAATCGTACCGCCCCAAATGCACATTGCCGACTCTGCTACCGAGGCTGCCCAGACTCCGTGACGGTACGTTGCCATTGCCGTCGCCCACATCGTAAAGCACGGTGTCACGTAGCTTTTCGAACCGGAGTTTCTCGACCGGCTCCGGGTTGGGATCCAGTTCGATGGAAGCGAGGTAGAGCCCTAGGGCGGCGAATCGCAGTGCCGATTCGTTGATGTCAAAGCCGGTGATCTGTCCGTAAAGGATGTTCCGAAGCGTCCTTGTGTCCGGTCGTTCGCCATCGTGGCGCCAGCGTTCGGACACCAATTCACGAAAGGCTGTGATCAGGAATACGCCAGCCCCGGCCGCAGCGTCCAGAACGCGCGCTTCGTGCGCCACGCCGTCACGACGAAGCGCGTGGAAAGCGCCTCGAACCAGCATGTCGGCGATGATCCGAGGAGTGTAGTAGCCGCCCTCTTTGCGCTGTTTCTCCGGTGCGTGCTCGCGCAGGTAGTGCTCATAGGCCTGGCTGAGCACGCCAACGGGAATGTAGGCAAAATCAAGGTTCTCCCACTTCTCTTCCCACCCGAGGTGGAGCTGGCCGCCCGGCGCACGGCGCAGAATGTCGCCCAAGGTCTTGAAGCCCTCAGGCGGAAGCGACTCGAACAGTCCAGCACTCAAGGGAAGAAAATCACCGTTGAAGGTATCGTCAAGCCACCGAGAAGTCCTCGCGGCCTGGTCGGCGCTGTCGAACAGCGCGGCCGCTTCATCCTGTCCTCTCGGAAACAGTGGGTTGGGCAGGAGCCCACGATCGGCAAGAAAACGGGTGAACAGCGCCCTTCCAACCAACGACATGGCGTCGTTGTCGGCAACCTTGAACTGGGTCTTGAGGTTCCCTATCGAGGCGCTCAACAGCGTGAGGACAACCTTCGATATCCACTGTCGGGGATGCGTGGCGATCTCGGGCCGCTGGTTGCCTAAGTGCGGGAGGGTAGCTTGTTCCGCGCCGGCCGGAATGTGGAGATCAATGAGGGTCCTGTCCACCGGATCGCTGTCCAGCGATATACGGTACACGGTGAGTTGCCCTGGGCGAACGACCCCCAAGTAAGGCGCATCGCCCCGCATCGCCACAAGTCGGCGGATACGATCCAGCTCTTGACCTCGTTTGAGTTTCTCGGCATCAACCAAGAAAACCAGAGCGGTGTTTTGCCACTCGTATACGCCAGTGAGTGCAGCCAGAACCGAATCACTATTCTTGCGAGCAGCAAGCAGCGTAGCGTAGGGCAGGAGATCGGGAGCGTCAGCTTCGAAGGAACGGATGGCCGCGGGGTCGGCCCCATACATCTCAAGTGTCTGAACGAAAGATTCCACGGCGACGCTCGCAAGCTCGTTTACGACAGCCGGGCGCTCACGCGCTCACTATCATGATAAAACACAAGCAGCCATAAATGTTCTTTTGACGGACACTGCCTCCGGACCCCACCGATGGATCGGCCCGCGCTTGAGCATCGCTGGCACTTTGCAGTATAGCGCGCTGCCATCCATTGTCATCATTCAATGGAGCCGAACCCGCGGTCATTAAGCCGCATCAGCTCGGCTCAGGCGATCACTCCCCATAAACGCGCCCCCGCCCACCGCAACGCCCATCCCCGCGCACCACCTTCCACAACCCCGGTGACAACAACCCACCCCCGCCCAACCCACACATTCCTCAACACTTCCGCCCACCACCACCGCAAAAACCACCCCGCCCCGTGCTACCGTCGGGGCGCAATGACCACCGCATCCCAAATCCAGGCCAATCGCAGAAATGCACTCAACAGCACCGGCCCCCGAACCCCCGAAGGCAAAGCCCGCTCCAGCGCCAACTCATTCAAACACGGCCTCTCCGCCCGCTTTCGCGTCCTCACCAGCGAAAGTCAGGACGATTTCGACGATTTGCTCGCCGAACTCACCCGCACCTTCGCGCCCACCAACGTCTACGAGCACATCCTGGTCATGGAAATCGCCCAATCCCACTGGCGCCTCGCCCGCGTCCGCCGCATCGAAGCCGACATGATCGACGATATGGCCGCCTGCCACTCCTCTTCCGACCGCGAAGGCACCCTCCGGAGGGCAATTATTTACTTGACACACAAACCCCAAGCCGCTAGGCTGGTAGCGTCGTGACAGGCCGAGATAGGACTTGAACCATGGCGCACCTGTAGCTACAATGGTTTGTGGGGGTGAACCCCCGCCGCCGTAGGCGTTGGGGGCCACCCTATGGACCAAAACGCACCACTGGCGTCCCGATCCATCAGTGAAGGACATGACATAACGGGTCATGCTCCCTCCTTCCGGCCCTTAGATTCAATGGACTGGTGAGACAGGCCGTTGAGGGTCGGAAACTTGTTGCAAAGGGTGCTTCACATCCTTTCTAGTGAATGTGACCCCGCCAGAGTCATGGCTTGCACCCCAGAGACTCCGGCGGGGTTTTCCGTCCTTTACGGACGGAAAACTGTTGTTTACCGCGCGTGCCACTTCCCGTCGCGGTTTTCAAACAAATCCTTTTCGGTACTCAGGTACCCGCCAATCGTGCCCTCCGGGAACCTGGTCCCCGCAATGATCTCCGCGCGCGTTGAGGGTCCATTGCTCTTCAACCACTCGTGAAGTTGAATCTTGCGTTGGGTCTTGCGCACTACGCTCGGGGCTGGCGCTACCTGAGGCTTCCGGGCAATCTTCCTCGAAGCTCCATTGCTGGATTCCCCAAACTCTTCGAGGATGAGCGCTCGAACCTGTTGAAGTTTCGCCAGACGTTTATCCACGGTCTCCAGCATCTGCTTTGTGGCGCTATCCATATCTGTCTACCCTCCCTCTCGCTATTGGAGATGATAACACGAAACGCTATATCAAGCGGCCCGAATAGCGGAAAGGACAATGGCGCGCGATCCCAGCAGTGGAACAGGGGCGGCTCGCTATGTCGCAGGGGCGCTGGTTCTGTGCTATCGTGGGTTCCGGTTCAATATGAATCGGCTCTACTACGGCGACAACCTCACTGTCCTGAGGAACTGCATTGACGATGAGAGCGTAGACCTCATCTACCTTGACCCCCCGTTCAACAGCCAGGCGACGTACAACGTACTCTTTCGCAGCACGGCTGGCGAGAAATCTAGAGCCCAGATCGAAGCGTTTGAGGACACCTGGCACTGGGGCGATGAAGCGGAGCTTGCATTCGATGGAGTGATAACGAGTGGAAACAGCGACGCGGCGGAAATGCTGCGTGCCATGCGGTCGTTCCTTAAAGAGAATGACATGATGGCCTATTTGGCCATGATGGCCGTTCGGATTCTTGAGTTGCACCGCGTTCTCAGGGAGGGCGGCAGCATGTATCTGCACTGCGATCCAACCGCAAGCCATTACCTGAAGATCCTTGTTGATGCGGTTTTTGGAACCGTCAACTTCAAGACTGAGATTATCTGGAAGAGAACCAGTTCTCACGGAAATGTCTCAAGCGGCTACGGCGATGTGACGGATACGATCTTCTACTTCGCCAAAGACGACAAGCCTACCTGGAACCAGATCTACGTCCCATACTCACAAAAGCATATCGATACGAAGTTCACCTACAAAGAAGCGGATGGACGAGTCTTCACAACAAGCGACATGAGGAACCCAGGGGTTCGCCCCAATCTCATGTACGAGTACAAAGGCTATAAGCCCCATCCGAATGGATGGGCTATCAGCCGCGAGAAGATGGAGCAATACGACCAGGAAGGACGACTCTGGTTCCCGCCTGATAAGAGCGGGCGTATCCGGCTGAAACGATACTTAGACGAACAGCCTGGGCAGAAGATCCAGAACCTGTGGGATGACATCTCGCCGATCAATTCGCAGGCCCAAGAGCGACTGGGCTATCCCACCCAGAAGCCGCAAGCCCTGTTGGAACGCATAGTCCTAGCGAGTTCGAATGAGGGCGATGTAGTGCTTGACCCATTCTGCGGTTGCGGGACGGCCATTCATGCAGCGCAAAAACTGAAACGGGAGTGGATTGGCGTCGATATCACCCATCTTGCGATCTCGCTCATTGAGAAGCGCTTGAAAGACGCGTTCCTCGGCATTCAATACGAGGTCCATGGAACACCGAAAGACTTGGGAGGCGCGCGGGACTTGGCGGAACGTGATAAGTACCAATTCCAATGGTGGGCGGTCTCGCTCGTGAACGCAGTGCCGTTCGCTGGAAAAAAGAAGGGGGCCGATTCCGGCATCGACGGACTGATCTATTTCAAGCCTGAAGGCAAGACGACAGAGAAGGCTATCGTATCGGTCAAGGGCGGCGAGAACGTCAACGTGTCCATGGTGCGGGATCTTGCCCATGTCGTAGATCGGGAGAACGCCAAGATTGGTGTGTTCCTCACGCTGGCAGATTCAACGGGACCGATGAGAACCGAGGCAATCAAGGCAGGGTACTACGAAACGCTGTACGGCAAGTACCCAAAGATTCAGATCCTCACGGTACGGGAACTCTTCGAGGGAAAGCAGCCGAGCATACCGCTGGTGGACTCTGCGAGCTTCAGGAAGGCTCCGAAAGAACGGCAGGGGGACCAAGGTCCGCTACCGTTCTGAAAGATGCGCACGAACGGTTAACCTGTGGCATACTGAAGCCGTGAAGCGCAAGGCCGAATACCTAGAAGGCCCCGAGGCGGCGTTGAACTTTGAGCGCACGATGCGCGGGCTGTTCCAGATCCCCAAGAGCGAAACGCCGGAGAGGCCGAAGCGGGCAAAGAGGCGCAAGAGGACTAACGGCAAGGATGCGCGTTAGCTTTTCCGCTTTCCGCGTCCCTGTCGTTTCCCCTTTACGCCACTGCTGATGAAGGGTCTTCGGTTTTTCCGGTGAGCTGTTTCCAGGTCAGCCTCTTTCCGCCCGTGTTCCTCATGACGGTTACGAAGCGCTCCGCATCGTTCAGGCCCTTGCGGTTGTTGTAGCGGAACACCTGTTCGTCCAGGTACTTGGACAGGTGGTACGGCTCAACGCTGATGTAGGTCCCGTTCAGGCCGCGCTTGACCAACGACCAGAAGTTTTCCAACCCGTTGGTGTGGACTTCGCCCCGCACGTACTCTACGGCGTGGTCGATCACTTCATGCTGGAATTCGTTGAGCCCTTCATACGACTTCAGGGCATCGGTGAAGAGAGCGGAACCGGCCAGGACATGCTCCCTGACTTCGGCTTGCAGGGTCTTCTTTTTGGTGTTGTCCACAACCCTGGTCCGCACCCTGCTCCCGGTGGCCTTGCTCCCGCGTTCCAGAATGCCCATGACGGCGGTCTTGTCCTTACCGCCGGTTCCGGTGATGCGGCGGGCTCTCACGTCCGCGTGCATGTTCCGCGCCTTGCCGCCGATGTACGTTTCGTCCGCTTCCACCTGCCCCCACAGTTTGTTGAAGGACCCGGACTGCATGGCAGCGCGAATCCGATGGTCCATGAACCATGCCGACTTCTGAGTGATCCCCAGATGGCGCGCAACCTCGCAACTGCTCACGCCGTTCTTGCAGTTGGAAACTAGCCAGGTAGCGAACATCCACTTGTCCATGCCCAGCGGGCTATCCTCAAAGATACTCCCAACCTTAACCGTGAACTGTTTCTTGCAGCCTTTGCAGAACCAGATTTTCCGAGTGGAGATGAACGAGTGTTCCTTTGATCCACAGCGGGGGCAGGTTATGCCATCAGGCCAGCGCAACGCTATAGCGGCGGCAAACGCCTTCTCCGGGTTGCCGAAGTAGACAATCGCGTCCTGAAGCGTGGTCGGGAAGTCGGCTGGAAGGCTGCTCATGAACCAAGTATGGCAGGTTCAGGCTTGTGTGTCAAGTAAATAATTGCCCTCCGGAGCCTCCTGCTGAACGACATGGCCGGTGCCTTCCTCATCCTTCAGCGCCACGCCGCGGCCGCCGAGCGCTCCGGCTATCGGGCCGTGAAACAGCTCCAGACCGGCCGCAAACTGGAGGCCCAGGCCGCCCGTGATGCCGCCCGACAAAACGAAGCCAATTCCGTCACAAGCCCTTCAGACAGTGGTGGATCCGCGTTGTCTGACGACGCCGCCCCAGCCGGCACGCGGCGCGACGGCCAGGCCACCGGCAACGTGCGCGAATTCCAGCGCCCCAGAGGCCCGAAAACCGGCAATCGGACCGCGCCAAGCTGAGCCTCCCGCCTCAATTCGTGGACCGAACCCGCCCGCCAGTGCGTATCCTTCCCCAGGAGGCTCGGCGAGCCATGCTACAAGACGTACGTTTTGGCGTTCGGACGCTTCTGAAGAACCCGGGATTCACGCTCGTGGCCATGCTCTCGCTGGCCATCGGGATTGGCGCGACATCGGCCATGTTCAGCCTGGCCGACGCGATGCTGTTGCGTCCGCTGGCGGTTGCGCAGCCGGGCGACGTGGTCACCGTACACACCACCACGCCCAGTAACCCTTACGGCGGCGTGTCCTACCGGGATTACCTCGATCTGCGGGATCGCAACAAGAGTTTCACGGGCCTGATCGGGTACGACCTCACGCCGTTCGGGTTCAGTCAGCAACCCGGCGCGCTGGCCCAGATGAAGTACGGCTTCCTGGTCACCGGCAATTTCTTCCAGATGCTGGGCGTCCAGCCGGAGCTGGGCCGCGGATTCCGCGCCGACGAAGATCGGGTCCCCGGACGAGATGCCGTAGTGGTGCTGAGTCACGACCTGTGGGAGAAGCAGTTCGGCGCGGACCGGTCCGTCATCGGCCGCGTCATCCGGCTGAACGGCATCGACTTCACCGTGGTCGGCGTCGCCCCGCGGCGTTTCACGGCCATGGACCAGTACATTCGGCCGGCCCTCTACGTCCCGGTGATGATGGGGCCGCGCCTGGCGGGCGCCGCCGACAACGCCTATCTGGAACATCGCGATTGGCGTTCTTTCACCGTCAAGGGGCGGCTCCGTCAGGGCGTCAACATCGCCCAGGCGCAGGCCGAGCTGGTGGGCCTTGCCAGGGGCCTCGATCGCGCTTATCCGGAGACCAACCACAGCACCAGCGTCTCCGTGCAAAACGAGTTGCAGGCGCGCGTTCAGATGTCCCCGTCCGACGCCGAAATGGTGACCATGCTGCTGGTGCTGGCGGCGCTGGTCCTGCTGGTAGCCTGTGCCAACGTGGCCAATCTGCTGCTCAGCCGCGCTCGCGCGCGCGGTCGCGAGGTCGCCATCCGCCTGGCCATTGGCGCGGGCCGCTTGCGGCTGGTCCGCCAGTTGCTCACTGAGAGCCTGCTGATGGCCATCGGCGGAGGCCTGCTCGGCGTCGCGGTGGCGTACGGCGGCGTGCGTCTCTTCCAGCAGGTGCGGTTCCCCACAGACCTTCCTATTATGTTGTCCATTGTGCTGGACGGGCGCGTCCTCCTGTTCGCCACTGCCGCGTCCATTCTGAGCGTGCTTCTGTGCGGACTGGTGCCGGCGCTGCAGACCACGCGCACGGACCTGGTCCCCGCTCTGAAGGCGGCCGCTTCCACCAGCCCCGCGAAACGCCGCTTGTGGGGAAGGAACGCGCTGGTCACCGGGCAAATCGCCGTCACGCTGGTCCTGCTGGTAGTGGCCAGCATGGTCTTCCGGGCGTTCCGGACCTACATGGGCGCCGGGCCCGGATTCCGCACCAGCCATCTGCTCCTGATGAGGTTTGACCCCTCGCTGGTGCGCTTCGATGACGCGCACACCCGGCAATTCTACAAATATGTGCGGGAGCGCGCGCCGCTGCTGCCGGGCGTCGAGTCCGTGGCGCTCACCAGCGCCGTCCCCATGTCTCCGGCCCAGGACCAGCGAGCGTTGGTGCCCGAAGGCTATCAGCTTCCAAAAGGCCAGGAGACGGTCAGCCTGTTCCTGGATACGGTGGATGACCGTTATTTCGGGACGATGGGAATCGGACTTGTCCGCGGACGCGGCTTCCTCGCCACGGACACCGCGGATAAGCCGCGCGTCGCCGTGATCAACGCGGAAATGGCCCGGCGCTACTGGCCGAACCAGGATGCCGTCGGCAGGCGATTCCGTCTGGGCGACCGTAACGGCCCCTGGGTGCAGGTGGTGGGCGTGGTGAAAACAACAAAGTACCTCTGGATCGCCGAGCCTCCCATGCCCTTTGTCTACCTGCCGTTCTCACAGAATCCCGGGGCGCAGATGACGCTGATAACTGCGTCCCGGGGCGACCCGGCCAGCCTGACCGCGCCCTTGCGGGAGATGGTCCGCCAGTACGACGCCAGCCTGCCCGTCTTCGACGTCAGGACCATGGCGGAGTTCTATAAGCAGCGGGCCGTCGATGTGCCGAATCTGCTCATCGAGACCGTCGGGCTCCTGGGACTGATGGGCCTGGTGCTGGCGGTGGTGGGCCTGTATGGTCTGGTGGCGTATTCGGTGTCCTGCCGCACGCGGGAAATCGGTATTCGCATGGCCATCGGCGCCAGCCAGGCGTCGGTGCTGCGGCTGGTGCTGCGCCAGGGGCTGGTTCTGGCGGGCATCGGTGTCGCCATCGGCCTGGCCATCTCCGCTCTCGCGGGCAAAGCGGTGATGTCGGCCTTCTATACCGCGCGCTTCGACTTGTTAAGTTACTTTCTGGTGCCGCTGGTGCTGATCGCGGTTACCCTGATCGCCAGTTGCATCCCCGCGCGCCGCGCGTCGCTGGTGGATCCGACCGAGGCGTTGCGCTTCGAATAGCGGCGAAGTTACTGGAACGTGATGGTCACGGTGTTCGCCGTCACGTCGTTGACCGTGACCTGGACGGGCACTTCTCCGGATCCGGCCAGCGAGCTCGGCAGTTGCACGTTGATCTGGTCTTCGCCTACATACGTGGGCTGCACGCCGGCGTAGTTCACGGTCACCGGCGTAGAGTTGACGGTCACGTTGGTGTTGCTCGTCGTCGCGTTGTCGAATCCGGTGCCAAACAGCTCCAGAATCAGTTTGTCGCCGTTGAAGGAGATCGGGGCCGCCACCCACTGGCCCTGCGTCGTGCTGTAAACGGCCACCAGTTCCAGCGGCGGAAGCGTGCCGTCCGGCAGAACCCGCTGGATGTATGCCGCGGCCACTCCCTGTCCGTTGGAGTTCATGGAGATCATGCCCGGGGCGGTTGGCTGCACCTGCAGAATCCCGTTGGAGACCGCCGCTCCTTTGTCCAGCACGCTCACCTTCGCCAGGCCGGAGGCCACGCCGGACGGGAGCAGATAGTTCACCTGGTGGCCCGATACAAACAGGAGCTGAGCCAGCGATACGGTTCCGGCGGAGTCGGTCACCTGCACCTGAGTGTCTCCGAGCTTCGTGGACAGCGGCTCGCCGGGCGGCGCGCTCAGCAGCCCGGCGGCGAGCCCGTTGCCATAACCGGCCACCCACGAGTTGGGAGCTTCCGCGTACCCGTAGGAGGCGGCGGCCGAGGTGGAGCGGAGTAAGTCGGGCTGTAAATGGTTCATGAGCGTTTGTAACTGCTCCGCATCGGTGGTAAAGTTGCCGCCAGGTTGAACGGAGAGAGGGTATTCGCCCCACCACTCTCCGGCCGCCCAGTAAGTGCCGGGCAGGCCCGCCTGATCGAGCGCCGTGAGGAAGTTATCCAGCACGGTGAGCCAGCGGGCGTCCGGTATTACGCCGTCGGCAGCCGGGCCGGCATTGGGTATGCCGTACTCGCCTACGTAGCACTTCACGTTGTTAGTAGTGCACCATTGCACAAACGGAGCAAGCCGGGTAACACCGACGTTGGCCAGGTCCGGGTTGGCAACCAGCTCCGTGTCATAACTCTCGGTGTATTCTCCGCTGTAGTTGAAGTCGAAATACTCATGGCCTTCGTACCAGAAGTTACTGCCGGGGTCGCTGATCCAGCTTGTGGCGCCGTTGTAGCTCGCCCAGAATGTAGCGCTGCTCCAGCCGTCGCCCGGAATCATGATCAGTTTGTTGGGATCTACCGCGCGAATGGCGCTCACCACTTCCTGGGAGATCCGATTCCAGTTGGCCACGCCCATGTCGTGCGGCTCGTTCATGATGTCGTAGGCGACAACAGTTGGCTCATCCACAAACACGGCGGCCATCTTCGACCAGAAGTCCGCCAGGTCCGCGCCGCTCACCAGCACGGATGATCCGTTGCAGGGATTGTCGATGATGCACGGGCTCTGAGACCCGGCCAACGTATACCGGCCGTAGTTGTGCACGTCGATGCTGATCTGCGCCCCGGCCGCTTTCGCCCAGGCGATGTCCTGCTTGAGATAGCCCAGATTGTCGTTGGGATTGCCGGGAGCGAGAGGGCCGCCGGGCGTGGGCTGGAGCCGTTCCCACAGGACTTCCAGGCGAATGAACGGCAGGCCGCGGGCGCCGAAGTAATCGAAGGTGGGGGCGCTCTGATAGGTGTAGGTCACGCCGTAGGCGCCGGGTATGTCGCCGCCGCCGTTCTCGCTGTTCGATCCGAACTCGGCGCCGGAGACGTTGACTCCGCGCATGTACTGGGCCGGCGCGAGGCCCGCGAACGCTAACAACGCGGCGGCCAGAAACAGCGATCGATACATCGTGGTTGCCCCCTGAAATAAGGGCAGTATATCAGGGATTAGGGCTGTGCCGGAAGTGCATCGGGCGGCCGCGACACCTGGCCACGGACGGCCTCGTCAATGGACACGCCGTTGGCATCGAGGGTGTGGCCCATGGCCCGCTCCAGCGCATTGTGGGCCTTTATCCAGGCGCTGCGCGCCGCCACTTCCGACGAACGGGCCTGCGCCAGGAAGCTCTGATACTGGGTGATCAGAAACGTGGTGGAGAGCCCCACCGCGAACTTCTCGCGCTCCAGCTCGAGCGACTGTTCCTGCAGGGTGCGTGCCTGGGTGGCCGCCTTCAGCGCCTCGCGCGAGCGGCCAAGCGCGATCAGCGCGTTCTCGATCTCCAGCCGCACCTGATTCTCCACCTGCTGGCGCCGCACCTCGGACTGGCGCACCTGCAGCTCGTCGCGCAGCACATCGGCTTCGGCCTGGCGATTGCGCAGGGGCAGGTTGAGCTGGAGCCCGACGGCATAGGTGGGATAGTCGTGGCTCAGCACCTGGCCGAGCGCGCTGGCGCCGCCCGCCGCCAGCCCGGAATTCTGGGCCACGCCCACCAGGTTCAGCTCCGGCAGCAGCTCGTTGCGCGATCCTTCGAGGCTGATCTCGGAGCCCTCGATCTGCAGGCCCGCCGCGGCCACCTCGGGGCGGTTCGCCAGCGCTTCCTTCACGAGGTCGTCCACCGGCCGCGCCTCGTCGGCAGCGGGGATGCCGATGGAGCTGGTGGGTACGATGCGGGCGGTGCGCAGAACAGGATCCGCAGTGCCGCGCCGCGTGAGCACGGTCTTGAGCAGCAGCTCCTGTTGCAGCACGAAGCCCTCGCTGGTGATCAGATCCTGCTTCGCCGCGGCCACCTCCGCCTGGGCGCGGGTCTGTTCGATGGGCGCCAGAGTTCCCGCTTCCACCTGCGCCTGGTTGTCTTCGTAGAGCCGCTGAGCCGACTCCAGCGTCTGCCGCTTCACCGCCAGATCCTCGTTCAAACTGACCAGATCATAATAGAGGCGGATGACGCCGGACACGGTGGCGATGGCCTGTTCGCGAAACACCAGATTGGCAATCCTCTGGTCGATTCCGGCGATGCGAATGAAGCGGCGGTTGAGACGGACGCCAAAACCGCGCAGCAGCGGCTGCGTAACGGTGAGGCCGAGGCTCGACTGCGTGAAGGGATTGTACAGGAAGTTGGTCGCGTTGGCACTTTCCGAGGTGTTGTCGAAGGCCAGGCCGACCTGCGTGCCGGGGCTGAATCCGGCGGTCAGGCCGACGTTGCCCAGCAGATTCCGCGCCACCAGCGGATTGACGCCATAGGATGCCGGATTGATCTGCGGCGCGCTCTGGTGTTCCCAGTTGAACTGACCGTTGACGGCCGGGTCGTAGGTTGGAATGGGCGGCCCGCTGGAAAAGGGCACGGCCACGGTGCTGGTGCTCCCGTTCACCGACAGGTTCGTAATGGCGCCGGTGACCGGGTAGACGTCGGCGACATTGGCAATGATGGAAGTGGACAGCACGGCGCCGCCGGCCGCCGAAGTGATGAGGGGTTCGCCGGGCGCGATCACGCTCTGCGGCAGCTCGGAGACGGTCATGGTCACGCCGCGCAACTGGCCGCCGCCCCGCGCGAGCAGCAGATCGGTATCGGCGATGCGCGTGGCGAAGCGCTGCAGCTCGATATCCAGGTTGTTCTCCAGCGCGATGGCGATCGAGTCCGGCAACGAAAGGTACAACTGGTTGGCGCGGATCAAGGCATCCACGCGGCTCGAATTGGCGAACGAGCTGGGGGCCACCCGCGGGGCGCGATACCAGCTCTGCGCATGCGCGGTCGCGGCCAGCAGGAGCGCGGCGAGAAGCGCAAGCGACGTCCGGCGACGCGGGGCAGCGCGGACGACCAGCGGAGACGGGTTCCACGGGACCCGGGCGGCTTCGCCGCTGGTCAACGCTACAGCGGACCCTCGGTTCGCCTCCGGCCGGGCGGCGTCCC
The DNA here is from genome assembly GCA_049520275.1 of Bryobacteraceae bacterium. Classification (GTDB taxonomy): domain Bacteria; phylum Acidobacteriota; class Terriglobia; order Bryobacterales; family Bryobacteraceae; genus CAWACP01. Next base: position 17,025 of record JBEKPY010000008.1, read on the forward strand.
CGCGCGAAGACGAACCCGCGACCGCGCCGCCGGAAGCTGCGAGTTCCCGATCTCCGGACAGGAAGAGCTTTGCGAACGCCGTAGTGCATGGCGCTGCCTCGCATTGCGGCATAACCGCAAACCTCGAGCAGGGCGGCCTGAGAGGCCGCCGCAGGCTGAGAGCCTGCCCCACATACCTCATTTGTGCGCCGTCCCCGCCGGGCGAACCAGCGCGCCTTCACGAACCACGTCGCTGGGATTCACCACCACATACTCCCATCCCTGCAGGCCGCGGGTCACCTCCACCTGGGTGCCGTTGTCGCGCCCCTCCTCGATGCGCTCGATATGAATCCTCGAGTCGCGCAGAATGGCCACGGAGAGCCCTTCCGCGCCCGCGATCACGGCATCTCCGGGGATCAGAACCGGCGGGTTCGCGCGCTGGCTGCGCAGGCGGACCTGAGCGAACATGCCGGGCAGCAGGGTGGATTGCGGGTTCTGCACCTGCACCTCAGTGAGCAGCGTGCGCGTGTTGATGTCCAGCGAACTGGCCGTCCGCGTGACACGTCCGGAGAAGACGCGGCCGGGGAACTCCGCCAGCAGAACGTCGGCGTCCTGGCCCACGCGGATTCCCGCCGCGTCGGTCTGCGGCACGTTGATGAGGATTCGCACGGTGCCGATCTGGGCCAGGCGAAAGAGCTCGCCGGTGCCGGTGGCGCCTCCGCCGAGGCCCATGGGCGCGGGGCCGGAACTGGCGCCTGCGGCCGAGATGAAGTAGCCCTGATCCACCAGGCGCGCGGTGACGATGCCCGCGAAGGGGGCGGTCACCTGTTCGTAACCCTGCAGCGCGACAAGGCGGTCGAGACTGGCCTGGGCGGCGCGGACGTTCTCCTCGGCGGCATGGACATTGGCCGCGTAAGCGCCCACGGTGGCCTGCGAGGTCTGGAAGTTGGTTTCCTGCGTGTCTCCGTCCTGGCGGGAGAGCGCGCCCTTCCGGACGAGGGTGACGTAGCGGTCGCGGGTGACGCGGGCGAGATCGAGCTGCGCGTTGCTCTGCTGCAGTTGCGCCCTGGCCTGGGCAAGCTGGTGTTCCGCCTGGGCGACGGCGGCGCGGCCCTGGGCCACCTGCTGGTCCAGATCCGGCGCTTCGATTTCCGCAAGGAGCTGCCCGGCGCGGACATGGTCGCCGATGTCCACCAGACGGCGGCGCACGTAGCCGGAAGAGCGCGCGTAGATGGAGGCTTCGGTGAGTGGGGTGATGTCGCCAGGCAGAAGCAGCTCGGTGACAGCGGGCGCGCGGCGGGCGGGCGCCACCAGCACGGTGGGCAACGCATCGCGCTCCGCTTTGGCCGCATCGCCGGCCGCCTTTACGCGCCGTTGCCGCGGGAGGGCGCCGGCAATCAACAGCGCCACCAAAATCAGCGCGATTACCACGCCGACGATGAGCAGCGAACGCCGGCGGGGATGCCCCACGTTCTCTCTGGCGTGCGGATTGTGCGGTTGCGTGTCCATGTTCAGGCCTGCGGTAGCTGGTCGCCCTCATGCCACTCTTCGTCGACCCGCTTGTCGTAGTCCACCGGGGGCTTCCCGCGCAGCCACGTGTAGGCGATGGGCACCAGGAAAAGCGTGGTGAACGTGGCCACCAGCAGACCGCCAATGACGGCGCGGGCGAGCGGCGCGTTCTGCTCGCCGCCTTCTCCCATCGCGAAAGCCATGGGCAGCATGCCGATAATCATGGCGGCGGCGGTCATGACCACCGGGCGGAGACGGGTGAAGCCCGCCGCCAGCGCGGCATCGTGCGCGTTGCGCCCATGGTCCATTCTCTCGTCGTTGGCGAACACCACCAGCAGGATGCTGTTGGAGGTGGCCACGCCGATGGCCATGATGGCGCCCATCAGCGAGGGAACGTTCAGCGTGGTTTGCGTGGCGAACAGCATCCACAGGATGCCGCCGAAGGCGCCCGGGGTGGCCATCATGATGATGAACGGGTCCACCCAGCTCTGGAAATTCACCGCCATGAGCAGGTACACCAGCAGCATGGCGAACACGATGCCGAAGCCCAGCCGGGTGAAGGAATCGTGCATGGTCTTCACCTGGCCGCGCACGTTGATAATAGCGTCCTTCGCCAGCTTCGGCCGGACAGCCTCGACCGCTTTCTGGACGTCGCCGGCCACGCCGCCCAGATCGCGCTGGTCCACGTCGGCGTAGACGTCGAATACCGGCTGCACATCATAGTGATTCACGATTTCGGTGGAGGTGGTGCGCCGCACCTGGATGAGATTGTCCAGCAGTTGCGTGCTGGCGCCGCCCGTTGGGGTGAGTGCGGTGATGGGCGTGCGCCGCAGCGCATCGATGGAATCGTTGCGAAACTGCGGGGTCTGCACGTTGACCTGATAGTTGACGCCGTTCAGCGGACTCAGCCACTGGTTGGGCGCTACCTGTCCGCTGGAGCTCAGCGAAATCAGCATGCTGTTGGCCACGTCGCGCTGGGTGAGGCCGGCCTGCCCGGCCATGGTGCGGTCCACCAGCACGCTGAGCGTGGGGGCGTGCACCTGCTGGCGCACGTGCACGTCCACGGCGCCGGGAATGCCAGCCATCCGCGTGCGCAATTGCTGGGCGATGGCATAATTGGCGGCGGCGTTACGGCCCATGATCTGCACGTCGATGGGCGAGGGCAGGCCGAAGTTCAGAATCTGGCTGGTCATATTGGCCGCCTGGAAGAAGAACGTCTCGGCGGGGAACTCGCGGCGCAACGCCGCGCGCAGGCGACGCTGGTATTCCATGGTCCGGCCGTGTTCTTTGAGTGCGATGAGGATCTCTCCGTCTTCCGGACCGATGGTGGCGACGTCGCCCAACGCCAGATTGAAGCCGCTGTTGGGAAGACCGATGTTGTCCACCAGCATATCGATATTCTCGTCGCCCACTTCCCGGCGGATGGCCGCCTCCACGCGGGCGAAAACTCGCTCGGTCTCCTCGATGCGCGTGCCCTCCGGAGCCACCACGTGCAGGCGCATCTGGCCGGAATCCACGTAGGGAAAAAAGTCGGTTCCGACGATCCGGACCAGCCACAGCGACCCGAAGAGAAACAAGGCGAACACCGCGGCCACCGGGAGGCGATGGTCCAGACTCCAATTCAGCGCGCGCTGGTACTTCGTGCGGGTGACCGCGAACCCGGCATTGAAGATGTGGTGCGCGCGCCAGATGGGACCGCGTCCCGCGTGCGCTTCGCCTTCTTCGCCGCGCTGGTACATTTCCACTTCGGGAGGCAGCATGTAGTGAACCATGGTGGGGATCAGCGTGCGCGAGAGCAGATAGGAGGCGAGCATGGCGAACGCCACGGCCATGGCCAGGGGCGTGAAGAGGTACCGAGCGGCGCCGGTGAGCAGCAGCACCGGCACGAAGACGATACAGATGGCCAGCGTGGAAACGAACGCGGGCACGGCGATCTGTTGCGCGCCATCCAGAATGCCGCGCGTGATGGGCTTCTTCATGGCGAGGTTGCGATGGATGTTCTCGATCTCCACGGTGGCGTCGTCCACCAGAATGCCCACGGCCAGCGCCATGCCGCCGAGGGTCATGACGTTGATGGTGTGTCCGAGAAAATGCAGCACCACCAGCGACGTCAGAATGGACAGGGGGATGGACGTGCAGACGATCAGGGTGCTGCGCCAGCTTCCCAGGAAAAGCAGGATCATCAGGCCGGTGAGGCCGGCGGCAATCAGTGCTTCCCGCATCACGCTCGCGATGGCCGCGCGCACGAACAGAGACTGATCGAACAGCGGCCGCACGCGGAGCGACGACGGCAGGCCCGCCAGGATTTTCGGCAGGGTGTCCTTGATGTCCTGCACGATGTCCAGCGTGGAGGCCTGGCCGTTTTTGAGAATGGTCAGCAGGGAGGCGCGGCTCCCGTTGACGCGCACGATGTTGGTCTGCACGCTGAAGCCGTCGCGGACCTGGGCCACGTCGCGCATGAACACGGTGGCGCCGTTCACGGTCTTTATGGGCAGGTCGTTCATCTGCGCTACCAGAGCGGGGCTGCTGTTCAGCGTGACCTGGTATTCGCGGTCACCGATTTTCGCCGTGCCCGCCGGCAGGATGAGATTCTGCAGGTTCAGCGCGTTGGATATGTCGGTGGCCGACAGTTGCCGGGCGTACATCTGAACCGGGTCGATGTCCACCATGATGTTGCGCATCTTGCCGCCGTAGGGCAGGGCAATCGAGGCGCCCTGCACGGTGGCCAGCGGGACGCGGATGAAGTTCTGCGCGTAATCGTAGAGTTCCTGCTCGCTGAGGGACTTGCTGTCCACGCTGAGCTGCAGGATGGGCACGCTGGAGGCGTCGTACTTGAGTACGCCGGGCGGGTAGATGCCGGGCGGCAGGACGCGCAGAATGGTCTGCACGATGGAGGTCACCTGGGCGATGGCCATTTCCACTTTCGCGTTCGGCTGAAAGTAGATTCGGATGACGGAAATGCCGTTGTACGACGACGATTCGATGTGCTCGATGTCGTTGACGGTGGTGGTCATGGCGCGCTCGCAGACGGTGACCACGCGGTTGGCCATGTCGTCGGGCGCCATGCCGCCGTAGGACCAGACCACGCTGACCACGGGGATGTCGATGTAGGGGAAGATGTCCTTTTGCATCTGCACGATGGAGATGGCGCCCAGGACCGCGATGAGGATGGACATTACGACGAAGGTGTAGGGGCGGCGAAGGGCCAGTCTTACAATCCACACAGGCTAAAGGACTCTCCTTACAAGGGTTGTTTCGCCCGCTGGCGGAATCCGGCGGGCGATCCGGCGGGGTTGGTCGGTGCTTCTCTATTTATAAACGTTTCCACCGGCGCGCGGGTAACATGCCTGATTGACGGGGGCGGGCGCGGGGGTGTTAGCGGCGGAGTGGGAGGGCTCGAACGGGCGATGGAGCGGAATTGCGGTGGCGTGGGGGTAGGTGGGCGGGATGGCCGGGCGCGAGGGTGGAAGTGGTCGGCGGCTCGATGGGTGCGGGTTGTTCAATATGGCGCTCGCACGGCCGATACGCCTTGCAGGGGCTGGAATTTGGTATGCTTGCAAGAAACATGCCCTCCCCCGAAGTGGTAAAACAGATACCAGGGTTTTTGTTTTATGAACGGGAGCGGCAAGAGACCTGTCGGCGTTGACCTGTTCGCGGGCGCGGGCGGCCTGAGCCTCGGCTTCGAGCAGGCAGGATTCGACGTAGCCGCCGCCGTCGAATACGATCCCGTCCACTGTGCCACCCACGAGTTCAATTTCCCCGATTGCGCGGCGATCTGCAGGAGCGTAGCCGACATCGGCGCAACCTACATACGCAACAACTCGCGCATCGGCGATCGGAACGTCGATGTCGTTTTCGGCGGAGCGCCGTGCCAGGGATTCAGCATGATCGGCAAGCGCGCGCTCGACGATCCCCGCAACTCGCTCGTACATCATTTCGTGCGCCTTGTAGTCGAGCTCAGGGCGTCGTATTTCGTCTTCGAGAACGTCCGCGGACTGACCCTGGGAGCGCAACGCAGGTTCCTCGAGGAGATCATCGGGGAATTTCGCAAGAACGGCTACCGGGTCGTCGAAGACTACCGCGTGCTAAACGCCTCACATCACGGCGTACCGCAGGACAGACAACGCCTCTTCCTGATGGGGGCACGCAGGGGATTCCCGTTGCCGGAATACCCCCAGATCACCCACGAGCCGCCCGATGGCACAACCGGAGCCGCCAGCCTTTTCCTCGAAACTACGCCGACGGTTTGGGATGCGTTGAGAGACCTCCCGGAGGCGGACGATTACGAGGAATTGCTGGAGCGCGATTGGGTGAAAGCCAGGTTCAGGAAGCCCACCGATTACAGCGCGCCGCTCCGCGGCGATTCCGCCGACCCCACGGATTACTCCGTACCCCGCGAGTTCGACAGTGCCCTGCTTACATCCAGCCTCAGGACAATACACACGGAATTGTCCAGAAAACGCTTTCAAGTAACTAAGCACGGCGACACCGAACCGGTGAGCCGGTTCCACAAGCTCGACCCCAAAGGCATTTGCAACACCATTCGTGCAGGCACGGCCAGCGATCACGGCGCGTTTACATCTCCGCGCCCTATCCACCCATTCTCGCCGCGCTGCATCACCGTGCGGGAAGCGGCCCGCCTTCATTCCTATCCAGACTGGTTCCGTTTTCACGTGACGAAGTGGCATGGTTTCCGGCAGATCGGCAACTCGGTTCCGCCATTGCTGGCGCGTGCGGTTGCGACCACGGTGCGCGAAGCGATCCAGGTGCATCCACACCACTCCGAACGTCCGCTATCTCTTGGCGCCTCCGATTTGTTATCGTTCGGCATGGCGGAAGCCGCGGCCAGATACAGCGTGCCTGCGGATGTGATACCGAAGCGAACGCGCACGCCGCGCGAAGACAAAGCGAATGCCTAAGAGGACCGACGCACACAGCCCAAAGAAGCCCAACCGCTACTCCGCCATCATCGCTACCATCTTTAAGAATCACCATAAACCGGGGATGACGGAATTCGCCTTCTCGCGAGATGAATTCGTCGCAACCGCCAGCTCTTTGCGCATCGACCTCCCAAAGAACCTCGGCGACACGATCTACTCCTTCCGCTTCAGGACCGCCCTGCCGCCCGAAATCGCCTCTACCGCACCGGAGTACATGGAATGGGGGATCGAGCTTGCAGGTAAAGGTCAGTATCGATTCAAGCTTAGTAAACTCGTCCGAATCGTGCCAAGGCCCGATCTAATCGCCATCAAGATTCCCGATGCCACACCCGAGATCATTAGCGCTTACTCGCTCACACACGAACAGTCCCTGCTAGCGAAAGTTCGCTATAACCGCCTCATCGACATCTTTCTCGGCATCGCTTCCTATTCTTTACAGAACCATCTGCAGACGTTCGTCAAGAATATGGGCCAGATCGAAATCGACGAGGTGTACGTCGGCGTTAATCGATACGGGCAGCAATTCGTCATTCCGGTGCAGGCCAAAGGCGGCACGGATCGGCTCGGCGTTACCCAAACCCGGCAGGACATTGCCTGTTGCGTTCAAAAATTCCCGCGTCTGATTTGCCGTCCGGTATTTGCACAATTCATGCCGGACGAAACGGTCGCGCTGTTCGAGCTTGTCCTCCAGGGCGACGACGTCAAAATCGCGGAGGAAAAGCATTACAAACTCGTTCCTTCGGATCGGATCAGCCCCGCGGATCTCGACCTCTACGGCAAGCGGTAAAACGGTGATATGGACCACGTAACGAAGGAAGTTCGGTCCAGAATCATGGCGGCCGTGCGCTCGCGTGGCAATACTACCACCGAGCTGCCGCTTGCCAGGCTGCTCTGGAGTGCCGGCCTCAGGGGCTACCGTAAGCACTGGCCGGTTGCGGGCAAGCCCGACTTCGCGTGGCCAGGCCGCAAGGTAGCAGTCTTCGTGGACGGCTGTTTCTGGCATGGCTGTCGCTGTAAATACCTGCCCAGAACAAACGCCGAGTTCTGGCGCAGCAAGATCGACACAAACAAACGTCGCGACCGGCGCGTAACGCGGGCTCTCAGGCGAGACGGATGGACTGTCATCAGGATCAAGGAATGCGCCGTTCGCAAACCCTCGACGCTGGCGAAGATCGTTGGGGCGGTGAACAGACGATCAAAGTGAACGGTCCTGGAGGAATGCGCTACGGGTCGATGGAGGTCACCTGGGCGATGGCCATCTCGACTTTCGCGTTCGGCTGAAAGTACAGGCGGATGACGAAAATGCCGTTGTACGACGACGATTCGATGTGCTCGATGTCGTTGACGGTGGTGGTCATGGCGCGCTCGCAAACGGTGACCACGCGGTTGGCCGGTTCGAAAAGCTGTCTCCGGACTTGCAGGAGCAGGTGCTCCGGTTCGCCGCTTCGCTTTGTGCATCCCAACCGGTGGGCGAGAGCGGCACAAATTTGCGCGGATTCTCCTCCTCGCTCGACTCCGTTCCAGCCCGCCAGATGATCCAGGCAATCGAAGAGGAATGCGAACGGGTTGACGCCGCCGAGTGGCAGGTTCCTGGGGGAGACGAACATCATCATCGCCCTGCTGGAGGGCGATGACACTGTGCTCTTCAATTTGGACCAGGCGGACCAGGTGGCTCGTCCGCTACCGGTGCTCACTCAGCGATTTGGGCGTTTCTCGTTCATGTGCCCGCCCGACTTCGCGCCGAGCGACTCGTGCATATACCGCACGTGCGATACTCTCGAAGGATGCACGAGGAACCGGGATCGCAGTACGACGCATTCTCGGAGGACTACCATTGGCTTTACTCCGACTATGTCTTGAGTGGAAAACCGGCACTCGATGAGAACGAGGATGTCCTCACCGAGGCCGGGCCGGGGTCGCGCATTCTGGATTGTTCCTGTGGAATCGGAACCCTGGCGATACCTCTCGCGAAACTCGGCTATGAAGTCAGCGGCTCCGACGCCAGCCGCGGCATGGTGGAACAAGCGACGCTGGCCGCACGGCATGCAGAAGTCAGCATCCAACTGGTCTGCTGCAGATGGGAAGATCTGCCCGATCGACTCACGGATCGGTTTGACCTGGTCTTCTGCCTTGGTAACTCGATCGGCCACACTCGCAACAGCGAGGAGATGCTTCGATCTCTGGAAGGAATGCGGGCGGTGCTCAGGAAGGGCGGCAAGCTGGTTCTTCGCTCACTGAATTGGGAGCAACTCCGAAGGGAGAAAAGGCGCTTCACGCACTTTCAATGGCGGGAGCGTGGCGGCCAGCGGTGCCTTCCTCTTTATGTTTGGACGTTCCCGGAAGTGTTCCACGACGCTCACACGATAGACGTGGTTCTGGTTTTCGATTCTCGCGGGAAGGCGTCCATTCGATCGTATCCGATCGTCTACTATCCTTTTCACTTCGAAGACTTGATAGAACGTTTACGGTGCGCCGGCTTTACCGATATCCGGAACACGTTCAGCGAAAGCATGCCCGAATATCGTGTGATCGCTTCGTGTGAAGAACCCTGCGCCGATGAATCCAGATGAGAGTGCGCGCGACACGAACGCGAAACGTTGATTGGCCAAAGTGCCGGGCTTCTGAAATCCACAAGGCGGTGTAGTCGCCATCCTGGACCCTATGCTCCCAAAGGGGCGCTTCGGGAGATCGGGCCATGCTTGTGCCGACAAGTCAGGCATCGCGACTGTGATTAGGCGGCAGCCGGATGGGCTGTGCCATGTGTGACAGAATGCCCCGCCTGCCTTCGTCGTCAGCACCGTCACGCTTCCGATCCGCTACCAGCAGCCTGTCCTGCCATGGTGGCGCAGGCCAGGACTTCTGCTGCGGGCTGAGGTATGAAATCATGGAGACAGGAGGGGCGCCGCGATGACGATTGAGATTCGGAAACCGGAACTCGAGGCCCTTATCCGGGAGCGGATGAGAAGCGCCGCGTTCCAGAACGTTGAGGATGTCCTCATACAGGCGCTGAAGTCTTCGCCGCTTCCAGCGATGCCGGATGGCGGGACGGCGGATGGAACATCTACGGGTACGGGCGCCGATCTTGTCGCAGCGATGCAGGCTTCGCCCTGCAAAGAGATTGACCTGGCGGCGGCACGCCACCGCCTGCCGGTACGCGACGTCGTGTTCTGATGGCCTGGTTGCTGGATACCAATGTCCTGTCAGAACTGCGGCGGCCCCGACCCGATCAAAGGGTTATCACCTTCGTAGCGGGTTGTCCGCTCGCTCAGCTCTATATCAGCGCGGTAACTCTTGCCGAGGTTCGATTTGGCATTGAGCTTGTCAACGAGCCCCATCGGCGCGCCCAGTTGAACGAATGGCTGACGCACAAGGTGCGTCCCATGTTTGACCGACGAGTTCTCCAGATCACCGAAGACATCATGCTCAGGTGGCGACTTCTGGTTGAGCAGGGCCGGAAGATGGGACACACGTATTCTCAGCCAGACCTGCTGATAGCGGCGACCGCCATTCACCACGGCCTTACGGTGGTCACTCGCGATCGGAGCGATTACGACATGGCGCGCGTGCCGGTAATCAATCCGTGGAACGCAGAGCCAGGCGCCGCCTCATAATGCCATTACAGTATTGGCGTTGACGGCGACACCTCGGATCATCGTGAGGTTGCCTCTGTTCGCGATTGCCGCTGTTTTCGCGCTGGCTGCAGATGTGGCGCCGCCTGAGCCGCGCACGCGTAGTTTCCACATGGAATACAGCGCCACGGTCAGGGACATTCCGGCGGGGGCGAAGCACCTCGACTTGTGGATTCCGGTGCCGCACGACGACGCCTGGCAGCGGATCGGGGATCTTCGAATCGAATCCGCGCATGACTACGGAATCGCCGCGGCGCCGAATGGAAACACCGTTCTGCACGTGGGCGTCGACAATTCAGGCGAGAGCACGGTCACGCTCAAAATGAGCTTTGACGCGGCGCGCCAGGAGCGGGTGCAGTCGCGGCTATCCGGCGGTCCGCCGCTGGCGCGCGAGGAGGACCCAGCGGAACTGGCGCGGTACCTGCTGCCGGACCGGCTGGTTCCCATTGACGATCGGATTCGAGACTGGGCCCGCGAGGTGGTGACGAAGGCAAACGCCCATACCGATCTGGAGATGGCCCGCGCCATTTACGATCACGTGGTGGCCACCGTGAAATACGATAAAACCGGCAAAGGCTGGGGCCGCGGGGACATCTATTACGCCGCGAGGCGCGGCGCGGCAACTGCACCGATTTCCATGCCATCTTCATCGGCTACGCGCGCGCCGTTGGCATACCGGCCCGCTTTGCGATCGGCTTTCCCCTGCCCGCGGGCCATGGCGCGGGACAGGTGGCCGGCTATCACTGCTGGGCGGAGTTTTACGCGAAGGGTATCGGCTGGACGCCGGTGGATGCTTCGGAAGCCGCGAAAAACCCGGCCAGGCGAGAGTATTTCTTTGGGGCTCATGACGAGAACCGGGTGGAATTCTCGAAGGGCCGCGACGTCCTGCTTGCGCCCAGGCAGAAAGGCGATCCACTCAACTACTTCGTCTACCCGTATGCCGAAGTGGACGGCAAACCGTTCGCGGCGCCGGAGCTGCTGGTGACGTATCGCGATTCGGATGTGCCGAGGCAGCTACTGCGCCATCCAGCCGCCGTCGATGACGATGTCCGTGCCGGTGAGGAAGGAGGCCGCGTCCGAGCACAGGTACAGGGCCAGCGATCCAATGTCCTCCACCTTGCCCCAATGTCCCACCGGGATGCGCGAGGTGAACTGCTCGTTTACCCGCGGATCGTTCAGCAGCGGCCCGTTCATCTCCGTGGCGAAGGGGCCGGGGCTGATGCCCACCACGGTGATGCCGTCCGCGGCCAGCTCCAGGGCCAGCGCGCGGGTCATGCCCAGCAGTCCGGCCTTGCTGGCTGAATACGCCGCGCGGCCGGGCAGAGAAATGTGCGCCATCATCGAGGTCATGTTGATGATGCGGCCGTAGCCCTGGCCCTTCATATGCGGCACAATGGCGCGGCACATCAGGAAAGCGCCGGTGAGATTGGTGCCGATCACGCGGTTCCATTCTTCCAGCGTGAAGTCGGTCAGGTTCCTGCGAACGTTGATGCCGGCGTTGTTAATGAGGATGCCGGCCGTGCCGAAGCGTTCGATTACGGCCTTCTCCAGCGCGGCCACGCGATCCTCGCGGGAGACGTCGAAGGGGAAGGCGGCGGCCTCCATCCCGCTGGCGCCGGCCTCGCGCACCACTTCGTCGAGCCGGCTGGCATCGCGCGCCACCAGCGCCAGCCTGGCGCCCGCGCCACCGAGCGCCAGGGCCATGGCCCGGCCCAGTCCGCGGCTGGCGCCGGTGATCACCGCTACGCGGCCGTCGAGGATCCGTTCCCGCATGCGAGTTATTCCGCCGGGGGCTTTGCCCCGTGGCCCTCGTCGTCCTCATCGCGGGGCGAATAGTAGGAGTGGTAGTAGGTGTATTTGCTGTAGAGCTCGCCGCGGCGCGCGCCGTTCACGACGATGCCCAGCACGTTGTTCTGGCACAGCGACTGCATGGCGCGGGTCACCGAATCGATGGTGGTGGCGCCGATGCGCACCACCAGGATGGCGCCGTGGCACAGCGTGGCCAGCAGATTGGCGTCGGCGGCGAACAGCAGGGGCGGGCTGTCCAGGATCACCCAGTTGAACAGCCGGGGCAGGTGATCCAGCATGTACTTCACTTCTTTGAGATTGAGCAGCTCGAGCGGGTTGATGACCGCTTCGCCGGCGGGCATGATGTACAGATTCGTACCCTGCACTTTGCGCATGGCCTGGTGGAGCTCGATCTTGCCCTGCAGGTAGTCGGTGAGGCCGGGGCTGCGCTCGGTCTGCAGCAGGTTGTGAACGATGGGGCGGCGGAAATCGAAATCGCAGAGCAGCGTGAGATTCCCCGCCAGTTGCGCCTGCGAGAGCGCCAGATTCACGGCCGCGAAGGACTTGCCCTCGGCGGGCGAGGGACTGGTGACCACCGCGGTGTGAATGGGCTGCAGGCTCTGCATGTGGTTGAGCCGCGTGCGCAGGGTACGGAACTCTTCGGTGGGGGCTTCGTGCGGGTGGGCGGCGTTGATCAGCAGGGCTTCCGGGGACGGCAGGAACGGGATCTCCACCACCTTCTCCAGCAGCCCCTCCATGGGAGCGTCAGGGGAAGCGAACACGGTGCGGATGGCGGTTTGCACCGCCGAGGCGTTCCGTTCGGGGAACGGCGCGCCGGTTGCGGCAGCAGCGCCCGGGGCGGGTGCGGGCCGGACACCGTCGGATGCCGGGGCGGGTGCGGCCACGTTCGTGGCCAGGTTCTGTTCCGCCCTTCTCAACGCATCGTGAACTCTGCTCATGCTGTTCCTTCAGACTCTGGTGGCGTAGTAGTACACTACCGAACCGGACATGATCACGAATCCCAGCAGGCACGCCGTGGACCAGGCGAGCCACGCAAGCCGGCGCCGCCGCCGCACCACGAGGTCGTTCTCCAGCAGCGGGATGCTGCCCAGGATCGGCAATTTCGTATAGGCCCGGACGTCCTTCAGATTCTTCAACGAGGTGTCCTTCATCTCGCGGGCGCCGGCAAACATGAGGCCGACCGCAAAACCGATCGCCGCCGCCATGGCGACGATGACCGGCCGTTTGGGCTCGGTGGGGGTCTGCGGCAGAGAGGCCGGATCGAGCAGATCGAGGGTCTCGCCCTGCTTGGTGTTCTCCAGCTTGGTGGCGATCTCGGATTTGTTCTTTTTGGCGTTGAGCTCGTCGTATTGCTGCCGCGCCAGGTCGCGGTCGCGGAGCAGATCCGAGTATTCCTTTTCTCCGACGGGCACGCCTTCGATGCGCGCTTCGAGCGACTTCATGGCGGCGGTGAGCCCGGCCATTTCCTTTTGCCGGTCTTTCATCTCGAGATCCCGGGCGGCGATCTCGCCCTCGATGCGGCGGATGCTCGCCTCCACGTCCAGCAACTCGCGGTTGGCTACCGGCCTCTTGACCGGCGCCACGGCGGGATCCTGCTTTTTGTCCGCGTCCTCTTTCAGGAGCTCGTCGCGATCCTTGCGGGCCTGCGCCAGAAGCGCCGCGGCACGCTGCACGTCGGGGTAGGTGTCCTTGTAGCGCTCGCGCAGAACCGCCAGCATGTTCTCGAGGGAGACGATCTGACGTTCTTTCTCGGCGAGCTGGTCGTTCCTCTGCACGGAGGCCACGGTCTGCTCGCCGCCGCCGGATTGCTTGATGGAGTTATAGCGGTCCTTCAGAATGCGGAGCTGGTTCTCGGCCAGCAGCTTATCCTGGTTGATGCGGCTGATGGCGGCATCGAGCGTGGTCATCTGCATCTGCATGCTGCCCAATTGCGCCTGGTTGGCGTTCATCTGGTCCGGCAGACGGCCGATGTTCCTGATGCGGAATTCGCTCAGCCGCTGCTCCGCTTCCTCGAGCTTCTTTTTAGCGTCCTCGAATTCGCCCTCCAGAAACTCCGTGGTGCTCCGCGACGCCTGCGACCGCTCCTGGATGTTCTGGCTGATGAAACGGCTGACGATATCCTCGGTCACCTTCTGCGCCTGCAGCCGGTTGTTGTACCGGAAGCTGATCTGGAAGGCGGTGACCGGTCCGCTCCCGGACACCTGCTGATTCTCGACGGCGCCGATCCTGACGTCGCGGGCCTGCATCCGCTCGATGATGTCCTCCATGGGCTGGCGCGCCCGCTCTTTCGGGTAGAGATTCAGGGTGTTGATGAGGCTGGTCAGGTTGCTGCGGCTGAGAATCGACTGCGCCATGGACATGACGTGATTGGTCATATCCTGGTTCAGGTTGCTTTGCACGTAAGCCTCGGGGACCTGCGGAGGCACCACCTTGATCACCGCGCTCGATACATACGTGTCGGGCCATAGAAACGCCACCACCACGCCGGCCACGAGAAAGGCGAAAGCCGGACCGAAGATCCAGCCCCGGTGACGCCTCATGACGTCGATGTAGTCCTCGACATCCATGGGACGGCGCGTTATGGTTACGGAATCTACAGGCTGCATGCGCACTCCTCCGCGGGCCGGGGATGCCGGGAAAAATCGAGGGCCGCCTGCCGGCGCTGGCGGCACGGGTTGGCTCGGCCGAAGTGGTCAAGTGGCTGAAACAAAATGGCCTTTCCCGGCGCCATTTTACGGCACAATGATGTGGTCCCCGCTCTGGATCTCGATATTCTGCTCCATCTTCTTGCCGTGGCTGACCTCCTTGTAGTTGAACTTCAATGTGGTGCTGCCACGCAGCACTCTGATCTTTCCGGTTTTGGCGAATTCGCGGAAACCGCCGGCCTCGCTGAGCGCCGCCAGAATCGTGGTGGACGTGACCAGCTTATACTCTCCGGGCTTGTTCACTTCGCCGTCGATATAGTATTTCTTGCTGTTGACCGCCAGCAGCGACACGGTCACTTCGGGGCCGTTGATGAACCTGGTGAGCGCCGTGGCGATGTCCTTGCCGAGCTGATCCGGGGTCAGCCCGGCGGCCTGCACTTCGCCGATGAGAGGCATGGAAATCCTCCCGTCGGGGCGGACCACCTTCTCGCCGGAAATGTCGTTCTCCCGCCACACCTGCACGTTCAGAACGTCTTCGGCCCCGATGAGGTATTTGTGCGGGTCGACGGCCAGCGGCAGAGCCGCGGCTTTGTTCCCGGCGGCGCCCGAGGCGGCGGTGGCGGGCGTCTGCGGGGGCTGCGACTGCTCCCGTGGACTGCGCCCACTCACGTCGGGCGCGGTCTGGGCGGCCGCCAGACAAGCGGCGAGAATCGGGATCACCAGAGGGAAAGCCAGATACGGGTTCGATCTTTTCATTGGCCTCAACCATCCTCGCAGGCTGTAAAGTGCCACGCTGTGGACCGGTGGACAATCTATTTTACACTGTCCGGGCTCCCCGCGCCGCCCTTCTGGCGGAGTTCTTCCTAACAGCATAACTGCCTGAATTTCAGCGTCTTGCACACCTCCAGCGAGCGCAGGGGCGCGCTCCGCGCCGCCATGGAGGACAGGAACCCGCCAACCGGGGCGGCGCGGCCGCGGGCACGCGCAGAATCCTTGCGGTCCTGCATACTATCGGAGGGGGCGGGCGGTTGCTTTAGTTCCTGTCCCCGGCGGTGGCGGAACTGTTACAACGTTCGCCGACGGTCTCCCGCTCTTGTTCGGCTGGGACGGCAAGAACGCGGCTGGCGCTGCGTGTCCCTTCCGGAACTTCCGGAAACTGCGCCTTCCGAACGGCCGAGCTTTCTGTCATAATGGATTCGCTCTGGCTGCCCGCGAATCGCGGGATGAGTATTCTGGGACCCACGCGCCACAACAGGCTCAATGAAGCAGCGGCATTCGTGTATGCGTTCGCCGGCATCTTCGTCGCCCTGAGCCTGATCTCCTATTTTCCGCAGGACCCCTCGTGGAACACCGCTACCGGCGCCGTGCGTGCGCATAACCTCACCGGCGTCGCCGGAGCCCACGTTGCCGACCTGCTCTTCCAGGTATTCGGGCTCGCCGCCTTCGGGCTTCCGGTGCTCATCTGGGCGCTGGCGTGGAAGTGGATCCGCTCGCGGCCGATTGAGGCCGCCTGGATTCGGTTGGGCGGCGCCACGGTGCTGGTGCTGAGCGTTTCCACGGGGGCCAGCCTTATCACTTCGTGGCGGCCGTGGAACGGCGCGTTTGCCAGCGGCGGCGTGATTGGCACGCTTCTGGCGGACTACCTGGTGGTGTCGCTGAATCCGCTGGGGACCGCGCTGGTCACCGGAGTCTGCCTGATCCTGTCGCTGTACCTGGTGTCGACGTTCTCCATGACGGCGCTGCGCGGCTGGCTGGCTGTTCCGGGCCGGGCGCTCGATCGGATGGGCAGGCGCTGGCGGGCCTGGCGGGCGCGCCGGCGGGCGAGAGCCGCGGAGCGGGCACGTCTGCGCAAGGAGAAGCGAGAAGACAAGCGGCGGCCGAAGGAATCCCCCGCGGATCTGCCTCCGTGGGAGACCCGCTACGAACCGGCGGAGCAGTTCATTCCCGACGCCGAGCCTGAGCCGGAGGAGATTCCCATCCACACGCTGGAATACGCGGCGCCTGAGCCGCCTCCCGCGAGGCCGGCAGCGCCTGAACCGTCGATGGCGCCGGCGCCACGCCCGCGCATGCCTGGGCCCGTGGAAAGCGGCTCGAATTTTTACGAGATCCCTTCGACCGCTCTGCTGAACGAGCCGCAGGCGCGCAACCCGTACGACGGCATCGAGCTCAAGGAGATCGCCGCGCGCATCAAGTCGCGCTTCGACGAATTCAGCGTGCTGGGCAACGTGGTGCAGATCAATCCCGGTCCGGTGGTGACCACGTTCGAATACAAGCCCGAGGCGGGCATCAAATACAGCCGCATTACGGCGCTGTCCGAGGACCTGTGCCTGGGATTGCAGGCCGAGTCGATTCTGATCGAGCGCATCCCCGGCAAGCCGACCGTGGGCATTGAAGTCCCGAACTCGAAACGCGAGGTCATCAGCCTGCGGCAGATACTGGAATCGGACGAGTTTCAGAATTCCACCTCGCGTCTGACCATCTGTCTGGGCAAGGACATCAGCGGGCGCATCAAGGTGGCGGCGCTGGAATCGATGCCCCATCTGCTGATTGCCGGGTCCACCGGATCGGGCAAGAGCGTGATGCTCAACTCGCTGATCATGTCGGTGCTGTT
Organism: Bryobacteraceae bacterium; assembly: GCA_049520275.1. Taxonomy (GTDB): domain Bacteria; phylum Acidobacteriota; class Terriglobia; order Bryobacterales; family Bryobacteraceae; genus CAWACP01. The sequence goes on from JBEKPY010000008.1 coordinate 34,147, forward strand.
CAAGTCCACTCCCGACGAAGTGCGCATGATCATGGTGGACCCCAAGCGCGTGGAGCTGGGCATGTACGAGGGCGTTCCGCATCTGCTGACGCCGGTGATCACCGATCCGAAGAAGGCCACCAACGCGCTGCGCAACGCCGTGTTCGAGATGGAGCGCCGCCTGAAGCTGCTGGCCTCCCAGGGCGTGCGCAACATCGATCAGTTCAACAAGAAGGTGCGGCAACTGCAGTCGGAGCCGCGCAATCTGTTCGAGGAAGAGGACCCGGTTATCGGCGAAGACGAGCTGCGGCCGCTGCCGTACATCCTGATCATCATTGACGAACTGGCGGACCTGATGATGGTGGAGCGCGGCAACGTGGAGGAAGCGGTAACCCGGCTGGCGCAGATGGCGCGCGCCGTGGGCATGCACCTGGTGCTGGCCACCCAGCGGCCCAGCGTGGACGTCATCACCGGCCTCATCAAGGCCAACTTCCCGTCGCGCATCAGCTTCCGCGTGGCCACGCGCGTGGACTCGCGCACCGTGCTGGACGTCATGGGCGCCGAACACCTGCTGGGCAAGGGCGACATGCTCTTCCTGCCGCCGGGGTCGTCACGGCTGGTGCGCGTACACGGAGCTTTTGTCGCCGAAGCGGAGATCAACCGCGTAGTGGATTCCTGGAAGGCGCAGGCGCAGCCCGATTACGATCCGACGTTCCTGCTCACGCCGCCGTCCCCGGATGGCGCGGATGAGGAGGACGGCGAGGTGGACGGTCCCGAGGATCCCCTGTACCAGGAGGCCGTGCGCGTGGTGCTGGAGATGGGCAAAGCCTCCACGTCGATTCTGCAGCGCCGCCTGCGGCTTGGTTATGGGCGCGCCGCCCGCATCCTCGACGTGATGCAGCGCGACGGCATCATCGGGCCGCCCGACGGCAGCCGCCCGCGCGAAGTGCTGAAGCGGCCGGACTGGCTGAGCGAGGTGGAGAGCGGGGTGCGGTGAGCCGTAAGAGACTCCGACCCGATCGGGCGGACTACGGTGTCGAGCTTGCCGGGTTCGAGCACCAGGGATTCTGTCACTCTTCCGTCCGGGGCCACAAGGTCGAGAGACGTAAACCGCGTGGCGGCGACTTCACGGCGCTCTGCGTCTGCCGCATCCAGCGAGGTCCGGTGACCGAGTTGGCGCTTCGTTCCAGGAAGATCCATTTTCGTCGCGCCCGCGCACCACAATGTGAACTTAACAAAGGACCAGCAGAGGAACCGGTGGGTGATGTCAGCAAGAAGAGCTGCGCACTCGGACCGGGAACAGGACTTGTCTCATTAGTTCGGAGCAAATCGTCATATGTTCGCGTCCTGCCTCGGGCCGGCGTTTCGATCCCGGTGTTCTTCAAGGGAACGCTCGTGCCGAGCGCCGGGAGAGGAACCCCAAGTTACTAACTTATCTCTCGACGCTCAGCGTCAGGGTCTCCTCCCCGGCCGGAGTCCAGCGGCGAGTGCAGCCGCAGAATAAGGCTCACTAAGGCGGACTGCTGGGTGGTTCCGGTCTTGAGGAAAAGAGTCTTGAGGTGCGAGCGGACCGTATGGTGAGAGACGTGAAGGCACTCCGCCGTCTCCGCGACGCTCAAGCCGCACGCGAGGCTCGCGGCCACGGCCGCCTCGGCCTTGCTCAACAGGAAGATTCTGCGCAGAGTTTCCCGGTCGATCCATGGCGCGGCCGCGGGATCGATGATGTGTACGATGGCGGCTGGCGAGCCGGACGACGGAGTGAGCCTCTCGCCGGGGCGCGTTGGCACGACCAGCAGGCGTAAGGCCGGGCCGCCCGTCGCGTGGTCCGATCGCTGCGGACCTAACGTCAGGATCTCTCCGTCGGCCTTGTTTTCAAAAGGATCGAGAGCGCGACGGATTTCCTGCCGCAGAGCGATATCGCAGCTTTGACACGAGGAACGGAGCACCCGGTCTTTCGCGCAGAGCAAGCCTCCGGAATCCATTACGGCGCGGGCCCGGTTGTTGACCGCGAGCACAGCTCCACTTTGATCGAGAAAAATGAGGCCAACAGCGGTCTGGTCGAACAGCAGGCGAAGGATATCGAGCTGCGTCGCGAGATTGGTGGTTTCGTCCTGAATTCGCAGCACTCTCTGAAGGTGAGGAACCAGCGATCGGATGCGGTCCAGTTCCCTCTCGGTCAGCGAGCCGACTTGTTTCGAACGCGACACGGACAGGACGGTGGCGATCCGGTCGTTCTTGAAAAGAAATGCGCCCGCTCCGTAGTGCATGTTCCGAGCCTTCAGGAAGCCTACGTAAGCCTCGTTTTTTTCCAGTTCCTCGTCGGGACAAAACTCCTCGCCGCGGGCTACGGTGCCGGGGACCAGGTCGGATATATCCGCGTTGCCCGCCCACGGATCCCTAGCGACCCACGACTTAATGTACTCGCGCGCATCCTCGTCGCTCAGGCCCCACAAGAAGCTCCGCATGATCACGGGCGGGTCGAAGGCGCAGGAGACCAGAGACGCGAAAGTAGTCCCGACGAAGTCGCAAAGTTCACGTAGGAACTCCGGCCACCGCTCCTGATCGTCCAGGACTCCATAGAGTGATGCAAGAAGCGCGCTGGGAATCTGTTCGAGAGATGGCGTCATGGTTGCTCGCAGACGGAATGTCCGGAATCGAACTCGATTCTTTTGCCGCGCGGACCGGCGAGCGCGCTCTTGCCGGTGAGCTGTCGTAGTTTACCACATCAGAGAATCCAGCGGCTGCCGACTGGAATTCACCCATTTGAGGGATTCCGCCAAGGCTCAATAGTGACGTACGATCACAGGAGCCAAGGTCGCCCGGCCAGCACAGAAAATGGGGCCGGAGCATTTCTGGAGGGGCTGCGTGTGAGAGAAAGCGAATCGAGCAGGGCAAGTGAGCGGATTTCCGCCGTTATGGTCTCTTTGGCGGGCCTGATTCTGGTTGGGAAGGCCGAGGAAGTCGATCTGAGAGAGCTATGTCGACGATGTTTCCGAAATAGCGGATCGACGGCAGCCGGGTTGCTCATCGTGCTGGCGGTATGGGCTGCACCTGGGAACGCCCAGAGCATCTGGTACACGTTCGGTCCAAGCCAGACACTGGCCGGCTCCGTCGACGTCTGGTGCATTTCCGGCCCGAACAATCCGAATTGTGGGCCGGCCACGCTCAGTGAAGTCGCCGGAAGATTCACTTTCTCCGGCCAGCCGCAATCACTCGGGAGCATCGGCCTCCCCCTGGGCTGCAACACAGGAACCAACGGCGTGATCGTCTCGCTGGCACAGTTCTACGATACGGGGGAGCCGGCCGTCGGCTACGTTCCAGGGAACATTCTGGAGAGCTGGACCGTGACGAACATCCCTTGTGGTTATCCGCCACCGCTGACCGTTGTCAACGACAGGCTGAACCTAACCTTGCAACCGAACACCCCGTACTTTGTGGTTGTTCAGCCGATGGCTCCGGACACGCTGGTGGTATGGTACAGCAGCCCTCTGACAGGGTATCTGGCATATATCAATCACGGATCCGGCTGGGATCCAGAATCTGCGCAAAATGCCCCGGCGTTCACAGTCAACGGAACTCAACAAAGCGCTCTTGCCCATATCGCCGCTGGCGGTGGTATGGCCGCTGCTGACGGCGGCGTTTGGACCACAGAGATCTATCTCGTCAATACCTCAGCGTCACAAAACACTGTTCACATTAGCCTTTATAATGGCGCGGTAAATGAATACTGGCCTCTGCCGATTACATCAACGGTGCAAGGCGTGACTAAAACCTACACCAGCCCCTCAGGCCCGTACACAGCGAACCTAAACCCAAACGCGACGTGGCTCATCTCGCTCGCTGGAGATCCCAACGGCATCTTAACGTATGTGGGATCCGCCCAGATACAAAGTTCCGGCCCAATAACCGGATTTGCGGTATTTCACTGGATACAGCCGTCCGGTTTGGTATCCGAGGGCACGGTTCCATTACAAACGCAGTCTCCATATTCGATAGCTCTGCCCTACGACAACACGGAAGGCTTTGCTATGGGCCTTGCGCTGTCCAATCCCACGCCAATCCAGGAGACCATCACGGCGACGTACCGGGACGCCAACGGTAATTACCTGGGTTCGCACGGTCTCTATCTCGGGCCATACGGCCACATGTCGGGCCTCTTCTCGAACTTATTCCCAATGACTGCCGGACAGCGCGGGATCATCCAATTCAACAGTACAAATGCCGCCGGTTCTTCTGCGGTTTCCGCGATCGGTGGCCTTGCGGGTATCGGATTGCGGTTCAGCCCTGCCGGGACATTCACTTCTGTTTCGACGACGACTCTCGGTCCGGCATCCCAATAGCGAGGCTCCGGACATGACACTTAAGACCCCGTCGGGACGCTGAAGCGAATACACCAGGTGACGGGTTCCGTCTCCCTGGCCCAGACAATTCCATGCGGCCAACGAACGCGTGTTGCGGACAAGAGTGGCATGACGAGTCGGGCGCGATCTGCAGAGCGGGGTAAGGTGAGCGAACCGGCGGTCAATCGCCAGATTTTCCGCTGGCTTGCTGGGTGCCAAAAATGTAACCAAAAAGACCCGTGAGAAGCGGTAGCAGCAGATTCAACAGAATAAGTTGAGCTGCCTGTATCCAGAACTGATGGAGGCTCGCCCGCTGATCCTGAATCTTTCCGGCAGCTTCGGCCGCCATTTGGGCGGTTGTGGTGCTGGCTGCGGCGCCTATAGCAGACTGACGGACATTGTCAATGACCGTAATACATTGGCCGAGTTTCTCGTTGCGGGTTGAATCGGTTGGCAACGGTACACACTGGTTCAGTTGAGCTTTCTGGGTGCTCGTCAGGCTGGGAAGGTCTCCCAGCATCTTGATGACGTCCTGGTCGTCTTGAATCGATTCCGTTGAAAGCGTTTGAGTGGGATGGGTGCGGGCCGAGTCCAGATCCGATCCAAACCGCTCGAGGCGGTCAAGCGTGTAGAATTCAGATCCAATGCGGCTGGGATTGAGCACCTGCTTATACGCACCGGCCACATCTGCTGCGATGCGGAGATCCATGAACACCAGGTACAGCATCAGGATCACGATCACACCGCCGACGATGTACAGGACGATCTTCGCGAGGTTTAACCCGGCAGACCCGCGATCGAAGGGCGGCGCTGCAGCACGCTCAGGGTCGATCGTCTGCCAGGTTGCCGATTTACCTGCTGACGGCAACGCCGACACACCAGCCGGGCTGACGACCTCATCCGGCAACGGCATCTGGTCTCCTTGTCCGCGAAGTTCAGGTGGCTATTAGGCCGAATTAGCCCTCTCGATAGAAGGCATCGCGAGCCGAATCTGCTGCTCCCCATCGGTATTGGAAGAAAGGATCACTCGTCCTTTGGCGCGTTCCCCTACCGCCCAGTTGTACAAGGTAACCGCATCTATTGCGATATCAGTAGCCTTGATGTTCGATTTGGTCTTTTCCTGAATACTCTTCACAACCTCGTCAGGAATCTGAAGCCTTACATCCGGCATGGCGTTGTCCCTCCTGTCAACTCCATGATTGCTCCATTTTTACTCCATGTCAAGTGCGATTCCGGTCCGTCTACCCCCAGCCGCCGCCCAGCGCCCGGTACAACTGCACGAACGACTGCATTTCCGCCAGCCGTAGCTGGGCCAGAGCAAGCTGCTCCCCCTCAAAGCGGTTGCACCGACGCGATGCGGGACGCGGCCCGCGGGCAGCCAGACGCGAACGCTATTCGTGGCGCAACGCGGCTAGCGGATCGACCCGGATCGCTCTTCGCGCCGGGATGGCGCGCCCCAGAAGCCCCGCGAATCCCAGCACCACCACGACACTGGCATAGGTCGCCGGGTCAGACGGCGAAACACCAACCAGCCCGTGGCTCAGGCCGCGCGTGACCAGCAGGGCCAGGGGAAGCCCGACCGCGAATCCGCCCAACGCCTGCCGCATTCCCTGCTTCACGACAAGGCTGAAAATGTCTCCGCGCGTTCCGCCCGTCGCTACGTGCGCCACTGCCGCGTACAGCCCCACCCACGCGAGCACTAGCCAGCAACCCGTTGTCGGTGATGCGGACGTTGATGGACACGGACCCGAGGCCGCGGGCCTCCAGCTCCGTCCGCCAGGCGTTCACGGTGGCCTTGGCTCCCGGCCAGACCAGGCGAAGAACTCGTCCAGCCCGAGATTGTACACGCGCTTCGTGATCGGCGAGGAGACGCTATCGAGCACGAGCGTCTTCAATCCGAGCCATTCCGCCGCCTTGTTCGCCAACGCTAACTCATTCATTTCAGTCCTCTTAATGGGCCGGATCGGTAGCCATTTGGAATTTACCTATGGAAGACGGAGACAGCAAGGCATCGCAATCCCGGCTGATGCTGGCGAGTTCAGCCGCTGACGTTCCCTTCCACTCGATGCGCAGCTTACCCAGGTCCGCTCCCTGTTAGTGTTCTGTACCGCAATGAAATCACAATCACAATCCGTGAAAACGGCGCGCCAGGATCTCGTGTATACTTGGGGGCTGTTTCCAACCTCAAAAGGAGGGGACTGTGATGACAACGATCCCAGCGTTTTTGCTGCAGGATAACTCGAGTCCGGCCGCAACCGGGGCTCTTCTTGGACTCGGTACGGTGATGTTTCTGGTGCTGATTGCAGTCGCGGTAGTGTTCATCATCGGCTACTGGAAGGTCTTTGTGAAGGCTGGACAGCCCGGATGGGCGGTTCTGATCCCGTTCTACAACGCTTACGTCCTGCTGAAGATCGCTGGCAGGCCTGGCTGGTGGCTGCTGCTCTTTCTGATTCCACTGGTCAATATCGTCATCGCGCTTCTGGTTGCTATCGATATCGCCAAGTCCTTCGGCCAGAGCCCGGTATTCGGGGTGGTTCTGCTGTTTTTGCTGAGCGGCATCGGCTACCTGGTCCTCGGATTTGGGAACTATCGATACATAGGTCCCGCCGCGGCCACTGCGTGATCGTAACGCGCCCGGCGCGATGGGGTCCGATCTGGCGCCAGACATTCAAGCAGTGCTACTTGCGACCATCGCGCGCATAGCGGCGCCCTGCTGGCGGCATGGAGGGAGGGTTGACACGGTATTGATCGCCATCTTCATCGGAGGGAGCCTATGAATTACACATTGCTCGGTGTGTTGATGATTGGCGGACCGGCGGTCTACGCCGTCGCCGGCGTGTTGGCCAGTCGCAGGATTTTGCACGGGCGCGTTCAGGAGGGGCACAACGATGTGCTCGTGCCGATCTTCTTGAACGCGGGTGTGCTCTTCGCCGTACTGCTCGGTTTCATGGTCGTGGCCGTGTGGGAGTCCTACGACGCGGCCAAGAGCAATACGGCCACGGAGGCCGCAGCCCTGGTGCCGCTGTACCGCGCGACGATAGCGCTGCCGAAGGAAGCTGGCGATCGAATGCGCGAAATCTCACGTGACTACGTGCATCAGGTCATCGAGGATGAGTGGGCGACGCAGGCCGCCACCCGACAAGGCAGTTCAAAGGCCCGCAAGGAGATGGGCAACATGTTCCGCGCATTCGGCGATGGCACAATCAGCGGCCAGATCAAGAAGGATTTTCCGTTTATCTGCACGGTGTTGATGCAATCCGTCAACGAAGTGACGAACGACCGGAACAAGCGGAACGTTCAAGCCAACGAGGAAGTGCCCACGGTGATGTGGTTCGCCATCATGGGCAGTGCCTTCGTTATCGTCTCCATGAGTTGGCATGATTTATATGGAGCGCCCACTGGGTAGTGGGTCAGTTTGAATCTGGCCTGCGCTTTGGCCCCCTTGACATCGGGGGTGGGTCGTGCTGAAACCGTCCCGCTTGCCCCCAAGACGAGATCGCCTTCGGCTTCGAACCGTAGGGCCGACCCCGCATCGTCCCTATCGCGTTATACCCCAGATCGTCAAACCGGCCCCTACAAAACGGGTGTATCCTTGGGGCAAACCCAAGGACAAGCGGATGACGATTGCGGCTGGATTCTTATCTCGTGATGGCGCATTGCTCTGCGCTGACACCCTATTGACGGGCGCGGACTTCAGCAGCCACCAGAGCAAGATTGGTGGTTATCGATTCCGCGACGGCGCTGTTATGTTCGCGCTGGCGGGACACGTGGACATGGCTGAAGCGGCCATTCAACAGTGCGAAGAAGACCTCTTCAGCTACTCCGGTAAACCGCGCTCACGCCGTAGGCTTGCCGAGCAGATACGTCGTGTGCTGGCATCCGAATACAAGACGCACATCGCAGAAAACGGCTGGGAAGCATCGGACTACGACTACCAGTTTATTATTGCGATTCAATCGGATGTGGATGGGGTTGATCTATATTGTACATCCCAAACCCAGATGAAGCGCTCACGTCAGGGCTTTGAAATAATCGGCTCCGGAGATCCGATTGGGAGGTTGGCAGTGCAGCGTTTCTGTGACCCCCGGACGATACGGGAGATGTCTGGCCAGAGAACCGCGATCATGGCAGCCTACGCGATTGGCGAAGCAAAGCGCTACCACGAAGGGACCGTAGGGGGAAACTCCGTAATCATCCAACTAGAACGGGACGGACGGGTCGTTACAGAATTTGGAATCAACACGCACTTGATTGAGAAATACGCGATCCGACTTCAACAGTACTCAAATGAATTACTGTCGGCATTTTTCAATCTTGGCACAAATGAGCACTTTCGAATTGCGTGTAAGAGCCACCCGTCGGCCATCGAACGGTTACGAGAAGAGTACCGAAGAGAACTAGATGCGAGCACGGACATGGGACCCATCGAAACCTTAGACGTAATGTGGGAGATGAATCCACGCATGTATATGTCGAAGAAGCGTGCTATGGAACTAGCGCCACGAGGTCCCCAATCTCCCACAGCCGATCCGTGATACCCGCAGCCATCGCAGGAGTCACCCGGAGGGTCTGGTGAATTCTGACGAAGTTGTAGTGCATATAATGCAAGGCGATGGACGCTACGTGGTTCTCGATCTTCTTCGAGAAGGCGTTACCAGCGCTCAAGAACCGAGTCAAGTAGAATCGCGAACTAAATCCCCAATAAAATCAATGGGATGGGAGGAAGAATGGGATGATTGCTTTAGACGAGAAGCTCAATCAGGTGAGCAGGATAGCCACGCTTACGAATGAACTAGTTGAGATGTGCGTACGTAAGTCCATCAATCGACATGAGGCGAAAGCCTCCCTGAAGGCAGCGATTGAAATCGTATCCACGTTTCCCGCGTCGGCCTACGAGCGGATTGAGGAAAACGCTTAGAGGGTAGTTGTCTCCTCAGCCAGGTACGCCTTGAGCTTGCTGATTGATTCGGCAGAGAAGGAATACCCTACGCCGTCAATCATCCGAACAATCCACTGGCCGTCTGCCTGGAGCCGAATCATCGCAATCGCCCCGATGTTAATGACTGATCCCTCTAGTTCGATGAATTTCTTATTCATTGGTTTCTCCCATCTTGTTGAAGTTATTGGACGTAAGGCGGTTTGGTGGGGGTTTGAGTTGCTTCTCGGAGCAGAGCTTCGAGCACTGGGAGATCCGCAAGAAGCGCTTGTGCTATTTCCGTGGTCAGGAGCAAGCCCATCGGAGTTTCGAACCTCGGACCCCCTAGAGCGTGAAAGGATGAAAGCCAGACTATCGCAACATTTCCTGTGTCGGGATCGCGCACGAATTCCAGAGGCTTATCGACCAGAAAACAACCGCCGCGCTTGAACCTTGCAATGGCATCATTACTCCTCACGGCTTCTTGCCCCATCGCGTCTTTGCCGCCTTCGCCGCGATCTGGGATCGCTTCGCTGGGGTCAGGGCAGCGGCTCGGGCAGTGCCGCCCTTCAGGCCGCCCAGCCGACCGAGGGCGACGGCAGCGGGGTTCTTGGGCTTCACGACGGGAGGGGCAGTCTTCTCGGCTTCGCCAATGGATTCAAGGAAGATCCGATGCGCAAGCTCGTTCGGATCGCGCGGGCGGGTTTTTGAGCGCTCAGGCATGACTACCTCAAGTATGGCAACCAGGGGGCCAATGTCAACGGCGATAAATTTCAAACTGACCCACTACCGCCCACTGCCGCACATGATCATGGCGGGCGCGATGGCCTCCCTCATCGGTTTGTTGCTGTTCAGTTGCTTCCTGTTGAGCCATCCGTTCCGCGGCCCCATCGCCATTAGCCCCGAATAGTTCGAGAAGACGCTGGTGGTGTTTGACGACGTGGACGGGGGCAACTGACGTTGATTCCTCAGAGACTTTCATACACGACGCACATCGGAGAAACCATGACCCATCCCACAAACGCGACACATCCGCGCATCCGGATGAACGTGAGCACGCTCCCCGACCGTCCGAACGGCGCGATCGAACTCGGCGTCGTCTACGCAAGTGTCGAGGGCGTCAACGACCACTCGTTCGACGAATGCCTGGCAGAGCTGATGCACAAGGCCCACGACCTCGGTGCGACGGCCCTCATCGGCATGCAACTCGTGCAGAGCCAGTTCCAGTGGAATCAACGCACGAGCCTGCTCGCGACTGCGGTGAAGTCAGAGGCGGGTGGACCCGGATGAGCGATGTATAAAGGAATCTCCCGCTGTCAATGACGGGCCGCGGCCGATCCTCGCGTCAGACTGCAGAGGATGCTTAACGGCCATTTCGACCTCCGTGGAGACGGGCTGCGACTATACTTTCTCCCGCTAATTGCCGATGGGAAGACACGGAGACAAGTATCGCCACCACGACCATTCCGGCCGCCAGAGAGGACTCCCTCCACGTTCGTGAAGAGAAGCTCGACGCCTGCGTCCGCCGGATCTTCCAGAGTGAGGGCGTGCCTCCGTTCGCCCGGCACGCCCAGGAGCTTCTGGCGCACACGGTGGACCCGGACGGAGGGGCCGTGCAACTGGCGCGGGTGGTGCTCAAGGACCTTGGCCTGACCACGCAGTTGCTGCGCGTGGCCAACTCCTCGCTGTACAACCGCTCCGGGAAGCGCATCATCAGCATCCCTCATGCCGTGGCGCTGCTTGGCTGGGACAACGTCCGAAATCTGGCCGGCGCCATGCGCTTCGTGGAACATTACGCCCACGGATCGCCGGGGTTGCGCCAGTTGATGATGTTTTCGCTCCTGACGGCAACGCACGCAAGGCAGGTGGCCGGCTCGGTGGGCTACGCGCGGCCCGAGGAGGCTTACGTGTGCGGGTTGCTCCGGAATCTCGGCGAGGTTCTGATCGCCTGCTACCACGGACGCCAATACGCAAGCGTGCTGACGGCCATGCAGCAGGACCATGTTCCGCTGCGAACCGCCGCCATGCAGGTATTCTCGTTCAGTTTCGACGATGTGGCTTTGAGACTGGCCGACGCGTGGAACATGCCCGCGGCGGTCCGAATTTGTCTGGACGGTGGCGCAACGGCAACCACCAACGAACAAAAGTGCCTGGCGTCGGTGACCAGCTACGGACACGAGCTTACTTCCGCGCTGTACCGGTACGCGGGGGATCTCAAATCCGATCCAATCCAGTTGCGGACCGTGGTCAACCCCCAGGGCAATCTGCGCCGCATCCCGCCGAGCGATCTGCGGCGCATTGTGGATTGCGCCAGCGAGGACACCGGGCAGACGTTCGCCACACTGCATATCCCGTTGGAATCTCTGCGTCTGGATGAACAGGCGGAGCGGGCGCGGCACGTTCTGGCTGACGGCGCGCCGACGTCCTTGCCCCTCAACCTCTCCGGCATCGACATGGCGATTCAGGCGGCGGCGGAGGGGCTCGACCTGCCGACCTTCGAAGTGAGCACTTATATTCAGAGCCTGCTGGAGGCGCTGACCGACCATGGTGCATTCGAACGCGCCCTGTTCGCGCTGATGTCGGAAGAGCGCAACTCGATTCGCGCGCGTCTGGGAAGCGGAATGGCCGCGGACGAGGCCATCGGTTTGTTCAGTTTCTCGCTCGCGCGGAACGATTCCATGTTGAATGCCGCCATTAAGCGCCGGCACGACCTGTGGGTGGACCGCAAGGCCGATCTGCGGCACGAGGGATCGCAAGTGTTCGCGGCGCTTGGCGCGATGCATGCCGTGGTCTTCCCAGTGGTGGTCGACGACGTGGTGGCGGGGGTGCTCTATGCGGATCGGAAGCAAACCCAGCCTCCGGCCGAACTTCGCTCGCGCGTGGATCAGATCCGCAGCCTGATCGCCGCCGCGATTGCGCGGATGCGTCTCTCCCAGTAGGCGGGCGCGCACGGGGGAAGAGCCGGTTGGCGTCGGCACGGGCGCCACGTGCCCCCCTCGCCAAGCCCCCATCGATCAGGCCGTCGACATGCTGCGCCTGACGAGCCGTGCGAACGAGTTGAGTCTCACTGTCGAAAAGGCGGCCTGGCTGGGCGGGGCGTTGCGGACGACCCGGTTCGAACCGCTCGAGATCCCGCGCCCTTCGAGCCGGGGAAGTTATAGAAAATAATAGAGAATAAAGGAGAACGGCGGGTCAGGACACGACTTGGGGATTTGGCTCCGCAAATGTGCGGGCTTTCGACTCGGGGTTTTCGCCCAGCTTCGGATACGCCCCCAGATGCGCCCGGCGGGCGCCTCGGAGCTCTTAAATTCAGTTGTTTCTGGAAACGCGTCCAGACTGGGGAGCCAAACCAGTTTCACCATTTGAAGATTTGCTCTTTTTTCGACTTGCCGGTTCGAGTGACTGTCTGGACCCAACGTGGACTCGAACTCTTCTCCCTACCTGGTGCTCTACGATATCCGGGCGAAGCGAATCGGTAAAACAACGGGAGACTAATGAGGAACTGCCTCGACTGCCTCGCCGAACCTTTGACGCGGGTTCGGTTCACGGGTAGAATGAGCCGTGGGAATACGGAGACGCGACATCCTCGTGGTCGGTGCAGCCGCGGTCATGGCCGTTGGCGGTGTTTCAGGGGCGTTCGCACAACGGGGAGGGGAAATGTACGGCCTGATCGGGAAAATGACCGCCGCTCCAGGCAAGCGGGACGAGCTAATTTCGATTTTGTTGGAAGGTGTCGCCACGATGCCAGGTTGTCTCAGCTACATCGTCGCGAAGGACACGAGCGACGCCGACGCGATCTGGATTACGGAAGCGTGGGAGAGCAAGGCCAGCCACGAGGCCTCGCTGTCCCTCCCGTCCGTCAAGGAAGCCATCGCGAAGGGCAGGCCCCTGATCGCAGGCTTCAGTGATCGCGTCGTCACCACCCCAGTTGGCGGGACGGGACTGGCGCTGCCCGAGCGCGCACGATAACGCTGGCAGTGTTCGCCGTCTCGATCCTGATTCGTGGACTGTCGGTTCGAGGTTGCAGGTTCTCGTGTGGTTCGAGAGTAATCCCCGCTGGGTGCCCAGTCTGGATGACGTCGCCGATTCCGTTCAGATGCTCCTGCGAACAGCCGTAGTCTCGGTTCGACTGGAGCGCGCCTCAGGAACGTGTCCAGACCAGAGTGGGGAGCCATACTGAAGCTTCTCGACTTACGCTATCTGATTGATCTCATTACCGGCATTTCAGACGTTCCTTCTGGATTGGCCCCACTTGACAGTGACCCCGGCGTCGACTCGACCTCTTATCCGACCAGCGTCCACCCAACGAACCGGCGCTGGCCCACTATGCGTGCCAACTTGCGGATGGCCGCCATCCGCAAGCAATGGAATCGGGCTGTGTGCGGGTGCGGTTCACCAGGCAGGCTGGTGCGGCCGAACGGCTTCAGATTGGCTTCGCTGAAAGCCATGCCGCCGCAGTCAAACACACTGTAATCACGATTGAAAAAACGATAGGGAGGATAAAGAGGTACCTCCAGCTCACAACCGTGATGGCGGCAAAGCAAAGAGCGAGAGCCCACACAGTGACGCGCATGACCGCCAAAGTCTCTGCCGGAAGGCCACCTAGCTGCCACGCTAACACCGCCGCGAATAGATAAAACACGCCGACTGAGAATCCAGCCGCGACAAAGAGGTCCCAATATGTCCGGCTGAACCCCTGTACGTCAAAGTGAACTGACCGCATTAAGCCAAGAAGCGTATCAACTCCCCATGTGGGATCGGACTGGCGAAAACCAAGTGTATGTCCGACGGCAAAAAGCAGCAGAAGAATAGCTGCGATTCGATAAAACAGCGAAGCCCTCATGTCCTGCCTCCAAAGATAACTGCGGCAGTTTACCATAGTGCCCGCCCCGCATGTGCGACCAAGCGGGAACTCTCCTTCTTGATAAAAGTGAAGCCGACTATCGCGGCGGTAATTATTGTACACGGGAAGTAGCGCTCGGGACCCGAGCTGTCTGGTCGGGATTCTGTCCTGGCACGCGCGATCCTGAAGTTACCCCTGGGCTCCCTTTGGCGAGTTCGAGACGTGTCCAGACTGGGTGGCTGTCATGGACACGGGCCGGCAGTTCGCACGGATCGCTCTCAAAACAATGAGCGACCATGGGTTCGATCAGAGGGCTGACTGGGCGGCGAAGGTTCGAAACGTGTCCAGACTGAGGAGCCACCCAGACAGCCTCGAAAGCTATCTGATCCTCGCTTAACCCGGAAACCTCACACGCCCTCTGGCAAAACGCCGCTCCCTATGGCATAAACGTATCTGTAAGAAGATGTTTCAGCCGAAAGGAGCGGCGCGTTTGCTGTGACAGAGCGTACCCAATCCGGTTTCGAGTTCCAGGCCCATTCTTCGCGACGAGTGGAGGCCGGTTTTGACAGCGAGGCGGTGACCAATGATGCGGTTTCCCGCTGCTGCGGGAGACGGACCGGCGTTTGAACCTGTTGCCGCGGTTGGCCGCCCGTTTCTGGCCATTCCCTCGCACCGGAGGGCTCATGACCATCGCATCCACGGCAATGGCTGCACTTCGAGTGAAGATTCTGCACCCCAATTTGACCAGCGATCCCCTGCTAGCGGCTCTCGCCAGGCGCAACCTGAAGCCCTGTGTCCTCCTTATGCCTCCATCGCGTTGGGTTGAAAATCCTCGTAAGATGAACGGTCTGCTGGCCCCAGGACGCCGAGAGCCGACTCTGACCTCGACGAAAAGAGGATCATGTGCTGTGACCTCCAGCACATTGGAAGCCGCAGTGCTCTCTATTGAAGCCGAAGAGGAGTATTTGGATGCGAAAAACACTCGTAGCGATTCTGGCAACTGCCGGTTTCATGAGTACCGCCGCTTTCGCGGCGGACAGAGAAGTCAAGGTTGACGACAGGCTGGACGCTTCGGCCGACGCGCTGACCGATATGATGAAGGCCTCCGACAGAGGTATCCCCCACGATCTACTCGATAAGGCGCACTGCGTCGTTGTCATTCCGGGCATGAAAAAGGCCGGTTTCATCTTCGGCGCGAAGTATGGCAGCGGGTTCGCGGTATGCCGCCGATCTGGCGGCTCGGGCTGGAGCGCTCCGGCCGCGATGCGGGTTGAAGGTGGAAGTGTCGGGTTTCAGATTGGCGCTTCGGAGACCGATATTGTGTTGCTCGTGATGAACGATGGCGGCATGAGGCACCTCTTGTCCGATAAGTTTACGATCGGCGGAGAGGCCACAGCGGCGGCGGGTCCGGTTGGCCGCGACGCCGGCGCTCAGACGGACGCCATGATGAACGCGGAAATGTTGTCGTATTCCCGTTCCCACGGGCTGTTCGCAGGCGTGTCGCTGGAAGGTGCGACACTTCGTCCGGATGGGGACACCAACAGGGAACTCTACGGCCGCGACACAACGAATCGTGAGATTCTGACTGGCGACGTCCAGACTCCGGCGGTCGCGAGGAAATTTGAAAGGGCGCTGAATCGGGAATAGGTCAAGACCAGGCCGAACGCAGCCGGTAACTGCGGTTTCGGCAAGGCGCGTCGTGCCACATGCGGGGAATCCATCGCGCGCCTCCAACAGTCGTCTGCCGTGGCCGTTTCGGGTCTCGCTGAAGGTACTGGCGGACCCGGACCCGGCTACGGCAGCGTCGGTCTGAGTCGCGGGCAATCGAAGGAAGGGACCCTTGGGAAGCATGGGAACGTGAATTGGGCGGCGCCCGCTGGGTCTGGGATGTGCCTGGCTCAGGCGTTCGGGTTTCGAATCGCGCAGGCTGACTGTTTTCGGGGCTGATTGGTCGAAGTCGAAATGGCCCCGAGCAGGAAAATCCGCCAACACAAGGGCGCTCCCCTCAGGGAGCGGAAATGGGTGCCCCGCTGGAGGAGTGGCGGCGTACTCTTCCGGAGCGCTGAAGAGTGACCGCGGCGCCCCGAGAGTTTGATCACCGGATCGAGTCAGGATTCTGCGCTCCGTGCCCGCTGTTAAGGTGCAAGCGAGAAAGCAACGAGTGGGGCCCGCTATAGAGGAACTCCAGGGCGATCCTGCCGCACACATTCGCCAGCAGATTGTAGTTACCCATGCGGAACGCGTCCTCGGCGCTGTAGCGGCCCGGGTACCAGGCATAGATGGCCGTCATCGTGCCCGCATATGGCGCAACCAGGGCAGGGAGAGAGAAGACGCGGTGGCCGTCTTCGCCGCGGCGTGCGGTCAAGGTCGAAATCACGGCATGCCGCAGACGTGGTAACACGCCTTTGCAGTCACAACGGTAGTACAACGTGTCTTCCTTGAAGGCTTCTGCCAGCGCATAACGCGTCGTGGTACTTACCGCTGCGATTCCGAGGTCAGATCCGAATCGCCTGCCGTAACTCTCAGCGCCCTGGTTCCACCCCGGAGGCACATTTCTGGCCTGGCTAATGCCAGCCGCGAGCGCTGCGCCGACGATGGGGAACGGACCGAACGCGTCGAACAAGTAGTTGCGGACCTTCGTTGTCTGGGTCGGACGCGTGTACGGGAGGTCCGATTGCGCCGAGGTTGTGCCTGCGACAGTGCCCGAGGCATCTCCCGAATCGGCCAACGGCTGCGCCTGTGCCGGCCCTGGCAGGGCTGCGACAATGCCGAGTGCCAACAGCCAGAGCACAATGCGATGCTGCAGTGCCCGAAGCACTACATCAACGCTAATCATATAATCTCTCCACCGGGGGCCTGAAGCTGTGACTGCGGGGCCCGACAACAGAGTGCCAGGCCCCCGCATCGCATCGCCCTCCGACTAATTGGATGCGATCGGTGTGCCGATCTCCGTGCCAATCACCTCGCCGGAGATCACCAGCTCCACCGGTCGATTCTGCTGCCAGGCCCTGCGCGGCGCCATTGGAAGCCACCGGACCGGCTTTGCCGAAGCCGTTCGTGGCGACCGCGCTCGCCGCCATTCCCTCCTGTGTCAGGTAGTCGCGCACAGCCGCACCGCGCCGTTCGGAAAGCCGCTGATTGTACGCATCGCCGCCGACGCTGTCCGTGTAACCTTCCACATCCAGCTTCAGACCGGGATGCCCCGAGACGATGCCGGCCACCTTCGCCAGCTTCTCCGCGGCAACAGACTCGCGGGGCGCCGCCGCCCCCTGCCGTCGCGCCAGTTCAAAGGACCGCATGTACAACGCCGCCGTGTTGCTCCACACCATTTCGCGGCCCAACCTGTAAGCGTTGCCGCTCATGGCGTTCCGGCGCGTTCCATCGCGCAACAACCCGCTCACCTCGCGCGCAATCGCCATCGGGTCCGCGAATGGCACCAGCACGCCACGCTGCTGGCTCAAGAGTTCGGCCGCATGCCAATACGGCGTCGAGATTACGGCTTTGCCCGCTCCGAACGCATAAGCCAATGTTCCCGAAGTAATCTGGGCTTCCTCCAGATAAGGAGTAATGTAAAGATCGGCCGCTCCAATGAACTCGGTCAGTTCCCGCAGCTCCACAAAGCGGTTGTGGAACATTACGTTTCTCTCGAGGTTCTTCTTCCTGGCGATGGCTTCGAGGCCGAGGCGGTAGGCTTCGCCTCGCGTGCGCAGCTCGTTGGGGTGCGTGGCGCCCAGCACGATGTAGACGACGTCGGGAAACTCCGCCACGATATCCGGGAGAGCATTGAGCACGTGCTCAATCCCTTTGTTGGGCGAGAGCAGCCCGAACGTGAGCAAGACCGTCTTCCCGCCCACGCCAAACTGGTCCTTGTAATAATCCGGGGCGAAGAATGGCACGTCGGGGATACCATGCGGGATGACATCGATGCTGGCCGGCGGCGCCTGGTACACCTCCCGCAGGATAGTTTGTCCGCGCTCCGTCATGACCACCAGCCGGCTTGAGTAGGCGATCAGTTTCTGCATCACGCGACGCTGGGCGGCGTTCGGCGTGCGGAGAACGGTGTGAAGCGTGGTGACGACCGGCGCTTTCAACTCACCGAGAAGCGCCAACAAGTGGCTGCCGGCCGGCCCGCCGAAAATTCCGAACTCGTGCTGGAGCGACACCACATCCACGTCGCTGGTGTTCAGGTAGTCGGCGGCGCGCCGGTAAGACCCCGGATCCTGTTCCTCAATCTCGAAGCGAACGACATCCGGATACTGATAGCACCCCTCGATGTCATTCACCGGCACCGCGAAGCACCGGCTTTGGGGATGCCGCGCGGCCACGGCCCCCAGCAGGTCGGATGTAAACGTGGCAATGCCGCACTTGCGCGGCAAGTAGTTGCCGAGGAATGCGATAGTTCGAGAGCTGAAGGCTGTTTTCACGACTTGGACCCACCTTATTCCTTTTTCCCATCGCGATAGTGGGCGGTTCATCAAACAGTGACGGAGAGCGACGGGCCGAACCGCAGAACCGCTCCTTCACGCGGCATCGACGAGAATCTCGCTCACAAAGTGCGTTCTCTCCTGCCCATCGCGATCGTAAGCGTCCTGACACTGGATACAACGCGACGCCCATGGCACGGCGACGAGGCGTTTTGGGCTGATTACCAACTCGCACTCAATGCAGGTTCCAAAGCTGCCGTCATGAATCCGTCGCAATGCGGCTTTCACACTACGCAGCAGGTTGGAATCACGGTCCACGTTTCGAATCGCCAGATCTCGCTGGGACGCATACTGAATCTCATCCATTTGATCCGCGCTTTTCTCGATGGCGATGCCGTCTCGCGTTCGCAATCCCTGAACGAGTTCGGCCTCTTTTCGTTCGAGGATCTCCCGGAACCCGCCCATCCCGTCAGGTGCTATCTTCATCGGCATTCCCTTCGCTTGTACGGGGCGCTCATGGTTCTCAGCACGAGATGGCCCATGTCGAACAGGCGATCCATTTGCGCCGGGGCAAGCGGTCTTCCGATCCTGGAGACCATGCCTCGTTTCTCCTTGATCGCCGAAGGAAATGTTTTCATCGATGGACTCTTCTTCGAAGCTCAGGGAAGCCGTCTGTTGTGGGCTACTGGTGCAGGAGTCGCGTTGGATAGTAACCACGAGAGAAAAACTGTGACAAGTGTTTGAGGATTGATAGGATCGACGAGCATTCCCTGAGCCTCGGCGGGTTTGTCACCAGGCTCCCATCCTGCAATTCAGCAACCTTATTCGGCTCCTGGCTGAGGCCCCGGCCAGACTGGCGCTCCCCCGGGGCCGGCAATCATAGGTTCCAGAAGAGCGGCAAAATCGACATCGCAGTGTGCAGATTCTGCATTTCAGGTCGAGTCGGGGAGCGGTGCGCGCCGGTGAGCACCTGGCCGACTCCCATGAAGCGTTCGCGTGTCTTCACGATGCACGCGATGACCAGCGAGAACATCGAGAACAGGGTGGAGGCGGGAACAACGACCACCACCACGTTGAGAAGCGCCAGCGGGCTCCAGTTCAGCTTCACGCCAAGCAGCAGCGATAGACCGTAGACAATGACCGCCTGCGGCTCGCGGCCAGCGTGTCTTCGCCGGTCTAACTGAGTTTCAGCAATTCGCCGCGGTCCTGCATGGAGAACCCTATGGAAGCCACCGACGCCGTCGCGCGGCGGCGGTCGACAAGCCGCGCCAGCGCATGCGATCTGTGCTTCTCATTGAATTCCACCGTTTCGTCGAATACGGTCTGGCCTTCGTTGTCGAGCGACGGAATCGATTTGTAGAGGTCCCAGGTGCATTCATAGTTGTCGGTTGTCAACATGCGTCCGCCGCGCAGGGAATACCCGGTCCCGGGGTCTCCGCCGCCATCCAGACTTCCATCCATGACGGGCCCCGCTTCGAGGATTGAGATGTTCTCGCCAGGCAGACCGCCGTCGCGAAGCATGAACGCAGCCGCGGCCAGCGATCCGAGGCCGCCACCCACCATCCAGGCTTTTGCATCCGCGGTCATGTGGTCCGGTTCGCCGGAGGGGTTTGGGACGTGCGGGAGCTAACCGGTATTGAGATCGGTTGCTTCATTGGGCTTGATGTGTGCAGCTTGGGGACCAAGGCAGCGTATGCGTTGGCTGGTCACGTGCGGCAGGAACGGCATGAAGGACATACGAACCTACAGCCCGGGCTCGACCAGGGAGGAGGGCCTGGGGCCGGACTCGGCAGGACAGTCCGGCGACACTCAGGGATTATCGGACGTCGCGGAGGCGGGCGCGGAAAGCGTCGAAGAGCTGTTGGAAGAAGGACAGTCCTTCGAGGCCGAAGCGATCGGCGGCGTGGAAGATGCACCGGACCCGGACGTGGCCGAAGTTCACACGAGACAAGTCCCGGAGGACGACGTGCCCCTGGAATACCTGGGACGAGATTAGTCCGGCCCGGAATGGCCGGCTACGCACCGCCCACGGCGCGGACTCGTTCGGGTCGCGGTCGGCTGGATCAGGGACCCGTCCCGTGGTGCATGTTCTGCATCGGGAATGGTACTTTCTGCACCCGCCTCGACGGCCCGGCTTCGCGATCATGCGCACAAAACCCCGTGAAACGAGCGCCTTCGCGCAAAAGGTCGTTGGCGCTGTGCGTGCATCCCCATGTCCGCAGCCGTGGCCAGATCTACGAATGAAGACGGACAAGTTCCTCTTGATGGTGCATGGGGCGGTTCCGGAAGTCGAGAAAGCGGCAAGCATTCTCGAAAACACGCGGCCTGTCAATGTGATCCTGCACTCGGCCGAGTTGGCGGGAGCAGCCGCACGATAGCGCGATCGAGTAGTTGACGGACGGAGGAAGAAACAATGCTGGCGAAAACAACCCTCATGAAAGGCTTCGCGATCCACGCTACGGATGGCGAGATGGGAACCGTGGACGACTTCTATTTCGACGATGAGACATGGGGCATCCGCTACCTCACGGTCGAAACCGGCGGATGGCTGGGCGGCCGTCGCGTGCTGATCTCGCCCATCTCCGTTGCCTATACGGACTGGCAGGCCAGGCGGCTGAATGTCGCGCTGACGAAACGGCAGGTCGAGAACAGCCCCGACATCAACACGCACCAGCCCGTCTCCCGGCAGCACGAGGCCGCGTACCTTGGGTATTATGGGTATCCCAATTATTGGGGTGGTCCCTACCTGTGGGGCCCGGCACTTTACCCGTCGGCCCTCGCCGTTCCACCAACTCGTTCCACGGTGGCTATGGCAGACAAGATTCGCAGAGAGTCGCCGGATTCGCATCTGCGCAGCGTCGAAGCCGTCACCGGCTACACGACTGACGCGGCAGACGGTGAAATCGGCCATGTGGACGGGTTTGTGATGGACGAGGAAGCCTGGGCGATCCGCTATATCGAGGTGGCGACGCGGAATTGGTGGCCCGGCAAAAAAGTGCTCGTTTCGCCTTCATGGATTGAACGGGTGAGCTGGGCGGATTCCAAAGTCTACGCCGGCCTCTCCCGGGAGGCCATCAAGAACGCCCCTGCGTACGTCGAGTCCATGCCGATCACTCGAGAGTATGAAAACGGGCTCTACTTTCACTACGGCCTGCCGCCATATTGGCTACGCGAAACCGAACACGAGTCTGCCCTTTCCCTGAGCGGCGCTTAAGCGGGTGGAGCCGAGGCGATCAAGAGCGATTAGCCGCCCGGGAAGCCGGACTGGTCCCCGCCGTCGAACCGGAAGTGCTCACGGACGGCAAGCATGCGCCGGAGCGATGCGGCGAGGTAACGGAGGAACTCCTGCGAACTGTTTTCAGCCAAGGGGTGACGCTGGAGGGCATGACCCTGAAGCCCAACATGGTGCTTTGGGGATCGACCTGCCGCAGACGGGAAACGGTGGATGAGGTGGCCGACGCCACGCTCAGATGCCTCTTGCGGGCCGTGCCCGCTGCCGTTCCGGGGGTTGCGTTCCTGTCGGGCGGCCAATCCTGCGAACTCGCGCCGGCGCGTTTGAATGCAATGAATATCAGATTCAAGTCGCGCATGCCCGGGGCGCTGGCGCTTTCGTTTGCCCGCGCCATCCAGCAACCGGCTTTGGAGACCTGGCGAGGCGCGGAGGCCAATGTGCCGAGCGCGCAGCAAGCCCCGATTCATCGAGCTGGGCGCAGGGCTGCGCGGCGTGGCGAATACGATGCCGCGAAGGAGATCCCGCAACTCATGAAATCGGCACCACAACAAAGACAGAAGGACAACCCATCATGAAACCCAACGCCGGCCAGCCCGGGGCCCCCGAATCGAAGCCCAGGGCGAAGGACGATCTGAAATCCGTTCCCATACCGGACCTGCAGGCGGTTCGAGAAAGGCATGGGAACCAATGAACGAAATCAGGCACAGTAACCACGGGAACGAAGGGCCGGAACACGAACATGTTCAGCATGAGCCGCGTCCTCCTTACTGGAAGCGTGCGCATCATGATTGGCGTGTCTGGGTCGGCCTGTTCTTCATGCTCGCGGCCATGACTATCTATATCATGAGCGATAATCTGGCCTTTCTGCCTCACCCACCGCAAAGGCCGCCGTCGGGCGCCGCCGGAAAATAGCGGAACCCTATAGCCCATGAGCGAGATCCTTCTGTATCCCCTGCGATTCGAACCAATTTATCAGTATCGGCTCTGGGGCGGCCGGCGTTTGGCCGGCTTGCTCACCGCACCGCTGCCGGGCGCCGGCCCTATCGGCGAAGCGTGGGTGTTAAGCGACCGCGAAGACCACCAGAGCCGCGTTGCCGATGGACCTCTCAAAGGGCGAACCATTGCTCAACTGCTGGAGCAGCTTCCAGAAGAGGTGATGGGAAAGCTGACCGGACGATTCCACCGATTCCCACTGCTGCTGAAGTTTCTCGACGCCCGCGAAATGCTCTCGGTCCAGGTTCATCCAGCGGGCGAGACCGGCAAGACCGAAGCATGGGTGGTGCTGGAGGCAGGGACAAAGAGCCGCATCTACGCGGGACTGAAGCCGGGCACCACGGAAGCCGACCTGCGGCTGGCGCTCACGAACGGAGGGGTGGCTGACCAACTGGCATGCTTCACTCCAAAGCCCGGCGACGCCGTCTTCCTGCCGGCTGGGACGGTTCACTCTCTGGGCGGCGACATTGTTGTGTTCGAGGTTCAGCAGAACAGCGACGTAACGTTTCGCCTTTACGACTGGAACCATGTCGAAGCGAAGACAGGCAAGCCGCGCGCACTCCAGGTGAATCAGGCGCTGGCCTGTATCGACTTTGTGGACCGTGCGGGCGGGCTGGTGACGCCGGTGGTGGAGGCGACGGCGCCCGTGAGACGCGAGAGACTTTTTCGCTGTGAACACTTCCGGTTGTGGCGCCTGCGCGGAGAATCGCCGTTTGCCGTTGGCGCGCCGGGCGTACCGCGCGTGCTGGTATGCATCGAAGGCATGGGCCAGGTCGAGCACGGCGGCGGCACGTATGCCGCCGGAAAAGGTGACGTCGTTTTGTTGCCGGCTGTGATCGGGGCTTGTACTTATCGGCCGCGCGGTTCGGTGAGCGTGTTGGAAATCGAGATACCGGAATGAAGAAGCTGATCGTGTTCGATCTGGACGGCACACTTGCCGAAAGTAAATCGTCTCTCGACGACGAAATGTCGCGACTGCTGCATGACCTTCTCGGTATCGTCAAAGTGGCCGTGATTTCCGGGGGAGCGTGGCCGCAGTTTGAAGAACAGGTGCTTTCCCATCTTCCTCATGACGGAAGCCTGGTGAATCTATCGCTTCTGCCTACATGCGGAACAAAGTTCTTCCGCTACTCGGGGGATTGGGAAAAGATCTATTCAGAAGACTTCACCTCGGAGGAGAAAGAGGAGATCGTCAGTGCTCTAAAGAAGGCGGTTGCAGAAGCGGGCTTCAAGGTTGACAGGGGCTGGGGTGATGTAATTGAAGACCGGGGAAGCCAGATCACCTTCTCCGCACTAGGTCAGCAGGCGCCTCTGGAAGAAAAGGATAAGTGGGACCCTGACTTCACCAAGCGGAAGAAGATCAAAGGGATACTGGACACTTTGATCCCCGCGTTCTCCGTCCGCATGGGTGGCGCCACCTCCATTGATGTCACCAGGCCCGGCATTGACAAAGCTTACGGGATCAGAAAGCTGCGCGACATCCTGGGCATTTCATTGAAAGAGATGATTTACATCGGTGACGCTCTGTTCCCAGGAGGGAACGACTACCCGGCGGAAGAAGCGGGCGTTGCGTCGATTCCGGTCCGAGGTCCCAATGAGACGAAGTCGGTCACCAAGGCAATCATCGCTTGTTTAGAGGGGGATTGATGGCTGGGTTTCAACTGCGGCGCCTTGGTCTGGTGATGGAGCCGGAGTTAGGCAATCCCCAGGAGATCGAAGGCGTCCTGAATCCGGCCGCTGTTCGCGGACCCGATGGTGAGCTCTACCTGTTTCCGCGGCTGGTTGCGAAGGGGAACTACTCGCGCATTGGCATTGCACGAGTGCGGTTCAATGAAGCCGGCGATCCGGCAGGCGTTGACCGGCTGGGCATCGCGTTGGAGCCGGAAGCCGATTATGAGCGGCGACCCGACGGCGGTGGTGGCTGCGAGGATCCTCGTATCACGTTCGTGGAACCGCTCCAGCGCTACGTGATGACTTACACGGCATTCTCGGACCAGGGCCCTCGGATCGCCCTCGCCATATCGGGGGACCTGTTCCACTGGCAGCGTCTGGGACTTGCGACCTTTGGCCGGTATCACGGTATCCAGATCGGCGACGTGGATGACAAGGATGCCAGCCTCTTCCCCGTCGCCATTCCGAATCCATCGGGGCACCCGGAGCTGGCCATGCTCCACCGGCCGCTTTTTCCCGGCACTCGTCCGGAGGAAACCGCCTGCCACCCCGCGACCCGTGAGGTCGATCTCGATCGCGAAAGCATCTGGATTTCCTACTGCCCGATGGCCCTGGAGGGCCGTGGACCCTATCACCTCGGCCACTTTGCCTGTCATCACCGCCTGGCGACTCCGGTGTCGCCCTGGGAGCGGCTCAAAATCGGAGGCGGCACTCCGCCCGTCCTGACCCGGCACGGCTGGCTGATCGTTTACCACGGCGTGAGCGAAATGGCACGGGCCAGCAAAGGTGGCCACGCGCTTTGCTACTCGGCCGGGGTGATGGTGCTGTCGAGGGAGCATCCGCAAATGATCCGCTATCGTTCGGCGGATCCGGTCCTTGCGCCTTCGCTCCCGCAGGAATGCGACGGAACCGTCGCGAACGTCGTGTTTCCAACTGGCATCGACCGGCGGCACGACCTCGGTTTGCCGGACCGCTTCGACGTCTACTACGGGATGGCGGACAAGCGGATTGGCGTAGCACGCCTTGACCTGCCGGAGTTCCTGCCGCCGGGAGGAGTCGCCGACCCGCCGGAGGCAAAGGTGTGACTCGTGCGCGCTGGAGGCAACAAGAACAGGAGGACAGCCATTGTGAAACCGAATATGGATAAGCCCAAAGCGTTCAGGCCCGAGGCACAGGACGATCTGAAATCTCTTCCCATGCCGGAAGTGGAGAAACGATTGGGGTCGTCTCGCGACGGCCTCAGTCAGGCCGAGGCGCAGAAACGGCTGACCCAAGATGGGCCTAACGAGATTGAAGAAAAGAAAACTAATCCGTTTCTGAAGTTCCTCACCTATTTTTGGGGTCCCATCCCGTGGATGATCGAAGTGGCCGTGATTCTATCTGGCGTGGTCGGGCACTGGCCGGATTTCTTCATCATCCTCCTCTTACTGGTTTCCAACGCCGTGGTCGGATTCTGGGAAGAACGCCAGGCGGGGAACGCCATCGCTGCCCTGAAGGCCAAACTGGCAATCAAAGCGAAGGTGAAACGTGATGGGAAGTGGACCGACCCGCCGGCGCGCGAGGTGGTGCCGGGCGACGTCATCCGACTGCGCCTGGGCGATATTGTGCCGGCGGATGCGCGCTTGCTCGCGGGCGACCCGGTGGAGGTGGACCAGTCCGCGTTGACAGGCGAATCTCTGCCCGCCGAGCGCAAACCCGGCGAAGCGGTGTTTTCGGGGTCGATTGTTCGCCGGGGCGAAATCGAAGCGATGGTGTACGCTACGGGTGCACAGACCTACTTCGGCAAGACCGCGCAACTGGTGCAGGAGGCGCACACCGTCAGCCATTTTCAGCGTGCCGTACTGAAGATCGGCGATTACCTCATCATTCTCGCGGTGGCTCTGGTGGCGGTGATTATTACCGTCGCACTGTTCCGCGGCGACCCGATCCTCTCCACGTTGCAATTCGCTTTAGTGCTGACCGTGGCCGCAATCCCCGTGGCGATGCCGACGGTGCTGTCCGTCACCATGGCGGTCGGCGCACGCCTCCTGGCGAGAAAGGAGGCGATTGTGACCCGGTTGTCGGCGATCGAGGAACTGGCTGGCGTGGACGTGTTGTGCTCGGACAAAACGGGCACTCTGACCCAGAACAAGCTGACGCTGGGCGATCCGTTCAGTCTCGGCATTCCGGCGGACGAGGTCGTCCTCTGCGCTGCACTTGCTTCCCGTGCGGAAGACAAGGACACCATCGACCTGGCCGTGATCGGCGGCCTGAAGAACGATCAGGCGTTGAAGGGCTATCAGGTGGTCCATTTCCAGCCGTTCGATCCAGTGCATAAGCGCACCGAAGCCACCGTCAAAGCCGCCGATGGAAAACAGTTCAACGTGGCCAAGGGCGCACCGCAGGTGATTCTGGCGATGTCGACCAACGCAGGAGAGGTTAAGCCCGCAGTCGAGAAAGCCGTCAACGAATTCGCGGGACGCGGTTTCCGCTCCCTGGGTGTGGCCCGGGCGGATCAGGAAGGCAAGTGGCAGTTCGTTGGCGTGTTGCCGTTGTTCGATCCGCCTCGCGAGCAGGCAAGAGCAACCATCGCGAGCGCCCGGCAGATGGGCGTTAGCGTCAAGATGGTCACGGGCGATCAAACCGCTATCGCCCAGGAGACCGCACGGCAACTGGGCATGGGCACGAACATCCTCGATGCCAGCGGATTAGGCGACACGAAGCATCACGAGTCGGCGCAATCGGCGGAGGCCATCGAAAAGGCGGACGGTTTCGCCCAGGTATTCCCCGAACACAAGTTCCACATTGTGGATGTTCTGCAGCAACTCGGCCACATCGTCGGCATGACCGGCGACGGCGTGAACGACGCCCCCGCGTTGAAGAAAGCCGACTGCGGCATCGCCGTTTCGGGCGCGACAGACGCGGCGCGCGCAGCGGCGTCCATCGTGCTGCTGGCGTCCGGCCTGTCGGTGATTATCGACGCGATCAAGGAGAGCAGGAAGATCTTCCAGCGGATGAACAGCTACGCGATCTACCGCATCGCCGAGACGCTGCGCGTGCTTTTCTTCATGACGCTGGCGATCCTGGTGTTCAATTTCTATCCATTGACGGCGGTGATGATCGTGATGCTGGCGTTGCTCAACGATGGAGCCATTCTGTCCATTGCCTATGACAATGTTCATTACAAGGACAAGCCCGAGGCGTGGAACATGCGCATGGTGCTGGGGATTTCCACGGTGCTGGGCGTCATCGGGGTCGTCTCCGCCTTCGGCTTGTTCTATCTCGGCGAGCGCGTATTTCACCTCGACCGCGCGCACATCCAGACCCTGATGTACCTGAAGCTGTCCGTGGCCGGACATCTGACGATTTTCCTGACACGTACGCGCGGCCCATTCTGGTCCATCCGCCCCGCGCGGGTCCTGTGGGCAGCGGTGCTCGGCACGCAAATGGTGGCGACCCTGATTGCGGTTTATGGGCTGTTTATGACACCCCTCGGCTGGGGTTGGGCACTGTTCGTTTGGGGCTATGCTCTGGCCTGGTTTCTCGTGAACGACCGAGTGAAACTGTTCGCCTATCGGGTTTTTGACCCCACCAAAGCCCCGTTGCTGGCCAGGAAGCCTCTCGATCTTACAGCGCGGATCGCCACGCGGGCCTATGAGATCTACGAAGAACGAGGCCACCACGATGGCCAGGCAGACCAGGACTGGCTTGAAGCGGAGATTGAGACAAAGAAGGATCAGGCTAAGCATGGGGAGGCGGGCTCAAGATGAAGGTCAGCTCAAAGGATTTCCGCATGAAGAGAGCGGATCGTTGATCGGCCGGCCTGATGACAAGACGTTGGCTCTACTGAGCCAGTCTCGCCAGAACCAGTGCCAGCGGAGTTTCCGAAGGTGGTGGCGACTTGCATTCTTTCCTGCGAGCCTGCCAAAGCTGTTCGGCAAGATCCACATTGGACTCGGACATTTCACTCTCGTGGGCGGCGCTCACACGAGTTTTCAAAGCCTTCCCGGCCTTGTCGAGTAATCCCTGCAATTCCGGCGACGGGTTCTGACCGACGCATCGCCCGGTTTCGTCCAGCGTAAGCTCGACGAGCTTGAGGCTCCGGTGAAAACGCTCCGTCGGACCGAGGCCCCTGAGCGTGGGATCCAGCATGAGCAGTTCGTTGCAGAGGTCGAGGCGTTGCCGGGTGGCCTGGTCGTCAGGCGCCAATCGCAACGCGGTCTGGAAATCCCGGTCTGCTGCGCGGTAGTTGCCCCGTGCAAATTCCGCCTCGCCGAGGCCGGCATGTGCGTCCGCGCTCGCCGGAGCATCATGGAGAATTCCATGAAACACCTCGGCGGCCCGGACCGGAGACCCCGCGAGCAGGAACAGCCGCCCCAGCCGTGTCTGTGTCTTCACATCGCCAGGAGCCTGTTCCTGAGTCGGGAGCAACTCGGCGAGCAACTCTTCTTTGGAGTTGCGCTGCGCCAGCAAATCGATCAGTTCGAACCGCACGCGGAGCCGGTTTCCGGCCTCGTCGTCGTTCCAGTGGCCATAAATCGCACGTCGATAGTACGTGATTGCCTCCGCAAACCGGCCCTCCTTCGCCAGAACGCGGCCCATGATCAAACTGGCCAAACTGTCGGAGGAGTCACCCTGCAGCAATTCAGTCAGGGTTGTTTCGGCGTCAGCCGTGTTCCCAGCCGCGAGTTGGGCCTCCGCGAGGGTCCGCCGATACTCGCGATTGCCGCGCTCAATTGCAATCGCGTCTTTGATCCTTTTGATCGCCTCCGCGTTGTCTCCGCGTTGCATCAGCACCCGCGCCTGCTCGAACTGACGAGCCGCCTCTGCCCTGGTCTCCACCCGCTCCAGCCCAGCAAGAAACATGTCGACGGCAAAAAGCACCACGATAGCAAGAAGAACCAACCCGATGGTCCTCAGGAAAGACGGTTCTGCGAAGGGCTTGGCCATCATTTGCTCTGTTCCCCGTGGTTGCCCGGTTTCGCTACTCCATAGGCGTTCAGGATGTCGTCCAGAGCGATAACCCCGATCAACTGGCGTATATTGGCGCGGCTGACGACGGGGAGAACATTCAATCCGGTGGCCCCCATCCGTTCGAGCGCGACGCTCAGGCTGTGGTCGGGATGAACGTGCGGGAATTCTTCCGTGGTGGGGTCGCCGCTCGGCGGAGCCTCGAGGAGCAGCTCCGCAACCTTCTTATTTGACGCTCCGTCTTCTGCGGCCTGTTCGAGCTCGCCGGCTCGGATCATTCCCAACAGCCCGTTCGCGTCGGCGACGGGCCAGGCATTGAATGCGCCGGCCTTCATTTTCTGCAGGACCTCCGCGATCAGCAGGTCCGGTGACAAGACGTCCGGCTCCGTACGCATTGCCAGGCGCACCTGAGTCCGCTCCGTCTCGGAACGGGAATGCGCGCCGGGCATGTGCACACCCTCCTGCGAAGCGAGCGCTTCATAGATTGGCTGCTTCTGCAGCTTCTGGGAAATGAAGAACGCGATCATGTTGGAGATCATCAGCGGAACGATGATCGTATAATCGCGCGTAATCTCGAAAATCATGAACACCGAGGTCAGCGGCGTGCGCACGATTCCCGCGAATGCGGTTCCCATCCCGACGAGCGCGTACGCTCCGGGGCCCGCAGTGGAGCCGGGGAACAATGAATGGGCAACGCTGCCAACCGCCGCACCCATCATCGCGCCGATGAACAGGGCCGGACCAAAAATGCCGCCCGCGTTGCCGGAGGCATAACAGACCGCGGTAGCTACGATCTTGAGTACGGCAAGGAGCACCACGAGCTTTAGAACAATGTCACCGTTCAATACCTTCTCAACGTGGTTGTAGCCGACCCCCATCACCTCGGGCACGAAGTAACCCATCACCCCGACGGTCAGACCGCCGACGACGGGTTGAAACCAGATCGTCCACTTCGGCAGGCGCATGAACCATGCGCGCAGTCCAAGCAGGAGTTTGACGAAGCAAACCGATCCGAGTCCACCAACCACACCGAGCACCGCATATACGCCGAATTCCGCGGGATTCACCGCCTGATAGCCAGCGACGTGGAACAGAGGATCGTCGCCCAGAACCAGGTGCAAAACCATCCAGGAGGTGGCCGAGCTCAAGACCACCGAGCCCAGCACAGACGCATGCAGATCGCCCATAATCTCTTCGAGAGAGAACAAGACCGCGGCGATGGGCGTATTGAACGCCGCCGCCAGCGCCGCGGCACAACCCGCCGGCACGAGCGCCTTCACCTGTTTCGGACTGAGTCCCAAATTGCGCGCGATCACCGAAGCGAGCCCGGCACCCACCTGAACCGAGGGTCCTTCACGCCCGAGTGCGATACCGCTGGCCAGCGAGGCCGAGCAGCAGAAGAACTTCCCCAGCACCGTGCGAAACAGGATTCGTCCGTCGTTGATGAAGAGAGCGAACTTCGTTTGCGGGATTCCGCTGCCTCGCGCAAACGGGAACCAGCGCCACAGGAGATAGCCGGTGCTGAGCGAGCCGAGCACGGGGACGAGAATCCGGCGCCAGCCCGATCCGCCCGGCGGATACATGCGGGCCGCGAGGCGGCCGGTAAGCAGGATGAACGCCACTACGACCAGGCCGACGAGAGCCCCGACTACGAGGCTGAGGACGAGCGATAGCTGATCTTCCCGTTGTCGAAGTTGCTCCAGACTCCCGCGGAGGCGGACGATCCAGGATGCGCGCTGGTTGGTATTCATTGGCTCGGGCGTCGAACGGAAACTATCCTTTCACTCAGCCGCTCAACGCGGGCAGGAAGAATGAAGTACTCGCGACTTCGATGACTCCCGACCGTAAGGCCATTATCGCCCACACGCGCCGCTCGCGCGTGTTTTGACCGCTCGATAAAAGTCAACGTGGAGTCGCGCCCATTCGGCGCAGCAACGGCACCATCGTCAGACCTTGAACGAAGACCGAGAACGCGACGACGGCGAAGCTGATGGTAATGATCTTCTCGCGTTGCGGGACTTCGGGCGGAAGCCCAAGGGCCAGGGCAAGCGCCACCGCCCCTCGCAGGCCGCCCCAAAGCAGGTTGATGTTTCATGGTCACGCGATGCGAGGAGCGCAAGAACAGAAAGCAGCAGGGATGGATCGCGACCGCCCGGCCGAACGTCACCAGCGTGATCGCGATGACCGCCGGAAGCCATATCGCCACGAGCTCATGGCGGGCTTCGTGCATCCCGGTCAGCTTCCCTGACATCGACTGCCTTAGGACGGCTTTAGCGCGCACAAACGAGAAGCCGCTCTGTGTTAAGCGATGATCCCTTTTCTCACCGCGTACAGGATCAGCTCCGGCGCGCTATGCAGGTTGAGCTTCTGGAGAATGTGGCCGCGATGCGTGTCGATGGTGTAGGTGCTGATGTTCAGGACTACGGCGATCTCCTTGTTCGTCTTCCCCTCCGCCACCAGTTGCAGGATCTCGCGTTCGCGATCCGTGAGCAGATCCCAGGTGTCTTCGGCGCCTTTGGCTTCCAACTCATTCACGTAATCTTCCTTTAGCACCTGGCTGACCTTCGGGCTGAAGAACGATTTGCCCCGCACGGCCGCCCGCACCGCGTCCATCAAGTCCGTCTTCAGCGAGTCCTTCAACAGATAAGCGCGCGCGCCGGCTTTGAGCGAGCGCAGGATGTAGCTCTCGTCCGCGTGCATGCTCAGGATCACCACCGCAGTGCGCGGGCTGTGCGCGGTGATTCGCCGGGTGGCCTCGATGCCGTTCAGGCCGGGCATGGCCAGGTCCATGATCACCACGTCGGGATCGCAGGCCTCGGCCATTTCCACGGCTTCGCGCCCGTTGGAGGCATCGCCCACCACCGCGAATTCGTTCTGGCGTTCGAGCAGCATGCGCAGGCCCTCGCGCAGGATGCTGTGGTCGTCAGCCAGCAGTATGCGAATGGGCGGCAAGGCGTTCCTCCTCGACAAAGACGGCTCTGGGCAACTCCACTGTAATCGCCGCGCCGCGGCCGGGCGACGAATCCACTACGAACCGGCCGCCCAGGTGGTGCACGCGCTCCTGCATGCCCAACAGGCCGAGTCCGCGAACCCGCTGCGGATCGAAGCCCGCACCGTCATCCTGGATGGTGACATGAATGCTCTCCGGCTCGTCGCGGATGGTTACGTGTACGTTGCGAGCCTGCGCATGACGTGCCGCATTGTTCAGTGCCTCCTGGACGATTCTATAGATGCACGTTTTGTGCTCTTCCGGCAGATCGTCGGCTACCTCCCCGGCGGTCAGATGAACTCTCATCCCGGTGCGCCTCGCCGTCTCGCGCGCCTGCCAGTGGAGGGCGGGCGCGAGGCCGAAATCGTCCAGCATGGAGGGGCGTAACAGCAGCGACATGTTGCGCGTCGCGTCCACGCCCTTGCCCGCCAAATCGCGGACCGCTTCGAGGCGCGCGCAGGCGTCATCGCCCAAGTCGAGATCGAGCAGATTGCCGGTCTCCATGGCGATGGCCGAAAACGACTGACCCAGTTCATCATGCAATTCGCGCGATAGTGCGCGGCGCTCGTCTTCCTGCGCTCGCACCAGCCGGGCCGACAGTTCCTTCAACTCAGCTTCGGCGCGAGTGGCATCCGCGAAGCGCCGGGCCGCCTCCCTTTCCAGCCGCAGCAGGTAGACGCAGCTCAGGATCGCCACCAGCACTCCGCCGGCCAGCGTTACCGTCAGCGTTGTGACCGATTCCAGCCGATAGCGTGAAAAACTCGCGGCCGCTTCCTCCTCGCCCCGGCTGAACTCCCGCTCGTCGGCTTCGGCCACACGATCGGCAATCTGCAACATGGCGGTGCGCCGCGGCATGAGCTGTTCGTAAAAGAACGCGTAACGCTCGCGGTCACGCTGCGCGGGTGTCCACGCCAGCGTCTGGTCCAGAACCCGCCAGTACGCTTCCACCTCCGACGCAAGAGCGTGCAGCAGCAGCCGTTCGCGTGCGTCCACTCCCCGTGCGTACTGCGTCAGCGCCGCCCGGTTCTCCTCCTCGATCGATTCCAGTTTGCGCCGTTGTGCTTCGGCGCCCTCGGGCGCCGGCGCCAGCAGGTAGTCGCGCATATAGGTGCCGGAAAGGTAGATCTGCGAGCGGACCTGATCGAGGAGACGGGTTCGCGAAAAGAAGCGCTGCCGGACTTCGACGCTGCTGTCATGTAAACGATTCAAGGAGACCACGGCGTCGAAGCCGGCAGCGGCCATCAATACGAGCAACCCGCTGAAGCCGGCCAGAAGAACAAGCCACGGCCGGCGCGGAGGATGTGCAGCGGATCTGCTCATGCGGACACGCGGTGTTACGCTCCCAGAATAGACGCGCCCAGGCGATCGGAGAATCCCGTTGATCCGGTATCTGGCGTCCATCCCACCAAAATACCGTGCCGACGGGATGGGCAAGGCCACCCGTTTCGCCGCATTCTTTGGACGGAGGCTCCCATGAAAGCTCGTTTGCTGATTGCAGGATTGACCGTTGTTGCCCTGGGACTGACCACGGCATGCCAGAAGAAGATGGCGGCGGTGAAGCCTCCACCACCTCCGCGCACCGAATCCGCGGCTGCCGCGACCACGCCCATCAGGCACGCACCGGCGCCGGCGGCCACGCCCGCTGTTTCGGCGTCGAATACGAACCGCATGCCGGACGCGGCCACCAAAGTCCGAATTCAGGATCTGCTGAATCGCATTCAGGACGCCTACTTCGATTTCAACCGCCACGACATCCGCCCCGACGCGCAGGCAGCTCTGGCGGCCGATGCGAAGACCCTCGGCGAGATCCTGAAGCAATTTCCGACGTACAAGCTGACCATCCAGGGCAACTGCGATGAGCGTGGTTCGGATGAATTCAATCTCGCGCTTGGCGACGCGCGCGCGAAGGAGGCCAAAGACTATCTGGCGTCCCTCGGCGTCCCGGCATCGCAACTGGACACCGTCAGCTTCGGCAAGGAACACCCGGTCTGCACCGAGCATGACGAGTCCTGCTGGCAGAAGAATCGCCGCGCACATATCACCCAGGAGCAGAAATCGTAAGATGCACGTACGGATCAGTGCAATCTATGGGACTGGCGCCGTACCCGCGGAGGACGGCGGGCTGGAACGGCACGTTCTTCTCCTGCGCCATCGGGAGACTGATCTCATCGACTCGGATGCGACCAGAGTTCGCGCCTCCGACGACGAGACACGGCAAGGCGATTCTCCATCCGATTGCGCCCCTTGAGGTTGCGGACGGTTGCTCCCCCGTGACCGGCCGCAGGTCTCGCTCGTGAGCCGCATCTCCTGCCGGTGGTGCGGCTCACTCTTGTTCACGAGTTCTGGCACAACTTTCTACCCACGCCGGCAACCGGCAGGGGAACAGTCTACGGGTACTGCCTCGACAAACAGGCTTGCTCTTCGATGACTGCATCGCCTCAATGGCAGGGCTTCGCTGGAGGGGACCCTCAGAATCGAATCCGAACCGGCCTCGTTTCACGTTCGGTCCTGCGCTGGGCGAGACACACTCCTCGTTCGGAGATGGGTAGGGCTCATTTCGGCTGCACCGGTCTTAGGCCGTAGCGCGCCAGAGGTCAGGTCGTTGAGGGCCTTTCAGCTAATACAAGCTCACCTCGCAATCCTAACAAGGAAAGCTTGGTCACGTCGAGGATATGAAACCCAGCGTCTTCCAGCGACTTTTGTAGAAAGATAGGACGACAATCAATGGAGTGGCCCCCAAAACTGAGACAACCAGTTAAGGCTCAAATTTCATTGAATGGAGAAGAGAGCCATGAGTCTGCCTCCAAGGAGGTTCACTAAAGAGTTCAAGCTGGCGGCGGTGCGCCGCCTGGAAACGGGGGCCTCGGAATCCCGCCCATTCGGCGCAGCAACGGCGCCATCGTCAGACCTTGAACGAAGACGGAAAACGCGACGACGGCGAAGCTGATGGTAATGATCTTCTCGCGCTGCGGGACTTCGGGTGGAAGCCCAAGGGCCAGGGCAAGCGCCACCGCCCCTCGCAAGCCGCCCCAAAGCAGGATGTCTTGATGTTTCATGGTCACGCGATACGAGGAGCGCAAGAACAGAAAGCAGCAGGGGTAGATGGCGACCGCCCGGCCGAGCGTCACCAGCGGATCGGCGTGGCGCGCCTTAACGTGCCGGCCTCATTGCCGCTGGAAGGCGAAGTATAACGTAGGAAGATGGAAATCAATTCAAAGAAGTTCCGTGTCCGGCCCGGAGAGAAGGTTGCACTCGAGGAGTGGCCGACCATTGTGAAGCCCTTCTTCAAGTCGAAGAAACAGTATCAACAACTGCTGGCAGAGCACGTTGAAGGGTTGAGCTCTCTGCAACAGCTTCACTACGCATCGAATCGATACGCGTTGCTGCTGATTTTTCAGGGGATGGACGCTGCCGGCAAGGATGGCGCCATCCGGCACGTCATGTCCGGAGTGAATCCGGAAGGCTGCCAGGTCTCCAGCTTCAAACAGCCGAGCGCCGAAGAGGTCGAACACGATTTTCTCTGGCGCACCATCCTCCGGCTTCCCGCACGCGGGCAGATCGGCATATTCAACCGTTCCTGGTACGAGGAAGTGCTGGTTGTTCGGGTGCATCCGGAGATTCTCCGCAACGAGGGGCTTTCGGAAGAGTTGCGCGACGAGAAAACCATCTGGGACGAACGGCATCGCTCCATCGTGGATCTGGAGAGCCACCTCTATCGCAACGGAACGCGGACCGTCAAAATCTTCCTCCACCTCTCGAAGGAAGAGCAGCGAGAGCGATTCCTCGAGCGCATCGACGAGCGGGACAAGAACTGGAAATTCAGCCTCGCGGACATTCACGAGAGGAAGTACTGGACCGAGTACAGGAAGGCCTACCAGGCTTGCCTGAGCGCGACAAGCACGCGTCACGCGCCCTGGTACGTGGTGCCGGCCGACGACAAGGAGAATGCCCGGTTGATCGTTTCCCAGATTGTCCTGGATGCGCTCAGCGAACTTCAGATGGCCTATCCCAGGACCACCGCGAAGCGCCGTCGGGAATTGAAGTCCATCCGCAAGCTGCTGGCGAAGGAACGGAAATGACGGCGCCTTCGACAGGCCTCACCAGCGATGAAGCCCGCCGCCGGCTCGAGAGGTTGGGTCCCAACGCCGTCGCCGACGTGTCGCTGCATCCATTGCGCAGGGCGCTGATCAAATTCTGGGCGCCGGTTCCCTGGATGCTGGAGGCCGCGATCCTGCTCGAAATTGTCCTCGGCAAGTACGTCGAGGCCGCAATCATCGCGGTTCTGTTGGCCTTCAACGCCGCTCTCGGCTTCATCCAGGAAGGGCGCGCTCAGGCGACTCTCGCGGCGCTGAAGTCGCGGCTCGCGCTGAACGCGCCGGTCCTCCGCGATAATGCGTGGGCGACCGTACCTGCCGCCGAACTCGTGCCAGGCGATATTGTGAAGCTCTCGCTCGGCGCTGTGGTTGCCGCCGACGTGCGTCTCACCGAGGGATCGGTGCTGCTGGACCAGTCCATGCTCACCGGCGAATCTGTCCCGATCGAAGCTGGGGCCGGGTTCGAGACCTGGGCGGGAGCACTGGTGCGGCGCGGCGAAGCCATCGCGGAAGTTACCGCGACCGGACCGCGCACGAAGTTTGGACGCACCGCTGAGCTGGTTCGCATCGCGCACATCGAGAGTTCCCAGCAGAAGGCCGTTTTGCGCGTTGTGCGCAATCTCGCCATGTTCAATGGCGCTCTCATCGCGATGCTGGTGGGCTATGCGTACGCTTTGAGGATGCCGCCTGGCGAGGTCATCCCACTTGTGCTCACGGCGGTTCTGGCGTCGATCCCGGTTGCGCTGCCGGCAACCTTTACGCTCGCGGCGGCGATCGGCGCGCGGGCTCTGGCAAAGCTGGACGTTCTCCCAACGCGCCTCTCCGCCGTGGATGAAGCGGCAAGCATCGACGTGCTCTGCGCGGACAAGACGGGCACATTGACGCGTAACGAGCTGAAGGTGACGGCGGTCCACCCCATGCCCGGATTTGACGATGCGCACGTTCTGGGATTGGCCGCCCTCGCCAGTTCGGATGGCGGCCAGGATCCCGTAGACGCGGCCATTCGCTCCGCCGCCGCGCAGACTGCCGCCTCCGATCTGCCGAGACTGACGAGATTTGTGCCTTTCGATCCTGCCACGAAGATGTCCGAAGCCGCGGCCGTGGATGCGAGCGGCGCAGCGGTGCGTGCGGTGAAGGGAGCATTTGCCGTAGTCACTGGCCTTGCGCAACCATCGCCCGATGCGTCCACGACTGCGGACCAACTGGAGGCGCGGGGTTTCCGGGTGCTGGCCGTCGCGGTGGGCCCGCCGGACGCGATGAAGCTGGCGGGGATCATCGCACTCAGCGATCCGCCGCGAACGGATTCGGCGGCGCTCATTACGGAGTTGCACACATTGGGCGTTCGCATGGTAATGGTGACGGGCGATGCCCCGGCGACGGCGGAGATCGTCGCTCGCGCGGTAGGCCTCGATGGGGCGGTCTGTCCGCCCGGGCCCATCCCCGATGGCGTTCGCCCCGAGACTTTCGCCGTTTTTGCCGGCGTCCTTCCCGAGGGAAAGTACAACCTTGTTAAGGCGTTTCAGAAGAGTGGCCACACCGTAGGCATGTGCGGCGACGGCGCCAACGACGCGCCGGCGTTGCGCCAGGCGCAGATGGGAATCGCGGTGTCGACCGCAACGGATGTCGCCAAATCGGCGGCAGGCATCGTGCTGACCAAACCCGGACTCGGCGGCATCGTCGCTTCGGTAAAGGAAGGCCGGGTGACTTTCCAGCGCATCCTGACTTATGCGCTGAATTCGGTTACCAAGAAAACTGTCCAGGTGCTCTTCCTTGCCGTGGGGCTGGTCATGACCGGTCACGCGATTCTGACCCCCATGCTGATGGTAATTGTCATGCTCACCGGCGACCTGCTCGGCATGTCGCTGGCGACAGACAACGTGCGGCCGTCCCCGACGCCCAACGCCTGGCGAATCGGCAAATTGACGATCGCGGGCGTCTTCATGGGAATCTGCGAGCTGGTCTTTTGCGTCGCCGTCCTGGCCGTCGCCAAATTCCGAATGGGCCTTGGAATCGAAGCGCTACAAACGGTGGCCTTCGTCGCGATCGTGTTCGGCAATCAGGCAACAACCTATACGAATCGGGAACGCCAGCGCATGGGGTCCGCTCCTCCAAGCCGGTGGCTCATCGAGTCGTCCGTGATTGACCTGCTGATCGCGTCAACGCTGGCGATTTGCGGAGTCGCTATGGCGCCGGTGCCGGCATTCGTTGTGGGAGGAACGCTCGTAGCGGCAGCGGTCTTCGCATTCCTACTGGACTTGGCCAAGGTTCCCGTGTTCAAGCGCCTCAGGATCGCATAGAGGGAAGGGACGTTGAGTATCGAGGAGCTTCCTTTCTGGCGGGCGGGCCGCGCAGACAAGACTTGCAGGCTCCGTGCCCTTTGGCACCATAACGGCCGCTCGCCCTAAGGCGAAGGCAAATTCCGCACTTCCGTGTGCAGCTTTTACACTCCTGCTGGCCACACTCCTGCCGCATCGCCCCGACAATACCGTCTGGGCGCCCATGGCCCGTCGCGTGCTCTTCGCGCGGAACGGTGTCGCATCGTGCCTAACCGAAGAAATCGATACTCCGGCAGTGGGCCATCGCCGCCCTCCGCGCCAGGAACTGTATGCGCAATCGCCCAGTTGAGGCGAGCAGCGACAACATTTCTTTCCGCACCCCCACCAGTAACCCTGGCGCCGGAGGAGAGCGCCTAATCGGTGACGCCGGGCCTTCCGCCGTTGCTGGCCAGTGTTTGCTAAGTAAGAAGTAAGTGAGAAGGAGACTCCTGTTTGGCAGATGACATAAGCGAACCTCCACCCATCGGTCCCGACCATCAACTTGCGGCTCCCCCGGCGCATTCCCAGCATAAGGTCTTGCGGGCGGTCATATGGAGTATGTTGGTACTGGCCCTTGTGCTTGTGTTCGTGCTGGTCCTCCACCACCACGAGGAAGCCAAAGAGAAGGCGGCGGCCCTCGCAAAGCGTGCCGTTCCGGGGATCACCGTCACAAGTGCGACGGCTCAAAAGGGGAACATCGGCATCTATCTTGACGCAATCGGAACGGTCACCCCGGTCTATACCGATTCCATTACCAGCCAGGTGAATGGCCTTGTCACTGCCGTGCACTATACGGAGGGTCAGCGGGTAAAGGAGGGGGATGCGCTGGTCGACATCGATTCCCGTCCGTACCTCGCGATGCTCTTACAAGCGCAAGGGGCGCTGGAGCGCGACCAGAATCTGCTGGCCCAGGCACAGATGGACCTGGAACGCTACCGCGCGGCGTGGGCACGCAACGCCATTGCCAAGCAGATTCTGGACGATCAGGAAAAGCTTGTCCTGCAGGACGAGGGCACGGTAAAAAACGACCAGGGCACGGTGCAATTTGACCAGCTTCAGGTCGACTACTGCCATATCACTGCTCCCATCGCCGGCCGACTTGGTTTACGGCTGGTGGATCCGGGGAACGTTGTGCAGTCCGCCGGAAGCGTAACCCTGGCAGTGATTACGCAATTGGAGCCGACTACCGTAATCCTTACAATACCGGAAGATAGTCTGGGCCAGGTGGAAGCTCGCCTGAATCGGGGGGCCACGCTCCCCGTGGATGCCTTCGATCGCACTGCACAGACGAAGATTGCAAGCGGGAAGCTGTTGACGATCGACAACCAGATTGACACTACGACGGGTACGGTAAAAGGGCGTGCCCTCTTCGCCAACACAAATGATGCACTCTTCCCGAACCAGTTTGTAAACACGCGCCTGCTGGTGAATACGCTGCAGGGAGTGACGCTGATTCCGTCATCGGCCATTCAACACAATGGGCAAACATCGTTCGTCTATTTGATTCAGAACAACTACGCGCACATGAGCAACATAACACCTGGAGTCACAAACGGCGGTGTAACCCAGGTGGAAGGCATCAACCCTGGAGACGTTGTGGCCGACAGCAGCTTCGATAAGTTGCAGGACAAGTCGAAGGTTGTCATTCCGAACAAGCCGGCATCAGCCAACACGAGTGCGAGCAACACGCAGTGAGTCCGTCTCGTCCCTTCATTCTGCGGCCGGTAGCCACCTCTTTGCTGATGGCTGCGATCCTTCTGGTCGGTCTTGTTGGCTATACACAACTGCCTGTTTCGGCTTTGCCGGAAGTCGATTACCCAACCATCCAGGTGCTCACGTTCTATCCCGGCGCAAGCCCGAACGTGATGGCGACGACAGTGACGGCGCCACTGGAGCGCCAATTCGGCCAACTGCAGGGCTTGAGCCAGATGACCTCCACCAGCTCGGGAGGCACCTCCGTCATTGTGCTGCAGTTTAATCTCACTCTCGCTATGGATGTGGCCGAGGAAGAGGTGCAGTCCGCCATAAACGCGTCACAGAGTCTCCTGCCATCCATCCTGCCCGCCCCGCCGACCTACAGTAAGACGAATCCAGCCGATGCCCCGGTGCTCACTCTGGCCATCACCTCAAGTTCCATGCCGCTCTCTCAGGTCGAGGACCTTGTGGATACGCGCCTTGCACCTAAGATCTCGCAGCTTAACGGGGTCGGCCTTGTAACCATCAGTGGCGGCCAGAAGCCCGCAGTCCGCATTCAGGCCAACCCGACGGCTTTGTCATCCTACGGCATCAACATGGAGGACCTGCGCACAGCACTGACCCAGGCCAGTGTGAATGCCGCCAAGGGGAACTTCGATGGGCCTCGCCAGGATTACCAGATCGACGCCAACGATCAACTGGTCACCAGTGACGACTATCGAGGCGTCGTGGTTGCATACCGCAACGGTGCGCCTGTGATGCTGACCGACGTGGCACGCATCGTAAATGGCGTAGAGAACAACAATCAGGCGGCGTGGATGAATCAGACCCCCGCGGTCATTCTGAATGTGCAACGGCAGCCGGGGGCCAATACCATCAGCGTGGTCAGGAGCATCAAGCAGCTCATGCCACAACTGGA
Source organism: Bryobacteraceae bacterium (assembly GCA_049520275.1). Classification (GTDB taxonomy): domain Bacteria; phylum Acidobacteriota; class Terriglobia; order Bryobacterales; family Bryobacteraceae; genus CAWACP01. The sequence continues at coordinate 75,506 of JBEKPY010000008.1, forward strand.
AGTCAATCTGCCCACGGGCATTCAGGTGACCACGCTCACCGATCTTACAACCGCTATCGAAGCATCGGTTTCCGACGTTGAGTTCGAATTGCTGTTGACGGTCGCACTCGTCGTGCTGGTCATCTTCCTCTTCCTGCGGAGTCTCTATGCCACCATCATCCCGAGCGTGGCGGTGCCGCTGTCGCTGGTGGGCACCTTCGCGGCAATGTATGTCTTCGGTTACAGCCTGGATAACTTGTCGCTGATGGCGCTGACCATCTCCACCGGTTTCGTGGTGGACGACGCCATCGTGATGATCGAGAACATCGCGCGGTATATCGAAGCGGGCGATCCGCCCATGGAAGCTGCCCTCAAGGGAGCGGAGCAAATCGGCTTCACCATTCTCTCGCTGACCGTCTCGCTCATCGCCGTACTGATTCCTCTGTTATTCATGGGCGACGTGGTTGGGCGCTTGTTCCGTGAGTTCGCCGTAACACTTGCCGTCACTATTGTCGTTTCGGCCGTGGTGTCCCTCACGCTCACGCCGATGATGAGCGCGCGAATCCTGCGGCACCAGCCAAAAGAGCGCCAAGGGCGCGTCTATCGAGTTACGGAACGTGCTTTCGAGTGGATGATCGCGTTCTACGGCCGCACACTGAAGTTTGTCCTCCGATTCCAGACGGTTACGCTGTTGGTCGCGGTGGCGACACTGCTGCTTACGATCTTTCTATACGTCATCATTCCAAAGGGGTTTTTCCCGGTTCAGGACACGGGCGTCATCCAGGGTATATCGCAGGCGCCGCCGGCGATCAGTTCACAGGCGATGGCGGAGAAGCAACTGGAGATTACAAAGGCGGTATTGGCTGACCCGGCGGTTGAAAGCGTCTCGTCGTTTATTGGCGCGGATGGGACGAATGTAACAACCAACAGCGGCAGAATGTCGATCAATCTAAAACCGCTCGATCAGCGCAACATCAGCGCGTCGAACCTGATCCGCAGGCTCAATTCCAGAGTCAGTCAGGTGCAGGGCATCGAGTTATATATGGAACCGGTGCAGGACATTACCGTAGACGACCGGGTGAGCCGGACGCAATACCAATACGCACTGGAAGACCCAGATGCGAATGAACTGAATAACTGGACCAACCGTTTCGTCGCACGGTTGAAACAGTTGCCGGAGCTGGAAGACGTGGCCACCGATCAACAATTGGGAGGGCTGGCCGTGAATCTGGTAATCGACCGGGTTACCGCGTCGCGGCTGGGTATCGCACCTTCGACCATCGATAACACCCTCTATGACGCCTTCGGCCAGCGGCAGATCAGCACGATGTATACCCAGGTAAACCAGTATCACGTTGTTCTCGAGAGCGAGCCGCAATTCCAGAAGGACCCTGCCAAGCTTAACCATCTGTACATCCGGTCCAATGCGTCTTCGGGGGCAACTGGCGCGGGAGCCTCTTCCTCTTTTGCGTCCTCCGGATCGTCCTCCGCGGGATCCAATGCGACGTCCACCACCGCGCTGTACACTCCGGCGGCAAATACGCTCACTCCTCCCACAAACGCACTTTCCGCGAGTACCTCCGCGGCAACATCCAGCAAGGGAGCCGGTTCGGCAGGCGCCACCAGTTCGGCGATGAGCAATGCCGTGCCCCTGAGCGCTTTTGCGCACTTCGAGAACACGACCGAGCCGCTCACCATTACCCATCAGGGTCAGTTTCCAGCGATTACCGTATCGTTTAATCTCGCGCCGAACGCCGCGCTGGGCGACGCCATTACGGCAGTGGACAAGGCGCAGAAAGACATGCACATGCCTCCCAGCCTGCAGGCGGGCTTCCAGGGTACCGCGTCGTCCTTCACGAATTCGCTCGCCAACGAGCCGTTGCTCATCCTTGCCGCGCTGGTGACGGTGTACATCGTGCTTGGTGTTTTGTACGAAAGCTTTATCCACCCAATTACGATTCTGTCCACCCTGCCGTCAGCGGGCGTTGGTGCTTTTCTCGCATTGATTCTTTTCCACCAGGATTTAAGCGTGGTGGCGATCATCGGTATCGTCCTGCTGATTGGTATCGTGAAAAAGAACGGCATTATGATGGTCGACTTCGCGCTCGAAGGCGAGCGGAAGCACGGAAAGAACGCGACGGATGCAATCTACGAGGCCTGTCTGCTCCGTTTTCGCCCCATTATGATGACCACCATGGCCGCGCTGCTGGCGGGGCTGCCGCTGGCGCTTGGAACGGGTTTCGGTTCCGAGTTGCGCAAACCGCTGGGCATCGCCATGGTGGGCGGACTGCTGCTGAGCCAGGCGCTTACGCTTTACACCACACCGGTCATCTACATCTTCTTTGACAATCTCGCGCAGCGCTTTGCGCACAAGTCAAACAAGCCGGAAACCGGAGGCGCAGAACTGGCAGGGCCCGCATGAATATCTCCGCCCCCTTCATTGGCCGGCCGGTAGCGACGACGCTGCTCACGGTGGCGATTGCCCTTGCCGGGGCGATTGCGTTTGAGGTGCTCCCGGTATCGGCCCTGCCGGAGGTCGACTTTCCGACTATTTCCGTCGGTGCAAGCTTGCCCGGAGCCAGCGCCGAGATCATGGCGTCGTCCGTGGCCACACCTCTCGAGCGGCAGTTCGGTCATATTGCCGGTGTGACGGAGATGACTTCCGCAAGCTCGCTCAGCAGCACATCCGTCACCATTCAGTTCGACCTCAGCCGCGACATCGATGGCGCGGCGCGCGATGTGCAGGCCGCCATCAACGCGGCGCGAACCTACCTGCCCGCAAACCTGCCGGGGAATCCGACCTATCGCAAGGTCAATCCCGCCGATTCGCCGATCATGATCCTCGGTTTTACATCGGACAAATACGGTCCCGCAAGGCTGTATGACGAAGCCTCCACTGTCGTCCAGCAGAAGTTGTCGCAGATCCAGGGCGTAGGGCAAGTCACCGTCGGCGGTGGCGCGCTGCCGTCGGTGCGCGTGGATGCAAATCCCACGCAATTGGCCGGTTATGGACTTACCCTTGCGAATCTGCAGTCCGTGCTGAGTCTGCAGAACGCAGACCAGGCGAAAGGTCAAATCTCCGACGGCGTGGTGACCGCGGACATCGTTGCCAACGACCAGATCTCCCTTGCGGACGACTACAAGCCGCTGGTCGTCGGTTACAAGAACGGCGCGGCCGTCCGCCTGTCCGATGTAGCTCAGGTGACAGACTCCGTTCAAAACGTCCGTGCCGCCGGCTATTTGAACGGCAAGCGCGCGATTACGATCATCATTTTCCGCCAGCCCGGCGCCAACATCATTGCCACGGTGAACCGCATACGCGCGCAACTTCCCTTCATCCAGGCATCAATTCCGCTCGGCATGGTTACCACCGTCGTTCTCGATCGCACCACAACCATCCGCGCCTCTGTCAGTGATGTCGAGAGGACACTACTCATCTCCATCGGCCTCGTCATCCTGGTGGTGTTTGTCTTCCTGCGCAATGGCCGCGCCACGCTGGTTCCCGGAGCCGCCGTGCCGGTCTCGCTGATCGGTACGTTCGCGGTGATGTATCTGTTCGGATATAGCCTCGACAATCTCTCGCTGATGGCCATGACCATTTCAACGGGATTCGTGGTGGATGACGCCATCGTGGTAATGGAGAATGTCACGCGCCATCTGGAAAACGGCATGAGGCCCTTTGCCGCGGCGCTGAAGGGCGCGCAAGAAATCGGTTTCACCGTCTTCACCATCAGCATTTCGCTCATTGCCGTATTTATCCCTCTCCTGTTGATGGGCGGAATCGTGGGCCGTCTCTTCCGCGAGTTCGCCGTCACTCTCTCGACGGCCATTCTCGTGTCCATGGCGATCTCGCTGACCACCACGCCAATGATGTGCGCCTATCTGTTGAGGAACGAGCGCGAGGCAAAACATGGCCGCATCTTCACGGCCAGCGAAAAGGGCTTCGACTGGGTGCTGTCGTTGTATCGCCGCACCCTGCATTGGGTGCTGGACCATCCCTCTCCCACCCTCGTCGTACTCTTTCTCATTATCGCGCTCAATGTGGTGTTGATCGTGAAGATACCCAAAGGCTTTTTCCCGGTGGAGGACACCGGAGCGATCACCGGCAGTGTGCGAGGGCCGCAGGATTCGTCCTTCCCGGCGATGGACAACTCCATTCAGCAGATCGGCCGGGTGATCAAGAAGGATCCTGCCGTCGCGAATGTGATTGCGTTTGCCGGCGGCAGCGGGGCCACGAATACCGGCTCCCTCTACGTTGCTCTGAAGCCGCTGGCGGAACGCACGAGCAGCGCCGCTCAAATCATCGACCGCCTGCGTCCTCAATTGAATCGTCTGCCGGTGGCCTCCGCGTTCCTCCAAGCCGCACAGGATCTGCGCATCGGCGGCCGGTCCAGTAATGCGATGTACCAGTATACAATCCAGTCCGACAATGTGAAGGATCTTTCCAAATGGGGACCGATTCTATTGGCGGCGATGAAGCGCCTGCCCGGTCTGCAGGACGTAAGCTCGGACCAGCAGAATGGCGGCCTTGATGAGCTGATGAGCTACGATCGCATCACCGCGGCTAAGCTCGGGCTTACCGTGCAGTCGCTGGACTCGGCCTTGTACGGCGCATTCGGCCAATCGGAAGTGTCCATCATCTACACGCAGTTAAATCAATACTACGTCGTGCTGGAGGTTGCTCCCCAGTACTGGCAAAGCCCGGAAGGATTGAGAGACATCTACCTTCTTACATCCAGCGGCCGTAACATTCCGCTGCTCGCGGTGGCCAGGAGTCAGGCCAGCACAACACCACTCGCCGTAAACCATACGGGGTTATTCCCCTCGGTCACGGTGTCCTTTAACCTCGCATCGAACGTGTCTTTGAGCGATGCCACAGCGAGCATCAAGCAGATGCAAAAGCGGCTCGGCGCACCTTCCACGCTGCAGGGCTTCTTTGCCGGTACGCTGCAGGCCTACCAGCAATCCCTTGGCGCCGAGCCCCTGTTGATTCTGACCGCGCTGCTGGCAGTGTACATCGTTCTCGGTATTCTGTATGAAAGCCTGGTCCATCCCCTGACAATCATCTCTTCTCTGCCGTCGGCGAGCGTTGGAGCGATGCTCGCATTGATGCTCTTTGGGATCGATCTGAATATCATCTCCATCATTGGAATTGTGCTGCTGATTGGGATCGTCAAGAAGAATGCCATTATGATGATCGATTTCGCCCTCCAGGCGGAGCGCCAGGAGGGAAAGAGCACAACCGAGGCAATCTTCGAAGCGTGCATGTTGCGCTTCCGTCCGATCCTGATGACGACGATGGCTGCGTTATTGGGCGCGCTTCCATTGGCGCTGGGGACGGGCACGGGTTATGAGCTCCGCCGGCCCCTCGGCATCACCATTGTGGGAGGGCTGATCCTGAGCCAGATCCTGACGCTCTACACAACGCCGGTGGTTTACCTGGCGTTCGACGGGCTGCGGCTACGGATGCAGGGGAGGCAGCACGGCCATGGGGCCGGACCAGTCCCCAGCGCAGCCGCTTAACTGGAGCCATCATGGGGTACATAAGATTATGACTTACTTTCATCGAAGAGCCACCATGCGTCTCACCGCGATGTCTGGCCTGCTGGCCCTGGCAGGGTGCATGGTTGGCCCGAAGTACCACACACCGGCCGCGCAAACTCCTCCGGCATACAAGGAACTCACTCCCGCCGATTACAAGAACACGGACGGTTGGAAAGTGGCGCAGCCGAAAGACGATGCCATTCGCGGTAAATGGTGGGAGATGTTCGACGATCCTCGGTTGAATGCGCTGGAAGAGAAGGTCAATGTTTCAAACCAGAACATCGCATCCGCCGCGGCAAGCCTCTTTGCGGCCCGCGCACTCGTTAAAGAAGCTCGATCGCAGCTTTTCCCTGCGGTGACCACCAATCCCTCCATCACTGCGCAGCGGCCGTCGTCCAAAGTATCCAGCCACGGAGCGGGAGGCTCCTCAACTTCTGGTTCCAGCTCGGGAACGGGTTCCGCATCTTCCTCGACGGGCACATTTACCGACTACACCCTCCCGTTCGATGCGACGTGGCAGCCGGATTTGTTCGGCCGTATCCGGAACACTGTCAGATCGGCTGCCTACGGAGCACAGGCCAGTGCAGCGGATCTCGAGAATACCCGCCTCACTGTCCAGGCCGACGTTGCTGTGGATTACTTTCAACTTCGCGGACAGGATGCGGTGAAGCAGTTGTTGGATTCCACGGTAGTTGCTTATCGACAGTCTCTCGATCTCACCAGGGCGCTGTACGATACCGGCATCGACTCGGAGGAATCCGTGGCGGAAGCCGAGACGCAGCTCGAAGCCACCGAAGCACAGGATGTCGCTCTGGGTGTCCAACGGGCGCAGTTTGAACACGCCATCGCCATGCTGACCGGCCAACCGGCGTCGACGTTTTCAATTCCCGTCGAGCCCCTAAAAGCAAACCCTCCGGCGATTCCCATCGGCGTTCCGTCACAGCTTCTTGAACGGCGCCCCGACATCGCCGCGGCAGAGCGCCTGGTTGCTCAGGCTAACGCACAGATTGGCATTGCCAGAGCTGCATACTTTCCGACGGTTACGCTAAGCGCGGCTGCAGGACTCGAAAGCACCTCGATCGCGAATTGGTTCACATGGCCGAGCCGCTTTTTCTCAATTGGCCCGGCGGCCGCCGAAACGCTTTTTGACATGGGGTTGCGCCGAGCCACGGTGGAACAATTTAGGGCCCAATACGATGAGACGGTGGCTAACTACAGGCAGACGGTGCTTACGGCTTTTCAACAGGTGGAAGACAATCTCGCGATGCTGCGGATCCTGTCCGTGGAGATTCAATATCAGGACACGGCGGTCAAGTCGGCGAAAAAAACTCTCGCGCTCGCCGAGGATCGCTACAAAATGGGAATCGATCCTTACCTGAATGTGCTTGCGGCGCAGACCGCATTGCTATTCAATGAGGAAACTGCGGTCAGTCTGAGAATTCAGCAGATGACCGCGAGCGGCGGGTTGATCGAGGCGCTCGGTGGGGGCTGGAACGCCTCCCAGCTCCCATCGCCCGCACAACTGGCCAGCAAAGCTCCGTAACCAGGCAGAAAAGTGCGCCCGCCTGGCCTACGACTCCTTCCGAAGGAACCATGACACCCATCGCCCTCGTTGTGGGAGGAACGCTCCTGGCGGCAGCGGCCTTCGCGTCCCTCCTGGACTTTGCCAGGGTTCCCGCGTTCAGGCGCCTCAGGATCGCATAGACAAGCATCCTCGATGGTCTGCGAACGAACCTGCGTCCGGCGTGGCCAGGACCAGGAAAGTGAATCCGGCTGCTCCTGCTTTTGACCAGCTTGTTACTAGCTGGCCCGGTGGAATCAATAGTTTCCTGCACGAATCGCCCGTGGCCAGGGAAGTGCTCTAGCAGTTGCGAGGTAAACTTATGCGCGGACTTACATTTCTGGTGTTAGCTGCTGTTGCTGGATTCGGCTTCACGGCTACTGCTCCCAAAGCAGAGGCTCAGGTCACCGTCGCCATCGGCGTGGCCCCTGATTGTCCCTATGGCTACTATGACGTCGCTCCTTATGACTGTGCTCCGGCCGGCTACTACGGTCCGGAATGGTTTAACGGGGAGGTCTTCATTGGCGCTGGCCCGTGGTTTCATGGCCCCAGCGAATTCCGGGGCAACGTGAATAACCGTCTCCATCCACAGAACGGCTATAAAGGCCCAGCGCCAAAACGTGGCGAGAAAGCCGAGCCGGCAAAGCGTGTCGATAGTGCGCACTTCCAGGGAAACGAAGCGCGGGATGGACGTGGCCACGTAGCTGAGGGCAAAAAATAGCCGACCGGGGGAGCGGGCCGCAGATGCTGTCCGGCCCTCACGCCGTGCGGATTGCGGGCGGGTAGTTGCGCAGTGTGCATGCCCGCTCCGGTTTTGCTGGTACGAGCTTCCCATCACATTCCTCCAGTCCGCACCCTCGCGGTAGCGCCCGGGGCTCGCGCAGCTCATCCGATCGGTGACGCGTTCCACACTAGCTGAATCCTCCCTGAGCCGTGCCTCCTCCCCGCCCGCCGCCGATTCGCGTCTGACCGAGGTCCGTGCTGCTTGACCAGTCCATGCTCACCGGCTAATCCACTCCGAATCGGGTGGCGAAATCTGCATGCTCCAGGCAGATCCTGCACTCCTGGCAACGACTTTCGAACGAGACTCCCGGAGCACACAGACGGCGACGCGCGTGCACTTCGAATGGTTATGCACGAATCACAACAAATAGCTACTGAGCACCATGACCTTGCCGCCCACGCCCATCGAACCGGCGCTGAGCACCACGGAAAAGAAGATCACCTGACCGGACACGAAAGCTCGAGACAAGCGCTTGAGCACTCCAACCAGGCTCATCTGCACTCGACAAAAGAGCACCTGGGGAACGGGACCGAACATGGCGCCAGCGGATTCGCCAGCGAAATCAAACAGCAGGACGTCGCCATCCTCGCTTACCAACTTTGGCAAACCCGCTGCTGCCCGGAAGGATCGCCGGACGAGGATTGGTTTCGGGCCATAGAACAACTGCGATCAAGGCACTGAACCCGAATCCTGTAAAATCAGCGGTCAGGGATCGGTGGTCTATTGAGCGAGAAATCTCCAGGCGCCAGCGCCGCCCGACGCATGTTTGTCCTGCAGGGCCGCTTCCGCCGATTTTTCTCGAATCTTGGCCCGGGATTGATCACCGGCGCCGCGGATGACGACCCATCCGGCATCGCGACCTATTCGATCACGGGCGCCGCGTTCGGCTACACGCCCCTGTGGACGGCAGTGCTCTCTTTCCCGTTGATGGCGGCCGTGCAAATCATGTGCGCCCGCCTTGGCATGGTGACCGGACTCGGGCTGGCCGGCGTGATTCGGGTGCGCTATCCACGGTGGATCCTGTGGAGCGCCTGCGCGCTGCTGGTCATCGCCAATGTCTTCAACATCGCCGCGGATCTCGGGGGCATGGCGGACGTCACCGGGCTTCTGACTGGGGTCAGGTCGCTCTATTGGACTCCGGCATACGCGCTCATCCTTGTCGGCCTGCTGTTCTGGACCAGCTATCGGCTCATCGCCCGTATTTTCAAGTGGCTCACCCTCGCCCTGTTCGCATACATAGCCGCCGCATTCCTGGCGCACCCGGACTGGGCCGCCGTTCTGCGGGCGACCCTGGTTCCAAGTGTGCAGTGGACCGCCGCGTATTGGGCCACGCTGGTCGGTATTCTGGGAACCACCATCTCGCCATATCTTTTCTTCTGGCAGGCCGCGGAGGAGGTGGAGGAGGATATCGCCCGGGGCAAGTCGACTGTCGAACAGCGCCAGGGTGCGTCCCATCGGGAACTGCGGCGTTCCCGGAACGACGTTCTCACGGGTATGTTCTTTTCGAACCTGGTGATGTACTTCATCATTCTCACGTCAGCGGCGACTCTGCACGCCCACGGCAAGACCACGATCTCCACCGCGCGCGATGCCGCCGAGGCCCTGCGTCCTCTGGCCGGTGACGGTGCGTACTGGCTCTTCAGCCTGGGTTTGATCGGAGCCGGCATGCTCGGAGTCCCGGTATTGGTTGGATCCTGTGCCTACGCCATAGCAGAGGCAGCCGACTGGGTCGGTTCGCTGGAGGTGCACCCACCGCTCGCTCACGGCTTCTATGCCGTAATCGCCGTTGCGATGGCGCTGGGCCTCGGTTTGGACTATGCAGGGCTAAACGCGGTCAGGATGCTGTTCTGGTCGGCGGTGCTCAACGGAGCGCTCGCGCCGCCCCTGCTCGTTCTTGTGGTGCTGCTCACCAGCAGGGCAGATGTAATGGGCGAGCACAGCAACGGGGCCGTGCTTCGCTGGCTGGGGTGGACATGTGCCGGTGTCATGCTGATTGCGACGGTCATCATGTTCATAACGGCATTCGCGGCATGATCCTACTTGTAAGCGTGAGCTCTGACCGCTGAACGGGCAGGCTCCTCGTCTTTGTCGGCAATACCCGCACCCGCCGCGGGCCGGGCCTGCTCCGTTTGTTGCAGGCTCACGAACTTATCATTGAGGACACCCGCGCGGCGGCGGGCAACGCGCGATTGTGCGAATCCGCACAATCGTCCTTCTGCGACAGACGCAAGACGGGCAGCGGACCTCCTGACCGCCCGTCTCACTTGCCTGGCCAGACCCAGTCATCGGAGCCAGTCGCCACGCTCGCGTGCTCCTGCGGCGAATATTTGTCAGGCACCACGTGGCGGCGCCGCCGTCCACACGCCGTGAGTTTCCCGTGCCGCGGACCTACCGCCAGCGCCCCTCCACCAGGACCCAGCCGCCATTACGGTGAGCCCAATGATGTGCTTCCCAGCGGGCATGCGGCCGTGGAGGCTGCTCCCATCTTCCCGCGTTCCAGGCGTACGCGTTGCCATCCCAGCGATGGTACCCGTTAATCCACACGTACCCGGGCCCGGGCGGCCGCCCCCGGCTCTCGTGTATAGGTTGGGGTGGCCTGACTTGAACTACAATTTCGCCAGCCGCGGCGTTGAGCGCCAGCGCGCCTGCAAGAGCCAATCCAATCATCAATCGCTTTAAAACCATAACACTCTCCTTTGCTTGTTTCAAACTGCGAACCGGTGCACTACCAGACTCTTCTCCGCCTGAAGGCATGATAAACAACCAGCAAAACCACCGAGCCGACAACCGATACGAAGAGGCTGTAGAGGTTGAGTCCGCTCACGCCACGGGCCCCAAAGATGTGGAAGAGCCAGCCACCGGCGAACGCGCCGACGACACCCAACAGGATGTCTATCAGGATTCCCTCGCCTCTCCTGTTCACGATCTTGCTGGCAATGAACCCTGCGATCAGACCAAGGATGATCCAAGCCAAAAACGACATGGTCTCTCCCTTTTGCCCGGTCAATGAACGCAGAGAGGAAAAGGTCTGTCCGTAAGCGCCGATTGCCCATAAGGAACAGAGCAAGAGCGTAAATAGAATGCGCTGCGTCTTTCTCGTTTGGATCATCTTTTCACCACTCTGCCGGCCTACAGTGCACGCGTCTGGCCGTATATGAGAATCTGCCATGTCCTAAGGCGTCTGGGCCAGGTAACGGCAAAACCTGCACTCGAGTGCAGTAACTGCCGGGGTGTTAGCGCCGTAGAATGTCCGGCGGAGGCAGAGTGAAGCATGCTACCGGCCCACGCAGGTCTTGCCGTACATAGTGCAGGAATCGCTGACCGATGCCGCTGCAAGGACTCTGCCGCAATGCCGAACCGATCGCGACTACTTCGATTACCGGCGCCCGCCGCTACGGGATTCTCCGCCGCCGGCTGGCTGCTGTCTCTGCTGCATCTGCTGCGTCTGCTGCGTGTGTCTTTGCTGCAATTGCTGCGTCTGTTGCTGGTGCCGCTGTTCCACTTGCTGCGTTTTCTCCTGATTAGCCTTTTGTTTCGCCAACTGCTGATGTTCCTTGTCCTGCTGCTGCTGGAGCTTCTGCCGATCGTGGTTTTGCTGCGCGATCAGCTTTCCCTGCTGCTTCTGGTATTTCTGGTCCAGCTTCGCGTTCCCCGTGTTAGGAGCGGAGCGTTGGATGGGCGGCAACTCCTTGGGATGGGACGCAAGGTTGGCGCGAGGAGTCGCCGTGACTGGCGGCGCGCCGTGGTTCGCGGAAAACCGTTGCTGGGGGTTATTGCGGGCAGCCCACGCATGTTGAGTTTGAGCGGCTACAGGCCCGGTATGTCTGCCGCGAGCAGCGGCCTCTTCTTCAGAAGTGGCGCGCGCGTTGATCCCGCCGTTACCGCCGTTGTAGCTGACGCGATTAACGTTCTCGCTCACCCTGTTGTTGTAAACGTTGTGGATGGCGTTGGCGTCCACTCGATTCACCGCCGTGTTGTAGAAAAAGTGCCCGTGGTCCCAGCGGCCGCCTTCATAGCCATTACCGAAGTATCCGTAGCCATAGTTGATCCCGCCATAGAAACCTACTGACGGGCCCCAGTAGCCTTCATTGAAAAGAAATCCGCCGCCGCCCCAACCCCAATAGCCCGGAGTCCACAGGAACCCGGCTTCGGGAGCCATCACCCATGTCCCCGGTACCCAGTAATACTCACCATCCCAGGCCCAATACCCTGGCGTCCAGATATAGCCGTCGCCGGGGCACATAGGCTGCTCGTAGGCGGGCAGCTCAGGGGGCGCGACCGTGACGGATACGCCGACCTGCGCGAAAGACGCCGTCGACAGCAACAGCACTCCTGCTGTCAACAACAGCGAACGAATGAAGCGAATATGCATAACCTCTCCTTTTCGCCGATCATCATGTGCACGCGGCGGGCCAACCTCCTCTGGATCGGAGCCTTCGTTCCGGGTGACTCTCTTCGCGAAGGGGTTGCAGCACGGTTGCCAGGGAAGTCCACGTTTACAGGAAGCTCGCGACGCAATCGAGGGAGCCGGATGATCCGTGAGTTTCCGGCAAGCGTGCGTGACGCCGGCTGACGCGCCTGTTAAGTTCATTGAGTCGTCGAGGGGCGGCTGATTTCCACCGGCCAGGGCTGGAAGATCGCGCTGTATTTCACCGGGCGCCAGCATGCCGGCGAGAACATCGCCGATGTGCTGCGGCAACGTGTGGTGGAACTGCCCGCGCCCATTCAGATGTGTGACGCACTATCGCGCAACGTTCCGAAGTTGCCTGGGGGAGTGGAGATTCTGCTGGCCAACTGTCTGGCCCATGGAAGAAGACAGTCCGTGGAAGTGGCGGCGAACCTTCCCGATGAATGCCGCTATGTGCTGGAGATGCTGGGTCAGGTGTACGGCCACGATGCCGAAGCGCGTGAGCGTGGTCTGGGGCCGGAACAGCGGCTGCATTTTCATCGGGAGCACAGCGAACCGGTGATGGACCAACTGCACGGCTGGCTGGAGGCGCAGTTTGCCGAGCGCAGGACGGAGCCGAACTCCGGGCTGGGTAAAGCGATCACCTATCTGCTGCGACACTGGCGGCCCTTGACGTTGTTCCTCCGCCAGGCCGGCGCCCCATTGGACAACAACATCGTCGAAAGGTCATTGAAGCGGGCGGTTCTGCACAGGAAGAACGCGTTGTTCTATCGCACCCTGAACGGGGCGCAGGCCGGGGATCTGTTCATGACGTTGATCCACACCTGCCAGTTGTGCGGCGCCAACTCCTTCGACTACCTGATCGAAACGCAACGGCACGCCCAGGAACTGGTAGCCCGCCCCGCCGATTGGATGCCCTGGAACTACCGCGAGACGCTGGCGCGAGTTGAAGTATGATGAATGCCGCATGGCCGGAAAGGATAGTCTGTGGCCATGGTTAGGTGCCTTCCGAAAGGGCCGCCAATTGGGCCTCCAAGGGAGCAAAATCTGATCACGTTTTTGGCCACGACCAGAAAGGATCGAGAATGTTCTGGCAGGCCGCAACGCCTGCGTTTCCACGAACGAGCCGCAGACACTTCCGGTGCAGAGCCGCGCCCGCGGGCGTATGCTGCCCGACCGCTCCCGGACGATAGCGTCGGAGTTGAATGGGCAGCGACGAGACCACCTTCCCCTTGCACTTCGACAGGAGATCGGGTACGCTCACCTGTAGAAGCGAAACGGGAAGGTAAAGCCGATGAAGGAACGCATCGAACTGCCGCAAGGCACTCTGGATCTTTTGATCCTACGTACGCTGGCGCTTGAACCGCAGCACGGCTGGGGCATTTCGGAGCGTGTGCAACAGATGTCGAGCGATGTGCTGCAGATTCAACAGGGATCGCTCTATCCGGCGCTACACCGCTTGGAGCGCCGAGGATGGATCAAGGCTCACTGGGGCACGTCGGACAACAACCGGCGCGCCAAATACTATGAACTCACCAAGACCGGGCGCCTGCAGCTTGCCACGGGAAGGGATTCGTGGCAAAAATTGACGGCTGCCGTAGCCCAAGTGCTGGACCCTGCCTAGGATTCTGCCATGGTGAAGGATTTGTTCTTTCGTCTGCGTTCCGTTTTGCGGAGGGGGACCGTTGAATCCGAATTGGAAGAGGAGTTGCGGTTTCACTCCCAGCGGCAGCTCGAGAAGTATCTGAAGGCAGGAATGAGCGGCGACGAAGCTCAGCGGCAAGTGCGTATGGATTTCGGGGGCCTGGAACAGGTTAAGGAAGAATGCCGCGACGCGCGCGGCGTTTCGCTGCTGGAAACGCTGGTGCAGGATCTTCGCTACGGCTGGCGGACGCTGCTGAAATCGCCCGGCTTTGCGGCCGCCGCGTTGTTCACGCTGGCGCTCGGTATCGGGGCCAACACCGCGATATTCTCGGTGGTCTACGGCATTCTGCTGCGACCGCTGCCCTTCTGGGATGCCTCGCATCTGGTCCTGCTCAACGAGACCACGCCACGGGTGGGAGATGTGAGCGTCTCTTATCCGAATTTTCAGGATTGGCGAAGTCAGAGCCACTCGTTTGCGGAGATGACGGCGGTGAACCCGGTCAAGTTCAACATGGCCGGCAGCAAGCAACCGGAGAACATCGGCGGGCTCGCCGTTTCGCCGAGTTTTCTTCCCATGATGGGAGTGCGGCCGGTGATGGGTCGCGGATTCACCCCTGACGAGGAAAAGGCCGGCGCCGCGAGGGTAGTTCTGCTCAGCTACGCGCTCTGGCAGTCGCGTTTCGGCGCGGACCCCAGCGCGATGGGACAGACGATTCGCCTGGATAGCCAGACGGTGACAATCGTTGGAGTGCTGCCGCAGGACTTTCGCTGGGTAGAGAAATGCGATGTGATGGAGCCGATGGGCGTGTGGGCCACGCACAACGACAGCGCAACCAACAGGGGAGACCGCGGCGACGGGCTAGTGGTGGGGCGGCTGGCGGCGGGCGTGCGGATGGAGCAAGCCCGCGCGGAAATGGAAACCCTTGCGGCAGGACTTGCTCGCGCGTATCCCGAGGCCAATGACCAATTCGGCGTCAACCTGCGGCCGCTCCGTGAAGCGTTCTCAGGCGACGTGCGCCTAGCCATGCTGGTGCTGCTGGGAGCCGCGATCTTCGTGCTTCTGGTGGCCTGCGCCAATGTGGCGAATCTGTTCCTGATGCGCGGTGCGGTGCGGGCCAGGGAGATGGCGCTGCGAATCGCCATCGGGGCGAGCCGCGGGCGGATTATCCGCCAGATTCTGACGGAGAGTTTTCTGGTGGCGCTGCTGGGCGGGGCGGCCGGAGTATGCTTGGCCATTGCGGGAATTCCGGCGATCGCGCGGTTGATTCCGCCGGACACGCTGGCCGGTGCGAGCGTCGGCATGAATGGCGCCGTCCTGCTGTTTTCGACCGCTCTGGTGGTGTTGTCGGTGTTGGTGTTCGGGCTGGCTCCCGCGCTCCATTCCGCGCGCGGCAATGTGCACGCGGAGTTGAAGGAGGGAGGCAAGACCACCAGCGCCGGTGCGCGGAATCTTTTGCGAGGTTTACTGGCCACCAGCGAAGTGGCGCTGGCGCTGGTTCTGCTAGTGGGCGCCGGGCTGATGATGAAAAGCCTGTATCGATTGCTAGCGGTCGATTCCGGCTTCCGGTCCGAGCACGTGCTGAAGCTGGAGATGGACCTGCGGACCGCTCAATACGACAAGGACCCGGCGGTGATCGCGTTCTGGCAGCAAACGCTGGACCGCGTCCGCGCGTTGCCAGGCGTGGAATCCGCGGCGGTCGGGACCGCGATTCCGCTCACCGACAACCACGACCGCACCGACATTACGGTGGAAGGGATGCCCTTACCCAAGCCGGGCAGTTTCCCGCATCCCGACATCCACATCGTCAGTCCGGATTATGAGAAGACGCTGGAAATTCGGCTGCTGCGGGGCCGGGGCTTCACGCATGCGGACCAGGAGAACGTTCCGCGGGTGGCTATGGTCAATTCGACGTTGGCGCAGCGTCTGTTCACCGGAGCAGACCCCATCGGCAAGCGGTTCAAGTTCGGCAACGAGCCTGGCCGCGCGACGTGGGTGACGATTGTGGGGGTGCTAACGGACACCAAGATGTACGGCCTAGCCAATCCCGCGCGTCTCGAGGTCTATGTGCCGTTCCGCCAGGCGGCGTCGCATGCGATGGTTCTATTGGTGAAATCCGACCAGGAACCGACCGCGCTGGTTTCCGCCATTCGCGGGGTTGTCGCTTCGATTGACAAAGAGCAGCCCATCTTTCGCATTGCCACCATGCAGGATGTGGTCAACGCTTCGGTTTCCACGCGGCGCATCACGCTCATCCTGCTCGGGCTGTTCAGCGCGCTGGCGCTCGTCCTGGCAGGGATCGGAATCTACGGCGTGATTTCCTACTCGGCAGCGCAGCGATCGAGAGAGATCGGCATCCGGATGGCGCTGGGCGCGCAGCGCGGCGATGTGATGCGGCTGGTGCTGGCGCAGGGCGGGAAAATCTCGGCTGCGGGCATCGTGATCGGCAGCGCAGCTTCTCTCGGGCTCACCCGGTTGATGGCGAAGCTGCTGTACTCGGTGAGCGTGGTCGATCCGGCGACGTTTGCCGTTGTGGCTTTCGTGCTTGCGCTGATTGCGACGGTGGCGTCTTACATTCCGGCGCGGCGGGCTTTGCGGGTAGATCCGTTGGTGGCGCTTCGGAATGAGTGACGGGGAAGTCAGAAGCGGGGCAAGTTTGTTGCAGAATCGGCCTGCAACCTGGTTCATCCGATTCTGACCTGACCTATTCCCACAAGGAACGGAGTAAACGACCTTTACGCAAGCTAGCTTGCCGAAACCTCACGAACTTCTGTTGCGAACCGCCGGTTCAGTCCGCCTGTTCCTCAGCGGTCACCCAAAATCCGGCCATTCACGGTCACCCAGAAGCCGGCCAACGAAGAATGCGTCTTCCCTTCGCCCCGTCATCATCTGATACTGCATGCTGGAGTACGCCTCAAGGCTTCCCTTCGGCTCGCTTTGCTCGGCCTTGACCCGTACTCCAGCATGCAGTTAGGCCTTCGACACAGGCGAAGGGAAGGAGTGGGAACCGCGCCTGATGGACAATAGCCCCAACGGCAGGAATGCCATGCTTTGGGACTGAACTTCGTTGGCCGGATTCTGGGTGACCACCATTGGCCGGATTTGAGGTGACCACTGAGGTGTTCAGCGGGGATTCGCCTTGAGAATCGCTTCAAGCGCCGTCCGCTTCGATTCGGCCCCTTGGCGTCAATGCCGGGATCCTTCAACGGCGATTAATAGCCTCAGCACATTCTGGAGGCCCGACCGATGGCAACTGGTCGCCCCTGGAACCGGGTTGCGCAGTCTTGCCGAAAGCACACGATGATTCGTTAGTCAGCCGGGGGCAGAGTGAAGTAAAATGTCGATCCCGTGCCGGGCGTCGACTCCATCCACATTCGGCCGCCATGCCACTCGATGGCCTTCCTGCAGAATGCGAGGCCGAGTCCGTTCCCAGGGTACTCTCTCCCGTGCAGGCGCTTGAACACTTCGAATATGCGGCCCTTGAATGCCGGATCTATCCCCGGACCGTTGTCTTCGGCGGAGAAGACCCACTCGAGATCCACCCGTTTCGATGAAATGTGAACGCGCGGGGAGGTCGTGCCGCAATACTCGATGGCGTTCCGAATCAGATGGTGCAGGACCCTGGCCAGTGTTTCGAGATCTCCCGTCACCACCGGTAAAGGGTCGTGGGTGACGATGACGCTCCGTTCCGTTATCTGCTTGTCGGCGCGGAGGAGCGCCTGGCGAAGGACCGCTTCCATGTCCGTTCGGGCGGACTGCCGGTCGCCTGTACTCGTGGCCCAGTAGTCCACCACGTCGGCGAGTAGCGACTGCATTCGGTCCGCACCTTCCTGAATGCGCTCCAGGAACACGTCGGCATCGGAATCAAGGCGGCCGGCCCAGGTCTCGGCCATCAGTTGACTGAATGAAGCAACGTCGCGGAGAGATTCGCGCAGGTTGTGGGCGGCCATGGAGACAAACTCTTCGAAGTCGGCGTTCGCCTGGTCCAGTCGCCTCTCCGCGTCCAGGCATCGCAACGTTTCCGCGTCGAGCGCCTTGCGCAAGCGTTCGATTTCGGCTTCCGCGCGGTGCTGGTCAAGGTTGCCCATTTTCACTCAGTGCGCCGGAGTCCGGGGGAGGAGGGTACGGTCGGCTGGAACTATAAACTTAAAGATAGCACCCTGTCCTGCTTCCGATTCCACCCAGATCCGTCCACCCTTGCGCTCGACGATTTTCTTACAAAGCGCCAGACCAATGCCAGTACCGGGGATTTCGTTTCCGTGCAAGCGCCTGAACATGCCGAACACCCGGCTGGCATCTTGCGGATCGATACCGATTCCGTTGTCCCGCACCGCAAACAGCCATCCTTCCGCGTTTCTCTCTGCCGAGACATGGATTCTCGGTGTCTCCTCGCCTCGGTACTTGATCGAATTGGAAATGAGGTTCTGGAAAAGCTGCGTCAGCAGAATCTCTTCGGCTGGCACCGTCGGCAAGGGATCGGAGGTTACGATGGCGCCACTCTCCGCAATGGCCGCCTGGAGGTTCAACAGCGCTTTGGCAAGAACTGCACTGCAATCGATCGAAGCGAAGCTGTCGTGTTCCCGCCCGTTGACCTCCCAATAGGCAAGCAGGGCTTTCAGCAGGGCCTCTATCCTGAGGGCCCCGTCCACAGTGTAGGAGATGAACTGGTCCGCGTCTTCGTCCAGCCTTCCCGCATAGTTCCGCCCCAGGAGCTGGCTGAAGTTCACTACCATCCGCAGGGGTTCCTGTAAGTCGTGCGTAAGTGCGTAGGCAAAATGCTGCAGCTCGGCATTGGTCGCTTTGAGGGCTTCCTCAGCCTGTTTGCGATCTGTTACGTCTTCGATCGCCAGCAGGATGGTCCGCGCTTGCGCATTCGGATTGAAGATCTCGCTGGCGTTGAGCAGCATCACTTTCCGTCCGACATGTTCAAATTCGTGGGTCACCTCAAAGTCCCGGAAAGTGGCATGCGCGGGAAGAATGTTCTCCAGCAGCTCGCGCAGTTTCGGGATATTCCATTGTCCGTTACCGAGGTCGTAGATCAGACGCTCCTCGGTCTCCTTCGGCACGGCCTGGAACGTTTCGTAGAACATCCTGTTCGCTTTTATGACTTGCAGGTTCTGGTTCAGGATCACCAGCGGCTCCCGCACCGTTTCCACAATCGCTTCGGCGAGGTCAAGACCGCGCCTGGCGGCATCGATATCGATCAACATCAGCACGGCGCCATCGATTTTGCGATCGGCTCCGAGGGACGGGAGGATACGTAGCGAGTACCAGCGGCCATGCGAGTCGCGGATATCGCGCGGTTTCCGATTGCCGCCCTCCATCGCATCCAACAGCAGCAGCCGCAGGTCGGGCAGTTCCATCTGCGGCTGAAGATCGGTGATTGACCGTCCCACATCGGAGGCGATCAGATTCAACATCGGTTCCATGGCGCGCGTGAAGCGGCGAATGCGCAGATCCCGCCCCACCATGACCAGCGGTATGCTGATGCTCTCCAGAAGATTGCCCAGATCCCGGTTGACGTAGTTCAATTCCACGTTGCTGGTTTTCAGGTCTTCGTTGAGTGTTTTTAGCTCTTCGTTGGCCGATTCCAGCTCTTCCTGCGCGGTTTCCAATTCCTCGTTGCCCGCCTGCGCTTCTTCGTTCGCCGCTCGCAGCTCTTCCATCGTGGTTGCCTTGTCGTCGACGATGGATTGCAGGTACTCCCTGGTAGCGGCAAGCTCGCGCAGCAGCCGATCGCTCCCCTGGCCGTCCGGTGTTGAGGGCTCGCGCGACGCCGGCGAGACACCGTTCCGCTCGATCTCCTCGAACAGGACCAGGAAATAGCGTTCTTTGGAACTGGACGAGCCCGTGAACGGGAACACCCGGATTGCGACTTCTCTGAACTGCCCACTGCCTTCGATCCGAAAACCGTCTTCCCTGGCCATCGAGTTCGTTTCTCTGGCGGCTCGGATCGCGTTACCCAGGCCAACAATCAAGCCTTCGCGCGCCATCTTCAGAAGGTTATGAGTCGGCTCGCCGGGAGAAAGCTCAAGGTACGGAGCTGTGCGTCCCCGCACCTGAACGATACTCATTTGATCGTCGATGACGACGCCAGGGGGACCGTGCTCCGCCAGCACCAACCGGTCGGCTTCTCTCTGCACGTCCAGCCCGGCTCGGCCCCCGGCAATTCTCTCCCTGACGTCTGTCCGGCCTTCGACGCTTCGGCTTTCGCCCGGGGGGAGCGCCGGCACAACCGCATCCGGCCGAACGCAATAGATTCTGTGGGTCTTTTCCATTTGGTGAAATGACTCGGAAAGCGTTCCGATGCTTTCCGACGGACCGAGTATCAGGAAGCCTGTTGGCTTGAGGGCGTAGTGCAGGGTCGACAAAACCTTGCGCTGTAACACGGCTCCCAGGTAGATCAACACGTTACAACAACTGATGAGGTCCAGTCTGGAGAAAGGCGGGTCCTGCGCCACGTTATGCGTGGCGAAAACGCAGGCGTCGCGGATGACCTTCGCGATCTGGTGCGCCCGTTCCGTTCTGATGAAGAACCGTGCCAACCGCTGCGGTGAGACCCGGGCCAGCGCGGCGTCCGTGTAGGTGCCGGCGCGTGCTTTTGTGATGGCCGCTTCGCTGATATCCGTGGCAAAGACCTCGAACGGAAAACTGAGTTCCGCCTCCTCCAGAAACTCCGCCAGGCAGATGGCGATGGAATAGGCTTCCTCACCCGTGGAGCACCCGGCCACCCAGATCCGAATGGGATCGTCGGGCTTTCTGTTGGCAACCAGCGTGGGAAACACTCTTTTCTTCAATTCCTCGAAGACGGCTGGCTCTCGAAAGAACGCAGTGACCGTGACAAAGAAGCTCTCGCTCAACACCTTTGCCTCGTCGCGGTTCCGATCGAGATCGCGGCTGTAGTCAGCCAACCTTTCGAATCCGCGGAGGGCCATACGCAGCTTGATGCGCCGCTGGAGGGTGGTGTGCTTGTAGTGCGTGAAGTCCACACCGGTGGTGCTCCGAACCAGCCGGAGTATCCTGGCCAGTTCTGCTTCCTCCGAATGGTCGGGCCTCTTCCGGGGTTCGCCGGGGACCCGAGCATCGCGCGCGAAGGCCACCAGTTGCCGGGCGATTCCGGCCGGCGGCAGGATAAAATCCACCACACCGGCGGCAATGGCGCTTGCCGGCATACCTTCGAATTTCGCGGTTCGCATTTCCTGCGCGAAGGTGATGCCGCCCGCGGCCTTGATCGCCTGCAGGCCCAGCGTCCCATCGGATGCGGTTCCCGACAGGATGACACCGAGGGCCTCGCCGCCGCGGTCCGCGGCCAGGGCGCGGAGAAAAGCGTCGATCGGCATGTTGCGCCCACCGTCCGGCCGGGGCGGGGTTTGAAGGACTCCATCGGAAATGTCCAGATTGCATTTCGGCGGGATTACATACACATGATTGGCCTCGGCGCGTGTCCCGCCTTTGACTTCAAAGACGGGCATCTTGCTCGCTTTGGCGAGCAACTCCGTCAGATGGCTCTCGTGCGTCGGATCGAGGTGCTGAATCAGCACGAACGCCAGGCCGGTATCGTCCGGTAAATGGCTCAGCAACTCCGTGAAGGCCTCCAGTCCACCGGCGGACGCTCCTACGCCAACAACAATGGGCAATTGACTGCTTTCGTCTAATTCGCCGGCGACGTCTGGGACGATGGCCCCCGCGAAAACGGGCGCTACGGCTTCTGTGAGAGGCTCTATGGTCGCGGCCGTTCGTCGCTTCCGGGGCGAACGTGGCCGGCGCGGCGATGGCGCGACCCCGCCTGACCGACGCTTGCCGGTTTCTCTTGCCATGCGCCACCATTACCTTTCTCGCCGGGACGTTGCACGCGCAGTGCCACTCTCGCACCCCCAACCGTCCAGCCGCCCTTAACTGCCCGCCGGGCCTGCAAGCAAGTCCTTGAGGATCACGCCGATCTCCAGAAACTGATCGAGACCGGACGGCTTGCTGATGAATTGGCAAACTCCGAGGTCCTTGAGCAAAGCCGCGTCTCGCCGGGACTGAGAAGAACTCCACGCGCAAACCGGGACACCGGCAAGGTGTCCGGCTGCCCGAATCTCGCGCAGGATGTCTTCGCCGGTGTACCTGGAGAGGTTCAGGTCCATCAGGATCAGGTCCGGAACAGGCGCCTCGGCCCAGACCCCCTGCCGTCGAATGAACGCAAGGGCTTCGCCTCCGTTCGGCAGGTGAACCAGTTCAAATCGGAGACCCTGCATCTTCAGCGCCCGATCGAGAAGGAAAACGTCCGAGCCGTTGTCTTCAATGACAAGAATCCGAGCTGCGTGGCCATTCGAAGCGTGGTCCAAGTTAATCGGCTGCCTTTATCATTCGACAGTTGCCAGCATTTGCGGCGCCACCTGCCTGGCCCTTACGACGAATCGCTTCGGCGCGCTCCCGATATAGGAAAAGGGATAACAGGTCACCATCGTCAGCACGTTTTCGGCTGAGGGGGCGAGCACCGCCACGTTGTCGGGTTCAACGACGATGAGCGATTCGACTACATATTGGAAGTCGCCATGCAACGTAGAGAATTCAATCTCATCACCGTCCTTCAAGTCTTTCAGTCTGCGAAAGAACGAATCGCGATGGCCAGCCACACCGACGTTTCCGGCTTGCCCGGGCAGCGCCGTAGCTGGAATGTGGCCTACCGCGAGCTGCAAGGTTTTTCCGTCGATGCCTTCGCGCACCATGGCGGACAAATGCAGTCTTGGAACCGAGAGCCGCCCGATGACTGCGGACGGAGACTGCGACCATGGCAAGGGTTTGCGGGACGCGCGCACGACACGGCCAATCGGCGTGACTTGGTCGCTGGAGGCGGCCACGGCGGCGGCACTGTGTTTCAGCGTCCGGTCGAATTCCCGGCTTTCATAGGTTTGGTACAGGGCCCGTTCAAGATACGCGTAGCCGCAAAAGCCGAGACAAGCGATCCCGAAAGCCAGGAACAAGTATCGGACTACGCTCCGATAGGCTTCCGGCGAGAGGGCAATCCGAAGTCTCACAAGCCCCCTTTCCGGCTCGCTTCGCCATGCTCATCGGTGTCTGGAAGGGAATAGCTTGTGCGCGTGTGCACCACCAGCCGGCGCCCGCCGGGCATCGACGCGGTCACTCTAATCTTCCGCGACGAACCCTGCTCACCGGATCGGATTGGAACGTAGCCCACTGTGTAGCGGGTGCGAATGTCACTGGCGATCTGCCGGCAGATGCCGGCGGTTTCGGAAAGCCGCGCAGGGAAGTAGGCCTCTCCGCCGCTCATATGGGCGAGTCGCCGAAGCAGACCCGGGTTTTGATCATGATCGTCGGCATCAAAAATCCCTATCGTGTAGATCGTCGTGCGCGACTCTCGAACGGCGCGCATGACCTCTTCGGGCCCATGCGCGCTGCTGTTGTCGCCCCCATCGCTGATCAGCACCAGGGTCTTCTTGTCGCGCTTGCCCTGCTCAAGATGATGCAGTGAAGACAGGATGGCGTCATAGAGAGCCGTCCGGCCTGCGGGCGCACCCAGCGCCAGGGCTGCCCGCAGTTGGCTAAGGTCGTCGGTGAACGGAATGCCGTCTGGAAGACCGTAGCTAACGCGGTCTCCAAAATTCACGATGAACACTTCGTCTCTTGGATTGCTCGCCTGAATCAGCACCAGCGCGGCCGTGACCACATCCCCGTACTTCGACTTCATGCTTCCGCTGCTGTCGATCACCAGGCCGACAGTGACGGGAACATCGTCGCTCCCAAACTGTGTTATCGCCTGGAACTTCCCGTTTTCATATACCTGGAAATCTTCCTTGCCCAGACTCGGGATGTGCTCGCCCGCCGCGTCTTTGACGCTTACATCCAGAAGCACGAGCTCCGCGGTCGCGCTGAGCTTGAACGGCTGCTCGGACGCTTCAATCGCGGGGGCCTGCGCAGCGAGCGTCCAGGCGGCCACGGCCAGCATGAGGATGAGAGTGTTTCGTAGCACCGTAACTCCCCCCGCACCGTGGCCCGCATCGAGGGGACCACGGGCGATTGCAGGTGACCAGCCTTAGGCCTGGCAGGGGCGGCGGCGCCTGGAGCGAAGTCCGAGTACGGCAAACAGGCCCAACGACACGAGTCCGGCGAGACCGAGTAGCGGCAGTCCGCTGGCGGTATGAGGTAACGTTTTCGCTGGCGCGGGCGCTTCAACGGCTCGATCGGCCGTCTGCGTCTCGGCCGGTGCGGCTACTGGTGCGGGCTCCGCGGCAGGCGCGGGAGCAGCGGCAGGCTCAGGTGCAGGTGCAACAGCAACAGCAGCAGCAGGCTCAGGCGCGGTCTGTGCTAATTCGGTGGTCTTGCCGGTTTCGTCCACAGCCACGAGCGGCACCGTCTTCAGATCCTCTGCGTTCAACGTTTCCACCGCGATTGCGGGGACTGGGACCTTCACGAAGGCCGCAATCTGCGCAGCCGTTTCTTTCGGGTATGCAAACTCCTGCCCGAAATTGTCGCCCGGGTAGAACCACGCGCGAAGAGCCTGGGGCTGGCCGGCGGGGACTTCCCAATACCCGAACACCGTTTTCCCGGTCGGCTGCAGGCGATAGTTCGGTATCGCCAGGATCGTCGTGATGACGTTCTTCTCGTCCTTATCGAAGATCCGGACGATGTGCCGGTCCGTGGCGGAATCCACCAGCTTTATGACGTATTCGCCCGGTTGCAGTATCACCGTGTGCCCGGGGGTGCAGCAGGACGGCACCTCAAGCGGTTCATTGACGGTGAGATTGGTTTTCTTGTTCCATTCATCCGCCTGGAGGTTTGGTAGCAGCGCAAAGCCGATACAACCGGCGAAAGCCGCGAATGCAATACTTCGGAAATGTTTCATGTTGTCATCGATCTCCTTTCGATGTCGCCCTGTCTATAGGCAGATGGAACTCCAAAGCGAAAAACCCAGAAAACCCAGCTTTTCAAGAGGACTAATCGCAGACTCATGCACATGTTGCCGCCGAGCATGCAGGACTTGCTACGAATAGTGGCGGGCGCCTGGCGAATCCTGGTAAGCCAGCAGCTTGGCTGGCAACGGGGGTGCAGGATTTGTCGGTAAGAGTGCAGGTTTTGCACGATGAGCGCTGATTTTCCGTTCGCTGTAAAACCAGTACAAGATTCCGCCCATGACCACCAGATTGATGAGCAGTTCCGTGATCGCGCTCCCGCCAACATCGGGATTGAAGATGAGCGGCACATCCCCCAAAACGCTGACCACAAAGATGTAGCACCCGAGGATGTTCAACACCCAGCGCGTCTTTCGGCCGGATGCGAGCAGAGCGGCCCCAACCACCAGCAGAGGGCCGCTCACCGCAAGTGTGTGAACTCCGGGTCCCCAACGGTGGGCGGGCGACAATTCCACCACCAGACCCGTGGCCCCGAGCGTCTCCACGAGGCCCGAGATAAGGAACGAGATCGCAAGGAGAGCTCGCACCCCCGTTCGCAGGTTCATCGTCTTCCTCCGCTTGAACGCGCCGGGAGCTAAAGGCGGGTGGCGGCGTGGCTCTCGTGGCCGGATTCGGTCATCGCGCGCGACCATGCGTCCGCCTGTTTTTCGGCTTCCGCTCTCGCTACCCCGTACCGCTCCTGAATTCGCCCGACCAATTGGTCCTTCTTGCCGGCGATCGTTTCCCAGTCGTTATCGGTGAGTTTCCCCCAG
Organism: Bryobacteraceae bacterium; assembly: GCA_049520275.1. Taxonomy (GTDB): domain Bacteria; phylum Acidobacteriota; class Terriglobia; order Bryobacterales; family Bryobacteraceae; genus CAWACP01. The sequence continues at coordinate 101,092 of JBEKPY010000008.1, forward strand.
CGCTCGCGGGCAGAGCCGGTGAACTGTTTCCACTTGCCTTCGATTTGGTCCCAATTCATGTTTCCTCCTACTGACGATTCATTCCAGAACGAGTTGCGGAGGCCCGCCTAAAGGCGAAAGCGTCACAACAACACCAAAACGAGAACCACCACCGCCACCGCTCCCAGCGTTCCGCTGACCCTCAGCCAGTCTCTCTGAGGAACACGGGGGAGTGGTGAGCCTCAGTGGAAAACGCCCAGCATCCAGGCTACCAGGAGAACCACTAATATGGTGCCCAGCCCTATGCCCGCGCCCCCACCGTTGCCCCAGCGGTTACGGCCATAGTACCCGCCGCCGAGACCGAAAACCAACAACAAAACGATAAGCAGTATCAACATGGTGAATCTTCCTTTCCTCTGAACGTTGGCCCACCGCCGGGTGGGCGGAGGTTATTGTTTTTTCTGTGCTACCAGAAGCACAATGCCGCCAATGAGCGCCACTGCGCCGGCGATCGGAGGCAGCGGCACATTATGTGTCTTGTCGCGAGTAGCGTGAATCGGTCCGATGTCAACAACCTTTTCCCTGGTTGTGTACGTGAATCCTCCCCACGCAAGGCCGAACAAACCGAGCGCAATCAGGATGATCCCAAGCGTCTTGATCACGAAAGCCTCCTTCGGCCCGGCAGTGACGGCGAAATCCTGACGAATCGTCAGATTTCCCAGGCGGATCAACGTACACCGCGCAGAGACCGGTTCTTTTACCTCTCGAACACCTTTTCAACCTGCCCGAGTTTCTGCTGGACTTTGCCGGCGAGGTTTTCGTTCTGCCCTTCGGCCGTCAGCCTGGGGTTGTTCGCGACCTGTCCGGCTTTCTCCTTAACTTTGCCTTTCACTTCATGGACCTTGCCTTTGATCCGATCGTTTGTGCTCGGTTTCATCTGTTATCTCCTTGTTTGGCTCTCAAACACTCTTGAAGCTGTCGTAGTGCGCGATCGCATCTCGCTAAACCGCGGCGTTGGCGATGCGGCGCCAACACTCGCATCGTCCCCCACGCGCAACCGCCTCTTCCTGCCGAGAGCAATCCGGTACCCAATCGCCGGCGGGACGTGCCCTGGACCAGAAGTCATGACGCGGTGTATCCCGACACCACCCGGGGACCGCGTTGGTGTCGTGGGTTGCTGTGGCCGTCTGAAGACGCACGCTTGCCGCTGTTTGAATTCGAGGCCACAAGCCGCTCCGTCCGGCCCTTGAGCGATCCGTTAAATGTGCACGCCCAACGGCAGATTCTGCACTTGCGCGTGCCGTCCCGTCCCTCATCTCCGCGTCGCGGCGCTCTCCCGCGCCTGGCCCGGCTCGTGCACAGACACAAACGCGACAGTTCCAAAAAGGAGGGACAGCAAATGGCAAAAAATACATCGGTGATGGGAATCTATCCGGATCGCACAACCGTTTCGGACGCCATCAACGTCCTGCACAAAGCGGGGTATCGGGCGACGGACATCTCGGTCCTGTCATCCGACAACCAGGGCTCCAAGGATTTCGGGCACGAGAAACACACCAGGGCGGCGGCGGGAGCGGCGACGGGAGCGGTAGTGGGTGCCGTGGTCGGCGCCGCATTGGCCTGGTTCGTTTCCACTCAAACCCCGGCCATTCCGGCTTTAGGGCCGCTCGTCGCGGCTGGCCCCGTGGTGGCCGCTCTGGCCGGTGCCGGCGCCGGTGGGGCGCTGGGCTGGATTGTCGGATTGCTGGCGGGCCTGACTCTGTCCGAATACGTCGCCAGGCGGTACGCGGGCAGAATCAGGCGCGGAGGTATTCTCCTGTCCGTTCACTGCGATAATCCGGAGTGGTGTGACCGGGCGAAGAAAACCCTGAAAGACACTGGCGCGCGGGACATCTCCTCCGCCTCGGAGGCTGCTGCCGACTACGGCACGACGGACAAACCGACGGAGAGGGCTCCGGCAGATGTCACACATCGTGGCGAAGAGCCCGCTCAACCGGCTGAGAAACACGTCGCTCACGGAGCCGGCAAATAGCGGACCACGGCGGAAAACACGCACAGCTTGTGGCGATGTGCCTGGCGGGGGAAGGAACCGGCAACGAGGCGACCAGACCTCGACCGGTTCTTAGGATGAGTGGACGTTGCGAGCCGGAGATGCGGTTAGGGTTCCGGCAGGCCACGTACCATAACGTGATCGAATACACGAAACGGTGCACACAACTCGGCCGAGGCGGAGGAAGCGGAGGCGCTGGAACATCGTTAGGGCCCGTCATCCGGATGCACCGCTGAGCGCGTCCGCAAGCCGATTACGTGCCCGCCGGTCAGCCCTTCTGTGGAGTAATTGTCTCGTGACATGCCGGCCGCGCGTTCTGGGTTGTGAAACGACGTTTCCTCGGCGCCTGGCTCGTTTGGCTCGACAAGTGCTAAGAACACCGGGGAACAGAGAGCTCCAGTTATCGACTTGTTAAATCCGGAAGCAGAAGTTCCTGTTAGAGGTCGAACCGGAGTCCACACAAAGCCCGATCGGAGTCAAAGCGGGCAGATCGCGATAAGGAGATGAAACGTGAAGATTGTTCGTTCGGTTAGTTTGATTGCGCTCGCACTGATGCTATTGGCTGCACCGGTCGCATCCCGTGCACAAATCAGTCTATCGATTAACATTGAACCGCCGGTGCTGCCCGTTTACGTGCAGCCCGCGCTTCCTGCCCCAGGTTACATCTGGACGCCCGGTTACTGGGCCTACGGTGCCGACGGCTACTTCTGGGTTCCCGGAACCTGGGTCCAACCGCCGACGGTGGGTGTGCTTTGGACCCCGGGCTATTGGGGTTGGAGCGAGGGGTCATACGCGTGGAATGCAGGCTACTGGGGGCCGCACATCGGCTTCTACGGCGGCGTCAACTATGGCTTCGGCTACGGGGGTGTCGGGTTCGAGGGCGGAGAATGGCGTGGCGGAGCTTTCTACTACAACCGTTCGGTGACTAACATCAGCGGCGTGCACGTCACCAATGTTTACAACAGGACCGTCGTCCGAAACACGACGGTAACCAACGTGAGCTATAACGGGGGACCTCGCGGCGTCAGCGCCCGGCCGACCCCGGAAGAAGAAACCGCAGCCCGCGAGTCGCATACCCCGTTTACAACGGAACAAACACAGCACGAGCACATTGCCAGCACCAACCGCGCACAACTGGCGTCGGTGAACCACGGCAAGCCGGCAGTGGCCGCAAGTCCCAAGCCGGGTGTGTTTAGCGGTAAGGGAGTCGTTGCCGCCAGGGCAGCGGGCCCGAGCAAAGGCCCTGCAGCGGAGGGAGTCTCCAAGGTCACCACCAGCAAGGCAGGCGCCAAGGCCGAACCCAAACCGCAAAGCGAGCCCAAGGTGAAGAGCGAGCCCAAGGTGAAGAGCGAGCCCAAGCCAGAGAGCGAGCCCAAGGCGAAGAGCGAACCCAAGGCGAAGAGCGAACCCAAGGCGAAGAGCGAGCCCAAGGTGAAGAGCGAGCCCAAGCCAGAGAGCGAGCCCAAGGCGAAGAGCGAGCCCAAGGCGAAGAGCGAGCCCAAGCCAGAGAGCGAGCCCAAGGCGAAGAGCGAACCCAAGGCGAAGAGCGAGCCCAAGGCGAAGAGCGAGCCCAAGGCGAAGAGCGAGCCCAAGCCAGAGAGCGAGCCCAAGGCGAAGAGCGAGCCCAAGGCGAAGAGCGAGCCCAAGGCGAAGAGCGAGCCCAAGGTGAAAAGCGAGCCCAAGCCAGAGAGCGAGCCCAAGGCGAAGAGCGAGCCCAAGCCAGAGAGCGAGCCCAAGGCGAAGAGCGAGCCCAAGGCGAAGAGCGAACCCAAGGCGAAGAGCGAGCCCAAGGTGAAAAGCGAGCCCAAACCAGAGAGCGAACCCAAGGTGAAAAGCGAGCCCAAGGCGAAGAGCGAGCCCAAACCGGTGAGCAAGGCTGCCCCTAAGCCAGAGGAGAAATAACTTACAGTAGAAGGGCTTTCTTCGTATCCTACTTGGGATCACTGTCGCACTGTAGCTGACAAACGGCGGCCTTTAAATCCCAGAAATGCCTGTAAGCCAAACGGAGCGACATCGCGGCGAACGCGTGGGCTGGCTGCGCGCGGCGGTGTTGGGCGCGAACGACGGGATCCTTTCGACGGCGAGTCTGGTGCTCGGCGTAGCAGCCGCGCATGCGACTCGCGGCAACATCCTGGTGGCGGGAGTCGCCGGTCTCGTCGCCGGGGCGATGTCCATGGCGGCGGGTGAATACGTGTCCGTGCACTCCCAGGCGGACACCGAACAGGCCGACCTCAAGCTGGAACGCGCGGAACTGAAGGCAGACGACGTGGGCGAGCACAAGGAGCTGGCGGCGATTTACGTCGCTCGCGGACTCGCCCCCCCGCTTGCCAAACAGGTTGCCGATCAACTGATGACCCATGGCGCCCTCGCCGCTCATGCCCGCGACGAACTCGGCATCTCCGCGGCTCTCAGCGCGCGTCCCATTCAGGCTGCGTTGGCGTCGGCCAGCAGCTTCGCGGTCGGAGCGGCTCTGCCTATCCTGGTCACAGCCATCGCCCCGCAGACGGGTCTGATTCCCCTCGTCTCTGGAACTTCACTGTTGTTCCTGGCGCTGTTGGGAGGGTTGGCCGCTCGCGCCGGGGGCGCACGCGTGATGCTGGGCGCGATGCGCGTCACGTTTTGGGGCGCTCTGGCCATGGCCGCGACCGCCGGCGTTGGGGCGCTATTCGGAACCCTCACAACTTGAGCGGAAGCCGCGTCTCCGCATTTCGGCATTCAACATGCCAGTAATTCTGCGCCATGGCGACCACGACCACAGCCGCTTCCAGTTCCCCGATGAACGATGCGGTTCGTGCGTTCGGCGAACCCTTGCGGGCCATGGTCGAGTGGGTTGGCGACCTGGGCCTGTTTAGCTGGCGCGTGGCCAAAGCGATCTTCTCGCGCCCTTTTGAGGGCGCGGAATTCCTGCGCCAGTTGGATTCCATTGGCGCCAAATCTCTTCCGCTCATGGCGCTGGCAGGCGCCGCCACGGGTGTCGTTCTGTCCCTGCAAACCCGCAGCAGTCTAACACGGTTCGGCGCCAGATCGTTACTCCCGGCGGTGATTGTCTTCTCGCTGATCAAGGAAACCGGACCCATCATCACCGGCCTGGTTGCCAGCGGCCGCGTGGGCGCCGGGATCGGAGCCGAACTGGGCTCCATGCGCGTCACCGAGCAGATCGACGCCATGGAAGCGTCCGCGGTCGATCCGCACAAGTATCTGGCGGCCACCCGGATCCTGGCCTGCATCGTAGCCATGCCTTTGCTTACGATAGCGGCCGATTTCTTTGGTGTTCTCATGGGCTGGGTCGCCTGCACTCTCGTGGAGCCCGTGTCCCTGGGGCGGTTTCTTTCAAGCGGCTTTCACGGCGTCACGTTCGACGACATTCTTCCCCCCACCCTGAAGACCGCCGTTTTCGGTTTGATCATTGGAGTCGTCTCCTGCTTTCAAGGCATGCGCACCCGAGGCGGCACCGAAGGAGTGGGGCGTTCCGCCACCAGTTCGGTTGTGCTTTCGTCTTTGTTCATCATCGTGGCGGACGTGCTGCTGGTTCAGTTGATTATCGAGTTCTTCTGAATGGAACTACAACCCAACGCCGAGCCGCCGATTGCCGTTGCCGGGCTGCGAAAGTCGTTTGGCAGGCAGACAGTTCTGGATGGAATCGCCTTCCAGCTCGTGGCCGGCGAGGTGACCTGTGTGCTGGGGCGGAGCGGCACGGGCAAGAGCGTTTTGCTGAAGATGCTGATTGGCCTCGAGATGCCGGACGCGGGCTCCATTCGTCTGGAAGGCTACGACATCTCCAGCGCCTCGCCGAAGGAGTTGAACGAAGCAAGAAAGAAAGTTGGCTTCCTGTTTCAGCAATCCGCGCTGTACGATTCCATGACCATCGGAGACAACGTCGCCTTTCCGCTTCGCCGCCACACCAGGCTCTCCGGCGCCGAACGAAGCCACCGCGTCCACCAGTTGCTCGGAAGCGTTGGCATGGATGCCGACCTCGACAAGATGCCCTCCGAAATCTCCGGCGGTATGCGCAAGCGGGTGGGTCTGGCGCGCGCTCTCGCGCTGGAGCCAACCGTGGTCATGTTCGACGAGCCCACGGCGGGACTCGATCCGATCACCGCGGCGGAAATCGCGAAGCTGATCGTCGAGCTGAGAGATCGGCGGCACATCACCTCCATCGTGGTGACGCACGACCTCCATACCGCCCGGACCATCGCCGACCGCCTGATCGTGCTCGACGGAGGCAGGATTCTGTTCGACGGGACATGCGCAGGCTTCGGTCAGAGCAATGATCCGTTGATCGTTCAGTTTGTGGAAGATGCGGCATGAGGCAAAAAGAAGGTGAGAGTATGTCACGAAGCTTTCGTTTGGGACTGTTCCTGCTGACCACGCTGGCCATTCTCGCGGCTTCTGTGTTTCTGGTCGGCCGCCAGGAGTTGAGATTCGGCTCGAACTATCTGGTTCGGAGCGAATTCGATAACGTCACCGGTCTGAGCGAGGGCGCCGATGTTCGTGTGGGGGGAATCCGCAAGGGTACGGTTCGGTCCATCCAACTCCCCAGCAGGCCCGATGGCAAGGTTACGGTCACCATGGATCTCGCCAGAGAAACGCAATCCATCGTCAAGCAGGACTCGATTGCATCCATTCAATCCGAAGGGCTGCTGGGAGACAAGTACGTCGAGATCTCCTTCGGTTCGGTGGAAGCGGAGAGACTTAAGGGCGGAGAGACGATCGACAGCGAGCCTCCTCTCGATATCTCGGATCTGTTCCAGAAGGCAAATCAGCTCCTCGACACCAGCCAGGGGGCGCTTGAAAGCATCCAGGGGACCGCTGACAACCTCAACATGATCACCACGAAGGTCAATACGGGACAAGGGACCGTGGGCAAGCTGATCAACGATAAGACGCTCTATCAGCAAGCGGCGGCCAGCGCGACTTCCATGCACGAAGACGCCGATGCTCTGAAACACAACTTCCTGCTGCGCGGATTCTTCAAGGACCGTGGCTTTGCCGATCCGGCGGAAGTCAGAGAGCATGCAGTACCGCAGCTTCCCAGCCAGAAGCCCGCCAGGAGCTTCCAGTACGACCCGAAAAGCCTGTTTGACAAACCGGATTCCGCCCGGCTGAAGAATCAGAAGAGTCTGAATGCCGCGGGACAGTATCTGCAAGGTCAGAAGTTCGGGTTGGCCGTGATCGCGGCCAGTACGGGCAGAACGGGCGACTCCGACAAGGAGCTCGCACTGAGTGAAGCCCGCGGCTTCATCATTCGCAAGTACCTGGTGGAGAACTTCCCGCTGGACGACACGCGGCTGAAGACTCTTGGCCTGGGAAAGAGCGCCACCGCGAGCGAGGGCGGAAGCATCGAGATTCTGGTCTACGCAGGCGCTCCCGCCGTCGCTCCCAGGGCGCCAGCGCCAAAGTGATCGCCGCCGTAACTCTCACCTGCAACAAATGCTGCCTACCGTGCAGATTCTGCACGTGCGATGGTGGGACTGGCTCGGGCTGGCCTGCCGTCACCACCCGGCTCGAACGGCCACCGCCTACACGGCCCGGCGGACTGATTCACATCCTGTTGGTCATTGCGTTGGCGGTCGTGATAATCCGCCTGCTTCAGGGACGCGGGATTCTCGGTTAGCGAGGCCCACGACTGGGCAGCGGATTGCTACTTGAAGTTGCAGGAGAGTGAGACGATATGCCGTTGTTAAACATTGTCATTGCACTGGTCGTGATCGGCCTCGCGTTATGGCTGATCAATAACTTCATCCCCATGGCCTCCAGCATCAAGGCCATCCTGAATGTAGTGGTTGTGGTTGCAGTTGGCGTTTGGCTGCTGCAGGCGTTCGGATTGTGGACACGCGTAACCAACTACAGGTTGCATTGAGCCCGAAGACGCCCGTGTTCATGGTTCGCCACGCCCCTCCCGGCGTGGCTTGCCAGACGATAGAATAGGAGTCGATGCCCCGGCTCCCCACCGTTTCGGGCCGCATCCTCATCGTGGACGATGAGGAGCGTCACCGTAATGCCCTGGCTGCCATGCTGCCCGATGGCGACTTTGAGACGCAGGTCGCGGGGGACGGGCAGGAAGCGTTGGAACGGCTCAATGCCTTCGACGCAGACGTCATCGTTGCGGATCTGGTCATGCCGCGCATGGACGGCTTTGAACTGCTTCGGCATCTGAAGGAACGGGGCGACCACACGCCGGCGATCGCGCTCACCGGCTTCGGCAGCATGGAGAAAGCGCTATTGGCCGTTCATGACCTCAAGGCATTCTGGTTTCTGGAGAAACCCGTGGACGCGCTGGCCTTCAGGACCCTTCTGGAACGCGCGATTCGCTACAAAAGAAGTCTGCAGAAGACGGATGAGCTCAAGCGCGAGTTGAGCCTTCGCGGCGTACTCGGAGATCTGATAGGAAAGTCTCCGGCGATGCTGGAGGTTTTCTCGATCATCAGGCAGGTGGGGCCCACTTCAGCGCCCGTATTGATCTGCGGAGAGAGTGGCACAGGCAAGGAACTGGTGGCGCGGGAAATCCATAAGTGCAGTCCCCGCGGCGATGGCCCTTTCGTCCCGATCAACGCAGCCGCCTTGCCCGAAACTCTGATTGAGAGCGAGTTATTCGGCCACGAGAAGGGCGCGTTTACGGGAGCCATGGAGCGTTCGGCCGGTTGCTTCGAGCAGGCTCACGGGGGAACTTTGTTTCTCGACGAGGTCGGGGAGATGCCGCCCTCCACGCAACCGAAGCTGCTGCGTGTTCTCGAGGACCTGCGGGTGCGGCGGCTTGGCGGCAAAAGGGAGATCCCAGTCGACGTTCGCATACTTGCCGCTACCAGTCAGGACCCGAGAACGCATTTACGCGAGGAGCTTTTCTACCGGTTAAGTGTGTTCCAGATCGTGGTTCCGCCGCTTCGTGAACACAAAGAGGATATCCCGCCGATCGCCGATGCCATGCTGGAGAATCTGAACAAGAAGCACGGCACGCGTGTTGCCGGGATCGACGCCGAAGTGATGGAACTTCTTCACCGGTACGATTGGCCCGGCAACGTGCGCGAGCTGCGGAATGTCCTGGAACGTGCCACCATCATGGCGGGAGAGGGCTTGATCCGGCTGACGAATCTTCCTTCCCCTGCGTTCGGTGTCGGCCCCGGCCCGCATTCCCGGCCACCAGCCGGCCAGCGGGACCCGGTAGTTCTCCAGCCGGATCAGCCACTCGTGAAGATCGAGGAGGCCTATATCAAACTCATCCTCGAACGCGTTGGCGGCAATCGCAAACGCGCGGCCGAGATACTCGGGATTAGTCTGCGAACGCTGCAGAACAGGATCGTTGCACTGCGCGGAGAGGCCAGCGCGACAACTACCGGCTCGTGAACGGCACGTGCCGTTGCCGGTCTCGAACCTGACTGGAGTCTGAGATGGGCAGATCCCCATTCCTTCTGATCCCGGCATTGCCGCGCATGTTCCGGCAGGCATCAAGCGAATGGATCGACGACAATGCACCGCGCCTTGGCGCTTCCGTCGCGTTTTATACCATGCTCTCGCTGGCTCCGCTTGTTGTTTTGGCCGTCGCCGCGGCCGCCGTTGTATATGGGAAGGAGGCCGCCCAGGGCCGGCTCGCCGCGGAGATCCGAGGCGTGGCCGGGGCTGAGGTAGCACGGACACTTCAGGAATTCATCAGCGGCGCCTACCAGCCGGGGACGGGCGCGATTGCGACTTTGCTCGGCCTGGTGACTCTGGTATTTGGCGCCTCTTCCGTTTTTGTGGAGTTGCACGACGCCATGAACACCATCTGGCACGTTTCTCTTCCTGCCGACCAAACCAACGCCGCCACGATTATTCGGCTGATAAAGGATCGCTTCTATTCGTTCGCGACCGTGCTGGGCACTGGTTTCCTGCTGCTGGTTTCTCTGGCGTTGAACGCCTGGATCGAAACGATGCGGATCTCCGTGCCACGCACTGCCACGTTCCTGATAACGTATCTGGTGGTAGCGGTGCTGTTCGCGGGCCTCTACAAAATCGTACCGGACGTTCGATTGAAGTGGAGCGACGTGGCCCTCGGAGCGATGATCACGTCCTTGCTGTTTATGCTTGGCAAGGAGCTCATGGGGCTGTACTTCGCCAATACCAGCTTCGGGTCGGCGTATAGTGCCGCCGGCTCGCCGATGGTCGTGTTGCTATGGATATACTACTCGGCGCAGCTATTCTTTTGGGGCGCTGAGTTCAGCAAGGTGTACAAGAAGACCGTGGAATCCCCAGGCGGCCGGCAACATTGAGGCCGCTCGCGGCCGGGCCGGTTCGTAACATTGCCATCACGAAGAACAGCTCGTCGCCGGTCGCGTAGCATCCGGTGGATCCTGCCTTTGCCATCGAAGCCTCCGCGTGGCGCCGGCCGCGGCTCGCCCTGCGGCCACAGGATTGCTCGATGCAGGGTGAGGATCACAAACATGGAAAAGGTTGAAACGAATGGTCATTCCGGGAAACGAGTGTCTGGGGGATTGTTTTTCCTGACCGGGCTGGGAGCGGGGGTCGCCCTGACGGTCTTCTTTGCCCCACGCTCCGGCGCTGCCACGCGTCGCCTCATCCGCTGCAAGGTCGAAGAGGGGGAGGACTGGATGAAGGACAGGGCTGCCGCGGCACAGGACTACGTCAAGGGTCACGTAGAGGAATTGCGTGATCGGGTCAAAGAGGTGGCTGAGGTGATCGGACGGAGCTGAGCGGTCCAGCTCAAGCGAGACAGTGAATTGCCGGCGACGGCCGGGGCCAGATCGGCGCGCGGGCTTCTCGGAACCGGTGGGCTCGCGCACCACGCCCTCATGCGGAGCCGCAGTTGTGAGGGCGTGGGAAGAGACATGTAATCTTGTGGGGTTCCTTCAAACGAGTGGGTACGCGTGAAGAACAGGATCCATTGTAGTGGCGGTTCCGTCTGCAGAATGAGCTGCGCGAGGCTCGGTGCGAGCACAGCCTGATCCAGATTCGGAATTTGGCCCGCCTGACCTGCTTCCAGGCGAACCAGAAGGATTATGGTGCACGCGGCCGGCATCAGCACGCGTTCTTTCGACCGCACCCGGGAAGCAGCTAGTCAGGCGCCGGACGCCAGCGGCAAAACGCGCTCAAGGCGTCGCCTGGCTTAGCTATAGCTAACTTAACTAAGCTAGTTGGCTGTTCCAGCTCTGCTGGATCTCCAGTGGCTCACGCCACGGAAAAGACCTTTTGGGAACGGTTTGGGAATCTCCTCGCCGTGATCAATGCATTCACGGGTCCTCCATTTGCCATTACCCCGGGCATCGATTCGATATCGGCCCACCAGCGACCGTCCAGCCGGCGCGCCGTCGGGTAGTCCAACTCAGTTGCTCGAGCAGCAGCCCGTGGCGCATTCCCGGTCGCCGCCGCCGCGTTCCCTGGTGTGGCCGGGCTGATACGTGCACCGCGGATCTTCCGCCAGATAGTTGCCCGTGCAGGCGTAGGCACGCGAGCGCGACCCGCCGCAAATGTTTCGGTACTCGCACAGGCCGCACTTGCCCTCGCGCTGCTCCATGTCGCGCAACGAGCGGAACAGCGCCGAATTGCGATACACATCCACCAGCGAATCGCGCCGCACGTTGCCCGCGGAGATGGGCAGGAAGCCGCTGGGACAGATCTCGCCGGTGTGCGACACGAACACGAAACCCTTGCCGTCGCTGACGCCCGCGGTCCGGTACATCACCTTGCGCGAAGCGCTCTCGCCGGTCGCGTCCTGCTTCAGCCGCTGCGCCACGTAACGGCGGTAGTGCATGGCTTCGGTGGTCTTCACGTCGTAGGAAGAGGTTAGCGAAACCTGGTACAGCGCTTCGAACACCTGCTCGTATTCCTCAGGCGTGAGGTCGTCGTTAGCCAGAGCCCGGCCGGTCACCACCAGGAAGAACAGGCTCCACATGCGCCCGCCAATGTCTTCCACCATGTCCGCCATGGCGCGAATCTTGTGCATGTTGCGCCGGGTGATGGTGGTCTGAATCTGCGTTTCGAGGCCGATCCGCTGCGCCTCGCGCAGCGCCACCATGGCCCGGTGGAAGGACCCGTCCACGCCGCGGAACGTGTCGTGGGTTGCGGCGTCGGGCCCGTCCACGCTCACGGCCATGCGCGCCAGTCCGCAGTCCTTGAAGCGGCGCACCGCCTCCGGCGTCAGCAACGGCGTGGCGCTGGGGCTGACATTGGTGCGAAGACCGAGGCTGGCGCTGTACTCCATCAGCTCGAACAGGTCCGGCCGCTTCAACGGATCGCCCCCGGTGAACACCATCAGCGGGCTGCCGAAGCGCTTCACTTCCTCCAAAAGCGCGCGGGCCTGCTCCGTAGTGAGTTCGTCGGGGTTGCGCAGCGGCTGGGCGGACGCGCGGCAGTGCGCGCAGCTCAGGTCACAGGCCTGGGTAGTCTCCCAGATCACCAGCATGGGCGACATATCGAAGTTCATGGACATGGGGGTTCGCAGCTCTTGCAACAGGGGTTGCAATCACGCGGCCAAAGGCGATCCGGCGGATTTCGGGGCAAATCACTCAATCAGAAGGGCTCTGCAACGTCGAAACGCCCGGCGTCCGTGGGCGATATGCCCCAATCGCCTCAGTGGCGTGGGGCAGGTCGCGGCGCACTGCGATTGCAGACCGGCTCAAGCTCCTGGATCAGGCGATCCTGACGGGCAAACCGGGCGTGAGGGGAGCAGACCTCGAAAGTGAAACCGGTGGGCGAACGGTCGGCGACGGCGCGGTCCGTCGCCTGCAGATGCGCAAGCAGAGCCGCTTTGATGTTCTCGGTCTCGCCGACGAATATCCATTCCCGCGCATTCGACAGTCCATAGACACCCGCCGATAGTGGAGCGAACCTCTCAATCAACAACTGCGAGAATGTGGATGCCACGTAGTTCTGAAAAGGCACGTCGCCCTCCTCCGGCGCCGCACCTCGAATGGCGGGAATATCCGGCTCGTGGTGAGTATGCGCCGCCGGGATGGCAAAGTCAATGAAATAATAGCCTTACCGACCCAGATGCAAGCCGGAGAACCAAGCCGGACGGCTCGCGCGGCGGCTTTTCACCGCGCCGCTCACCAGGTATTGGAGCACGGCAGCATCTTCGCCGATCCGCTGGCCTTGCGTATCCTGGGTGACGATGCGGGCGCCGTCGCTCGGGAGGCTGAGAAGCATCCAGCGGGACGAAGGATGCGCATCTTCATCGCGGTAAGGACGCGCTTTGCCGAGGATGCCCTGGCCGTGGCCGTCGAGCGCGGTGTCCGTCAGCTTGTGGTGCTCGGCGCGGGGCTGGACACGTACGCGTATCGCGGCCCGTTGCGCGACCGCCTGCGCATTTTCGAAGTGGATCATCCGGCTACACAGGCATGGAAACGCCAGCGCCTCGCCGATGCCGCCATCCCTCTGCCGGCCTGCCTGACGTTTGCTCCAATCGATTTCGAACGGGAGACTCTGGCCGGGGGCCTGGCGGCTGCCGGCTTCGATCCGGCCCGGCAGACCTTTTTCACCTGGCTTGGTGTGGTGCCTTACCTGACGGAGGAAGCCATCTGGTCCACCCTCGGCTTCATCGCCAGCCTGCCCGGTGGCGCGCACGTGGTATTCGACTACGGCGACCCTCCGGCTTCCTTATCGCCGGAGATGCGCATGTTCCATGACCGGCGTGCCGCGCGTGTCGCCGAGCTGGGCGAAGCGTGGACAACCTACTTTGAGCCGGACCAGCTCCACGCCAGGCTGAAGGGCCTCGGATTCTCCGAAATCGAGGACCTCGGGCCACCACAGTTCGCTGCGCGCTACTTTCCCCACCGCGCCAACTCCGTATCCGACAGGGGCGGCCACATCCTGCGCGCGATGACAGTCACTTCACCGCGGTCCCCTTGAAGAACGCGTAGCAGAACGTTCCATCCGCCTCGGTGGCGCGGTACAGGTCTGCAATTCCCTTGTCCCAGCTCGGCGCATCCACCAGGCCCAGGGACAGGGCCTGTTCGCGGACCCCCTCCACCATGGCGATAAACGTGTTCTTCGAGAAGCCCTCCACCAGCTCAGGCCGGCTGGAATCCACGTACACCATCCGCGGGCTGACGCGGGCCTCGCGGAAGCCGGCCTGCACCAGCAGCGGGTAAAGGCGGCGGCCGATGAGCGAATCCCCGCCCAGCCTGGCTTGAACGTCGATCAAGCACTGGACCGCGCGCGACGCTTCCGCCGTCTGCGGATGGCAATACCATGAGCCGTGATCGCCTTCAATGACGGTGATGGAACCGCCCGGGCGCAGGGTCCGCGCCATACAATGCAGGGCTTCTATCGGGTTCGCCAGGTGTTCGAGGACGAAGCAGACGAAAACATGGTCGAAGCTGGCGTCTTCGAACGGGAGGTCGAAGATGTCGGCGACGCGGAAGGTGACGTTCCGGAATCCCGCCGCCTCAACGCGCGCCCTTGCCCGATCCAGCGAAGCCGGTGAAACGTCCACGGATACGATTTGGGCGTCCGGGCTCCCGGCGGCCAGAAACACCGTCTGGGCCCCGGTTCCACATCCGCATTCCAGCACGCGGCTACCAGGCGGATAGCTGGTGTCGTGGTGAAGCAAATGGGTGAGAGTGTTCGCCTGGTCCGCAAGTCTCTCTGTTTCGCGCTCGGAGTAACCGTGCACGTACGCGGAATCGCTCACGAGATCCAGTTTCCCACGGCCACCTCCCGCGCGCGGCCACGCTCCGAACGGCCGTTGCAAAACTCAACACTGCAGCAACGGCTGGACATCCCACCCGCTTCGCGCTATAGTCCAGAGACTTGGAGGCGCCGGGCGGAACCTCGCCCGGCTCGAACCACAAATCAAAAAAAGGAAGAGATCAGCCAGACTATGAGAATGCGTCTGCTTGCTGCTGCAACGCTGCTGTTCGCGGCCACTACCGTGTCCGCTCAAGGTTACAAGTACCTGACGTCCGTCGCCGCCTTCAAGGTGGCGCCCGGAAAGGATGCTGCCTTCGTCGAGAAGGGCAAGGCGTTTACCGCGCCTCTCGACTCACTGATGGCGGCCGGAACCGTTCTTGCCTACGGAATCGATGTCGACATGCTCCATGTCCCTGGGGAGAACAATGTCGCTTTCTGGGTAACCGTGCCCAACTACGATGCCCTCGCCAAAGAGGAGAACGCGATCCAGGCGTTCATACAGGCGAACCCGGGCCTGATGCAGGACCTGGCTTCGCTGGCCGATATGACCACTCATCACGACCTCGTCATCCGCACGCGGGAGGAAGGTCACAAGAGCGTGCCCGCCGGCGCACAGCCGATCGCGGACTTCGATATCCAAAAGGTCAAACCCGGGCATATGCAGGATTTCATGACCCTGTTCCACAAATACGACCAGCCGGTGTTCGACAAACTCGTCGCCGATGGCGTGATCTACGCTTACCAAGTGGACACTGAAGGCGTGCACACAATGGAGCCCGGTTTAGTATGGATCATCGTCACCATGCCGAACCTCGGAGCCAAGGACAAGGTGAACGCGGCCTTCGAGGAAGCCGATAAGAAGCTCTCCGACGGAGAGCGCGACATGGTCGAGAAGGCGTACCTGGACACGGTGGTTCCCGGCGCACACCGCGACAGCCTGTCGGTGAGCGTCGTTTATAAGGTAAAGTAGCCGGTCCCCTCCGGCACAGATCGCGGGCCATGGCGAGTTACCGTGGCCCGCTTTGACTCTACGCAAGCCCTCCCCTCAGACGCTCCTTTGCGGACCATCCGTTCCCGTACTTTCAACGCCTTTTCAGTACCTTCCGGCCATCGGTCCAGTACGGCCCTGGTACCAGACGAATTGTTACCCTGCGGCTATTCGTACCCCCGGGTCTGGTGGCTAGTATTCAACCAGTGCCGATGAGAGACAGAATGTCAAATAACCCCATTCGATTGCTGGTCTTACCTGTACTGCTTCTGTGCGCTTGTGGATCCGTCATGGCTTCCACCACCGTGGATTGCAACCTGAGTTCGCCGGGCGGCAACGACGTAGCGCCCTGCACACTGGCGACCGAGGCGGGCAATAAAATCGGAGCCAATCCGTTCATTCAACTGGACTTGTCGAGCTTCTACCAGAACCCGCAACAGCCCGGCCGGCAACTGGCGATGAGCAGCAATTCAGGCATTCAGGGATTCGACGATCCCGGCACATTGCCGGAGGTTGGCAACGCTACGCGGAACGGGAGTCTCTCGCCCTGTACGAACTCCTGCCCCCGGCTGACGCCGCAGTTTTCGGCGCCGGAACCAGGCACCATGTCCCTGGTAGGGCTCTCCCTGATCGGTATTGCGTACCTGCTGAGTAAAAGGGTGAAGCCGTGAGGCTCACCAGCGTGGTTCGCGGCGTCCGCGGTTGTAGCCTCCTCCGCCTCCACCGCCGCCCGGTCCTCCGCGCCCCCGGCCGCCACCCCCACCGCCACCCGGGGCGCGTTCGGCCCGCGGGCGTGCCTCGTTGACGTTGATGGCGCGGCCGTTGATCTCGCGGCCATTGAGGGTGCTGATCGCCTTGGCGGCCTCGGCCGCGTTAGTCATCTCGACGAAGGCGAATCCGCGGGGTTGCCCGGTGTCGCGATCACGGACGATGCTGACCCGCTCCACGGCTCCGAATTCGCCGAATGCGGCTTCAAGCTCGCTCTCGGTCGTCTGATACGACAGATTCCCTACGAAAACGTTGGTCATTCCCCACTCCTGAGAACTGCTTTACCTGAGCAGTCGCTTAGACCGGCAAGCTAATCCAGGCCACAAACTTCGCGGACAGAGGTAACTGCGGGCGGTCGGTTCAGCATACCATTCCGCCATAATGACGGGCAATCGGAAAAGCGCGGGTGTGCTGGCGGCCGCCGGCAGTCCAGGGCAGGCGGCCGCCCACCGTAGCCAGCCTTACTGATACGTGACCGACTCGCTGACCAGGACAGAGCTCTCCGCGAATCCGTAATCGAGCCCCGTCGCCGTGAACTCCGTGTACGGTTCATTGTTCCCTACCGAGAGTGCGCCTATGCTGGCGGGAAGCTGCAGCAACACATCCGGTCCAACGGTAAAGGTCCCCTGGGCAATCGGGGCCTGGCATGTGAACGTCGCAACCACTGTAGGAGGTTCGATAGAAATGGAACTGCCGGTGATGGTGGCGTATGTGCCGGGCGCGCCGCCGGTCCAGATCACGGTTACCCCGCTGGCCCGGTCGACCGTGCTGATGCTGGTCTCGTTGGTCCAGGTGATGGGGTTCGCCACCGTCATGCCAACGGAGAATTTTCCCACGGTTGCCCCGCCTGAACCGGTTGCCGTATAGGACCCGGGAGTGAGAAACGTCGTCCCGTTCGTAGATTCGTAGACGCCCAACACTCCCTGCACGGGAGCCAACTCCTGAGTTCCGCCGGGCCCGTTTACGTCGATGAACGGCCCCGCATCCAGACCCGTGAAGGCGGATAGAAGATTCGCCTCGGCTGATTCGGAAAACGCATTCACGATGCACGATCCAATGGCGGCCGTCTGGAAGATTGTTGCCCCGGCAAATTGCAGAGGCTTGACATTGAAAAACCCCGCGATGCCGGTATCTGCAGTCGTGGTCCCCAAGCCTAAAATCGTCTCCGGCAGCCGGCTCAGGGAAACAAAGCCGAGGTTAAACGAGGACTTCGAAAGCAACGTCTGCAGGACCGAGGAGGGGATGCCGTTCGGGTCCGAGCACACCCGATTTTCGCTGCTGGCAATCGGCATCGTCGTGGTCGGGCTGACAATGTTGTTGATGCTGACCTCGACCGGAACGCTGCATCCCGTGATTCCCTTCGGCACCGTGAACACGATTTGATTGAGTCCCGCGCAGCAGCCCGAGGGGCCCTGATAGCTGGTGCTCACCAGTTGCCCGCCAATATAGAGCTTTACGGGAATGCTGGTGAGATTGGTGGCTTTCGGTTGGTCGGCGTCCGGATACGGTACGGGGCCGAGTCCCGTGCCCCAAATGATGGCCACATCGTCGGCCAGGGCCGCTGAGTTCGGCAGGAATTTGTTGTACTTGATGTCGGTAACATCTCCGGTTCCATTTCCCTGCACGTTGACGGCGAACGTTCCGAAGCTGCTGGCAACCACCTGAATGGGATACTCCGCACTGGTGGCGCCCTTATAGGTGACGCTGACGGTGGCGTTCCCGACGGGCGTGGTGGAGGGCATGACCGCCGCAACCTGATTGGCTATGGTGAAGATCATCGGCGCCTGAACGGTTTTCCCGCCTGCCGTGACGTTGACCGACGTATCGCCGAGCGTGGTCGAAACGGGAAAACTGGTGACCTCCTGCAGCGCCGCCGGACCCAGTGGGCCGGTCGAGGGATCCTCTGCGAAGATTGTGAACGTGGAGCCTTGCGCAATCGACGAATTCGGCATGCCCTGCTGGGCGTAACTGGCGGCGTTAAGGACACCGTTGGTCGTCCTGATGACCGGCTGTGCAAACAAGCAGATGCCGAGCGAGCAAACCAGAAATACAGCGAAAAGTGATTTCATTTGATTTATAGCCTCCGACCTGGTCGATGTGAGAGCGGGGGACTCTTTGTCAGCCCCCATTGCTGTCGGATGTTAGCACAGTCCCATGGCGCTCGCATCACGGCCGTAACCTGTCTTGGCCGTAACCTGTCCGAAAGAGCGGTGCGCGGGATTACGGGAACGCTGTCCGGTTGAGCATGTAGCGAGCCAATCCCAGATTCACTCTTGACGGAGGCCCAACGCCGTTGTACACTATCTCTATCAAGTAGATCGACAATGACTACTTACCACCAAGCAGACGCCGGCAGTTGTTGTTGCTGACCCTCTTCCCCTCTTGACAACCTGAGCAGCCCGCGCAGTCGGACTGATCTTCAAAACTGGAGTCTTCCAGTTATTTATCAATTACTTGCAGAAAGGAACGATCATGCGTACCATTTCCCTATTGGCCGTCATCGTGGCCGTCGGAGCAGCAGGAGTATCCGCACAGAGCCTGAACTGGGAGGGGCAGACCGGGGTATTCATCACACCGCTGGCCTACACCGCCGCCTCGCCCAACAACAACCTTGGCAAGCCCATTGTTGCCTATCATTTTCTGGATGCGGGGCCGGTTCTGGGAACGTTTCACCAGGCCTCGGTCACGGTGGGACTGCTGGGCCGCATCGAGTTCGGATACACCCGGACCATTCATGGTGACGGAGATACAGCCGGACTAAGCGACCTGTGGACTTCCGGATTCAACACGGTTCACGCCAAGGTGAACATTGTGCAGGAGAACGCCGCGAAGAAGAAGTGGCTCCCGGCGATTTCGGCCGGGTTTGTGGCTCGCACTCAGGTGCGCAACGTGGGCGGCGTCATCGCCAACAAGGACACCACCAACGGCGACGTCTACCTGGTGGCTTCGAAGACGGTGACACAGGTGAAACACCTGCCGCTGGTTTTCAACATCGGCTACAAGGGCACCAACGCCTCCGTGTTTGGCCTTGCGGGCAACGCCCCCGGCTTCACCGGCCGCTTGTTCGGGGCGGGCGCGTTCGTGCTGAAGGGGCCGGCGAAGAGCACGCTCATTTTCGGCTCGGAATTCGCGCAGGAACCGCGCGGCGTACAGAATCTGCCGGGCGCCATCGTGCCCACCACCATTACTTATGCGGCGCGCCTGGTGCCCCTGGCGGAACATTCGAAGTTCAATGTGGACTTCGGCGTCGCGCAGGCCGCCGGACAAATCGAGCCGGGCGTCAACCTGCTCGCGCGGCATCAGTTCGCGCTGGGCGTTTCCTACGGACTTTGATTGAAGAACCTAGCAGGGCCTCCGCTCCGTCACCGTCGCGGCTCGGTAAGGGCCTGCACATCGCATGGCCGCGTTTCTGAGCCGCGCACGTGAGTAAGCGGTTCTCGGAGTTTTTCAAATCTATAAGGAGAAAACCATGTCAGCATTTTCCGGACACCGGTTGGGCACCCTGGCATTGCACGCCGGACAGGAGCCCGACCCCACCACCACGGCCCGCGCCGTGCCCATCTACGCCACCTCCAGTTACGTTTTCCGCGACACGGACAACGCCGCGAATCTTTTCGCGCTGAAGGAATTCGGCAACATCTACTCGCGGCTGATGAACCCCACCAACGACGTGCTGGAGAAACGCCTGGCCGCGCTGGACGGCGGGGCGGCAGCGCTCGCGTTTGCCAGCGGCCAGGCGGCCATCACCGCGGCCATCCTCACCATCACGCACGCCGGCCAGAACTTCATTTCGTCGACCAGCCTGTACGGGGGAACCTGGACACTGTTCACGCAGACGCTGAAGAAGCTGGGGGTGGAGGTGCGCTTCTTCGACCCGGATCATCCGGAACGGATTGCCGACATTGTCGACGAAAACACGCGGCTGGTGTATCTGGAATCCATCGGGAATCCGAGGAACGACGTCCCGGACTTCCGCGCCATCGCCGACATCGCGCACCAGCACGGCCTTCCGGTGATTATCGACAACACCGTGACCACGCCGGCGCTGCTGCGTCCGTTCGAGCATGGCATCGACATCGCCGTTTACTCGGCCACCAAGTTTCTGGGCGGCCACGGCGTGCACATCGGCGGGGCCATCGTGGACAGCGGCAACTTCCCGTGGGCGGACGATCCGGAGAAATGGCCTGAGTTCAACGCCCCCGATCCCGCATACCACGGCGTGGTGTTTACCGAGGCGCTGAAGCCGATCGGGAACATCGCCTACATCATTCACATTCGCACGCACTGGCTGAGGGACACGGGCGCATCCATGAGCCCCTTCGCCGCGTTTCTGTTCCTGCTGGGCGTAGAGACGCTGCACGTGCGGCTGGAGCGTCACGTGAAGAACGCACAGATTCTGGCCGAGTGGCTGTTGGAGAACCCGGCCGTGGAATGGGTGAATTATCCGGGGTTGGCCAACCACCCGCATCACGAAAACGCGAAGCGCTATCTTCCGCGCGGAGCCGGCGCCATTCTCGGCTTCGGCATCAAGGGCGGCATACAGGCCGGACGGAAGCTCATCGAAAGCCTGAAACTGGCCAGCCACCTGGCCAACGTGGGTGACGCGAAAACGCTGGTGATTCATCCGGCCTCCACTACGCATTCGCAGTTGACGCCGGAGGACCAGGCCGCTACCGGGGTGACTCCCGAGTACGTCCGCGTCTCGGTGGGGATCGAGGACATCAACGACATCCTCGACGATTTCGACCAGGCATTGCGCGAATCGCAGGGCGAAAACAAAGGAGCCGTAGCAGCATGACATTTGACGACAATTCCCTGAGCATCGGACACACGCCGCTGGTCCGGCTCAATCGCATTGTGAACGGCGCGGGCGCCACCGTCCTTGCGAAGATCGAGGGACGCAATCCCTCGTATTCGGTGAAGTGCCGCATTGGCGCGGCGATGATCTGGGACGCGGAGAAACGCGGCCTGCTGAAGCCCGGCGTGGAACTGGTGGAACCCACCAGCGGCAACACCGGCATCGCCCTGGCGTTTGTGGCCGCCGCGCGCGGATACCCGCTGACGCTGACCATGCCCGAGACGATGTCGCTGGAGCGCCGCAAAGTGCTGCAGGCGTTTGGCGCGAAGCTGGTGCTTACCGAGGGCAAGCTGGGAATGAAGGGGGCCATCGAAAAAGCCGACGAAATCCACGCGTCGGACCCGAAGCATTACCTGCTGCTGCAGCAGTTCCGCAACCCGGCCAACCCGGAGATCCACTTCCGCACTACCGGACCGGAGATCTGGGAGGATACCGGCGGCGCGATGGACGTGCTGGTGAGCGGCGTGGGCACCGGCGGAACCATCACCGGCGTGTCGCGTTTCATCAAGCAGGTGCAGGGCAAGGCCATCGTTTCGGTGGCGGTGGAACCATCCACCAGCCCGGTGATCACCCAGAAGCTCGCCGGCCAACCGCTCGCGCCGGGACCACACAAGATTCAGGGCATCGGCGCGGGGATCATCCCGGACACGCTGGACCTGTCGGTGGTCGACCTCGTCGAAACCGTGACCAGCGAAGAGGCCGTCGAAGCGGCGCGGCGGCTGGCCACGGACGAAGGGATTCTCAGCGGGATTTCCTCGGGTGCAGCAACCGTCGTCGCCGCGCGTCTGGCTAAGCGGCCCGAGTACCAGGGAAAGACCATCGTGGTGATTCTGCCGGATTCCGGCGAACGGTATCTGAGTTCCGTCCTCTTTGAGAACCTCTCCTGAGGGCTCGCCCAAACGGCGGCGGGCCCCTCAAGCTTCCTGACCAGGGAACTCGCGCCATGGATGCGATCTGCGTCCATGGCGCTTTTTTATGGGCCTCCGAGACCATCTGTTACTGATCTAAGACAAGGCGTTGCAAAGATTTGCAGGCCTTGTTACTCTTCAGTTAAGGCAGTTACAGGGGTTGGATTGGACGCGCGCGACGAAAGCCTTCGACAGATCGAGAGAATTGCCGCGAGCACCGTGCTCCGCGGATCGGAATCGCTTTGCAAACTGCTGAGGTATCTGGCACGGCAGGCGCTGGACAACCCGGGCGCCCCCATCCGGGAATACCAGATTGCAACGCAGGTCTTCGGCCGGCCGGCAGAATTCGACCCGCGTCTCGATTCTACCGTCCGGGTGCAAACCGGCCGCCTCCGGGCGAAGCTGGCCGAGTATGACCGCAGTGTCGGCGCCGGCGACGCGATTGTGGTGGAGATTCCCAAAGGCACCTATCAGCTTGTGTTTCAGGTCAGACAGGTGGCGGAATCGGCGGCGAGTGACCCGGCATCGCAACCCGCTGCCGACAGGCCGCAGACCGGTTCAGACCGTCGCCGATCCGTCTGGATAATTGCCTTCGCTGGCATGACCACGGTCGCCCTGACGCTCGCTCTTTTCCTGGCTTTCCATCCTGCGCCTGGCCCGGTCCGGTTGACGGCGAGTCCGGGCGCCTCTCTCGAACAGTTCTGGGAGGGACTGCTGGAGAACCCCTCGCATCCGCTGGTGGTCTTTCATCCGGGCGTGAGTGAGACGCTGGCAATCCACGAACTCGACGGTGTATTCGCGGCGTTGCGGCGCGCCGTTCCCGTGAAGCCGATCGGACTGCTTTCGCAGACCGACATGGAGAGCAGCGACGTAATCTTTGTCGGCCCGCCGCCGGACAATGCCGGCCTTCGCGGTTTCCGTTTCCAGATCGTACCGAACGGGCCACGAGAGGGCGAGATGGCGGTGGTGAACCAGTACCCGCCGCCCGGCGAGGCGGCCCAGTGGGTCCCCGATGGGCCTCCCACAACCGAAGATTATGCGGTGATCTCGCTGGAGCCCGGTTCGACTTCGGGCCGCTGGTCGCTGACCCTGGCCGGAACAACCGGCATTGGCACGCAGGCGGCAGTCGATTTTGTCTGTCGCGAAGATGCCATGCGAAGTTTACTGGAGAAGACCGGCCGCGCGCGGTTTGAAGCGCTGCTTCATACCCGCGTGAGGGACGGCGCCCCCGCAGATACGCAGCTCGTGGTAGTCCACTCGGCGGACCGGTAGCGTTCGGGCAAATGCCCCCTCACCGTCCTTCGCGGCAGAGCTTCGCGGTCAGCATCCACTTCAGAACGCCGCGCGGCTCCGCGACGAAGCGGTCGATAAAGATGCGCACCAGCGTCGCCTTCTTGAAATCCACCTGCAGGGAAGGGCAGCCGAGCAGGTATCCCGTGAGCGAGGTGAAGAGCGGATCGTGGCCGGAGAGGAGGATGGAATCGACGTCCTTGTGCAGGCGAATCTCCTCCCACACGTCCGCCGGGCTGGCGCCGGGCAGGAGCGTTTTCGTACGCAGAATGTCGCCGGTGTATTCGAATACTTCGGCGGCAAGCTCGGCGGTCTGCACCGCGCGCCGATACGGGCTGGTGACGATCAACGCGGGGCTGACAGCCGCGTTGTGGTATGCAGTCTCCAGCACGGCGCGAAGCTTGCGGCGCCCCTCGCCGGTAATGGCGCGCTCGGAATCCTTAGCCGGAGGACCCTCTTCGGCTATGGCATGGCGAAGCAGGTAAATGTCCACTACACGACAGCTTACCGCGAGTGTCATACTCGTTTCTTACCCCATGCGTGTTGGCCGGCCGGAACTTGAGCGCGCCGCGTTCTACGTTACCTTCGCGGCGTGCGTGTCCATTCTGTTTTCGATCGCGGTGTCGCAGATTCTGATGGGCGCCGCGGTGGTGCTGCTCTTTGCCTCGCGCGCGAAGCTGCGGCTGCCGCCGGTTTGGCTGCCCATGCTGCTGTTCATGACCGGCACCGTCGTCTCCTGGGTGCTTTCCGGCGACATGCGAACAGGGCTGCCGCAGATCCGCAAGTTTTATGTCTGGGTGATTCTGTTGCTGGTGTTCAGCACGTTCCGCGAACTACGGGAGGTTCGCTGGGCGGTGGCCGGCTGGACTGCGGTGGTCACCGGCTCGGCGCTGTACAGTTTTGTGCAGTTCGGCGAGAAGTATCAGGACGCGCTGGACGCAAACCAGGACTTCTACCAGGTGTATGTGGCGAGGCGCATCACCGGTTTCATGAGCCACTGGATGACCTTCGGCGGCGAGGAAATGGTGGTGCTGTTGTTCCTTGCGGCGTTCCTTTTCTTTGCGGCCGCGTCCCGGCGGTGGAAGGTGGCTGGCTGGATCTGCGGCGGCGTGCTGGCGGTGTCCCTGGTGCTGGGATTCACGCGCGGAATCTGGCTGGGAACTTTGGCCGGCGGTCTCTACCTGCTGTGGTTCTGGCGGCGGTGGCTGATCGCCGTGGTGCCCGTGGTGCTGCTGGCGGGGCTGGCGGTGGGGCCGGTGCGCGAGCGCATGGTTTCGCTGTTCCAGCCGCACGGGGAGCGCGATTCGAACCAGTTTCGGATTGTGGTGTGGCGGACCGGCATCGAGATGATTCGCGCGCACCCGTGGTTCGGGGTGGGGCCGGAGCAGGTGGGGCCGCAGTTGGATAAGTACGTGCCGCGCGACATCCCGCGCCCGCTGCCGGACGGCTACTACGGCCACCTGCACAACATCTACATTCACTACGCCGCCGAGCGTGGCATCCCCACCATGCTGGCCATGATGTGGCTGATTGGGCAAGCGCTGTGGGACTTCGCGGCGACGCTCTGGCGGAAGCGGCCGCGCGGCGACGCGCGCTTCGTGCTGCACGGGGCGGTGGCGGCCATCATCGGCCTGTTGGTGGTGGGCTGCGTCGAGTACAACCTGGGCGACAGCGAGGTGCTGACCATGTTCCTGACTACGGTTTGCTTTGGGTATCTGGCGAAGGAGACGGTGGAGGCGGGGTAGTTACCGCTCAGAGTTGCTGGACGTCGAGGTTCGGGATCATGCGGAAGTGGCGGACATTGTGCGTCACCACCGAATAGCCGAGTTCCACGGCGGTAGCGCCGATCAGCAGGTCGCTCAGCGCGATCAGCGTGCCTTTGGCCTGCAGACTGCCGTCGATCCTGCCCGCGCGAAAAGCTATTGCCGCGGTGACGGGTTCCGTGGAGATCTCGTCCAGGAGTTCGTTCAGGAAGCGCTCGCGCATGACCCGCCGTTCGGCTGAGTTCGCGCGCTCGATTCCGTGCGCCAGTTCGATGATTGTGATCGCCGACAGCGTGGCCTCCGTGTCGCCAATCCCGGCGAGCAGGCCAGCAATTACCCGGCGGGGATTCTCTTCAGCGCGCTCGGCGGCGACCAGCACCGTCGAATCCAGCACGATGCCCACGCGTTTAGTCCCACTCCGGAGGATGGAGCGGCTCGCGATGGCTGTCGATGAACGCCTGCACGTCGGCGGCGAAGTCCAGATCGACGCTCGCAGGGGAGTCCTGCGGCAGCGCCGCCATGATCTCGGAGAGCTTGCGGCGCCGGGGCTCGGCCGCTCGCAGGACGGCTACCGGCCTGGCGTTGCGTTCGATCACGAACTCCGCGCCGGACTGTACGCGATCGAGTAACGACGCGATGTCCCGCGCCAGTTCCGCTTCGCTGATGCGCAACACGGCCATACCTTCGATCATAGTTCCTCCGGGGCCTTTGTGCCTGGTGTCGCTGGGCGTGCGATAAGAAAGGGGGGCCAGCGCGTAATTTGTCGCTAGAATGTGAAAGGGAGGAGCCGATGCCGATAGATTACGTAGAACAGCGCGAGGGCGGATATTACATCGCCGGCAGCCGCGTATCGCTCGAATCAGTGGTGTACGCATTTCTGCGTGGCGATTCGGCTGAGGCGATTGCCGAATCCTTCCCGTCCCTCACTTTGGAGCAGGTTTACGGGGCACTGGCATGCTACCTTGCACAGCGCAATGAGATCGACGCATATCTCGATGCCGGCAGGGTGGAGTTTGAGCGGCTGCGATCGGAGGCCAGGCGGCGGCACCCGGCGCTCTATGCGAGGATCGAGGCGGCGCGCGATACTTCGACCAGCCCGCACGGATGAAGCCGCGCTTCCAGGCAGACGGGGACCTCAACCGGAGAATCGTAGCGGGGCTTCGGCGGCGTGAGCCAGGTGTCGATTTCCAGGATGCACAAGCGGGCGGCGTGATCGGGAAGCGCGATCCGGAAGTGCTGGCGCTGGCGGCACGGGAAGGGCGTGTGCTGGTGTCTCATGACCGGCGCACCATGCTGAAGCACTTCGCGCGCTTCATTCAACAGCAAAACAGCCCCGGACTGATCATCGTCTCACAGGATGTGGATATCGGGCAGGCGATTGAGGAACTGCTCCTGATCTGGATAGCGACCGACGCCTTCGAGTGGGAAAACGCCGCGGTCTTCGTGCCGCTGTGACGAGCTCGCTGACACCCGCCGTGGCGGCGGCGAATCCCGGGCGACGCGCGGTTGTGCTACCGGTGGCAAAGGTCACGGTTTGCTTTGCGTGTGCGGCGACGGCGGCGGTGGAAGCACCATCGCCTGGGGCCGCATGAGCCAGAAGATGAATCCGAGCATCAGGAAGCCGACGATTGTCGCGACGCCCACGCACGTACCCCCGACTGGCTTGGATTTTGCTCTTATCGTCCCGGAAAGAGTCACGATAGCTGCCAGCGCGACCAACGGGAAACTGGCGATTACGAGCGCAGCAATCCTGATCTGTTCACTCGGAATCGTGCCCAGATTCGTCCCGTCCGGCTGCAGATCGATGATGCAGTCATGCACGGGGACGATGTAAGCAACGAGGAGAAGTGTCACAAACGCAATGCCGAAGAGTGCGCTCCAACGCCGCATGTTCAGTCGAGCCGATCCTATGATTGCAGGCTTAGAAACTGGCCTGCTACTCGAAGCGGCATGACCGGGTGCCTGTCTCTACAAGCGGAAAAACGCGCGCAAAAAGGAGCTCGCGGCGGCCCCCTGGATCACGTGGTTCACCGCGAATGCGCAGCCCCACGCGAGCGCGGTCATATAGGTGAATTGGATAATAGGCCACTTCAGGCCGCCGGTCTCGCGGCGCACCACCGCGATCGTCGACATGCACTGCATGGCGAAGGCGAAAAACACCAGCAGCGCCATCGCTCCGCCCAACGACAGCTCGCTGTGCAGCGCCTGCTGCAGCCCCACCGATTGCGAAGTCCCTTCCATCCCATAAATCGCGCCGAGCGTGCCGATAATCACCTCGCGCGCGGCCAGCGAGCTGATTAATCCGATGCCGATTTTCCAGTTAAATCCCAGCGGCGCGATCACCGGCTCGATGCCGTGGCCGATCATGCCCGCAACGCTGTCCTCGATCCGCGGCGGCTGTCCGTTGTGGAAGGGCACGTGCGCCAGCAGCCACAGCACGATGGTCACCGCCAGGATCACCGTGCCGGCGCGGCGCAGAAACACCATGGAGCGGTCCACCAGGCGCAGAGCCAGCGAGGTCAGGGTGGGCCAGCGGTACGGCGGCATCTCCAGCATGAACGGCGCGCTCCCGCTCTTCAGCACCGACGACTTGAGAATGCGCGCGGTGAACACGGCCGCGGCGAAGCCCAGCACATAGAGCGACAGCAGCGCCGCGGACTGGCTCCCCAGCAGCGGGCCGATCACCGGGCGCTCGCGGATGAAGGCGGCAATGATCAGCGTGTACACGGGCAGCCGCGCCGAACAGGTCATGAACGGGGCGATCATGATGGTGGCGATGCGGTCGCGCTTGTTCTCGATGGTGCGCGTGGCCATGATGGCCGGGACGGCGCAGGCGTAGGCGGAGAGCAGCGGAATGAACGATTTCCCCTGCAGGCCGAAGCGGCGCATGGTGCGGTCGGCAATCAGCGCGGCGCGGGCGAGATATCCGGAGTCCTCCAGGATGCCGATGAACAGGAACAGCAGCAGAATCTGCGGCAGGAACACCACCACCGACCCGACGCCGCTCCAGATGCCGTCGATCAGCAGCGACTTCAGCATGCCGGCGGGAAGCAGCGAGCCGAACCACGCGCCGGAGGTCTGAATCACCAATTGCAAGCCGTCCATGAGGGGCCGCGCGCCGGCGAAAATGGTCTGGAAAACGGCCCCCACCACCAACAGGAAAATCAGCGGGCCGAGCAGCGGGTGCAGGAATACCGAGTCCAGGCGGCGCGTCCAGAGCGGGGGCGCGGGCGCGTGATAGCGTGCCTTCTCGCCCACGCTGGCGGCCCAGTTGCGGCACTTCGGGATGTCCTGGAGAACGGGCAGCTCCAGCAGCGGAGGCTTCACCTTGTAACGGCCGGCGGCGGTGCCCTGGATGTACTGGAACACTCGCTCCACGCCCTCTCCGGTGAACGCGCTGACCAGGGCCACCGGGGCGCCGAGCTGGGCCGCCAGCAGGGGAACGTCCACCTTGCCACCGCGCGCCGCCAGATCGTCGGCCATGTTGAGAATCACCAGCGTGGGCAGGCGAAGGCTGAGGATGGGCGCGGCCAGAATCAGGTGACGCCCCAGGTTGGTGCAATCCAGTATCAACAGGACGGCATCGGGCCGGGGCACGCCGGGCATGTCGCCGCCGAGCACGTCGCGGGTGACGCGCTCGTCTTCGGATCGCGCCTCGAGGCTGTAGACGCCAGGCAGGTCCACCAGCATGATTTCCCGGTCGGATTCCACGCGGGCGCGGCCGGTATGTTGCTCCACGGTGACGCCGGGGAAGTTAGCCACCTTCTGGCGAAGGCCGGTGAGGCGGTTGAACAGCGTGGATTTGCCGGAGTTCGGCGGGCCCACGATGGCTATGACGTGGGGCCGTGCGCCAGAGGCATCCCCGTTCCGCGGTTCCAGACTGGCAACCCCGGCAGAGCTGCCGTGGCACTCGCTCATGAGGCCATCTTCTCCTTACGCGGATAGTGGGACGCTGGCGATATCCTGTGCAATCGGCGCCGGCTGGTCGCGCAGACGCAGCCGGGATGCAGTCTCCCGGCGAAGGGCGATTTCAGAACCGTCCACGCGGAACACGCGCGGGTCGCCGCCCGGAGCGGCCATCGCCCGGGTGATCCGCTGTCCCGGCAGAAAACCCAGCTCCATCAGACGTCTGGCGACGTCCTTCGGAAGATCCAGCCGATCCAGCACACCCTCTTCTCCGGGGCTGAGGTCTTCCAGACTCCTGCGGGACCGCGCGGCTGGCTTCCTGCCACTCAGTTGCATCATCTGAGACCAGTATCCAGCCGCCAGGGTGGCCTTGTCAACCGTTATATGAGACTGTTGTAGTCCTATATTGCGAAGGTAAGCCTCCTTTCAGTCATCGGTGTCCTGGGCGGGCTTCACCTGGGCGCGCCGGAGCGGCTGGCCGGGCTTTGCGCCGTCGGAAATCTGGATGTTGTTGACGACGCTGACCGCGCCGGACGTTCTTGCCATACGAGTGGCCGCGCCCTTGTGCTGGGGAACCCCGGTGCGCCCCTCCCAGGTCACTACGCCGCCATGCACTTTCGCCACGAAGCCATCGCGCCCAATCTTCGATTTGGCCAGCTTGGTGCGAATCTTCTGCTCGATCTCGGCGTCGCTCAGCCGCGGGGCCGAGCCAGCCTGGTGAGTGGGCGCCGCCGGTCCGGTGGCTGCGCGCAGGCCGGTGGCGGAAAGTAGTAAAACGAAGAAGAAAACGAATAATCTGCTCATCGCCTGGTTAGTGTGGGAAAGCGGCGGGAATTCGCAGGCCGCGGCAAAACGGGGGACAGACTACTACGGGCACGTTTGGTGGCAGAACCCAATCAGTAACGGCCGGGGGCGGGCTCTCGCGGGAAATGGGCCAGTTCCGGCTATACCATCCGGCAAAAGGGCTTCAGCGCCGAACCCGCGGAGAACTCGTCCGAATCGGGCAAAACGGGGACAGACTTCAGCGATCAGAGTGCGGCCACATATGTTAATGTATGTGGGTGGTCCGAGACATCGTGAAGCTTCGAAAGGTCGCCGGTTCGATGGTGGTGTCCATTCCGCAGGCAGTTCTTGCGGAAATGCTGCTCCTCGAAGGTGATCGGGTTCTTATCGAAGCCTCCTCACCTAATCGCTTAGTGATTACAAAGGAGATGCAAACCATGCCTGATACTCGACGGGTGGAACTCGAGCTGGCCGTTCTGAAAGCACGAATGGACGCGCTCGGTGCTGAATCGGAGTCGTTAGTCTGGCAGCACAACAACGACATGGAACTCGACCTACGCTTAAGGGATGGGTCGGTTTTCACGTTGACAATGAAGGAGCAAAACCGCAAGTCAGCAGACCTGGCAGTTGAGATTGCACAGAAACGTCTGGAACTTTTCGAGCTTCAAGGAACCGTGGGCGCAAGCCCCCGGTAGAGGGCGGCGCGGGCGAGGCCCAGCAGTGCGTCCACGCCGTCGGGCCGCCCCGGTGAAACTTACCGCTTACTAAGGCTGGCAACAATTCGCCGCAAAATGGGCCACTGTCGGCCTACTTACCCCGCGAGCTCCCGTGCTTTCTGTTCGGCGGGCGCGATCACCCCCGACTCCAAACAGCCGAGCAGCATCTCACCGTCGGTGTAATGCAGCGGGGTGATCACATGTGGGTAGCGCTTCAGATCGGCGAACATCGCCCACTCGCGCTCACCGCCGAGCAGTAGCGGGCGCACCGGCACCGAGAGCAGGCGCGGGATAATGGCCGCCAATTCCTGTGGGACGCTGCGCGGGTCGGTCAGGTCCGCGATCACGAACCGGGCCAAGTGCGCGAGCAACGAAACGGTCTCGGTAAAGTCGCGGTTGGTCGGCTTCTCAAAGTCGAACATGATTGGAAGATAGTTCCGAGCACGCAAGGCATCGCGCAGTGCATCGAGCGTTCGCTTGCGCTCCGGCGTGAAGCGCCCAAGGATCAAGACTGCTTTCGAAGTGATCGTATCGATCACCTCGCGGATCTTGGCGTTGTTCAGTAGAAGGTACACGAACTGTGAAACCTCGAGATTGTCTACCGCGATGCATGGCTGCATTTCCTGGGTGATTACTAAATCCCTCTGAGCAGCGCCCGCCAAGGATGTATCCCAGACCGAGGCGCCATACACCCGGCTCCCGGTGAGATCTGCATCATCGAGTTTGCATCCAACAAGGACGGCGGCTGTGAGATCAGCCTCGGGAGGTCCGTCTTGCGGAGGTCGGCCCCACAGAGGTTGGCCCCGGTGAGATTCGCCTCGCGGAGGTCGGCCCCGTAGAGATTGGCCTTGCAGAGGTTCGCCCCGTAGAAGTCCGCTTCACTAGGCTTCACCTCAGGTTTCGCACAGCCAGGCTTCGCCCGCCTAAGGTCCGCCCCGCAGAGATCCGCCTTCCGGAGATCCGCCTCACGGAGGTCCGCCCTGTAAAGGTTGGCCCCGATGAGATCCGCCTTGCGGAGGTTCGCCCCGTACAGGTACCTTTCGTGGAGGTCCGCTTCATGGAGGTCGGGCCGTAGTTCCCAATTCGCCTCCCTGTAGGCGTTCCACACCTCGACCAGTTCAAGCTTACCGAGGTGCTCTGCATTCGCCATGACGCACCATAATACGCGCGTAGTCGCCCTCTCTGCAACGCCGCACACGGGTTTCCCTCTCCCGCACGCGGGTTGACCAACGCCATAGGGCGGATGCCTCCAACATGGTCGACGCGGGATCTGCCTCGTCCATCTCCGCAACGGCCCCCAAGGGGGCGTGGTACTGCAGCTCAGCCGAATAGCTCGCTATGTGAGCCGAGTCGCGCCAGACGCAGTGTATCGGCGCCGGGCTTGCGGTAGATCAGCAGCAAGTCGGGCTTGATGTGGCATTCGCGGTAGCCCGCCCAATCACCAACCAACGCGTGGTCACGGTTGTTCTCCGGCAAGACGTGATCGCACAGCAGCAGCGCCACGACGGTTGACACAAGCGAATCCACATCCTTGCCGTGTCGCGGCGTTGCTTTTGCGCGCTTGTAGTCCCGCTTGAATGCCGATGACCGCTCAATCGTCCGCATTCAAATCCGACATCAGTGCACCAACACTGGCGAAGCGCTTGCCTTGCCCCGCCTCAAGCTCGGCGATCGCCTTGCGGGTCGTCGCGTTGGGCGCCTTGACCTCGAAGGGTAAACGACGTTCATCCACGATACGCAACATCAGCAGGCGGATGGCATCCGAAATGGACAGTCCCATTGCAGCCAGAGCGTCAGCGGCGCGTTTCTTGGTGGCGCTGTCGATGCGAGCGCGAACGTAGGAATCGGCGGTACTCATGGCCATACTCCCCGGAAGCGTGTTCTCCACTCTCATTGTAGTCATAATGTGACTACACCTCAAGATCACGGCTTCGCGTCCGTGACGGATCGCCGGCTCAACCGGCATCAGTCTGTCAGCGTTTTGCCGGCGCGATCCGGACCAGGTCGTCGGCCGGGGGCGGGACGTGCTTCCTGGGCGGCGTGAGCAGCGCCTTCGGCAGCCTGGCGAAGTAGGTCAGGCGCTCGATCCACGGCAGCAGATGCCGCACCGTGCGTCCGTGCAGCAGCAGGCTGCCGGCCACCAGCAGCGGATGCGGAATGGTGGTGCAGCAACGCGCGCACATGTCGATCTCGCCGGCGCGGCCGGCCACGTGCATACGGCGCAGATGGCGCATGGTAGCGCCGTTCCAGATCTCCTCGAGCGGCTGCGCGGCGATGTTGCCGATGGGGCCGCCGTCGAGCATGTAGCTCTGACAGCAGGGGTACACGTCGCCGTTGTGCTTCACGTACGCCGGACCGCGCCAGAGGTAGTGGCAGGGATGTTTCCAGTCGGAGGCCTCGTGGCCCGCCTCCGGCTGTAGCAGGTTGGTTTCATCCTCTTTAATACGCACCTGGTCGACGCCGCGCACCGCGCTCCAGAAACGGACGAAGTCGTCCACCTCGTTCGCATTGCGCTCCATGCGCACCATCTGCACCACCACCTGCACGCGGGCCTTGAGTTCGTGTTTCCGCCGGGCGAAGCGGACGAAGTTGTCACGCACTTTGTCGAACCGCGCGCCCTTGCGATAGTACTCAAAGGACTCCTTTGTGGACCCGTCGAAGCTGAGCGTGACGTGCGCGAGCGGGCTGTTCAGAAGCCGCTCGGCGTTGGTTTCATCCAGCAGCGTGCCGTTGGTGGAGAGCAAAGTGGAGACGCGGTGGCGCGCGCAGTAC
The DNA here is from genome assembly GCA_049520275.1 of Bryobacteraceae bacterium. Classification (GTDB taxonomy): domain Bacteria; phylum Acidobacteriota; class Terriglobia; order Bryobacterales; family Bryobacteraceae; genus CAWACP01. The sequence goes on from JBEKPY010000008.1 coordinate 134,494, forward strand.
TCGATGCGGTCGAAAATCTTCGGGTCGAGCAGCGGTTCGCCGAGGCCGATGAGCATCATGTGCTCGGCGCTGCGGCCCGCTTCGCGGACCAGGCGAGTGAAGATCTCGTCCGCCATGTCCTCTTTGGGCTGCTGGTGCGTCTCGCGCGGGCACATGGGGCAATACAGGTTGCATTTCGCGGTGGTCTCCACGATGTACTCCACCGGCAACCCGCGCAGGCGTGTGCTGCCGCGCAGATAGCCGACGAGGAGTTTTGCCCGGTTCCAGGCGCGCATGGCTTCCTCCTATTCTAGTGGGTGTGCCAGGAGTGGCCGGATTATGCGAATTGCACTGACGGGCGCGACGGGATTCATCGGTGGCAGGCTGGTTCCGCGGCTGCGCGCGCGCGGGCATGAGTGCGTGGGCTTGAAGCGGGGCTGGGCGGCGGAGTCCATCGATGGCGTGGATGCGGTGGTCCACCTGGCGGGCGAGCCGGTGGCGCAACGCTGGACCGCCGCGGTGAAGCGGCGCATTCGCGACAGCCGGTGCGAGGGCACGCGGAATCTGGTGCGTGCGATGAGCGGTGTGGCGCGCAAGCCCGCGGTGCTGGTGAGCGGGTCGGCCATCGGCGTCTACGGCTCGCGGGGCGACGAGATTCTAACGGAGTCGTCCGCGCCCGGCGGCGGGTTTCTCGCCGATGTGACGCGCGAGTGGGAAAGCGCCGCCGATGGAGCGGCCGCGCTCGGCATCCGCGTGGTGATAATCCGGACCGGCATCGTGCTGGGCCCGGAAGGCGGCACGCTGAAGAAGCTGCTGCCCATCTTTCGCGCGGGCGCGGGCGGCCGGGTAGCGTCCGGACGGCAATGGATGTCGTGGATCCACGCCGACGATCTGGCCGATCTGTTCGCCTTCGCGGTGGAGCAGGCGAGCGTCCAGGGAGCCCTCAACGGGACCGCGCCGAATCCGGTCACCAACGCCGAATTCACGCGCGAGCTTGCCGGAGCGCTCCACCGGCCGGCCGTGTTTCCGGTGCCGCTGTTCGCGTTGCGTCTGCTGTATGGCGAGATGGCGGAGGTGGTGGCCGGCAGCCAGCGTGTGCTGCCGCGGGCGGCCGAAGCGGCGGGCTTCCGGTTCGGCTATCCGGAATTGCGGGCGGCGCTGGAGGAGTTGCTGGGCTGAAGGGAGGCCGCCATCCTGCGAAGCGAGCAAAAGGCGTGATCGGCTCGCTGTACTCAGATCCTTACTCGGAAGCGCCATGCGCCACCCTCTCTTCAGAGTATAATTCAGAGTTGTGGACCTGCTGGAGCTGCTGAGACGGCCGGAAGGCAAGACGCTCGAATACAAGCGCGACCTGTCCTCGCCCGAGGGCGCCTTGAAGACGCTTGTTGCCTTCGCGAACACGGGTGGTGGCGTTCTCGCGATTGGGGTGGAGGACGGAACGCGGCACGTGCTCGGCCTTGTGGATGTCCTGGCGGTCGAAGAGCGTGTCGCCAACCTCGTGGTGGACACCATCCGCCCGCGCATAGTTCCCGACATCGAGATCGTGCCATGGCGTAAGACGCATGTGCTGGTCGCCCAGGTCTACCCGAGCGCGGCGCGCCCGCACTACCTCGCGCGGCTCGGACCGGAGGAGGGCGTTTTCGTCCGCGTCGGCTCGACCAACCGTCGCGCGGACGCCGCCCAGATCCAGGAGATACGGCGCTTTGCCGACCTCGGTTCGTTTGACGAACAACCCATCCCGGAACTCTACTCGGAAGCGCTCGACTTCCGAGCTGCTTCCGAGTTGTTCGCACCCATCCGCAAGCTCACGCCCTCCGCTTTCCGCAGCCTCCGGGTCACCGTGAAACACAGGAACCGCGACGTGCCCACGGTGGGTGGATACCTTCTCTTCGCCAACAACCGCTTCGACCGCTTTCCCGACGCGTGGATTCAGGCTGGCCGCTTTGCCGGCAAGGATCGCTCCCGGCTGATCGACCGCGCCGAAATCCGCAGTCATCTGCCCCGCGCCGCCGAGGACGCAATTGAATTCGTTCAAAAGCACCTGTCGCACGAAGCGCTGATCGGGCCCGTTCGGCGCGTCGAGCGATGGACGGTGCCCCCTGCCGCTCTCCGCGAAGCCGTCATGAACGCAATCGTGCACGCCGATTACGCCGAGCGCGGCGCCCCCATTCGTATCGCCATTTTTGAAGACCGGATTGAAATCGAGAACCCCGGCCTTCTTCCACTCGGTCTGACGGTTGACGACATTCGGAAGGGCGTGTCGAAACTGAGGAACCGGGTTATTGGGCGCGTCTTCCACGAGCTCGCCCTGATCGAGCAATGGGGCAGCGGCATCCAACGAATGATCGCCGCGTGCCAGGAAGCGGGATTGGCCGCGCCGGTTTTCGAGGAAATCGGAGCCCACTTCAGGGTGGTCCTGTCGGCAGTTCCCACGGGGCCGGTTCGACTCGAGGACAGAGATCAGGCCATCCTCCGGCTTCTTGGGAACGGGCAGGGCCGCTCGACGGCTCAAATCGCCAGGGCTGTTTCCCTTTCCGGGAGGGCGACACGAACCAGACTAAAAGCGTTAGTCGATCGGGGGCTTTTGGTTGAACTCGGAAGCGGTCCGCAGGATCCGAGGCGGCAGTACTTCCATGCGCGGCCGCGGGGCTGATGGCGTGGGGCCAGTTGGGGCTCCGGCGCCCGCGCCAGCCACTCCGCTACCCCGCCGCCCGGACACCGCAGACCCGATAATAGAGATGTGTTGCTGGCCGTTCTTCTCGCGGGCAGCGCCCTCGCCCCGATTCACATCGAGTATCCGGCGCCGGGCGCCATGTTCCCCCCGGAGATTACCGCACCCACGTTCCTCTGGCGCGATGGGGCAAAAACCGCCACGGCCTGGCGCGTAGACATCTCTTTCCACGACGGTTCTCCTGCGCTGCACGCCAGCGCTAAAGGCGAGCGCCTGCGCGTGGGCCCCATCGATCCCGACTGCATCGCAGCCACCAACGAACTGCCCACGGTCCCCGCCTTCCGCACCTGGGTTCCCGATGCGGCCACCTGGCAGGCCATCCGGAAGCACCCCGCCGCCACCGTGACTTTCACCGGCCTGGCCGGCCAGCAGCCGGTCTCGGGTGGGAGCGTCGGCATCCGCACCTCGCGCGATCCGGTGGGCGCCCCCATCTTCTATCGCGACGTGCCGCTGATGCCCTCGGAAACCCAGACCGGCGTCATCAAGCCGATCGCCAGCGAGGCCGTGCGGTTGATCGCCTGGCGGATTCGAAACATCGCCGAGCCGCGCAGCCGCCTGCTGCTGGAAGGCCTGCCCGTCTGCGCCAACTGTCACTCCTTCTCCGCCGACGGCTCCACGCTCGGAATGGACCTCGATGGCGTGCAGAATAACCGGGGCCTCTACACTCTGACTCCGGTGGCCCGCGAAACCGTCATCCGCCGCGAGAACCTGATCCAGTGGAGCACGGCCAACGGCAAGCTCCAGGGTGCGCTACGCATCGGTTTCATGTCGCAGGTCTCCCCCCATGGCGACTTCGTAATCACCACCATCGATTCTCCCGACCCGGCTTCGAAAGCCGCGAGCAACTACTACGTCGCCAACTTCAGGGACTACCGGTATCTGCAGGTCTTCTATCCGGCTCGCGGCATTCTGGCCTGGTACAGCCGCGCGACGGGCATCCTCGAACCGCTTCCCGGCGCCGACGATCCGCGCTACGTCCAGACCAACGCCGTCTGGAGCCCCGATGGCACGTACCTGGTCTTTGCGCGCGCACCGGCCAGAGATCCGAATCCGCAAGGCGTGCCGCTGGCGGCCTTCGCCAACGACCCCAACGAGCTTCAGATCAAGTACGACCTCTACCGGATTGCCTTCAACGACGGCAAGGGCGGCACGCCTGAACCGCTCGCCGGCGCCTCGGCGGACGGTTTCAGCAACACTTTCCCCAAAGTCTCTCCCGATGGCCGCTGGATCGTTTTCGTGCGCTGCCGCAATGGCCTGCTGATGCGGCCCGACAGCGAGCTCTTCATCGTGCCGGCGGGTGGCGGGCCGGCCACGCGCCTTGCGGCGAACACCCCGCGGATGAACTCCTGGCACAGCTTCTCGCCCAATGGCCGCTGGCTGGTGTTTTCTTCCAAGGCGCGGTCGCCTTACACGCAGATGTACCTGACGCACATCGACGGCCGCGGCGATTCCACCCCGCCCATTCTCATCGAAAACACCACCGCCGCAAACCGGGCGGTGAACATCCCCGAATTCGTCAACAATGACCTGCGCGCGCTCGGCGGGCCCGCGCTCGACTATTACAAGCTGTTCGACCGCGCCATGTATTTTCAGCGGCAGAAGCGCTTCGCCGAGTCCGCCGCGTGGTGGAAGAAGGTGCTCGAAGTGGCCCCCGACGATGCTCTGGCGCACCGCAACCTCGCGCTGGTGCTCATGATGGACGGCAAACCGCGGGCGGCTGGCGAGCAGCTTCGGCAAGCCTCCCCGTCGCGGTAGGATCGCCGCCGGGGCTGGCCGCGTGCCCATTCGCCGTTGCTCCGATGCCACCGCCGCACAGCGCGGACTGGCCCCGCCACCTGGTCAGAAATCATCCGCGGTTCCCCAGAACCTGGAGAACGGGCTCCGCGATAGGATCCTGATCAGGACCGGCCACTTGCCGGCCGGATTCAACCAGTAAGGAGAGGAAGGCGCCGGGCCGGCCCCGGGGCCGCCACGGCCTGCTGCCAGCAGTGGCGCAATCCCGCCCCGCTGTCTGCGGACGCTTCGTCTGTGCGGTTCGCGCCAATCCCCAGGCCGGCACAGCTCGGATGAGCGCTACGGCGTCTCGTCCACCACCTCGATCGCCCTCACTTCCGCATAGTTTATCGACGGCGAGAAAGACACCAGCAGCTTGCCCTGCCCGTTCGGGCGCAGACCATGGAAGCTCCGCGTCACCGGCCGGAACGCGCCGCCCGCAGCCTGAAAAACGTCGAAGTCACGCAACAGGTTCACTCCGTTGCAGGTCACGTCGAACACCCGGCAACCCAGGCCGCGGCAGATGGAAGAGGGCGCCAGCGGTCCAAACATCGTCTCCGCAAAGTACAGCGTCAGCGTGTAGGAGCCCGGCGGAACCGGAATGGAATAGCTGAAATTGCCGTAGTGCTCCGCGCGAAACAGTTCGGGAAGATCGCGTGCCGAATCGGGCAGCGGATGCCGCCCCAGCCGCCCTCGGACGAAATAATTGTCGGGTGCCCAGGTCCTCCCATCCGGATCGGTAAGGGAGGACTGTCGCGCGGCAATGCGGATGGGGTTGGCGTGACCCTGGCGGGATGGCGCCATTTCGATTGCGTTGACGAACGGACGGTGCTCAGTAGGGACGAACGCGAGGTGGACTTTCCCGTCTGGCGCGGGAGTGATGTCTTTGAACGCGCGCACGTCCACGTCGGCGTACCCTTCGTCGGCCACCACGTCGAACTGCTCCAGCAATGGCCGCCCGTTAGCGATCACCGTAAAACGGCGCACGTCCTCGCCGTCCTCGCCCTCCTTCAGGAGCGGGCTCTCCTTCAGCGGGTCGGCGAAATAAAGCCGGAGTTCATACGTTCCCGGCTGCAGGGGTATGTCGTAGGAGAATGTCTGCCGATCCTCGTGCACGTCATCGGCGCCCGCGGCCTCGCGCATGGTTTGAAACAGCCGGTGATCGGGTGGCGCGGCCCGCAGATCCTTCGGTCCAGGCCGGGACACGCCTCCTCTGAAATAGCGGTCCGGCAGCCAAAGGTGGCCAGCGGTATCCGTCCAGGGGTGGCCCGAGAATCCGGCCAGAATGTGCACTTCCGTGTTGATCACTGGTGCCGGGGGAATGTTCGCGCGGGAAGCGTTCCCCGCCGGCTCCGCGCGACGGTAGCTTCGGACCACCCAGAGGGCGCCTGCGATAACAATGAGCGCCATCGCCACTGCGATGGGAAGGAGGCGTAGCCGGGCTGGTTTTGCAGCCGGTTCGGTGTCCGCTTCCGCCTCTGGCAGCCCAGCGCCGGCTCCGTTGCCCCCTAAGGAGCCTGTGCCCGCCCCCGAGTCGGCGGGCTCGCCTGACAACAATGGTCCCGCGCCCGGTGCCTGGTACACCTGAAAATCGGGTGCGTAGCTGCCCGGCGGGATGAGAATTCTCACCCTGTGATCGGCGCCTTCCTGGGCATAGAAGGCCGCCAGCCGCTTCCTCAGCCGATGCACCTCCACGCGAACGATGGAGTCCTTGCTCTCCCGGAAGCCCTGCGGCTTGCCGAACACGTCCACCGCAATGGTGTATTCGGTGACCTGCTCGGCTTCCCCCAGCACCGCCTTGCTGCAGATGTACTGGAGCAGCAACGCAAGCCGCTGCGACTGCTGGAAGACGCGGGACGCAAGAACCGCCCGCAACTCCTCCCGGCACTCGGCGATGGACGGCGTGAGAGTTCTCAACTCGGAGCTCACTGCGAATCCAGTATATTGGCGTTCGGGCCTGTTACGCAAGGCCGTGTATGTATCTGGAAATACAGTCTGACCATGTTAATTATGGCGAACGCAGAACGGCGCTCATGTTACGTTAGGCACGCCGCGCGCGGCGATTCCAAATGGGGCACGCCGAACCCGGGGCGAAGCCGCCGTGGTCTCCTTGTCCGCAGATAAGCATCGCCACCGGCGTGACCGGAATGAACGGGTGTGTGAGACTGGCTCCAACCGACCAGCGATCTGTTCGAGCCGCAGCTTTCTGGGCGTGGCCGATGTTGAAAATAAAGGACTTTCGAAGGTGTCACATGCTAGGCAGGCATTCGTCTTGCGCTCGTGGTCAAGCCTGAGCGGGGCTCTCCGCCCCGCCTCCTGGGTTGCAGCTCGGCTGGGCTGCGTTCGGTCGGTGCGGCCTTTTCCACTGGCTGCCGGGCGGCTCCCGGCAGGCCGCCGCCGGTGCGCCATCGCCTTCATGCCCACATGTCCCGCAACCGGTCCGAGGAGACCAGCGACAAACCGCGCGCATCCGTGGAGATCCGTACGCCCGCATACTATGCTCCTGGCTTCAGCGTCTGCGGGCGAGGCACAGCACCGGCCAAAGCCGACGTGCCAGGAGTCATGCTGCGGGCCGGCGCCGGCGCACCAAGCTCCTGCACCGCCGGAAAGGATGGCCCCGCGCACGGATTGGAAGTAACAAGTTCGCCCTGGGCTAATTGCCGGTAATGCACCCCGGCGGTACGTTCGCGATTACGCCCGTCCTACGGGAGCGCGACTTGTATCTAATGATACTTGACAGATTACGAGCCGTCATATGTTACACGCACCGATGTTACAGCAGGATGCCTAATTGGTTTTGATTAGTAGCTGTTGCACACCTGAAACGGTTATCAGTTGCTTACCCCGCGACACCGGTCCATACTCCTTACCAAAGTACACCAGCGCCAGGTGTCTGTGCTGAAGCTGTGCGTCTGGTCCTTGATTGCAAACGCTCAGGGAGATAATCGTGAAGCATTGGAAGATGTCTCGCTTTCTAATTCTCTGCTTGCTCGTCCTCGCTTTCGCCGTCGTGGCGTCAGCGCAGGAGGCAACAATCGTCGGAACGGTTACGGACCCGTCCGGAGCCGCCATTCCCGGCGTTCAAGTCACCATCACCAACAACGAAACCGGCCAGGTTCGCCACGAAATCAGCAATGCGGCTGGCCAGTACGTCGTGCCGAGCCTCGCAAACGGCAAATACACTGTTAAGGCCGAGGCGTCCGGTTTTAAGACCGCCGAACAAAAGGACGTCGTCCTGAACGTCGGCGATCGCGCCCGCGTCGATGTCCAACTACAGGTTGGCGAAACCAAAGAGAGTGTCAACGTGGAAGCGGTAGCCAACCGGGTCCAATCGGATTCCAGTGAAGTCAGCGAGGTGGTTACCGGACAGCAGGTAACGGAACTGGCCTCCAACGGCCGCAACATGGTTTCTCTCGCGGCACTGATTCCCGGCGCATCCTCCAGCGTTCCGGCTTTCAACGGGCCCAGCGCGCAGGGCAGCAACTTCATCCTCAGCTTCAACGGCCAGCGTCCCGATCACAACCTGTGGATGGCGGACGGCGGCGAGGACTATGATCGCGGCTCCGGCGGAAAGTTCGAAATCATGCCCTCCATCGACGCCATTGCCGAGTTCACCACGCTGACCTCGAACTATGCCGCCGATTACGGACTCAATTCCGGCGCGACCCTCTCCGTGGTCTTCAAGTCCGGAACCAAGGACTTCCACGGCGGCGCCTGGGAATTCTTCCGCAACAACGACATGGACGCCGCGAACTACTTCACCAACGCTTCCGGTGGAACGCCCGCGGAGCTGCGTTACAACGTGTTTGGCTTCAACTTCGGCGGTCCGGTGATTCTGCCTCACTACAACAAGGATCGCAACAGGACCTTCTTCTTCTACAACGAAGAGTGGCGCCGTCAGATCGTGGGCGGCGTGTTCAGCACGGCATCGCCCGACGCCGCCATGGAGGGTGGCGTATTCCCGGCCAGCATGGCTCTCAAGGTGCCAACAGCCGTGAACGCCACGGAACTCGCTCGCTTTACCGCTCTGGGTCTCGTCCCCGGCCAGGCCTTCCCCAACAACACCATTCCGGCCAGCCTGATCAGCCCGCTGTCGACGGCGTTCATAGCGACGGGCGCGTTTAATCCGCCCAACACCACCAGCAACGGCGTCCCCACCTTTATCGGCGGCGGAAACGCCCCCACCTACGTGGGTGAGCAGATTGTTCGTATCGACCACCAGTTCAGCGACAAGTTCTGGATCTTTGGCCACTGGGTGTCGGAACAGCTCAGCCAGACCTACGGCGAGTCCCTGTGGAGCGGCGACAGCTTCCCCAGCGTCGGCTCGGTGTTTGGCAACCCGACCTGGGCCGGTGTGATTCACGCCACGTATGCGATCAGCCCGAACCTGGTCAACGAAGTGGCGTTTAACGCCAACGGCAATACCATCAATGTCGCGCCAAACGGGATTTACCAGCGTACCACCGCCGTCAACCCCCCCAGGCTGTTCTCGGGTCCCGACGCCGACAACCGTCTCCCGGAGGTATCTTTCGAAAACGGCATCGGCGCCAACTACGATCCGTCCAACTATCCCTGGACGAACGGCTACAAGAACTACGAGATCAAAGAGGATCTCTCATGGACCCATGGCCGGCACAGTTGGAAGTTTGGCGGCCTGTATATGTTCGCCACAAAGTACCAGCAGCTCTTTGGCCATACCGAGGGTGACTTCGACTTTAATGGCACCTACACCGGCATTGGCTTTGCCGACTTCCTGTTGGGCTATGCCGCCACGTATAACGAGCTGGCCGTTCAGGACAGCGGGCATTGGGCCAACAACACCTTCGCCGCTTATGTCAAGGACGACTGGCGCGTGAATAATCGCCTCACCCTGAACCTTGGCATGCGCTGGGAAGGCATTCCCCACACTTACGAACAGAATCATCGTTTCTCGAACTTCTATCCGAGTCTGTACAACGCGGCGGACGCTGGAATCGTCAGCCCCACCACCGGGCTCATCGCCCCCGGCAGCCCGGGTCTTAGTCCCGGCGTAGGAGGCGCGTCCAGCCTCGATCTGTATACGAACGGCATGGGCATTACCGGCGTGACCGCCGGCGCTCCGAACGATTCCGTCAACAATCATTGGAACAACTGGGGCCCGCGCCTTGGTTTTGCCTATGACATGAGTGGCAACGGCAAGACCGTGCTCCGCGGCGGTTTCGGCATCATGTACGAACGCGTTCAGGGCAACGACGTGTACAACATGGGTCCGAACGTCCCGTTCAGCGCCGCCCCGACGGTGGGCAACGTGTACTTCAACAACCCGGCAGTCAGTCTGCTCACGGGCACCGCCGCCACCACGCCAATTACGACTTCGGGAATCACCGGCGAGTCGGTGACCAATTACAAGAACCCCACCTCGTATCAATGGAGCCTGGGCGTGCAGCACGAGATCTGGCACGGAGTGGTCGCCACGGCGTCGTATGTCGGTAACGTCGGGACTCACCAGAGTGAGGCGTCCGACATCAACGCTCCGCTGTACTCCAGTGCGACTCTCGCCCAGCGCCTGCAGGTGATCGCGGGAACCTTGAACGTCGATGCGATCCGGCCCTACCAGGGTTACGACGGGATTCTGATGTACGACGACGGGGGCCGTTCCAAATACAACGGACTCCAGACGGAACTTCGCATGCAGGCCACGCACGGCCTCAGCCTGCAGGTCGGCTACACTTACTCGAAGACCTACGACACCAGCTCCGGCGTGGCCGTCAACGGAAACTCCGGCGACCTGGACAATCTCTCGAATCCTTATAATCGTGCCTACGATTGGGGGCTCAGTTCCAACGATCGGCCGAACATCTTCTTCGCCGACTACGTCTATCAGATTCCCTTCTTCAGCCACGCCAACGGCCCGGCGAAGACCTTGCTGGGCGGTTGGACACTGTCCGGCGTCATCATCGCCGACTCCGGTGTGCCGTACACCGCGACGCTGGGCGGGAACACTCTGGGCATGGGTGGCGACGTCACCAACCGGCCCAACCAGTCGGGATCGGTTTCCACTGTTGGAACCGAAACCGAATGGTTCAACATCTCGGCCTTTACCGATCCCACGCTGGGTGTGTTCGGCAGCGCGGGCAAGGACACCATCCGTGGACCCGGACGATGGAACCTGGACACCTCCCTGTTCAAGGACTTCTCCGGCCTCAAGTGGTGGAATCCGGAAGGGGCCACCCTGGAGATCCGCTTCGAAACGTTCAACACCTTAAACCACACCGAATGGGCCGGGCTGTCCACCGGGGCCTCGTTCAACAGCTCCGGCGCGATCAACAACAACTTCGGCGCGATCACTTCCGCGTTCGATCCGCGCACCATACAGCTCGGGTTGAAGCTTCTCTTCTAACCTGACCTGACCGAGTAAGCGACAAACCCGCCCGCGTCACTTCAATGGCGCGGGCGGGTTTCTTTTTTGGACCCTGACGTCCCGCCTCGTGGGGCAGTCCCTCGCGTTGCGCCCGGCCCCCGGCCGGCCTGTTCCAGTGAACAGATGCCTGATTCTGCCAGCGAAGAGCGGGTCCGGGCGACCCGCGCAGACCGGGGGGCTGCCCCACAACGTGCTGCGCGGGGCTCTCAGCCCCCCCTCCCAGCCCTGGTCGCTCGCCGCTCCCAGCCGTTTTCATCCGCTTCGGTGGCCGAAACGGCCATCTCCAACACGCGGCGCCAACCGCGCCCTCTCACTGCGAGCTGTAAACGCGCACCATCATCACGTCGTGCTTGTCGACGTCCACCAGAAACTCGGCCTTGCTGGTGTCCATGACGCGGTGTTGCCAGAGGTCCCGCACGACGCTCTTCGAATCGACGCCGAAGTCGGACCACGTCATGGTGAAACGAACGCGGCTGTCGCGATGGTTGAACCAGCCCACCGCCTTCCCCCCATCGGCGAGATGGCGCGTCCAGATTTCCAGTCCATTGTGGGCGCTCATGCGAAAGCCGGGGGTTCCCGCCGCGTCCTGATCCACGCGGATGATCTCGCGGTTCGTCAGTATTGCCAGCACGCCCTTCGACCAGGATCGCGGGTCGCCTTCGACCAACAGGGGCGCGGCCAGCATGGCCCACATGCTCATTCGCATCCGCAGCGCCGTGTCGTCATGAGCGCCTCCGCCGGGCGGGGGCGCCAGAGGTCCGGGGTTATTCCAGTGGCCGGGTCTGGCAAACTCCTCCAGACTCCCCACGTCCCCCCCGCTCCGCCACAGATTCGCGCCGGTCTGCGCGGCCCACTTCCACACCTCGTACCTGCCGGACTCGCCGAGGCTGTACACGATAGGCCGCCCGGCCTTGTGTAATTCCTCGCCCATTTTCGCGTACGCCGCGCGCAGGCTCGCTTCGGAATCGTGGATTTTATCGCCCGCGCACCAGGAATACTCCAGAAAGTCCATGTTCCACGCGGCGAAAACCCGCGCGTCCTGCTCCTCGTGTCCGTAGCTTCCCTCGTACCCCAGACACGTTTTCGCTCCCGGCGACGAGAAAATGCCTATGAATAATCCTCTGGAGTGAACGTAACTCGCCAGCGCCCTCATGTCCGGGAATCGCGGGTTCGGCTGAATATCGCCCTGGCCGTTGCGCCCGCCCTGCCAGGAGTCGTCGATGTTGATGTAAGAATAACCGGCCTGGCGCATGCCATTGGCGTTGACCGCGTCGGCGATGGCGCGCACCGAGGGGTCGTCGATGCTTTCGCCAAAGCTGCGGCTGCTCCAGCCCATCGGCGGAGTCCGCGCCAGGCCGTTGTCCCGAAGAGCGCCGGCCGGAATCGCGGCCACGGCTCCCATCAGGAAAATCGCAAAGGGCCCGGCGGCGGGCCTGCATCCGGAGAGGAAACTCCATTTCACCCCCCGGCGAGGCTCCGTTTTGCGCGAGTCCCCTGGAAGACAACAGACGTTTCTCAACATGTAACGACGCTTGCGGCGGGCCCTTCGTTCCTCGGTTCGAACAATTCCATCTGCGGCTCCGCCGGCCAGGCCGCCGGAAGATCGGCCGCGGCCCTCTCCATCAGACCGTACTTCCCAATCAGCTTCGCCACGCACTCCCTGAGCCGCGCGGGATAATCGCCGCTGAGATGCGCCTGACGATCGTACCGGTCGCGGTAGCGGCGTGCCAGATGCGGGAAGTGCTCTTCAAGGAACGGCAGGAAAACCCGCTTCGAGCACGGCTTCAGAAACAGCGGCGCCGCGCTGAAGGAAACCGCGCCGGCCCGCGCCGCCGCCGCGCACACCGCTTCCAGGCTCGCTGCGCTGTCGTTGATGAGCGGCATCACCGGATGTGCCAGCACGGTGCAGCGGATTCCCTTGTCCGCCAGGCGCTCCACCGCCCCCAACCGCAGCGATGGCCGCGGCGCCAGCGGTTCCAGCAGGCGCGCCAGCTCCTCGTCGAGGGTGGTGATGGTCAGGTTGATGTGCAGCGAATTCCGCGCCGCGATGCGCGTCAGCAGGTCGATATCGCGCCCGATCAGATCGGACTTGGTGGTCAACCCGATCCTCCGCCCCTGCTCCAGCGCCAGCACGCCGAGCATGCGGCGAGTCACCCGAAAGCGGCGCTCGGCCGGCTGGTACGGGTCGGTTGCGGTGCCTATCCAGATGGATTCGCCTCGCGGCACGCGCGCCATTTCCGCGCGAAAAGCGGCCCCGTCGAAACGCTTCGCAAAGATCCGTGTTTCGAACAGGACCGGATCGCGCAGCTCCATGAACTCGTGCGTGTAGCGGGCGTAGCAGTACCGGCACCCGAACTCGCAACCCCGGTACGGGTTGATGGTCCACACGAACGGCATCCGCGGACTGAGGCACTTGCCCATCAGGCCGCGCGTCTCCAGCTCCAGATACTCCACGCGGCGCTTGGCCTCCACCACCGGGCTTTCCGCCGCCATCCGTGCGATGCCCACAAGACCCGCCGGCGGCGTCTCCGGCCAGAGGGAACCAGCGCTCGGGGCCTTGCGGGTGGGCACCCGACGAGTTTCGCGTTTTCTTCGCCTCTTGTCAAGCGCACGCCCGCAAAGACGCAGCTATCCCAGCGTGCCCCTCAGCTTCCGGTAATTCGCCAGGCAGCGCTCCACCGCCTCCAGCGGGTTCGCGCTCTGTTCCTGCTCGATGAGATAATACTCGGCGCCCCCGCCCCCTTCGGCCGCTTCGAAGATCTTCTGCCACCTCGCCTGGCCCTCGCCGAAGAGCGCCTTGTAGCCCAGCTCGGGCGACCAGTCCTTCAAGTGCAGCGAACGAAGCCGGCCGGGGTTGGCGGCGATCCACGCTGCCGGGTCGGAACCAGCCTCTAAGCAGGTGCCCACGTCGAGTTGCAGCATGAGGTCCCGCGGGGTGCTGGCGGCAATGATCTCGATCGGCCGCCTGCCTTCCAGTTGCCTGAACTCGGCATCGTGGTTGTGGTAGCCCGCGCGCAGCCCCTGGGCGCTCATGGTCTCATGAGCGTGGCTGATGGTCTCGGCCACCTTCCGGTAGTCGTCCAGCCCTTTCACCTCGCCGGGATGGGCCAGAACGATGTAGCGGCTGCCAAGAATCTGGTTCAGCTCGATGGCGTGCGGAAGACCGGCGCCTGAGAACGATTCCAGTCCATTGTGCGTGGAGTTGCAGCGGATACCGGCGTCGTCCAGAATCGCGCGAACCTCCTTCGCCCGCTCCGCCGTCCACGCAAAGTACGTCGCGAAGAACTCCACCACCTGGTAACCCATCTTCGCAACCGCCCGCACGGTGGCCGGAAGGTCCTTCGCCAGGTTGTCGCGAACCGAATAAAGCTCCAGTCCCACGGGAATGCCGTTGGCGGACTGGGCGGCGAGCGCCACCGGTAGGGCCGCCGTCGTGGCCAGAAACGTGCGGCGCGTTACATGGTCGGATGAATCCATAGCTACGCGCACGATACCACACCTCGCGCGCGGCAATCATCGGCACCACCGCACCCCGACGTGGGGCAGGCTCTCAGCCTGCGGCGGCCTCTCAGGCCGCCCGCCCGCAGCGGACCGGATTTGCGGCGGCGCCGTATCCGCCTGCGCCAGCGGCCTCCTTCGCCATTGATGACCGTACGCCAGATTCAGCGGCAACGTCCACCATAATTGAACCGGGGACCGCCATAGCCGTTTCGCGATGCTGGGCAGCGAATAAAAACGCTCGTTAGCATAACGAAACCCCGCCAACAGTTCCGCGACGCTCATCCGCCTTGGTTGATAAACCACATCCTCGCGGCTGTTATACTTGCGCCAGTCTCGCGTCAATATACGCCCTTCCGCATCCATCCTGCGAAACAGCGGCGTGCCTGGAAATGGCGTCAGAATATTGAATGTCGCATTCTGCACCCCCGCCTCCTCCAGAACATCAATCGTGTCCTTAAATATGTCTGGCGTATCGTCGTCGAACCCAAATACAATGCCGGCCTGCACCGAAATGCCGTGGGAGTGGATGCGTTCGATGATCCGCAGGTATTCCTCTGTGCGATTGAACCCCTTATTCACACCCGTCATGCTTTTCTGAGAGATCGACTCCAGCCCCAGAAACAACTGTTTGCATCCACTGCCAGCCGCGGCCCTCAGGAACTCGTCGTCCCGGCCGGCGTGAATACTCGCCTGACTGCTCCACCACTTTCGATACGGGGCGATGGCGCGAAATAATGCCTTTGCGTACTCCATATCGCCGGCGATGTTATCATCCCAGAAAATAATCACGTGGCCCCTGAAGGACGCGTATTCCGCCGCCACCTCCTCGATCGCCCGCGTGCGAAACTTCCGGCGATACATCACGGCAACACTGCAGAAATCGCATCGGCACGGGCATCCGCGGGTGGCGAACAGAACGCCGCTCGAATGATCGCGCCGGTGAAAGAACTCCTTCCGAAGTTGCGGACCATTCTCAATACACGGGGTACCGGTTTGTCGATACACGTGATGATAAGATCCCACCTCGAAGCTCTTCAGGAAATCTTCCCATAAACCTTCGGCTTCTCCAATGAATATCGCATCGGCGTAACGGCTGGCCTCTTCCGGCGCCAGCGTGACATGCGGACCGCCCATCACGACACATACTCCCCGTGACCGGAAACGTGTGGCAATGTCATAGGCATGGAAAGCGCTCGGCGTATGAAATGTAATTCCGACCACGTCCGCCTCCGTGCTCCAGTCAATCGCTTCAGCCTCTTCATCAACATGCGTCACGTGCCAATTCCGAGGCGCCCTGGACGCCAGGTAAGGCATGGTGACTTGTTGAAAGTTGAGAACCCGCGCCCTCCTGACTCTGCGGATCTCCGGCGAAGAAGCTGTTATCAATAAAAGGCGTGGCATAACCACTACTGTCGCAGCCAACATATCACACGCGCACGTGGGGCAGGCTTTCAGCCTGCGGCGGCCTCTCAGGCCGCCCGTCCGCGGAGTTGAGGAGCGGCCGGGCAGCACGGCGGCAATCGGATGGAATCACTCCGCCATGACCCCCGTGGCGCAATAACTGATAAGGCGGCGAATGACAATCACAATTGAGATCGCACCAGAGCTTCAGGTGGAACTCGCTCGCCAGGTGGACTTGAGGGCCCTCCGGAGACTTCAGCCGGCTCCCAATCGCCTCGCCTTGCAATAGACGGGTTGCCACCGATGAACGCCAACAAACGCAGATCAAAAAGATGACCTATCCGTGTTCATCTGCGTTTATCGGTGGCTGAAACTGTTCCTTCATCATCCCCCCCAACGTCGCCCCCGCCCCGCTCGGTGACAACAACCCACTCCCCGCAAACCCTCACATTCCACGCCACTTCCGCCCTTCCACCCCCAGCCATCCCGCCACCCCCATGCTACCGTCAGGGCGCAATGAGTACCGAATCTCAAATCAACGCAAATCGCAGAAATGCCCGCGCCAGCACCGGCCCGCGCACCCCCGAAGGCAAAGCTGCCTCCAGCGCCAACTCCACCAGACACGGCCTCTCCGGCTGCTTTCGCGTCCTCGATAACGACAATTGGGAGGAATTCGACGAATTAATCGCCGAATACCACCGCACCTTCAAGCCCGCCAACACCCACGAGCAGTTTCTGGTCGAAGAAATGGCCCAGTCCCGCTGGCGCCTCGCTTGCGTCCGCCGCCTCGAAGCCGAGTTCATCGAGGACATGGTCGCCCACCGCGGCTTCGCCAATCCCGACGCCATGATGGCGGGCGCCCTGCGCAACGACACGGCCAGCGCCTTCACCACCCTGCAGCGCTACGCCGCGTCCATCCGGCGAGCCGCCTTCCGCGCCCTCGATCAACTCCTCGCGCTCCGCAAACTGGAGACCCGATCCGCCCGCGAACGCGCCCGGCAAAACGAAGCCAATTCGCGCACAAGTGCTTCAGATAGTGCCGGATGCCCGCCTCCAAACGGCGCACCTGGCCACCCTCCTGCCGCCCCAGCGCCCTTCCAGCCTCCGGTTCTCCCGGTGCCGAACGGCCTCGCGACATGAAATATGCCGGCTTTGCAAGGGAGTCGTTCTGCCTTGTGGGGCAGGCCCTCGGCCTGCGCGGGGCTTTCAGCCCCGCTCTCGGAACCAGGGTCACTCGCCGCTCACTGCCGTCTTCATCTGGTTCTGTGGCCGCCTCGGCCATCTCCGCTCGGCCGCGTTCCGCCACCTCCGGACGGCCCCGGCTCCCCGCCGAACCTCCCCCAACCCGCCGCCCGGCTATAATCAAATACGAAAGTCCGGCCATGAAGAGACTCGTTGTGCCCGCGCTCGCCCTTGTTGCGCTCGTGTGCCTGCTCGGCGCACAGGACGCCCCGAAACCCGCGCCCGCCGCGCCGCCCGATGACACCAGCCGCATCGTCCTCGAAGTGAATCGCGTCAATCTCCTGTTCACCGTCACCGACAAGAAGGGCCGCTTCATCACCGACCTCACCAAAGACGACTTCGAAGTCTTCGAGAACAAGAAGCAGCAGAACATCATGCAGTTCACCGCCGAGTCCGACCTGCCGCTGCGCCTCGCCATCCTCATCGATACCAGCAACAGCATTCGCGACCGCTTTCGCTTCCAGCAGGAAGCCGCCTCCGAGTTCATTCGCGTGGCGCTGCGGCCCGAACTGGACAAGGCCATGATCGTCAGCTTCGATTCCTCCGCGGAGCTGGTGGCCGACCTGACCAGCAACGCCCAGGAATTGCAAAAGGCCATCGAGGGCCTGCGCCCCGGCGGCGGCACTTCGCTGTACGACGCCGTTTTCTTCGCCTGCCGCGACAAACTGATGCAGGACCAGCCCATGCACAAGTTCCGCCGGGCCATGGTCATCCTCAGCGACGGCGACGACAACCAGAGCCGCTACACGCGCGATCAGGCGCTGGAGATGGCCCAGAAGGGCGACGTCGTGATCTACACCATTTCCACGAACATCTCGCACATCCCCACCGACGGCGACAAGATCATGAAATACTACGCGGCCGAGACCGGCGGCGTCGCCTTCTTCCCGTTCAAGGCGGAGGATCTGGCCCAGTCCTTCATCAATGTGGCCAATGAGCTGCGCCATCAGTACAACCTCTATTACCGGCCCGAGCCGCTGGTCGCCGATGGCCGCTATCACCCCGTGTCGGTGCGCGTGCGCGGTCGCAAGGAGCTCATCGTCCACGCGCGCCGGGGTTACTACGCGCCGCAATTATAGGACTCAACTTACATGGACGAAAAAGACCGCACACGCAACCTCGGCACGGCGCTGAGCCAGATTGAGAAGCAATTCGGCAAGGGGTCCATTCTGCGGCTCGGCTCGAAGGAAGCCATCGTACCCGTCTCCGTGATTTCCAGCGGGTCCATCTCGCTCGACTACGCTCTCGGCGTGGGCGGATTCCCGCGCGGGCGCATCAACGAGATTTTCGGCCCGGAATCGTCGGGCAAGACCACCGTGGCCTTGCAGGTGGTGGCCTCCGCGCAGAAGGCCGGTGGCGTCGCCGCGTTCATCGACGTGGAACATGCCCTGGACCCGAAGTACGCCGGCAAACTCGGCGTCGACGTGGACAATCTGCTGGTGTCGCAGCCCGATTACGCCGAACAGGCGCTCGAGATCACCAACGCGCTCATCGCCTCCGGCGCCATCGACGTGCTGGTGGTGGATTCGGTGGCCGCGCTGGTCCCCAAGGCCGAGCTCGACGGCGAAATGGGCGACAGCCACATGGGCGTGCAGGCGCGCCTAATGTCCCAGGCCATGCGCAAGCTCACCGGCGTGGTCTCGCGCTCCAACACCTGCCTCATTTTCATCAACCAGATTCGCGAGAAAATCGGGGTCA
Organism: Bryobacteraceae bacterium; assembly: GCA_049520275.1. Classification (GTDB taxonomy): domain Bacteria; phylum Acidobacteriota; class Terriglobia; order Bryobacterales; family Bryobacteraceae; genus CAWACP01. The sequence goes on from JBEKPY010000008.1 coordinate 153,219, forward strand.
TGTTCGGCAACCCGGAAACCACCACCGGAGGCCGCGCGCTGAAGTTCTACTCGTCCATTCGCGCCGACATCCGCCGCATCGCCGCCATCAAGGACGGCGAGAACGTCATCGGCAACCGCACCAAGGTGAAGGTGGTGAAGAACAAGGTGGCGTCGCCGTTCCGCGAGGCCGAGTTCGACATCATTTACGGCGAGGGCATCTCGAAGGAAGGCGATTTGATCGACCTCGGGGTGGCCCAGAACATCGTCGAGAAGAGCGGCTCCTGGTACAGCTTCAATGGCGAGCGCATTGGGCAGGGCCGGGAGAACGCGCGCCAGTTCCTGAAGGACAACGCCGATATTCGCCAGCAGGTGGACACCACGCTGCGCAAGAATCTGGGCCTGTTAAAGCCCGAACCCGAAGTTGCCGCGGAGGCGAAACCGGCCGCCACGAGCGCGGCTCGCAAGTGATGGCAATGTACCAGGCCGCGACGGTTCGATGTACTACTACACCCTGATTTCTTTGCGGCGCGCGACGATTCGAAGTGGGGCAGGCCCGACCAGGGGCGAAGCGGCGGTGGTCACCTTATCCGCGGATAAGGCCGGCATCGGTCCTTCGCCAGTGGTCAAGCCTGGGGCGGCCTCTCAGGCCGCCTGGCCGGAGGGAACCGTACTTACCGAACCGCGAACCCAAAGAGCGGGGACCAACAGGTACTGAGGGAGGTGCGTCATGGAAACCGCCTTCCGCGACCGGTCCGAGGCCGGCCGCGCTCTCGCGGACCTTCTGAAACAGTATCGGGGCGACACCAGCGCGCTGGTTCTGGCGCTCCCGCGCGGCGGCGTTCCCGTGGGTTATGAGGTCGCCAGCCATCTGGGCGTCCCCCTGGACGTATTCGTGGTTCGCAAGCTCGGCGTGCCCGGCCGCGAGGAACTGGCCATGGGCGCCATCGCCAGCGGCGGCGTGCGCGTCCTCAATGACGACGTGGTCCGCCACCTGGCCATTTCTCCTGGCATCATCGACGCCGTGGCCGAGCGCGAGTCGCGTGAGATCGAGCGGCGCGAGCGCGAGTACCGCGGTGACCGCCCCCGGCCCGACGTGCGCGGCCGGCTGGTAATCCTGGTGGACGATGGTCTGGCCACCGGGTCCACCATGAAGGCGGCGGTGATCGCGCTGCGCCGGCAGGATCCCCGGAGCATCGTGGTGGCCGTGCCCGTGGCTGCGGCGTCCACTCGCGACGAGTTCCGCAGCCTCGCCGATCACGTCGTCTGCGCGCGCTCGCCGGAGGATTTTTCCGCCGTCAGCGATTGGTACGACGATTTCTCGCAAACCAGCGACGGCGAGGTCCGCTCGCTGCTGGCCCTGGCCCTGGCCGACGCCGCGCGGGAGCCGCGATGACCATTCCTCCCAGCGGACTCGAAGGCGACCTCATCGTCCCGGCCGGATCGTCCGGCATTGTCCTGTTCGCGCACGGCAGCGGCAGCAGCCGGCACAGCCCTCGCAACCAGCAGGTTGCGGAAACGCTGCGGCAGAGCGGTCTCGGCACGCTCCTGCTGGATCTGCTCACCCCCGAGGAAGGCGCGGCCGACGAACGGACTGGCCACCTGCGCTTCAACATCGATCTGCTGGCCACGCGGCTGATTCAGGCGGTGGACTGGCTTTCCGAAGACGCCGCCACGGCCCGGCTCCGCATCGGCTGTTTCGGCGCGAGCACGGGAGCCGCGGCGGCGCTGGTGGCGGCCGCGCGCCGTCCCGACAACGTCCGCGCCGTCGTATCGCGCGGAGGCCGCCCCGATCTTGCCGGCCCCGCGCTTGCTGTTGTGGACGCGCCCACCCTGCTCATCGTGGGTGGCCGTGACCACCCCGTCATCGACCTGAATCGCCGCGCCTTCGATCAGCTTCGCTGTGACAAGGACCTGCGCATCGTCGCCGGCGCCACGCACCTGTTCGAAGAGCCCGGGGCGCTGGACAAAGTGGCCGAGCTGGCCGGCGATTGGTTCGCCACCTACCTGCACGCCGCACTGTGATTGCGGGAGGACACCCCCGAAAGCACTCGTCCCCTGAAAGCAGCCCCGTCGTCCTGCCTTGTACAGTGGGGCAGGCTCTCAGCCTGCGGCGGCCTCTCAGGCCGCCCTGCCTGGCCGCCCCGGCCATGTCCGACACACGGCGAAGCCGCGTTTCGCAACGGCAACCTCCGGCGCGACGTCGTCGAGCTGCACCGCCTGCGGCGCGAAGGGCACCCTCATCAACAGAACCGCGAAGGTGAGGACCAGGAGCGCAAAGGCCGTGGGCCGCGCCGTAGAGATGGGGAGCCCGCGGGCTCCGGCGGAGCGGCCGCGGTCCGTTTCCTGCGAGTTTCCTGGAAGCTGTCGCTGCAAGCAACCAGTTTATGCGTCCGCGTGGCCGTGGGAGCATCGCACGCGTGTACTCTGGAGTCAATGCACCCCGCCCGCCTCCATGCCATCCCCGGGTTGTCCATATCCGAAGCCGTGCCACTCGGCCCGTACACACGATTTGGAATCGGCGGTCCCGCCCGCTACTTCGTCGAAGCGTCCACCGAAGACGCGTTGACAGAGGCGCTGGACGCCATCCGAGGGTCCGGTTGCCCCCTCGCGGTCATCGGCGGCGGCACCAACCTGATTGTTGCCGACCGGGGATTCGACGGATTCGTCCTGCGGTTCACCGGCGCGGGCATCGAACGAACCGGCGTCTGGGTCCGCGCCGCGGCCGGCGCGGATCTGCAGGCCCTGGTGGACTACTCCATCGCCCACGGCCTCCGGGGTCTCGAAACCATGACCGGCATCCCTGGCACCGTCGGCGGGGCCATCTACGGAAACGCCGGCGCCTACGGGCGCGCGATTGGCGAGAGCGTCCAACGGGTGCGATTTTTCGATGGCGCGGCGGTGCGTACGCTGGATAGCGCGGAATGCCGGTTCCGGTATCGCGACAGCATTTTCAAGCGGGGCAGCGCAGAAGGTCCGGCGGCAGGCAACTGGACGGTTCTTTCCGCGGAACTGTCGCTGGAACCCGCACCCGTTCAGGAGCTGGCCCGCGTGGCCGGCGAAATCCTGGCGGTTCGCAACGTCAAGTACCCGCCCACCATGAAGTGCGCCGGCAGCATTTTCAAGAACCTGATTTTCAACGACCTGGCCGAGTCCGTTCGCGCGCGGGTCCCGGCGAACGTGGTCCGCGAGGGCAAGGTCCCGGCGGCGTGGTTCCTGGAACAGGTGGGGGCGAAAGGGCTGCGAAACGGCGACATCCACGTGGCCGACTATCATGCCAACCTCATTTACAACGCCGGGGCGGGCACGGCGGCCGAGGTTCGCGCGGTGATTGGGGATCTGAAATCGCGTGTTTGCGAGAGGTTTGGCCTGGAGCTGGAAGAAGAGGTGCAATACATCGGCTTTGGCGCGGCGTGAGCGCAGCGGAACCTGAACCCTGCGCTACGATGGAGGATTCGATGGCTCTGCGCTTCTACAATACGCTCACGCAACAGACCGAGGAATTTGCACCCGCGCGGGACAACACCGTCCGGATGTACACGTGCGGACCCACCGTCTACAACTTCGTTCACATCGGGAACCTGCGGACGTTCACCTTCCAGGATATTCTCCGGCGCTGGCTGAGGTACCGCGGCTACCGGCTGGACCACGTCATGAACATCACCGACGTGGACGACAAGATCATCCGCAACGCCAGCGCGGCGGGGCAGAGCATCGGCGAATACACCGTGAAGTACACCGCGGCGTTCCTCGAAGACTGCGCGACGCTGCGGCTGGAGAAGCCCGAACGTCTGGCCCGGGCCACCGAGAACATTCCGGCCATGGCGGCGGCGATCCGGCGGCTGGCCGAAGGCGGCTACACGTACGCGAGCGACGGCTCCATTTACTATCGCATTGCGAAGTTCCCGGAATACGGCAAGCTGTCGCACAACGATTTCAGCGGCATTCGCCCCGGCGCGCGCGTGGATGTGGACGAGTACGACAAGGCCGACGCGCGCGACTTCGTGCTGTGGAAGGCGTCGCGGGAGGGCGAGCCGGTGTGGGAAACCGAGGTCGGACCGGGGCGCCCGGGCTGGCACATCGAGTGCTCGGCGATGGCTATGAAGTATCTGGGCGACACGCTGGACATTCACGCCGGCGGCGTGGACCTGATCTTCCCGCATCATGAGAACGAGATCGCGCAGTCGGAGGCCATCACCCACAAGCCCTTCGCGCGCTTCTGGCTGCACTCCGAGCACCTCACCGTCGAATCGCAGAAGATGTCGAAGTCGGCGGGCAACTTCTTCACGCTGCGCGAGCTGCTGGAACAGGGCTATGCGCCGGAGACCATCCGGTACGCGCTGCTGCAGGTGCCTTACCGGCGGAAATTGAACTTCACCTTCGACGGGCTGAAAGGGGCGAAAAGCTCCATCGACCGGCTGCGCAGCTTCCAGTTGCGGCTGGATACGGATAAGCCCGCCGAAGGGCGCAATGAAGAGATCGAGAAGCGCACCGCGGCCGCGCTGGCGCAATTCGAGGCCAGTCTGGATGACGACCTGAACACCGCCGAGGCCATCGCGGCCATTTTCGAGTACATCCGCGACGCCAACACGGCCATGGACGCGGGCGAGTTCCGCGCCGGAAACGTGGCCGCGGCCCGAGATCTGCTGGCGCGCTTCGATTGCATCGCCGCCGTGTTGCAGCCGTCGGAACAGAAATCGGGTTTGACCGACGAACAGGTTGAAGCGCGGGTGGAGGAGCGCAATCAGGCGAAAAAGGCGCGCGATTTCCCGCGGGCCGACCGAATTCGGGCCGAATTGCTGGAGCAGGGCATCGTGATCGAGGACACGCGCGAGGGAGTGCGCTGGAAGAGATCGTAGTGAAGATTGAAACCAAAGCCGTACATGCGGGGGACCGCAAGAGAATCCCCGGACAGCCGACGCCGGTGACCACGCCCATCGTCACCGCGTCCAGCTTCGTGCACGAAAGCACCGCCACGCTGGACCGCGTGATGGGCAACGAGGAACCGGGCTGGTCTTACTCGCGTTACGGGAACCCGACCAATGCCGCTCTCGAGGAACTGCTGCGCGAGCTCGAAGGCGGCGCGGCGTGCCTGGCGTGCGCCTCGGGCATGATGGCCGTCCAGACCGCGTTCATCGTGGCGCTCACCGACCGGCCGAAGCGGATTCTGGCGGCCAGCGCGCTCTACGGGGCCACCACCGGCATGCTCACGAAGATCATGGAGCCACTGGGAGCGGAGGTGGCCTTCGTCGACATTTGCGATCTGTCCGCGGTGGGACCGAAGATTGCCGAGTGGAAGCCGGGGTGCGTGATTCTGGAGACCATGTCGAATCCGCTGCTGCGGGTGCCGGCCATCGACCGAATTGCGCAGGCCACGCGCGCGGCGGGCGCGGCGCTGGTGGTGGACAATACCTTCGCCACGCCGCTGCTGGTGCGTCCTCTGGAGCTGGGCGCCAGCCTGGTGGTGCACAGCCTCACGAAGTTCCTCGCCGGACACGGCGACGTGCTTGGCGGCGCCATCATCGCCGATGCCGCCCACGCGGAGACGCTGCGCGGCATTTCCCGAATCTCCGGGCCGGTTCTGGGCCCCTTCGAGAGTTACCTGACCATGCGCGGCGTCAAGACGTTCGTCCTGCGGATGGAGCGCCAGTGTGCCAATGCGCGCCGCGCGGCCCAGTGGCTGGGCGCCCACCCGGCGGTGAGCCGCGTCCACTTTCCGGAGGACCCGGCGCACCCCGACGCGGAGGTTGTGGCGCGCCTGCTGCCAGCGGGACTGTACGGCGCCATTGTCACCTTCGAGTTGAGGGATGGCGGCCGGGAAGAGGTGTTCCGTTTCATGGACGCGCTGCGTCTGGTGGTGTGCGGCACTTCGCTCGGCGACGTGCACAGCCTGCTGCTGTATCCGGCCATGGCCTCGCACCGCGACCTCTCGCCGAAGCAGCGCGAGCGGCTGGGCATCGGCGACGGTCTGGTGCGGCTCTGCTGCGGCATCGAGGCGGTGGAGGACATCATCGCCGATCTGGGTCAGGCGCTGGAGAAGTGCTTCGCCGGTAAAACCGCTCTCGCCGGGGCCGGCGCCGATACACTGCGGCGGTGATTGACCGCTCTTCAGTAGCGAAATCGCCAACGGAATTCGGCGTAGATTTGTCGCGGGTCATTACAGTGGAATCCGCCGAAGGTCAGGCTGTTGTCGAGCAATACGCGGCGATTCGCCACGTTCAAAGCGGTCAATGAGACCCGGTATTTCTCGCTCTCGCCGAAACTCTTGCCCAGGGAAATGTCAAAGGTAGTGTGCTGGGGAAGATAATTCCCCGGATATTGCGCGTCTGGCGTCCCGTTCGTGAATCCCGAGCCGTAGTACACATTCGTCGAAGCCAGGGCGTGCCAGGGAAGACTCGCATTGAAGCCCAGGTTCAACGTGTTTCTCTGGTCATGGTCCACTGGCGCATATCCTCCGGGCTGCTCGCATCCCGGCGGCGCGGGAACAGGGCAGACCAGGCCCCCGGTGAAAGGCCCTTTGGCTTGTGCGATCTGATTCGAGTAGGCCAGATGGACCTGACCGAGGCGCCAGAGGCGCGGGGAGCGCAGGGTGAGTTCCCAACCATGAATCAGGGCGGCGTCCCAGGTGAGTGGCCAGAAAAGATTCGATTCGCCGATATTGCTGTGGTCCAGCCAGTTCTTCGCGCGTGTTTGAAAGGTGTCGGCGTCAAGCGCCCAACCGCGCCAGGGGATCAGAACGCCGGTCTGGTATTCTTCATCGCGCTCTCCGTGCAGGGGGGCGAAGGCCAGACTCTGGCTGTTGGCTAAATCGAGCAGTGGACCAGTAACAGTCAGGAGCGGAGGCGCCTGGTAAAATTCGCCGTAAAAGGCGCGAAAGACCCAGTTCAAGCGCGGGACTCTGATGGCGACACCAAGGCGCGGGTCGGTCGCGTTCTCCACGACTCCCGGCTGAGTTCCGACCGAGGGGGAGGTGAAGTGCGACTGGCGAAGGCCGGCAATCAGCGTCAGCCACGAGGTCACCCTGAACCGGTCGCTGACGAACGCTTCGGCCAGGCCGCCGGTTACGGCGCCCGAAGAGGGGCCGAAGTTCTCACAGCTTGTGCCGCAATCCGTAAAAACGTTGCTGAAGAGGTTGCTCTGGTGCTGGGCGAATCCGTACACTCCCACCTGGGCGTCGTTGTTCTTCACGAGGGTGGTGTCCAGGCTCGCTTGCAAACCGGCATAATTGGCGGTCTGATCCACGTTCGTGATCACGGGCACGTCGTTCGGCGAGCCGTTATAGCTGGCCTGGTTGTAATGATAGAAGGGTGAAACCGTCATCAGCAGGTTTGGATTAAACGTGTGGACCCAGGAGAAGGTGAGGTAACCGTCGGGTTCACGTTCGCTATCGCGCAGTCCGTAACTGGGATAAACCTGATTTCCGGGCGAGTTGGGATTCGGGTCGGTGGGGATCTGGTAATAATCCTGGCGCAATGAGGCGACCAGCCGAAACTGGTTGGCGGGACTGGCGTTCAATATGAAGGACGCGAACCCCCCATAACCGTTCTCCGCGTCGTGAACGACTTGTCCGATGGGGGGCTGCAGACCGTAGCCGCTGCGATCGCCATTCAGGCTCGCGTAGTAAGCGACGCGCCTGGTGTGCCCTCCGAAATTGAGTTGATCGTTCGTCTGGCGCCAATTTCCGAAAGACGTGACGAGCTCAGCTTCATTGTTGCGCTCGAAGCCGGTTCGAGGCACGATATTGAAGATTCCGTACGTACGGTCTCCATAGTCCGCATCGTAGCTGCCGCGCTGAACTTCGAGATAATCAATGTCTTTGGGGTCGATCTGCGGGCCCAGATTGGCGGCGATGTTGGTGTTGGGTACGGGTACGCCGTCAATCAGCCAATCTACCTGGTGGCCTCCGCGCATGTGCAGCATGTCGTGGGTCACGTATGTAGCGGGTACGTAGTCGGCGATCATGGCCATGCTGTTGGTGCGGTCGGCGCCGGGAGTTCGGGCGATGTCGTCGCGATCGATCAGGGTGGTGGGGGTTGCCGAATCCACATTGGCCACTTCTGCCTGGCCGACGACAACAACAGTTTGATTCAAGGTCGCGATCACCAGTTGAACGTGAAGAATCGGCGATGAGCCGGAAGCGACTGTCACGGTCTGCTCCGAAGTCTCGAACTTAGACTGAGTGACGATGATCTTGTAGTCGCCGACCGGAACGGTGGTGAACGAAAAGTCGCCGTTTTCGCTGGTTTGGGCGGTTTGCGACCAATCCGAGGTAATCGCTCTCAGGTTTACTGATGCTCCAGCCACAGGCCGATGCTGTGGGTCGTGCACGATTCCTTGTATTCTTCCAAAAATGGTCGCGTGGAGCGGGGGAACAAGCATAAGAAAGACCGGCAGACACAGACGGCATACGAGGTTTCGCACAAACCCTCCTTCATGGGCTTTTGTTGTAGAAGTTGCGGTTCAGACTATGCGTGATCGGAGTGGAAGGGAGGAGGACGTTGGAACAGCGGCGTGTGAATGGTGGTGACACCGAGCGCCGGCCGCGGCGAGGCGATTCGCGCTCGGCGGGCGGCGTACATGGGAACGCCTGCAGGTACGGGCGCCGGAAGACATGAGAGGCGCTCAGCCGTTGCCGGCGTGCCGTGGCAGTTGCCCTGGCAACAGGGCATCGCGTGCCAGCCCGGAGCGCCGGCGCCGTGGCGGCAACAACACGTGCGCTTGCCTCGGCAGCAGCAGCACACCGCCGGGCGGGCGCCTGTATTGCCGGTGAGCGTCAGAGCAGGCGCGAGCGGAGAGAGACATAGCAACAGCCATGCAGCAATGAGACGTGCGGCCACGGTTCTCCCCTGTCTGATCAGACTAGCACAGGGACCCGTCAGCTACAGGATTCTCGGGCGTCCGATCCGTCGGCAAGGGATGTTGCCGGAGCGGATGCGGGCACCGGCGGAGGGCGGGTTTCGGCTCGGCATGCGCGTCCGGGCAACCGGGTCTCGCGGGGACCCTTGGCCCGTTCGAGTCTCAGCCCGAGTTTTCCGAGCAGGGAATCGATTGAGCGCTCGCAGCATGGGCCCGTTCATCATCTCCTTGCTGACGGCATGTCCCGCCTTCGCGCTGATCTGGTAACGGTCGGAATCGATCCGGGCCGGGCCCACGGCGTCGCGGTTTTCTCTTGACAACTTAATTTGTCAATGTTCTAATATTCTGGTGCTGGATGTCGAGGTCATACAGTCTCCGCAGGCCGCCGCCGCCGCGCTCGACCCGGTCCGCGCGCGGCTCCTAGCCGAATTGTCGGAGCCCGCGTCGGCGGCCACCCTTGCCGCGCGCCTCTCCCTTCCACGCCAAAAAGTGAACTACCACCTGCGCGCCCTGGAGAGCCACCACCTCGTGCGCCCTACCAGCGAACGCAAGTGGGGCGGCATCACAGAGCGCCTGGTGGAAGCCACCGCGTCGTCTTACGTAGTGTCGCCCGCCGCCATGGGCCCCGCGGCGTCCGACCCTGGGCGCAGCCGCGACCGCCTCTCGGCGGGCTATCTGATCGCGCTGGCGGCCCGTGTCGTCCGTGAAGTCAGCGAACTCGCCACCCGCGCGCGCGAAACCGGCAAGCGCCTCGCCACGCTCTCGATCGACACCGAGATCCGCTTCCGCTCGGCCGCCGACCGCGCGCAATTCAGCAGCGAACTCACCGCCGCGATCACTCAGCTCGCGGCGCGTTATCATGACGCTTCCGCCCTGGGCGGACGCACTCACCGCCTCCTTCTGGTGGCGCACCCGTTACCCCAAGAAAACAAGGAGACCGCAGTATGAGCGTAAAGAAAGATGCGAACGGACGCCGTTCGGTGCAGGTGGAAGTGGAAGTACCGGGCACGCCGGAACAGGTGTGGCAAGCAATCGCCACCGGTCCGGGCGTGGGTGCATGGTTTGTGCCCACCGAGGTCGATGGCCGCATCGGCGGCACCGTCACTTCCCACTTCGGAGGGGGCATGGACTCCGTCGCCACGATCATCGAATGGGACGCGCCGCATCGCTTCGTGAAGGAAGGGTCCTGGGGGCCGAACGCGCCCACCATGGCCACCGAATGGATTGTGGAGGCCCGCGGCGGTGGCACATGCATAGTGCGCGTGGTGCACAGCCTCTTCGCCGAGACCGATGATTGGGACAATCAACTGACCGGTACCGAGTCCGGCTGGCCCTCATTCTTCCGCATTCTGCGGCTGTATCTGGAGCACTTCGCCGGCCAGCCGAGTTCGCAAATCCAACTCCTGGCGATGCCGGCGGCCTCGGGCGCATGGGAGAAGCTCGCGGGCGCCCTGAATCTCGCGGAGGCAGCGCCGGGCGAGCGGCGCGATGCGGGCGACGGCGCCCCTCCATTGAGCGGCATCGTGGAGTCAGTCAATGCTGCCGGGAATCCACACGCGCTGTTACGCGTCGATCTGCCGGCTCCGGGTGCGGTGTTTGCCACCGCGTGCCCCGCCGGCAAGAAAGCATTCGTCACAGTGAGCTTCTATTTCTACGGCGACACGGCAGCGGACGTCGTGGCGCGCGACCAGTCCGCCTGGACTGCGTGGATGACGAATCTCTTCCCGGCGTAAACCCGGAGGGTCCTCATTTGGCTGAGCTTTGCACGCGTTGTGGTGCGGAGCTTCAGCCCCGGCAACCGGGTGTAGTGGCTCAATTTGAATTTCGGGGGTGTTGACTTCGCCTTTCGGATTGCCGCACCCAAGGGCCCACGTCCAGAAGCGTAGGTGCCACTGCGCGCTGGGACGCGCCGGATGCTCAAACGGACCCACTACCGGCAACCGGGGCGGTTGGGTGGTTTGACAACCCGGCGGGGCTGCCGATATGATGGAAGGGTTTGGCGAGTCGAGCTTTCTACTCCTGAGCTACCACTGTCCGACGAGGATGTGACCATCCTGCGGGAGATCGGGCGGTCCGGCCGGGGGTCGGCCCCGCTGTTCCGGGCGGAACACCGCCGCGGCGCAAGGGCTTGTCCATGGTAAGTCCCTCGCAAAAGGGGAGCGGCAATCGGTAACACGCTCTCCGGGCTATCAGAACAAAGTAACCTCTCGTACGGTGCGTGAGTGCGCGCGCTTGGCCGTGCCGTGCGGAAGGGGTGGTTGGGTTTTCGAAACGCGTAGAGAGGAATTCTGTGCCGACGTTCAATCAACTGGTGCGAAAAGGGCGGCGTCCGACAAATTACAAGACGGCGAGTCCGGCCTTGCAGGCCTGCCCGCAGAAGCGCGGCGTGTGCACGCGCGTCTACACCACCACGCCGAAGAAACCCAATTCGGCTCTTCGCAAGGTGGCGCGCGTGCGCCTGACGAACGGCATCGAAGTGACCACGTACATTCCCGGCGTCGGCCATAACCTGCAGGAGCACTCCATCGTGCTCATCCGCGGGGGCCGCGTGAAGGATCTGCCGGGCGTTCGTTATCACGTGGTGCGCGGAACGCTGGACGCCGCGGGCGTCGCCGACCGCAAGCAGAGCAGATCGAAGTATGGCGCGAAACGGCCCAAAGGGCCGCAGAAGTAGGCCGAGGTAGCAGAGCAGATGCCACGCAGACGAAGAGCGGAAATCAGAGAGATTCTGCCGGATCCGGTGTACAACTCGACCCTGGTGGAGAAGTTCGTCAACTCGATGATGTGGATGGGCAAGAAGAACGTCGCCCAGGGGATCTTCTACGAATCGATGGACAAGATTCGGGAGCGCTCCGGCGACGACCCGCTGAAGCTGTTCAAGAAGGCGGTGGAGAACGCCAAGCCGATGCTGGAGGTGAAGACGCGGCGCGTCGGCGGCGCCAACTATCAGGTGCCGGTGGAGGTTTCGCAGAATCGCCGCACCAGTCTGGCGTTGCGCTGGATCATTGGCCAGGCACGCTCGCGGCCGGAGAAGGGAATGCCCGACCGGCTGGCCAACGAGCTGCTCGACGCGGCCAATCTGCGCGGCGGGGCGATCAAGAAGAAGGACGACGTTCATCGGATGGCGGAGGCCAACAAGGCCTTCGCGCACTACCGGTGGTAGGAGGCCGGGGGCAGGGAAGCGGGTCCCGATCCGCAGTGGCGGTGGACCGAGAGGCACTGATTATGTCACGAACAGTACCGATCGAGAAAATGCGGAATATCGGCATCATGGCGCACATCGATGCCGGTAAGACCACCACTACCGAACGCATCCTTTATTACACCGGCCGTACGCACAAGATCGGCGAAGTTCATGAGGGCACGGCCATTATGGACTGGATGGAGCAGGAACAGGAGCGCGGCATCACCATCACCTCGGCCGCCACCACCTGCGAATGGCGCGACATCACCATCAACATCATCGATACGCCCGGGCACGTGGACTTCACCGCCGAGGTGGAGCGCAGCCTGCGGGTGCTGGACGGCGCGGTGGCCGTTTTCGACGCCGTGGCCGGGGTGCAGCCGCAATCGGAGACGGTGTGGCGGCAGGCGGACAAATACGAGGTTCCGCGCATCTGTTTCATCAACAAAATGGACCGCGTGGGCGCGGATTTCCACCACGCCATCGACACCATCGTCGACCGTCTGCAGGCGCGGCCGGTGGCCATTCAGATTCCGGTGGGCGCCGAAGAGCACTTCAAGGGCATCGTCGACCTGATCAGCATGAAGGCGCGCATCTGGCGCGATGAGACGCTGGGCGCCGAGCATGACGACGAGGACATTCCCGCGGATCTGCTGGAGAAGGCGAAAGCGTACCGCGAGCAGATGATCGAAGCGGTGGCCGAGCACGACGACGGTCTCTTCGAGAAGTTCGTGCACGGCACGCCGATTTCCAACGACGAGATCATGGCCGGCATTCGCAAGGCCACCATCGCCCAGAAGATTTTCCCGGTGATCTGCGGCTCGGCGTTCAAGAACAAGGGCGTGCAGAACCTGCTCGACGCCGTGGTGGATTACCTTCCTTCGCCGGTGGAGGTTCCGCCGGTGAAGGGCACGCTTCCGGGCAATCACGACATCGTGGAGGACCGCGCCACCAGCGACGAAGCGCCTTTCTCCGCGCTCGTTTTCAAGATCATGACCGACCCGTTCGTCGGCCAGCTTGCCTTCATCCGGGTGTATTCGGGCAAGCTGGGCGCGGGCGAGAGCATCTTCAACGTGGCCCGAGGGCGGCGGGAGCGCGTGGGACGTCTGGTGAAGATGCACTCCAACAAGCGCGAGGAAATCACCGAGGTTCTCGCCGGCGACATCTGCGCCGCCGTGGGACTGAAGAACGTGGTGACCGGCGACACCATCTGCGACGAAAAGGCGCCGATTCTGCTGGAGAAAATCGATTTCCCCGAGCCGGTCATTCAGCTCGCCATCGAACCCAAGACCAAGGCCGACCAGGAAAAGCTGGGAGTGGCCATCCAGAAGCTGGTGCAGGAAGACCCAACGCTGAGGGTATCCACCGACGCCGACACCGGGCAGACCATTCTGGCCGGGATGGGCGAACTGCATCTGGAAATCATCGTGGACCGCATGCAGCGCGAGTTCAACGTGGGCGCCAACGTGGGCAAGCCGCAGGTGGCCTATCGCGAGACGGTGCGCGCCAAATCCGAGTACGACTACACGCACAAAAAGCAGACCGGCGGAAGCGGCCAGTACGCCCGCACCAAGCTGCGCGTGGAGCCGTTCCCGGCGGGCGGATTCGAATTCGTCAACGAGATTCACGGCGGCAATATTCCCAGGGAGTTCATCCCGGCGGTGGAGAAGGGCGTTCGCGAGGCGCTGGAAGGCGGAATTCTGGCGGGCTATCCGGTGGTGGACGTGAAGGTGGCCGTCTACGACGGGGCGTACCACGAAGTGGACTCGTCGGAAATGGCCTTCAAGATCTGCGCTTCCATCTGCCTGAAGGAAGCCTGCCGGAAGGCCAAACCGGTTTTGCTGGAGCCGGTGATGAAGGTGGAAGTGGTGGTTCCGGAAGAGTACATGGGCTCGGTGAACGGCGATCTGAACTCGCGCCGCGGCCGGCTCGAAGGGACCGAGATTCGCGGGACGACGTACCTGATCAAGGCCATGGTGCCGCTGTCGGACATGTTCGGGTACGCCACCGAACTCCGTTCGCGCACGCAGGGCCGCGGCAGTTTCACGATGCACTTCGGGCAGTACGAGGAAGTGCCACGCAACATTTCGGAAGAGATCGTGGCCCGGGTGCAGGGCAGGGTTACCAGGTAATCAGGAGAAACCAGAATGGCGAAGGAAAAATTCGATCGCAGTAAACCGCACGTAAACATCGGGACGATCGGGCACATCGATCACGGCAAGACGACGCTGACGGCGGCGATCACGCGGGTGCTGGGCAAGAACAACCC